>CAYXSN010000021.1:0-5486 GCA_964467655.1 uncultured Candidatus Saccharimonadales bacterium | reverse complement strand
CCTCCTAGTGTGAAGTTTAAATGGAAGGTGTTCAATATGTCGTGTCACAGTACGTACCTCTTGAGAATTGCGGGTAAATCAACTACTCTTGGGTAGTCTGCGCCCGTAGCTCAGGGGATAGAGCACCAGTTTCCGGTACTGGGTGTCGGGGGTTCGAATCCCTCCGGGCGCACCAAAATAAGTACCCAATTGGGTACTTATTTTGGTTTGTGACGCCCGTCAGGGTGAGAAGCCCCGCGGGGTTCGGTGGACGAGGAGCGCAGAAATATGACAGAGCTGGCTTTGGCATATTTCGAGCACCACAGGGAAGGGGTGATAGCCCCAATCCCTCCGGGCGCACCAAGAAGTCGAAATCTGATGATAGTTTCAGGATCAACCTACCGTCTGACAGATAATTTGTGAAGTTCGCTCACGGCAATTACCGCCACGATAGCTAGTCCGTTATACAGTAAAATGTCGGTCAGCGTCACGGGTACCAAATGCAGTACCGGCGCCAGCACGGTAAGAGCTAGCACCTGCATCACGAAGGCGGCTGATAGCCCGATGCGCAGGCTGCGGTTGGGCACACGGAAGCGCGTGAACACCGAAGCCGATTCGGTACGGGCATTGATGGCGTTGGCCCACTGACACACCACCAGCACCGAGAACGTCACGGTACGGGCGTAGTCGGTGTCGTGACCGCGCAGCAAGAGGTAGAACGTCGCCAGCGCCACCGCCGCCATCACTGCTGCCACCAAGACCATGCGCACGATCATCACTGGGTCCAAAATGGGTGCTTTGGGGTCACGTGGCGGCGTCGTCATAGTTTGACGCTCGGCCGGCTCCAAGCCCAGGGGGATGACGAGGGCGGTATCGGTTACTAGGTTGATCCACAAGATCTGTACAGCCACCACTGGTAGCGGTAGACCCAACACCAGGGCGCCAATCATAGTTAAAACTTCGCCGGCGCTGGTTGCCAGCAAGTAAAACAACATGCGGCGAATGTTGGCGACAATCGCCCGGCCTTCGCGGATAGCCTCCACGATACTCTTGAAGTTGTTGTCGAGCAGCACGATGTCGCCGGCCTCCCGTGCCAGAGCCGAGCCGCTACCCATAGCAATGCCCACATGGGCGTTACGTAGGGCTGGTACATCGTTGACGCCGTCACCCGTCATGGCCGCAATCTCTCGCTTCTTGAGGGCACCTAGCAAGCGATACTTGGTCTCGGGTGTAACTCTGGCAAACACTCTCGCAGTTTGCAATGCCCGTCGCAGTCCGCTTTCGGGCATCACGTCAGCCTGGGTGCTGTCGAGAACTTGGCTGGGCGCAGATACGAGACCCAAATGTCTGCCAATGGTATAAGCCGTGTTGCGGTGGTCGCCGGTGATCATAATAACCTCGATACCGGCTTGCCGAGCTGTCTGAATGGCGGCCGCAGCCTCGGGCCGGACCTCATCGGCCACCGCCAATAACCCGTCAAATACCCAACCGGTTTTGGGCAACTCGTGCAGCTTTGAAACCTCGCGTCTTGTACTGGTGTGGGCGAGGGCTAATACCCGCCAACCTTGGCCGGTTAAATGCTCCAAGGCTACCATGGCTTGATCATGCTCCTGTCCACTCAGTCGACAGAGTTGCAACAAGCCCTCGGGGGCGCCTTTGAGGACAATTTCAAAACCCTGACCTGCCCGCCAGACATTGCCGCTCATGGCAGCATTCTGGTCGAAAGGTAAGCTGGCGTGCAGCCGGTACGACTTTGGTATCTTGGCTCTCAGGCGGGCGGCAGCTTCCAGTAAAGCGTGGTCAAGCGGGTCGTGGGTGCGGCCGTCTGTCTGGTTGGCCGCCAGGGCCGCCAGCCCCGCTGCTACTACCCGTCGCCCGGCGCCGGCCGGCTGCCAAATCTGGTGGACGGCCAATTGGTTTTTGGTGAGGGTCCCAGTTTTGTCGGTAGCAATCACCGTTACCATCCCGAGATCCTCAATGGCCTGCATATTGCGCACCAGAGCATGCCGCTTGGCCATTCGCCGGATACCCAAAACCAAAATGATCGACAACGCCACTGGCAAATCCTCGGGCACCAGTGACACGGTCAGGCTCAAAGCAAACCGAATAGCCTCCGCTGGTCCAATGCCCCGCACCAGCTCCAGGGCAAGTACCAAAGCCGCCAACCCAATGGCCGCCAGCATCAACTGAGTAACTAGCTTATTGATCTTGGCCTGCACCGGGCTGGTCATACGTTCGCCTTCAGCCAGGGTGGCTAGCCGCCCGAATTCGGTATGGTTGCCAGTGGCCACCACGACGCCCAGACCGTCGCCACTCACGATGAACGAACCCTGGAATAGCATGTTTGATTGTTCGAAGGGCTGGTGCTCGCCAGTCAACGGGTGTAGCTGTTTGGCTGTAGGCAAGCTTTCGCCCGTGAGCATCGACTCATCACAGCGCAAATCTTGGACTCTAACAAGCCTCAAATCGGCCGGTACTTTATCGCCTTCATGACATCCCACCACATCACCCGGCACCAATTCCTCTGAGGCCACGCTCATAGCCTCGCCACCTCGCCACACCTCTACCATCTGCTTGTTGTATTGCCTGAGGGCCTTGAGTACTCGGGAAGTTGAATAATTTTGCACATAAAAAATCACGGCACTCACGCCGACGATTACTAGCACGATCAAGCCATCGGTGAGGTGGCCGGTGGTCAAACTCAAAATTGCCGCTCCTAGTAGCACCAATACGAATACGTTCCGGAATGGCTCAATCACTTTGTGCCACCATGGCTCAGTCGTCACAACAATTTCGTTGCGGCCGTGGCTCTTGAGGCGACTGGCGGCTTCATGATTGGACAAGCCTTGCTCGGTCGTTTCGAAGTGACGGTAGATATCTTGGATGCGCTCTTGGTAAAAAAGCATAACCTTAATATACAGCACAAAGGGGCATCAAGCTGTGGTATGATCAAAGCATGAAGATTGCCATAAGCGTTTTTGGTGCTTGTATTGGGGTACTGGCGATTGTGGCTGGTTTTCTCGGCTTTTATTCAGGTCCCCGTCAAGCCGACAACATCAGGCCCAGTCGACCGCACCAGGCTCCGTCCGCGGTCTCCTCGACGGCCTCAACTACTCCAGATCCCACTCCCACCGCCCAGCCTCAAGTGGCTGGTGCCGCGGTCATCACGTTAGCCGCCGCCACCACCGCGGTCACCAAAAACCAGGGCATGATCCTTGATGTCCGTCCGGCAGCTGCCTTCAAGGTCAAGCACTCCAAGGGTGCCGTAAACCTCGATGCCACCCTCATCGAAGACGGCGAACTACCCAAGATTGACACCGCCAAACCTGTGTATATCTACGGACCCGATGCCGCCCGCAACCAAAGTATCGCCACCATCTTAACTACAGCTGGCTTTACTGAAGTCTCAGTCATAGCTCCTTAACCGCCATAGATTGACTAATACATAAAAAATATGTATAGTATTATCAGTTTGTGAGCAACTGTACCTTCATCGAATCTCGAGCGAAAGGCGGCATTCAAAATGCCCAATCCTCCCAAATCTGTCGAGCCGTACCAGTCATTCCGTCGCCCTATGAAGTGGCCCATGATCGGTATGACGCTGATACTGATCATGTTGATCCTGGTACTGGTCACTGTGATTCATTCGAAATCTACGAACCCCGGTTCAACAACCCCACCGTCTGCTGCAGCAAGTGGTGCATCAAGCACCCAGACTCAGCGGCAGTTGACGAAATGCATTGCCGATCGCCTGACCGAGCTGGATGACCGGCGCCCGGCCTACCTGGCTGACATCAAGGCCACCGGCGCCACCTGCGTCCGTATCGACATCGAGTGGCGAGCTGTCGAGAAGACACCGCCCCAGAATGGCGTCGGTAATTACGATTTCGGTGATTTCGATCCCATCATCATCGACATTCACGCCGCTGGCCTGAAGCCGATTCTCGTCCTAGGCTACGCTCCCTGGTGGGCTGCTGGGCGTCAAGACCCTGATTCCTGTATGGGCGGCGAGATCTGTGCCCCGCTCGAATCGGCCGCCGCCGCCTTTGGCATGTTTACCGAAGCTACTGCCCAGCACTACAACCAGCCGCAGTTCGGCGAAGTCAGAGCTTTCGAGGTTTGGAACGAACCCAACTTCGAGCAGTACTGGCCCAAAGTCGATCCGGCGCTGTACCTGAAGTTTTTCGTCAGCGCCAAGCACGGCTTGCGGCAGGCCAACCCCGACGCCATCGTGATCACCGGTGGCCTGGCGGTTGCTGGCGACCAAGCGATGCTGCCGGTGGATTTCCTCAACGGCATGTATGCTGCCGGTTTGCATCAGCACCTGGACGCCAATACCAAGATCGGCTTTCACCCGTACACCGATGGTGCACTGCCGGGACAAGACAACGCCCAGGACGGCTGGAGCCAGATGGTGTTGGGCCAGGGCGTCCTGGAAGCCAACGGCGATGGCGGCATTGGCTTCTGGATCACTGAAGTTGCTTGGAGCACCAAAGACGTATCGCCAGCCGAGCAGGCCGCACTGGCGGCCGAAATGTTCTGGCTGCTGCACACCCCGGGGTACCATTGGGTGGAAGTTATCACCTGGTACACCTACCGGGACGACGAAGCGGGCATGGGCTTGGTAACCGCCGATGAGCAGCCCAAGCCAGCCCTGGCGGTTTTCACCAAACCCGCCTGACCCACGTACCAACCTCCGCCCGGAACCTACCTCATAAAAGGTATGTTCCGGGCGGTTTCACTTTTTGCCACTAACAGAGTAAAATACGTCAGGGTAAGCGCCCGTAGCTCAGTGGATAGAGCACCTGGCTTCGGACCAGGGTGTCGGGGGTTCGAATCCCTCCGGGCGCACCAAAATAAGTACCCAATTGGGTACTTATTTTGATTTGAGGTTACGGCGTGGCGACAATCTCGTTCATCATGGCCTCGATGTGGTTCGTCATCATCTGCTTAGACTTGTAATTCCAGCCACCGCAGACGGTCGCACTGAAGAGCGCCTTGTTCTTTTCGGCAGTTTTTGGATCACTGAAGCCTGCACCTATCCGGTCGAGGTTGTACTGCAGATCATCCACGCACACCCGTTGGAGCGTGTAATTAACGAGAGCAATATCGCTACTTGGCTTCTTAAACACCAGCATGGCAGCCAGAGCGGCCACGTTGCCCATGAGTGACACACCCAAAATCACGGCCACCACGTATTGGCGCTGAGTGTAGCGCAGCAACCAGGATTGTGATTTCGATTTTGCCATAATAATTCCTAGTTATCTTAATGTACCTCAAGGATATCAGGGCTTTCGCTGTAAACACAAGCGTAATACACTGCGACTGCCCTACTGGTGGCTGCGAGCGGTCAGGCCCGGGCGGTTGTGGGTAGGCAGCCAGGGGCTGCAGAATGGCCTCGGTCGGCAGGACGAATTCGGATGGCGGTATCGAAAGCGGCGGGTCGACCGGAATAGGGTTCTCTTAACGAGTTGGTACAAGCATTAATGTTTTTTCCGCATAAGCAA
>CAYXSN010000020.1:0-10641 GCA_964467655.1 uncultured Candidatus Saccharimonadales bacterium | reverse complement strand
GTGCCCAGGCCTTCGTCGTAGGCGGTTTGAGAATGAGGGGTCTGGGGGGTGTAGGTTGAGATGGGCGTGCGGTACCCGACGTTTGGTTGATAGCTTGATGAGAGCGTGGGATTACTGGTCTTCCAGACTGGTTCGCCGGGAGCGTTGTACACAACAGCTTGGCCAGTGTCTTCGGTAACTAGACGGCAGTTGGCATTTGCTACCGTGTTGCTTGCCCAATATGAGGTGCCGCCGTTATAAAGAACCAGGTTGCAATCTGACTGCATGGCCAGGTGGGTGACGGCGTGTCCCCCAGTCTGGGTGCTCCAGAGAGCGCCGGCCGGGCCGTAGAGGACGAGGTTACCATCTGATTGCAAGGCCAGGCTGGACCGGCCGTCTTGCGACATGAGGTATTGCCCGGGCGTGAGCGTGGTATTCATGGGCAAGATACCCTTGGGGAACCAGGCGCTGGGTGCCGGTCCATACTGGTCGGTGGGCCGGTCGGCGTAATCGTAAGCAATGGTGGAACGCAAACCGGTGGGACTGGTGGTGGCTACTACCAGGTCTTTGAGCTGGTCCCACTCTGTGGCGGTGGTCAAGCCGGCTATGTCGGTATCGGCAATGGTGCGCAAGGTGGCGTCGTAACTGATCTGGCGGCTAAAGCCGTTGGGTTCGGTGGCGCCCGTTTGGTGCACCCTCGTGGCGCCCACCATGTACTCATAGGTACGGGCGAGCCTGGTGGCTCCGGCAGTGGCGGCCGGTAAGGTGGCGCTGGTTACGCGGCCTAAGATGTCGTAGGTGACGGCGGTTTGCTCGGTGCCATCCTGGGCGCGAATGCCGGCTGTCACGGCGTCGTTAGCTAAGCTGTCGCGCAGGCCTGTAATGCGGCCCAGAGTGTCGTAAGCGTAGTCGGTGAGTTGGCTGCCGGGAAGCTCAAGCCGGGCCAGGCGTGGCGTGCCGCTGCCATCATTGGCGTACAAGAATTTGGTCATTTGGCCGTCGGAAGTGACCACTGCACACACCATACCAGCTGGCGTACCCACGAAACCGCCGGGCACTGAGGCGCATCCCGCATTGCCTTGATAGTATACTTTGGCCCAACGGTTTGATGTGACGCCGTCGGTGATCTGGTCAAGGCGGGCAGGGCTGCCGGAATACGCATATTTGAGCGCAGCCGGCTGGAGGTCATCGACTGGGGTACTGGTGGACCCCAGCGTGCCATCGAGGTTGAACAAATAGGTCCGTCCGTCGGTGTCTTGGAAATTGAGGGTGCCGTCGCTAGCTCTGGCGAGCTGGCCGCTCTCACCGGCTGGCGGGGTAAAAGAGGTACCGTTGTACTTATACTCGTGAGGCCGGCCGCTGGTATCACGCAAGGTCACACTTGTGGGATTGATGAAGGCAAAATCATACGCCACACTACTGTCGGTACCGAGGCTCCAACCGTCGGGCAAAACTTGGGCTTTGGTGAGGAACCAGTCGCTAGAGATAGGCAGTCCTTTGTCGATACCGGGGCCGTCCGCGTATATGCCCAGGTTGGCGGTGCCAGTGAGTTCTTTGTATTCAATGACTATCGGCTTAGTATCGCCAGCGTTGGCAAAATTAATGGTACCTGCCGCCCACGTAGGAGTAGTGGTAGCGCCTGATGACCAGGTATCCACCTGAGTGTTGCCGTCTACGATGATTTTGAGTCCGTCATCGGCCCTGCCACCAAACTTATAATCACCGGCCTGGGGAGCTTTGAAGTAGCCAGCCCAGCGGACAACAAAATCATCGGTGGCACCGTTAGGAACGGGCGCCCCAGTAGCCCAATCCTGACTGGGCGTGGAATCATTGCGTACCAGGAAGGCGCCCGTAGTGTCGGTAGTACCGGAGGGTAATGTGGCGCCCGGGTAGTAGCGGCCGATCAGGCCGTGTTGGGTGGCAGTTGACCTGATACCGGTTTGCAGCCAGCCATTGGGCACGGCTCCGGGTGCAATGGCACCGTCGGTAGACTTTGCCAGCAGTTGGGCTTTGGCATTTCCTGAAGTTTCAACATATTCGAAGCGAATTTTGATGACCTGGCCGGCGGTGAGGGTTTTGTTCGCACCATACAGGCCAGTTTGGGAAGCAGACCATGAATCCAGATATGAAACGTCATCAATAAACAGCCTTGTGCCATCATCACCGGCAACGCCAAACTGGTAGGTTTTGGACTGAGGTGCTACAAAGTAGCCAGTCCATCTCACCAGGAAATTATCGGCACTGATCATACCAGGGTATGGGCTGCTGGTGCTCCAGTCATAATCGACCGCTGGGTCGACTTTGGTGATAGCGGCCGGAGTACCGGGGAATGTTTTGGTAGCGCTCGGATCGTTAAAGTACTCGCCAACTACGCCGGCCCGTGAGCGCCAAGGCGAATCGTAGGTTAACCCTAAACCTAAACTACCTCCCAGAGCGGCAATACTGTGGGTGCCAGCAGAAGTAGTTAAGTTGCCGCCGGAGAGACTAACCGATAACCCGCCGGCGGTATCATAACTTTGGGTATTATCTTGACCGCTTCTGAGGTCAACTCTGAATGACTGGGCAGCTCCATACGTAGGCGGTACGCCGGCGTGGTTGTCCCAAGTTTGGATTTGCCAGTAATAGGTCGTGCCATCGCGCAAAACACTATCTGGCACACTCCATGATTTACCGGTATAGCCGGAATCAGCCAATACTCCGCCTACGCTATTGGTGCCGGTTTTGGTCGTGCCGATGACGTAGCGGTAACTGACAGGGTCACCGTTGGGATCGGTGGAGGTTGTGGTGGTAAAAGCTGGCTGGGTGGTAGTAACTGCCTGGCCGTCACGGGGAGTAATGCCAATTGAAGCTGACGGCAGGTCGGTGTAGTTGAACCAGACCTGGGTTTTGTCATAGGCAAACTGTTTGTATGAGTAATAATTGTTCTGATTTTCCTCGCCCCAGACCATAAACCAGGCGTTAGGGTCACCAGCAGCGGCCCGTTCACGGTACATATCGGTAGTATTGATGTCATAGGCGCTGGTATTCCATTGGGTGGCCGAGGGAGTGCTGGCGGCAACACAGCTGAAGCAGTTGCCGGTATTGAGCTTGGTCGTAATGTAATGGCCGGTGCAGTTGCCGTAAGCCGGATTGGTACAGTTGGGCATTTCAACGTGGAAATTGGCCTCAATCAGATATTTGGCGGGTGACACAAACTGCGAATAGTCGACATGGTAAGCAAACCGCCAATATTGATTGCTTACAGAGCCAGTTGAGTTGCCGCAACCCTGACCGGCATAACAAATAAACCCGTCTGATTTGTAGTTCACATAATTATTGCCAGGACCACTTTGGGCGACAAAAGTCGGATCGACGATGAGCGGAAAGTCTTCGGTTGGTTGCTTGGCTATCCAGGCGGGGTCGACGCTGATTGTTAGGCGGTTACCACTTACGACCTGTATGACATATGGATCAGCACCGATGATGCCGGCGGTCTGGGTGGCCACTGTGGGCGCTGGAATCACAAAGTCTTTGAGCAACCCGTCAAGCTGGTACCACCCGGTACGGCCGGGCATAGGGGTTAAGCTGGTGCCGATGACGTCAAACACAAATGTATTAGCAGCAGACCGGCTCTTGATGACAATCCTCTCCCGCAATTCAGAACCCAGGACGGCGTATTCAAGGTCTATGCCTGGCCAGGCGTTCCGGTAGGTTACGACTTGGCCGCCGTCCTTATCGGCCACCACCGGTTCGACCGTGCTGGCGCCTTGAGGTTTGATAGAGACAGTTTGAGTACCGCGAACCAACTCAATATTGTCTTTGGTAACTTTGCCGAAGCGGGCCTGCCAGGAGTTGGCGGCGGTTTTCCAGCGGGCGTCAGCGGCGTCTTGAGTCAATTTGGTGTCAACTGCCTTCCAGGTACCGGTCTCGTCTCGGAAGCTGGTGTCCTGGAAGGATTCGACGGCGGTTTTGGTGCCGTCAGCGTTCTGATAAACTGTCCGCTTGGACGTGCGGTACTCATCAAGTGTTGATACTTTGGTAAGATCACGCGGGCGGCCCTTAGCGGCCTTGTCGCGGTCTTCATCGAGTTGCTCTTTGAGGGTCTTGGAAATGGGTTGGGCTTTGGCAACCGGGCTCGTAGCATCGGCCGAGGTTACTTGGTCGGTAGTATCAAGGGCGGCCAGAGCATGGGGTGTGCGGGCTTGTTGGTCTTGGTAACGCTGCACCAAAGCGGGCAAGCCGACAGTTAGAACGCTTAGACCGATAACCAGCGCGCCGCTCAAACTGAGGCGGCGCTTCCAAGACGGTAGACGTGGGCCGGCGGGCTTGGCGGGGCGGTACGTAATTGAGTCGAATCCCTGACGCAGCCTGGCCATAGCCTTTCCTTTTCACAGGTAACCCTTTGTTGTTTATTGTTGAGCAGCCGACTGGTTTATGCAAGCATTGACCGGAGGCAACTATGCGGCTGATAATCTTGGTATAAATTAAGGAATTTTTCAGTGGACGACATGACCCGCGTGCGACCAGCAATGCCTGAACCGGTACCACCGCCCGCGCCGGTGCAGCCAGTGAAAAAACGCAAAGCGTGGCCCTGGGCGGTATTGGTAGTGGTGCTACTTATGGCGGTGGGCGGTTATTTTGGCGCCCTGCCTTACTACCAGTTGAAACAGTACAAAGACCAGGCGGCACATCGACACCAGGCACTGGTGCTGGCAGTCAAACCATTTGTGGATTCGTTTTTGGATGACGTAGCCAAAGATGACAATTCGACTAGCGAGCAATCGCTCAAAGAAATAGACCAGGCTCAAAGTCATATTAAGGCCGCTCAAGACCTCATCAACACCGATCGCCAAGCTTTGACTGCTTTTAGAGCTTTTCCCTTACTCGACAAGACGTATCCTGGTTACGGTGCCATGAAGAAGACGGCGGAGCTGGAAAAGCAGTATATAGATGCCGCCGACAAAACCCTGCGCGAAGCCCAAGACGTGACAGTGTACGCCAAGGATTTCAACCTCAAGACCAAAGACCTTGAGGGTTTGGAGAAAAAAGCCGACACCCTATCGACTACCGATACTAAGGTACTGGCCAACCAAGTAGACGCCATTGCAGCGGAAATGCAGGCTGCATTAGACAAGATAACCGCCATGCAGCCGCCAGCCGACATCAAGAGCTATCACGATAAGATGGCAGCGGCCTTCAAGGAGTTTATCGTGGCATTACGCGATTTAGCCAAAGGAGTGCGGACCCTCGATATGAAAGCCGTTGAGAGCGCCACGAGCCGCTTTGATACTGCTTCAAAAGCCATGGATGACGCCACCAAACAATTCGAGAAGGATTACACGACGTCATCGCAAATGGCTAAGGATATTGCGACTTTGCGCGACCTGGAAAAGCAGATCAAGTATTAGATATAAAGACCGCCCGGTTCCCTGGAGTTGATTCCAAGGAACCGGGCGAAGGGGGCTACCTACTCTGGGCGATGTACTCTTCCAGCGTGAGGCCGGCCCGGTCTTTGGCCGATATGAGCTGCGGGACCTGAGGCCAGCGGATTGTCGGCACTGAGGACATGGCAACGACCCGTTCGGCTGATGGATTGAAAACGCCGTCGAGGAAGTAGGCGTACATGTCTCCTACTCCGTGGTTCATGAGGGCATTGCCGAAGCCGGGCGGAACGTAAAAGGCCACGCCCGCATCAGCGTCGACATCGAACTGATCGACCTGACCGAAGGTGTGATCCTGGGATCGGAGGTTGACAACTGCGCAGGTGAAACTGCCAGCCATCACGAAGCAGATCTTGCCGGTATTGCTGACGTGCAGACCGCGGGCCGTCAGTGGAACATTGCTAACCGAGACGTTGAGTTGCTGGACGGGTCCGAGCAAGGGCCAACTGGCGGCTGCCAGAGCTGGCTCCAACAGCGGCAGTTCAAGTGGGATGGCAAAGGCGCCACGAGGGTCTTCGCCAGACTCGGTTCGACGGTACGTCCAGGTCGGAATTCCCAGGACCGGCGACGGGATGATACCTGATAAGGCGTGCACGATCAATCACATCCTTTGAGAAGTTGGAATATGAAGACCGCCCGGTTCCCTGGGATTGATTCCAAGGAACCGGGCGGGTGGTGCGGGTGTCAGGCAGACGCCGGACTGATGCCCAGATTCAGACAGAACCGATCCATGAACCCGGTGACCAGCTCATATTGCTGCTGGCGCTTCGTGTCAAACACGGGGTTGCCCGTCTCGAGTACTGTGATGGACTGGGGGTGGATCTGCGGAACAGCAATGCCGTCGACTCTGATGGGCGGCAAGCTCGTCCGCTGGTGCATCCCGAGGAGCGGGACACCCCACATGAACTCCCACTGCGAGTTGTCCTGACCCCAGCGCTGAGCGAAATTAGCCAGGTAACGGAGGCCAGCCTGGCTGAAGAACCTAATGCCGCTGGCCATGTCCCACTCGGCGGGCAGCCCGTACTTGACGCCAGCATCGGCGATCAAGCCTTCGTAATCCCGCTGGACTGGGGGCAACGAGGCCAGGGCGTCGGCGTCACGGCCGACACACAGAACATCGATGCCGGCTATCAGTCTCTCCATGACGCGCTCGATCACAGCAGGTACGGCCAATCCGTATTTGAACGGCTCGGCACGACCGGCGAAGGGCGCTCCTTGAGTGTAGGCAAAGTTCAGACCGTCGAGGTTCTGCCAGAGAATGCCTTGGCGAGGCGCCCGTAGAACGACTGCGCCGAGCTGCGTGAGCTCATCACTCAACTGCTGGTGCATCTCGGGCGGAGAGCTATCGATGATCAACGGCTGAGTCTTGATGCCGCCAGGGCGGCCGCTCAGCGCTGTGACCATTGTACGCGTGCAGCTGTAGCGGACGGGATCTTCACCGTCACCCGTCAGTTGTTTGTAGGACGTCGGCATGACAATGGCCACATCGCAGCCGTTGAAATCGGTGCCGGTTTCCGGCATGGAAATCGCCTGCTTTCTGTTGTCGGAACAGATTGTCGGGGTACTCTTGAACGCCACTAAAGCTACCAGATATCGATATCTTTGGCAAACGTAAGACCTTTTGCCATACTAATGATGTGAAGGCCACTCTCTATCGTTATCGCCGTTGGCTACCATTGGTAGTTGGTTCGGTGTATGCAGCACTGTTGCACTCGCTCTTGGGTATGGACGGGCTGTGGGATACGGCAAATTACCACATGTATATCGGTTGGGCGGCCTGGCAGGGTTTGGGCTATACAACTGGAGCTGTCGCCCAATATCATACCTATCTTAATCCGCTACTCGACATGGTTAATTACGCCTCCTTCAGCTTGAGCCCGTTGGTGGGTGCGGGTTGGCAGGCCGGAGTACTGGCTGGAACTTTGGCGCTGGTCTACCGTTTGGCAAGGCAATTGGTGCCGGCCGGAGTCGATGGCTGGCGGGCGGAAACAATGGCGGCGACCGCTGTGGCCGTGGGGGCTACCGGCGCAATGACGGTGTCGTTGTTTGGCTCATGGACCAACGAGCACCAGATAGCATTGCTCATGCTGGGAGGACTGTACCTCGTGGTAACGCCCGGGCGAGGCGGCTGGTGGCGGTACGCGGCAGCCGGATTGTTGGCCGGCGGGGCGTTGGGTTGTAAATTGACGGCTTTGCCGTATGCGGTCGGGTTGCTGGCGGCAATGATGGTAGCTCAGTGGGGCCGGTGGCGGCTGTGGCTGGTGATGGTGGTCGGCGTGATGGTGGGCTTTGGTTTGATTGACGGGCTGTTTATGGCGTGGCGCTGGCAGGCTACCGGCAATCCTCTCTACCCCTTTGCCGGCGCCTGGTTGGGCGGCCAAGTTGCTAGCTGGCAACCGGCCACACCGTTTGACTGGCGACAGTTGGGATCTTACGTGATGCTGCCGGTGACCTGGTTGTGGCGGGGTGATACCGCCGAAGCCGGACCGTTGCGCGACCCGCGCCTGCTGCTCGCATACTTGGGTTTGGGTGCCGCGGCGTGGCTGGCCTGGCGGCGGCGGTTGCGGCGGATGGAGGCCGCCGTCTTGGTATTCTTTGGTACGAGCTGGGTCGTGTGGCTCGTGACTTTTCGGATTTACCGCTATTTGGTGACCTTGGAGCTACTGGTGGGGGCGGTACTTTTGATTGGTTTTGGCCGGTGGATGGGGCGATGGATGGCACTGTGGGATCGGCGATGGCTGACGGCGGCCCTGGCGGTACTCGCAGTAGGGTTGAGTTTGTTAACTGTGTATCCAGATTGGGGCCGGCGACCGTGGCAGGCGGTATTTGAACGCAGCACCATTGTGGACGTCGTCGAGCAACAAGGTGGCGGGACTGTTTTGTATGCCGGACCCCGCCTCGCCTACTTGTCGCCGGAGCTGGCAGCGGCCGGCGTGCCGTACGCCAACGCTCTGGCACAATCGTGGTGGGACGGTGAGCGAGCCGACAGCCCGGTTGACACACATGCCGTGGCAGTGGCTCCCCCGGCGCGGGTGGTGTTTGTGCAGTCGAGGCCGACCGACATCCGAGACTACAGTTCCTACCTGAAAGCGTTATACCCCGACCAGTTTTATTATTGTCTACCGGTGAGCTCCAATATGAAATGGCAGCCCTACGTGTGTGCTTTTCGGACCGCCGACCAGATGCCACGGCTCACTTTGGGACAAAGCTACCACTTTGATGCCGGGGAACTGATTTTTGGTGAGGGCTGGGGCAATGCCGAAGCCCAGTACCGGTGGAGCGCCGGAAACGTGGCCAAGCTCTGGCTGCAGGTAGCCGATGTGCCTGAAGGGTGCCAGCTCAGGGGATTGATCGAAGGCCGGACGTTTGGGCAGCAGACCATGGATCTGACGGTTAATAATGAACCTACTGGCCACCTGGAGACTGATGGCCTGGTGAGCTGGAGCTTTGAGGTGCTCGGCGGGACGGCCGGCGGGCGTCGGGAGCTGCAACTGGCCTGGCTACTACCTAAAGCCGCTTCACCCGGCCCCCAGGACAAGCGAGAATTGGCCTTGGCTTTTGAGACTATTTCATTTGTTTGCCAGACCGAGGAGGTCGCCCCGTGAATTGGACACCCGTGATAGCATGGTGGCGACGGCAACGGGTCAACGGACTCAAATTGCTGCTGGCTACCTATGCTTTAGCCGGTCTGTGGCTGTTGCCCGGTTACCGCTATCAGATCAATCCTGATGGTATTTCTTATGTCGACTTGGCCCGGCTGTACGCGCATGGACACCTTTGGACGGCGGTCAATGCTTACTGGAGCCCGCTGTATTCATGGCTGATGGCACCGCTCGTGGCCGCCGGTCTTGATCCATTGATGGCTGGTAAACTATGGCAGCTGGCCGCAGGCGGCGGGTTGCTAGCGGCTTTGTGGTGGTTAAGTCGCGGGTGGCAGCCGCGCTGGCTAGTGGGTGGTTTTTGGGCTGCGGCGGCCGTGGTGGTGTTGAGCTGGGCGCTCACGTACGGTGCGACGCCTGACTTGCTGTTGGCGGCGTTGGTGGTCGGACTGGTAGCCTGCCTGACCTGGCCAGGCTATGAGCTAAAAACCAGATGGGGGATACTGGCCGGCGCTTTGGCGGGCTTGGCCTATTTAAGCAAGAGTTATGCCTTACCATTTGCCCTGGTATTTGCCGGCCTGTGGCACGGTTGGTACTTCTGGCGCCAACCGGCGGCCCGGCGGCGATGGGCCCGCCAGGCCTTGATCGCGGGCGCAGTGTGGTTGGCGTTCGTTGGGCCCTGGATCGCCCTCATCAGTCTCAAGGAGCACCGGTTGACTGCCGGCACAGCGGGCGGTTACGCCTTGGCGCTGTTTGGGCCAGCCCGGCCACTGCAACCAATGTTTACCAGGGGGCTGCTGGCCGCCCCGCCAGGCGGGACAAGCGTCTGGACTGATCCAACTCTGTTGAACCTGACCCCGCCGGGCAAACGCTCATGGTTGAGCCCCAGTTACCTGTGGTTTTTGAAGCAGCAGGTCGACAAGAACCTGGCCGAGTTGTGGCACATCGTTCACGATACCTGGCTACTACTGATTGCGGGGATACTGACAGGCCTGATCACTGCTTGGGGTGGTCACAAGAGTCCGCGGCGGCGGCAGGTGCTGGGTTTGGTGGGGGGTATGGCGCTGTTTGGTGCGGGGTACCTCGCAATATTTGTGGAAGCGCGCTACCTGTGGCCGGCGCTGGCTCTAGGTCTGGCCGTCAGCTTGGCTGGCGCAAGCGAATTGTACCGGCGGTGGCCATATTCGGCGCGCTTGTTTCAAGTGGTCGCAGTGGGGGCGGTAGCGCTGCTCGTCCAGCCAGCCATCGCCCGCCTGCAAGAACAGCATGATGTGGGCGTCATGTACTCAGAAGCGGCCCACCAGGTTGCCCAGATAATTGGCACAAAGCCCCGGGTCGTGGCTTCGCGGGGCCATTGGGATGAAAGCTTGTACCTGAGCTATTACTTGGGCGCCAGATATGCCGGTATGTTGCCGCCGGGAGAGCTGGCTGAAAGTTATACACAGCTTGAGGCTACTCCTGTCGACGCTATTCTGGTGTGGGATGACCCGCGGCGCCCGGCCCCAGATTACCCGAGGTGTGAGGCCCGGCAAAATTTGCAGGTAGCACCGGTCACAATTTATACGTGTCAGGTCGCCAGATGAAGTACCGTTTTAGATTCAAGACCTTGGAATAATTAATTGACCCATCGGGGTAGCCAGCTT
>CAYXSN010000019.1:0-24946 GCA_964467655.1 uncultured Candidatus Saccharimonadales bacterium | reverse complement strand
AGTTTGGCTACCGCGTTTTAATTGTCAAAGTATTCCAAGGTATTGAACCATTACGAGTGCTTGATATGGTATTATTAATATTGTATGAGTTCATCTTCCCCCTTTCTGAAACCAGTAACCCGGCGGTGGCTTGTGGTATTGGCGGTAGCCGGGGGTTTAACTCTGGTAACGCTGGCTGTGTGGTTATCAAAACCGGCGATGTCACCCCTTACCAATACGACAATACCCTCGGCCAAGCCCACAGCGAGCCCGACTCCCGAGGCTTCACCGGGTCAACCCGGTAACCCTGGCGACGATGCCAAGACGAGCATTCCGACACCGACAGCTACACCGGTTTCGCCCACTCCCACAACTGTGATGACGGTCAAGCTCAGCGAAGCCGGTGTGACCTACCAAGGGAGTGGCCGAGTACGGGCAACCGCTCGGGTGACGGGGGCTGCCAGCGGTACCTGCCAGCTTGTCCTCACCAAAGACAGTCAAAAAATTGAAGCCAGCGCCGAGATTGTTTATAGCGGTAGTTATTATTCTTGTAGCCCGACGGTGCTATCGGGGGTGAGCGGTACCGGTTCGACCTGGAATGCCGCGATAACCGCCACCGATGGAGCCGGTAATAAATCGGCACCCTATTCTACAACCGTGCAGGTGATGGAATGAGACTTTCACTGCTGTTACGAGGTTTGGCCGTGATGGGGGTGGTGGCTGTGGCGGTGGTTTGGCAGCCCGGCCAGGCTGACGCCTTGAGTGGTTCTCAGTTCCAGCCGGGACGCATCATTGATGACCAGGTCTTTTATGATAGTAGTGGTCTGAGTGTGGGGCAAATCCAGAGCTTTTTAGCCTCCAAAGTACCGGCTTGCGATACCAATGGTAACCAGCCCTACTACGGTACCTACAAGGGGGTAACGTATAATGGCAACGTCCTGCGCAAGAACCTTGACCCGGCAGCACCGCCGCCGTACACCTGCGTCAAAGATTATGTCGAGAATCCTGCGACCAAGGACAATAATTACGGCAAGGCCGGTTACACGGTAACCGATGGCCTAACAGCGGCCCAGATTATTTATAATGAAGCCCAAAATTACAGCATCAACCCCAAAGTCTTACTGGTGCTACTGCAAAAAGAATCGAGTTTAATCACCGATGACTGGCCCTGGGCCTGGCAATACCGGTCGGCCACAGGTTACGGTTGTCCTGATGGTGCGGCTTGCAGCGCCTCCTACTATGGTTTTTATAACCAGGTCCACAACGCGGCCCGGCAGTTTCGACTCTATGTCAATAACCCTCTGGCCTACAACTACGTCATCGGCATCAATAACATTAAATACCATCCCGACCCATCAACCTGCGGCACCGCCAGAGTTACTATCGTCAATAATGCCACGGCCGGTTTGTACAACTACACGCCATACGTACCCAACCAAGCAGCGCTGGGCAATCTGTACGGCCTGGGTGACGGCTGCAGCGCTTACGGCAACCGCAATTTCTGGCGACTGTTTAACGACTGGTTTGGAGCTACGCTCGTGCCCACCTACGACGCCACTATCAGCAGCATTTCGGTGAACGCCGACCTGGCCAACCTGGTGGCCGGTTCCTCCGCTACTATTACCTATAAGCTCACCAATACTGGTACCGCCACCTGGACTAATGATGGCACTCATCCTGTGAAGATGGGTACTTTCAACCCGACCGATAGGGTGAGCCCGTTTTGTTCTGAAAGTTGGCTGGGCTGCAACCGGGCGGCACGACTGACCGAGGCCAGTGTGGCACCAGGTGAAACCGGCACCTTTGCTATTACTATCAAGGCACCCCGCCAACCGGGTGAATACCGCGAGTTTTACCGACCCGTGGCTGAGGGCTTAAGCTGGTTTCCGACCTTTAATAATAATGTGTACATCAGAGTAGTACCGGCTGTGTACAGCTACAAAGTGGCCGGGCAAGCCGCTTATACTGATAGCTCCAAAACAACACCATTTAACCCCGCTCTGTCCAGCCCCGGCCAACGAGGCTGGATGATCGTGAGACTTCTCAACACCGGTAATGTCAGCTGGTACCGCGACGGCGCCAACCAGATCAAACTGGGAACTGATGGGCCGCGCGACAGGGCCAGCCGCTTGTGCACCACGGGTTGGGCAGGCTGCAACCGGCCGGCACGACTGACCGAGGCCAGTGTAGCGCCAGGAGCCACGGGTACTTTTGAGTGGCCAATTGTTATCCAACCAGCCGGTGGCGAGTGGCGAGAGTACTTCACGCCGGTCGTCGAAGGTATTACCTGGATGAATACTGGTCTTAATTTTCTCATGCGCGTTCAGGGAGTTTTTTCTTGGCAGGTGACGGGCCAGTACGCCGCTACGAATGCCTCCAAGACCACTGGCGTTGACTTGACCAACCTGTCACCAGGCCAAAAAGTGTGGGTCGGAATTTTGGCCAAGAACACCGGCACGGCCACTTGGTACCGCGACGGTTTGTACCCCGTTAAAATGGCAACCGCAAGCCCCAATGACCGCCAGAGTCCCTTTTGTGATGTCAGTTGGGCGGGCTGCAACCGGCCGGCGCGACTGACCCAGGCTAGCGTCGCGCCCGGCGAAACTGCCGATTTCGGATTTTGGTATGTAGCTCCCGCTACCAAAGCCGTCTACCGTGAATATTATAGCCTGGTTGCCGAGGGCTTGACTTGGCTGAACAACCCAGGAGTCAACCACTACTCGGTGGTGCGGTGAGCACTCTGGCTCATTACGGCCGGCGGGCGATAGGGCTCGCCCGAACCCGAACAGCCCAGTCATCGGCTATTATTTTTGGCGGCAGCTTGGTGGCGGCCATCATGAGTTTTGTGGTGGCGTTTGTGACATCAAGGCTCCTGGGTCCCGATGATTATGGCCGGCTAGCCACAGCTAATGCCTTGGTGGTGATTATGGTGGGCGTGACTGATTTTGGCATTTCGACGGCGCTCGTAAAATTTACTAGTGAAAAACTAGCCGACAAAGCCAAGGTGGCCGCCTTTTTCCAATCGGCGTTCAAGCTGGAGCTGGCTTTGGCGGCGTTGATCGTGTTGGCTCTGCCCTTGACGCCCCTGTGGGCTCAGGGTTTGGGCGGCAAGTCTATGGAGCTGCCGATTCTGCTCGGCCTGCTAGCCAGCATCTTTTTGTCCTTAAACGCTTACGCCAACGCCGTCTTACAAACCTACCAGCGGTTTAGGACGATGGCGATTTTGAATATTGCCGCTGCCAGTTTGCGGGCCGGTTTAGTGGTCATATTAGCACTCATGGCGGGCTTGAATTTATTCCAGGCCTTGCTCATCAACCTGGTCGTGGCGGCCGTGAGCCTGGTAGCTGGCTTGGCCGTCATACCCAAAACCGGCGTCAAAGCCCCGGCGGCGGCCCAACGCCAAGCCCTGTCCCAGATGCTTCATTTCGGCAAGTGGCTGGTAGTGTCGTACTCACTCAATGCCGTCATTTCCCGCCTTGATGTGGTGATGCTGGCGCACTTCAGGCCAGCCGCAGATGTGGGTCATTATGCAGCGGCTTTGCAGCTGGCCAGTGTGATGCCATTGCTGATTTCGTCTTTGACGACAGTGCTTGTGCCCAAGGTGGCGGCGCTGCCGGCTGACCAAACCGGTTCGTACCTGCGCAAAGTCCTGTTTGGTGCTGCCGTGGCCGCCGCCGGGCTATTACCTTTCATCTTGCTGGCACGGCCTTTGATACTGTTGGTTTTTGGTCCAGAATACGGCGCGGCTGTTGTGCCTTTTCAACTCATTATGACGAGCTTTGTGATTACATTATTTATCAACCCGCCCAGCTTGTTGTTTTACCGCTGGAACCGGCCTAAAATCCTGACGTATATGAACGTGGCCACGAGCATCATATTAGTTGGACTATTTCTCTGGCTCACTCCTTTGTGGGGACCCGCGGGAGCGGCAGCAGCATTGGTGATCAATGTGGTGATTGCTGGCATATTATTTACGGCCCTGCTGTGGCGGGAATGGCAGCGACAGGTACCCGCCGAGGCGAGCGGTCGTGGCTAAAACCGTGCTCGTCTTGAGCGCGCCGCCCTCATACGGTGGCGGCGAGGTGTACGTTGAGCAATTAGCGGCGGCCATGGCTGAGCATTACCGCTTTATAGTGATGACGTCTTTGGTGGGCTGGCGGGCGTCACTCAGGCGACAGCGGGTAGGCACGTGGCCGCTCTACGGAGCCTTGAGGTTTTATTCGATATGGCACATGAGGGCATTCCGGCTGTGCCTGCCGGCCTACTGGCTCCAACTGGTGGTGGCTTTGTGGCGATGGCGGCCGGACATTATCTGGGTGCAGTCAAACGAGGAGCGGCTGGCTGTCGCACCAGTGGCCAGCCTTATGGGTATATCTGTGGTTTGGACACTGCACGGACCGGTCGACACCAGCGGCAGCCAGTGGTATCAGCGCCGTTTCAAAGCAGCGGGGGCGATGGTGCGGGAGGTTATTTGCGTATCAAACCACGTGAAGGTGGCGGCAGTGGCCGCCGGTGTGCCCCGGGAGCGCTGTCGTGTCATAACAAACGGTGTGACCGTACCGGCCACAGTGTCAGCTGAACCCAGCCAGCCGGTAGTCGCTTTCATTGGCCGCTTGGAGATCGAGAAAGGACCCGATATTTTTGTGGCCGCGGCGTTGCGGGCATTGGCGGACCATAGCGATTACCAATTCCTGGTGGCTGGAGACGGGCAACTCATGGGGGCCTTGAGACACCAAGCAGCGCCGGCTGGGGCGGCCATTCGGTTTTTGGGTTGGACGAATGTAGCCGAGGTCTTGGCCCAGTGCCAGGTGGTAGCCGCCCCATCGCGGGCGGAAGCTCAAGGGTTGGCGGTGCTTGAGGCCATGGCGGCCGGACGGCCGGTGGTGGCAGCGTCGGTTGGTGGCCTGGCCGAAATGATTCACTCAGGCCACAACGGCGTACTCGTACCGCCCGATGATAGTGAGGCCTTGGCGACAGCCGTGAGCGCATTGCTCGCCGACAAGGACATGCGGCAGCAGCTGGGCAAGGCGGGCAGGGCCTACGTGCAGCAGCACCACGGCGCTCGTAAATGGGTCGAGCGCACCCTGAGTGTATTGGAGACAGCTCATTGAGCCAGCCAGCGTCATTGTTGTACCTACGGCCGGCCACTGGCGGTATCCACCGACACAGCCAGCTGATTGAGCGATTGTACACTCAGGCCGGGCAACCATTACGGGTGATTACCGTCGACGAAAGTCGAGCCACCGCGGGTTGGCGCGGGTTGTGGCTTGGCCTGAAGATGGCTTTATTTAGCCCTGAAACTATTATTCAAGCTGAAGTTGGTTTTCACAGTACCATCACCGTTTGGGCCTTGCTGACCTGCCAAACTTTGAGTCACAAACGACTCGTGATCACGATCCATGAAGCCGAGCCGGTGTTAGAGAGCTTGTTTCCGTTCCGCTGGTGGGGTCAGCGGCGGCGGCCGATATCTAGCCTGGTGAACAGGCTGCGACGGCTACTTGATGGCTGGTGGCGGCAGAAAGCCATGAGGCGGTTGGTGATGCAGGCTGACGAGATTATCACACTGTCTCCTGATACTCGCGTTTTCGGGCGGTTGAGCGAGTATGCGCCTTTGCCTCTATATGTACCTGAGGTACCGGCTTACCACACTCCCCCTCAACCGGCTGTAGGTTTTCTGGGGTATTGGGGTGGAGCCAAGGGTATCGAAGTGCTCGTGCAGGCCGCAGGCCGGTTAACTGGACAAGGCGTGAAGGCACGCTGGATTATCGCCGGCTCAACTGGCAATACCGATGATGATTACACCCGCTCAATCAAGCGGTTAGCCCGGCAAAGCGGGGCGACCATAGAATTTCCCGGCCCGATTGCCGAACCTGATATGCTGAGCTTTTTACAGGGCTTGAGTGTTCTAGTGATTCCGTACCGCCCCAGCCTGAAGGGTATTGCCAGTGGTATGGCGGTGTGGGCCGCCAATGCCGGCGTACCAGTGATTGCCTCAGACACGCCGGCACTGCGGGCCCAGCTGGCAGGCGCCGCCGCATATGTGCCGCCCGATGACAGTGTGGCGCTCAGTAAAGCCATTGCCCACCATTTGCAAACGCCCCGCCAGCTGGAGCAACGAGCGGCCCGGGCCCAAGCAACGTTGCTCGTCGAACGAAATGACGCAGTTTTGAGCCGGCAGTTGTTAGCTATAGTGAAAGGGGAGGTTTCATGAAGATCGGCGTTGAAGCATCTTGTCTGGGGCGGCGTCAACGCACTGGCGTTGATTATTATACGTATTGCCTACTGCAGGCCATGATCAAGCAGGCGCCCCAGCACCAGTTTGAACTTGAGTATTTCAGGTTTTTGACTAAGCCGCCCGTCAGTTTAGGCCTTGAAGCCCCCAATGTCAGGCAACACCGAGTGAGCTTAATCCCAGGAAAACTCTACAGTGCTTTGTTTAAATATGCATGGGCGCCGCCGATTGATTTGCTCAGTGGGGCGCGAGGACAGGTATATCTATTTCCCAATTTTGCTCGTTGGCATTTGTTCTTTACCCGTAAATCAATCGTTGTCATTCATGACCTGGCTTACCACCACGCGCCAGAATATGTGCCTGAGCGACTGAGGGCTTATCTTGAAAAATACGTACCCAAAGCTTTGGCTCAAGCCAACCATATCCTGGCCGTGTCTGAATTCACCAAACGTGACCTGATCAAAACCTACAGCGTTGCACCTGAGCGGATCAGTGTAGCCAGCAATGCTGTTGACCATGACTTCTTTTATCCCCGCAAAGCTGACGAGGTACTGACAGCGCAGGCAAAGTACGGCATTGAAGGATCATACATTATGTTTCATGGCACCATCGAACCACGCAAAAACCTGAAGGGTGTCATGGAGGCCTACCGCCGGTTGCCGGCTCAACTGCAGAGGCAGTACGCCCTGGTATTGACGGGCGGCAAAGGTTGGCTTGATGATGACATCCACCAGCAAATTGAAGATCTCAAGCATCAGGGAGCCAAAGTGATCCAAACGGGATACGTCGACCAGGCCGATTTACCGGCCCTGTATACCGGCGCTAGTGTGTTTGTATGGCCATCGTTTTATGAAGGGTTTGGTCTGCCCATCATTGAGGCCATGGCCTGCGGTACCCCGACCATTACCAGTAACGTCAGTTCATTGCCTGAGGCAGCCGGTGATGCGGGGATGCTGGTTGACCCCCATGATTCTGATTCAATAGCCAAAGCCATGGAGCAGGTCCTCACTTCGCCGGCTGAGGCTCGGCGCATGACCGAAGCCGGCCTCAAGCACGTCAAAAAATTTAATTGGGAAGACAGTGCCCGGGCCGCCTTACAGGCAATCGAACAGGTAGCTTTCAGGCCAAATGCCCAATAGCCGGTTTACCTTTGTTACAATAGCTAGTAATGAAGTTGCCTGCCTTAAGTGCTGCGTCACCTAAACTATTTACCGGTGGTCTGATACTAACCGCCGCTTTGTTGCCTCTCGACAGACTGCGAGACCTGGCAACGGCGTTTCCGTATGCGGCGACGGTGGCCTTTTTACTGATGGCTCAATACCCTTTGGTGATGTGGCTAGCGAGTCGGCCGGTACGATTGTCGCCCAAGATGGGCTTGGCGATGGGTCTGCCCCTGGTGGCAGCGGCCATTACTTCAGTGTCGGCCTACAGTCAGGCCTTGGCCTGGAATACCACTGCTCTTTTGGTCTTTGTGGTGGTGCGGAGCTGGCTGGCAGCCCAGTTTATCACCAAACAGCAACTAGAGCTGTTTGAAAAAGCTGTACTAGTGGTGGCCGGCCTCGTGGCGGTGTTTGGCTATTACCAGTACATAGGTGATATGTACGGCCTGAGCAATGCCTGGACCGGCCTGATTGCTAGATACAGTTCGACAGCTACCTATCCATTTCCCAGGGTGCAATCGGTGGCTCTGGAGCCGCTGTACCTGGCCCATTATCTATTACTGCCAGTGGGTATCATGCTGGTGAGGGTGCTGCGGAGCGGCTTCAAAGTGCGGGTGTTCGAAAAAACTAATCTAGTGCTGGTACTAGCCATCTTTTTGCTCACCCTGTCGCGGGGCGCGATTCTCGGTCTCGTCTTGTCGTTGGTTGTGCTCCTGGTTGGTGCGCGGTCGCTGAAGCTTGTCGGTTATACGGCCCGCTATTTCGTGCTGGCGGCTGCCCTCACCGCCGGTTTGGTGGCCTGGGCCGGTACCGTGCACAAGCAAAGTACCGTTTCGATCTTTGCCGGCCATGCAGTCGACCTCAATGACGAATCAGCCCGCACCAGATACGACCTATGGCCTCAAGCGATTGAAATCTTCCGCGAATACCCTTTGACGGGGGTCGGTCCCTACAATTCAAGACTGCTCGTACATGATACTGCGCCGCTGTCTGATGAATCGGCTGTGGCCAAATTGCAGCCACTCAACAACGACTACCTGGCCTGGCTCGCCGAAACTGGCCTGGTGGGGCTGGTATTGGTACTGCCACTGGTAGCCATGGTTTTGGTCGTCATGCGGGCAGTGTGGCAGCGGCGATTCCGGCATCCGGCAGGACCTTATGCGTTTGCGCTGGTGGGCATGGCGTTTGAGGCCAATGCCTTCCATTCGATCCTCTTGCTGCGGACATGGGTGGTGGTGGCCTTGTTACTGGCCGGCTGGAGGCTTGCCCGTGAGCGCGTCTCGGCCTAAGTTGCCTGCGCTGGCTACCGTCGAGCGGGTGGCTTGGCGTAGTGGCCTGGTTTTGACCGCGGTGTTGTTGCCTCTCGACCGGTTGCCACAGACATGGGCTCGGCCGCTCCTGTGGCTCAGTTTATTGTTGTTATTGGTGCGGCCTGTTGTGGCCCTACTTCAACCAGTCCAGCTGTGGCAGCAGCTGCTCCGGCGGCGGGCTCTGGTGGCGAGCGGAGTTTTGGGAGGCGTGGTAGTGGCCGCCTGGCTATCGGTACCCGGGGCTCTGGATCGGAGCATGGCGGCCGGAGCGGCCATCACCTTGACGTGGCTGCTATTGAGAGCTTGGCTCCTGGCTTTGTGGCTCGACAAAGCCGACTTGGTGCTTTTGGCTAAGGCCGTCATTGTTTCTGGATTGGGGGTTGCCTTATTGGGCTGGTTGCAAGCAGCCGCCGACCTGGCTGGCTGGCCTGCCAGTATTACTGGATTGCTGCCGCGGTATTCGCATACGGCCACTTATATCATCCCCCGACCACAGTCGGTCGCTCTGGAGCCGCTGTATCTGGCACACTATCTCTTGATACCACTGGGGCTCCTTGTGGCTTATCGGCTGAGCCGGAGGCGACGGCTGGCGGCGGCGGCCGGCTTGACGATAACTAGCCTGATTGTGGCTACCGGTAGCCGGGGTGGGCTTTTGGGGCTGATGGCGCTCACAAGTCTGGCGATCATTGCCAGTCTGTGGCGGCGACCTCAGGCCCGTAAGGCCGGAATGATCATTGCCTTAACCGGAGGCGTGGCGGCACTGGCTTTGGGTTTAGTTATTTGGCGACAATACCAAAGTCGGCCAGTGGCCAAAGACGTAAAAGTGGAAAGGACTTGGCGATCGGCGTTGGCACACTATGTGGACTTTAATGACCGGTCAGCTAATACCCGGTATGAATTATGGCCGGCGGCTGTGGCTCAATGGCGGCAGCATCCCTGGACCGGAGTCGGGTTGTATAATTCGAGGCTGGCCTTGCATCCTGCAGCAGTGGCAGCCGGCGTACCGGTCGAGCAATTGCAGCCTTTCAATAATGACTACCTGGCCTGGCTCGCCGAAACGGGCCTGGTTGGCATGGCGGCTGCGCTGGGATTAGGAGCGGTGCTGGTGCTGGCGGCGCGGCAGTTGTGGCGGCAATGGCTGGTTTGGGGTAGTGGCTGGAGTCTGGCCTTGGCTGGTATGGCGGTCCAAGCCCTGACTTTTCACTCGTTACTTTTGTTGCGCACCTGGGTGGTTGTTGGTGCACTGTTGGGGGCTTTCGTGGCGCAACAAGTCACGAAGCGGGATGAGGTTGCTTTATAATGAAGAATATGCCGAAGATTGCAGTAGATGCCCGCATGTACGGCCCCCGGCGCTGGACCGGCGTCGGCCGCTACGTGGCCAACCTGGCCGCCGAGCTCGAGAGGTTGGATGATAGTCATGGATACGTATGGTTGGTAGGCCCTGAAGGTCAGACGGACTACGATCCAGGTGCGGCCAATTTTCATAAGATGGCGGCGCCCGAACCAATTTACAGCCTGGCCGAACAATGGAGCTTTCTATGGCGTCTGCGGCGAGAGAAGCCTGATTTGGTTCATTTTGTAACACCCAATGCCCCGGTACTGTGGTGGGGTCGGCGAATCACCACTATTCACGACTTAACCCTCCTCGACTACAGCACCGACCGGCGCCAGGGGGTGGCCCGAGTCGTTGGGTTCGTGAAAAGGCTGGTATTCCGGGTGGTTTTGAGCTTGAGTATCCGGCGGTCAGCTTTGCTCCTGACGCCTAGCCATTACGTGAAAGATAAGCTGGTGGAGCGGTTTGGGGTGAAGCCAGAAAACGTGGTGGTTACACCACTGGCTGTCAGTCATGACCAGCCCGAAAGCGAACCCATTGCCAAGCTAGATCTTAAGCGTTTTGGTCTCAAGAACGAGTATATTTTACACGTGGGCAATTGCTACCCCTACAAGAACGTCGGACTGATTCTTGAAGCGTTAGCCCAGCTGCCGGACAGGCCTGATTTGCAACTCGTGCTCGTTGGCCGAGATGACCCTTTCAGGCTAAAGCTTAAGCATTATGCAACAGCCCTGGGTGTGGCTGATCGTATCGTTTGGGCCGGTGATGTGAGTGATGCCGAACTGAGCGCACTGTACCGGGGGGCTCTGGCGTATGTGTATCCGTCGTTGTCTGAAGGGTTTGGCTTGCAGGGACTTGAGGCTATGGATCGGGGTGTACCGGTGCTTGCCGCTTACGCCTCATGCCTGCCTGAAACCTGCGGTGAAGCCGCTGCTTATTTTGATCCTCATGACGCCGCCGACCTGACTGCCAAGCTAACGAGAATTATGACGGACCGGGCCTGGCGCCGGCAATTGGTGGCGGCGGGATATGAGCACGTCAAGGGTTTCAGTTGGGAGCAGACGGCGGCGCTGACTTTGGCTGCCTACCGCCGGGCTCTGGACGAACCCGAGGCTACAACCAGCGTTTGAACCGACTGATATACCAGTGTTTGGCGAGTTGAGCAGTGGCGGCGTAACCAACGAGAATCGCTAGCAGCCAACCGAAATAACTCAAAGGTAGCGGCCTCAGGCCAATGGCTGCTCCGGCAATGGTGAACGGCAAGGCGACACCCACAGCGGCCGCGGCCGCGGTGAGAACCAATACCGGCTTGGAGGGCAGGCTCTGAATAAAAGGTATTCTCTGAGTGCGAATCATATAGACAATAAATGTCTGCGACAATAGTCCTTCGACGAACCAACCAGTTTGGAACAGGCCCATGCTAGCGGGTGTCTGGGCCTGGAAGACAAACCACATGACGGCAAAGGTCGCGATGTCAAACAGTGAGCTGACGGGTCCGATACTGAGCATAAACTGGGCAATTCCCGTGGCGTCCCATTCGCGGGGATGGGCCAGAAATTCGGGATCCATGCCGTCCCAGGGCAATGAAAATTGAGAAATGTCATAAATAAGGTTTTGAACCAAGAGATGGATGGGCAGCATCGGCAGAAACGGCAACAAGGCGCTCGCTACCAAGACACTAAGCATATTGCCGAAGTTGGAGCTCACTGTCATCTTGATGTATTTCATGATGTTGCCAAAAACTGTGCGACCTTGTACGACGCCATCGACCAGTACCATGAGGTCGTGCTTGAGTAGCACCAAGTCGGCGGCTTCTTTGGCGATGTCGACTCCCCCGTCGACCGATATGCCCACGTCTGATTGATGCATGGCGGCGGCATCGTTGACGCCGTCACCCATGTAACCCACGGTATGGCCGTTCGCCCTGAGAGCCTTGATGATGATGGCTTTTTGCAAAGGGTCAACCTTAGCAAATACGCTCGTGGTTTCCACTGCCCGGCGCAGCTGCTGGTCGGTCATGTGGGCCAGATGTTGGCCCAAAACGACGCCCGATACCGGAAAGTTGACCTCCTGGCAGACGCGCTGGGTGACCACCTCATTGTCGCCAGTGATGATCTTGAGCTGGATGCCGTAGGTTTTGAGGGCATCGATAGCCTGTTTGGCGGTGGTTTTGGCCGGGTCGAGAAAGGCTACAAACCCGACTAGATTCAAGTCGGCATCGTCGCCAGCTTTAAAGTCTTTATTGGTTACCGGTACGTCTTTGTAGCCTACGGCGAGGAGCCTCAGACCCTCAGCGTTGAGGCGGTCGGCGGTGGCCAGAATACGGCGGCGGGCCGAAGTAGTGAGTGGGCTCGAGTGACCATCGGCGTGCTCAATGCGGGCCGAAACCGCTACCAGCTCTTCAACGGCGCCCTTGCAGATGAGCTGGCGGTGGCCGGAGGGACTGGCAGCCACCACCGACAAGCGGCGGCGGGTGAAATCGAAGGGAATTTCGTCGAGTTTACGATACGACTTGAGATCTTTTGACTGATGGTTTTGAGCTTCGTAGTAATCAATGAGTGCCTGATCGAGCAAGTTGCGCAGGCCCGTTTGCAAGGAACTATTGAGGTACGCTAGGTCGAGTACCTTGGCGTTGTCATGGCCTTCGGTATCAAGATGCCGCACGAGGGTAATGCGATTTTCGGTGAGAGTGCCGGTTTTGTCGGTGCATAAGACGTCCATGGCACCAAAGTTTTGGATGGCATTGAGCTTTTTGATAATGACGTGTTTGCGGGCCATGAGCACGGCGCCCTTGGCCAGGTTGGCCGTCACGACTACCGCCAAGAGCTCGGGTGTCAAGCCGACAGCGACTGCTACCGCAAATAAGAAGGCACTTTGCCAATCATGCTTGGTGAGGCCGTTTATGAGAAATACTACTGGTACCATGACGATCATGAACCTTACCAAGAGCTGGCCGACGCTGTTTACGCCTTTGTCGAAACTGGTGAGCGGCCGTTCCTGCACCACCTGCTCGGCCAGCGCCCCAAAATATGTGTGGTAACCGGTGGCCACTACGACTGCCCGGGCAGTGCCGCTGATGACGTTGGTGCCGGTAAAGCACAAAGTGGGCAGATCAAGGGGATCAACTTGGCCAATACTAGCGGGTAGCGTGGTCGACTTGGCTACCGGCATGGCCTCGCCGGTCAGGGCGGCTTGGCTAACATACAGGTCGTCGGCCTCCAGTAGTCTGACGTCAGCCGGAATCATATCGCCGGCCGATAATGAAATGACGTCACCTGGGGCCAAATGGGTTACCGGCACGTTTTCGAGCTCAGACTGGTGTCTCGGTCCAGTCTGGCCGGCAGTCTTGGGCCGCCAGACGGCTGAACGATTCTGGACCAACCGGCGCAAAGCCTGAGCGGCTTTCTGGGACTGGAACTCCTGCCAGAACCTCAGACCGCCGCTCAGCAGCACCATTGCGCCAATGATAATGACTTTGGCCCAACTCTTGTCCGCAGACAGCCAGACATCGGTCACATACGATATGGCGGCCAGGGCAGCTAGAATGAGCGTAAATGGCGTAACAAAAGCTTCACCGAGCTGAACAAACCAGGGAGTGGGTTTCTCGCGGACGATTTCGTTGCGGCCAGATTGGACTAAGCGACGACTGCTCTCGTGAGAACTCAGACCAGCTGCCGATGTTTTGAGTTCAGCCAGCAAATCAGCCGCCGGTAAGGTACCGAAATGACTCAAGCGTTTGATGAGCTCATCGTCATGATCCACTCCTGCCACATCCAATCCCTTATGGTGGTGCTGCTTGAGGTATTCGGCTTGGGCGGTGCTCACGTTTCGCCTCGTTTGATGAGTTAATGACTGTTATTCGGTGGCTGGCTCTGACTCAGGGGTGGCCGCTTCGGCCGGTTGGCCGGGCGCTGGGCTAACGGTGATGCGTCGGCCTTTGCCGGTGCCAGTGGATTCTGAATGAACTCCCGGAATAGTGCGGAGCGTCATATGGACGATGCGCCTTTCGGCCGGATTCATGGGAGCTAGCTCCTCAGCCTGGCCGGCCTCAATGACTTTGGTGGCCACTTCATGAGCCAGGTCTTCCAGGGTGCGGCGGCGAGCTTGTTTGTACCCAGCAATATCAACCAAAATGCGGGGGGCATCGGGTTCCTGGCGTTTGATCATCTGGCTCACTAGGTATTCAATGGCTCTGAGCGTTTCACCGCGGTGACCAATGAGGCGTGGCGTGGCCGGTGTGGCCGCCACTGTAAGTTCGATGCCGTCCTCGGTGACCTCGGCTTGGGCGTCAACGTTAACCCCTAGAAACGAGATGACTTCTTCCAAGCGCTGCTTGGCAATTTGAGCTGTTAATGAGTTCACTTCTTGCCTCCTTTACCTTTACCTCGCCGATGAGGCTTGGCCTTCGGTGATGTGGCTGTAGAGGTGGTGGTAACGACGACGCCCTCTTCGAGTTCTTCGACGTCCCTTTGCAGTACTAAGTATTGTTGCACTACAGCCATCAGGCTGGATGTCAGCCAGTAGAGGGCCAGAGCCGCCGGCAACTTGAGGCCAATGACGAACGTAATGGCCGGGAACGTATATAGCATGACTTTCATCACCTGGGCCTGAGAGTCATTTGCTTGCTGTTTGGGCGTCAATTGCTTAGTTTGGGTAAACTGAGCAAGAGCCGCGAGCACGGCCAAGATAGCCGAGGCTTTGGTGAGGTCAACTACACCGAGCAACGTGGGCTGGAAGGTGGCCGTGCCGGCGATAATGTCTTTAACATGAGGTAGGTTTTGCAGAAACGGATAGGTAATCTTGGCGATCTCGCCGGGTTTAACGATATCTTGTAGCACCAGGTAGAGTGCAAAGAAAATTGGTAGCTGAATCACCAATGGCAAAAACGAGGCGTAAGGGTTAATCTCGCGCTCTTTGTACAATTCGAGGGTTAACTGACCTTCAAGAGCTCTGTCGCCGGCGGCTTTAGCTTTGATTTTGGCTAGTTCCGGGGCCAGCTCTTGGACGGCACGTTGGTTATGTAGTTGTCGGGTGACGAGTGGCCACAAGACGAGCCGGACCAGGACCGTCAGGCCAATAACGGCCAAACCGAAATCGGCGACCACTGAGTAAATGGTAACGAGTAGGTTAAATAGCGGGTGAACGAGCAAAGTATTAAACATACAAACTTCACTTTGGCTTTAAAGGTTTATGAATTGGACTGCCAGACGCCACTGCGCTGGAGCGCTTGCGTGAGAGCATTGCGCACGGCGACAGGTTCCGCGGTGCGGAAATCGACCTGGATAGTAATAACTATATCGTAACCTGGGCCGGCTGTCTCTACCAGGTGGCGAAAACTCTCGGCCACTTGGCGGCGGAGGCGGTTGCGGACCACTGCCCGCTTGTCGACTTTCTTGGACACCACGACAACGGCCCGGGTGGGTGGCGTCAGACCGGCGGCGGTTTTGGCTTGAGGCGTAGCCTTAATGGTGAGCAGCCCTCCTCCACGGCCAAAAGTACCGCGTTGGTAAACCCGGCTGATAGCCTTGCGGGAACTGAGGCGGTGGATGGCAGGCAGCATGGCTACCTCTAGATGGCGACGCGGTCGCGGCCTTTGAGCCGGCGGCGCTTCAATACAGCCTGGCCAGCACGGGTAGCCATACGGCTCAAGAAACCGTGGACCCGCTGACGGCGGCGCTTTTTGGGCTGGTATGTTCGCTTCATAACTTGCGTATTCTATCCTATCTTGGGCGATTGGTCAACGCCCGATAGCAGTGGTGGGGTACGGGCGGTGGGTGGCGGGGAATGCCATTTCGCCATAGTACGAAAATGATATGTTGTAACATATGAAATATATATGCTGTAGCATATCAAATGGCGATATTGCCCGAAAAGGGTCGCGGGCAAAAAAACGGGGTGACAGATCGTGGTTAATCTGTCACCCCGGGTGGCTGCCATGGTGCTGACAGTCACGGGTGCGCCAGGACGACGCGCAGCTGTTCGGCCCAGATGGCCGGATCGATGTGGATGATGCGGCAGCCGATCGACTCCTCGAAACCGGCAGTCGTATATTTGCGACCGCAGACCCTTACTCGACATGTTTCTGGGTCGAAGAGCACGTTGTACGGCATATCTTCGTCCTGTGCTTCGAGCAGCATCAACATCGGGCCAAGGACGGCCGCTAGCGCCGCCAGCTGCGCGTCACTTGCGCCCCACAGAGGGGATTGCTCAAGCGGTTCGAAGAGGGTCTCCCAATCCCTCAGTGGCACACGAGGGACCAAAACGCGAAACACTTCGGTTTGGCTCGGCATCATGGTATCGCCGTTGTAGCGGGGAAACCTTACTACCTGGCCATCATTCAGTCCCACGATTTGGCCATGAAGATGAGGCTGACTGGCACCGGCGAGACGGCCTTTGTTGATGTATACCGCTACCCTAACGCCGCGGTTATGCCAATGGGCAACGCGGTCTCGTAGTACTTGCAGCGCCCTGAGTAATTGCTGCTGACTTAGCCCACCCAGCGTAGCCTTGTGGTCCGGACTGAAAATGACGACTTCATGACACTCATGGAGCGGCCATTTGTTTTTGATGACCCTCAGGATCCAGGAACCTGAGTCTGATGGGTGCTCTTCACGATGGACCTCGATGTTGAGCGCCTCTTGCCCGGGACAGAACGGACAGGCTGGTGGCCGTCTCCAGAGCTGCCACAGCTTTCGGTCGGGTTGTTGCAGTGGCCCCACCGGCCGATGGCTTCTTTCGGGGGCGATGATTGTGACATCGCCGCCCACAACTTCAACGGTGGACATATTGGTACATCCTTCACGGAGGGAGTCGGGGTTTTTAGTTGCTACGCCTCAGGAATTTCCAGAGCAGCGTCTTGCGAACTTATACCATATATTGCGTCATTGTGCAAGCCTCGTTGTCAATAGCAATGACTTCATTTGGGTGTACAATTGCCGTATCAGTCGGGAGGACTTTGATGATGAATTGGACATTTCGAACGGCAGCTGTCTTGGGAAGTACTGCGTTGTTGTTGGGATTTGCCTGGGTGTATTTGTTTGACGGGCCGGCTCCGGGATTGAACATGCCACTTTATCTGGCGTTGTTGGTAAGTGGTGGCTGGGCGGCTACGCGTTGGGTTGGCCGGCCGGTGCGCCTCAATTGGTGGCTGATTACTCCCCTCGCCTTCTTTGGTTTGATGGTAATGGTACGGTCCAGTGAAATGCTGATAGCGCTGAATATCCTGGCGTGCCTGGTGCTGCTCCTGGTAATTACCGCCGATGGTCGACCGGTATCGGCGACCAAGTGGCATTGGCGTGAATGGATAACTCTACCTTTGGTGCCTCTCAACTACTTCGAACCACTGGGGCGGACTATTGGGGCCTTGAGCCAATACGAGCGGGGCAGTCGGACGACGGTGGCCGTCAAACGGGTGCTGGTGGGTGTACTGGTGGCCGTGCCGTTGTTGGTGGTATTTGGCTCATTGTTTGCGGCGGCTGACCCAGTTTTTGCTAAATATGCTGCAAAGATTTTCAATTTTCATGCCGATCCACGGTTGCTGCGTCAGATCATGCAGTCGTTGCTTGTGGCCAGCGCCGTACTGGGGGCACTCGGATTTATGGTGACGGCCGCCACCCGTGATCCTGGCGAGCGGCGGCTGGCCCGTCCCTTTGGTGACCTTGAAGCCGTGGTGGCACTGGGCCTGGTAGCCTTGCTATTTGGCAGTTTTATTCTGATCCAGGTGACGTACCTGTTTGGGGGCGCCCAAAACATTGGTGCCGACGGCCTCACCTATGCCGACTATGCCCGGCGCGGGTTCTTTGAGCTGCTGACTGTGGGGGTGGCGGCACTGGGGACTTTGAGCTTGGCCGACAGGTTCACCAAGCAAACCAGCGGTCAGCATGGACGGTGGTTTCGAAGCTTGAGTACCCTCTTGGTGGTTCAGGTACTCGTGATATTGGCTTCCTCATTTCAAAGACTGTGGTTGTACGAAGAGGCCTACGGCTTTTCGGCTTTGCGGCTCTACAGCCATGCTTTTACTTTGCTCCTGACAGTGGTATTTGGTCTGTTTGTGATAAAACTGTGGCGGAAACTTGAGGCCGACTGGTGGTTGTGGCGGTCGTTTATAGCGGCGATGGGAGCCCTGATGGTTATGAACCTAGCCGATCCTGACGCCATGATTGCACGGTTGAACCTGGACCGGTATCACGAGACCGGCAAGCTCGACATTGCTTACCTGGTGAGCTTATCGCCCGACGCTGTGCCGGTGACGGCTGAGTTTGCCCGAGGCAGTGGCGATGTGCCGTCCTGGGTACGACGGGATTTGTTCACGGCGGCCCAGCTGCGTGGCTACACCGAGACGCGGCCCGAATGGCAGTCGTACAACTTGGGTTGGGAGCGGGCCGTCGACCAGATGCGAAATCTGCCCTAGTGCTGTAGCTATTTAGTTCTCTCGTAGAGTTCGAGGCGGGTTTCGTGCCATTGCCAAGAGGTTTGACGTTGGTAGGCATCAGGTAGTGCAAATGGCGGCTGAGTATCGTCATAGACATAGTAGACTCGTTTGTTCTGAACCTCATGAGGATCAACAATGAGGTTGGGCGAGTTCTCAAGATAAGCATAACCGCCATAATGCCCCGCCCTTTTGCCTTCATTGTAGGTAACGAGATGGCAGTCTGCCGGCAGATAATGGGTCAATTCAAAATACAGCAAAGGATGGGCTGTTACTACAGTGGTCTCGGGGGCGCAGTTGATCTGATTGGCAGCCAGCCGAGATGACGGGGTTTTCCAGCGCTGAAACGAGTAGTTGGAAACCTGGGTGAGATTGTAGATGCCAAACGTTAGAGTCATGAGCACGAGTCCGGCTGCAAATTTGGCCTGTCTACCACCATGTTGGAGTGTAATTGCCACGGCTACAGCTACAAGAGCATAAGCAAACAACGAGACATTCGCAAAATATCTTTCGTTGAATATACTCCCACTTGGGGACAATGACAGGGTCATAATGACCAGAAACTGCACTGCCACAATCAGGCCAAACAGGCCGAGACCACGCCTCATTTGGACCGGTGCCAGCCTCCAGGCTTGCACCATAGCCCAAGCCGATATAGCCATGGCTGTCAACCAGCTCAACGTAGCCAGCGGCGATAGTTGCCATGAAGCCTGATATTGCCAGAAGAACGTCGTAAGGGTGGCGACCGATTTGGGCGAAAAAGCGTCGGCGACAGCACCCAAAGCTGGGTGGGTTGCTTGCGAGATGACGCTTGGAAGCCAAGGGACATAGAGTACTATGGCCGCGGCAACTGCCATCAGCCAGGGGGTTTTGTGCCATTGGCTGACCGGTACTTGGCGGCGGCGGAGGCTGGCAATAATCCAGATCCCATGAGCTATCCACAAAAATGCAGTGATGTAGAGCGTATACATGCCTAAAGCTACGAGTCCGGCATAGATTGTCCACCAGCGGCGCTGCCGCGATGACGATTTGGCACACAGAGCTTTATCGAAGGCTAACGTAGCCACAATACAGATCAGTGAGGCCAGGGCGTACATACGCAGCTCATAGGCATACCTGAGATAAAACGGTGCCACCACCAAAAAAGGTGCCGATAATACCGCGACAACTGATCCAAATAGCCGTCGGACAAGATATAGCATAGCTACCACCCCCAGAGCCGCACAGATGATAGTTGAGGCCCGTAAGCTCAGATCCCCCATGCCCCAGACTACCGACCATAATTTTAGATAGAGGTAATACAGTGGCGGATGAATGTCTACACTGGTAAGTGCTATCAGTTTTTCCATTGGCTGTTTGATGAGTACTAGTGAATAGGCCTCATCGAACCAAATACTGAGATCGCGGGCCAGCCACGCAGCCACCACTGCCGAAGCGGCGCCAGAGATCCAGAACAACAACCGCCAACGTTGGACAATTTGCGGGCCAACTGAGCTCATCCGGAAGGTTCCTTCATGATTAGGATTAGTGTCTCATACATAGGGCCCAGCTGACTACATGCGCCGAGGAGCTAGCTGAAGCACTCTTATGTGTGATACATGTTTTTTGATTACTGGCGGCGTTCTCGAGATATGGGTTTCAGCGAGTTTTTGATGTTGGCCGGTGTAATGGTAGGTGGAGTTTGGGGAAGTGTTGTTTGGGCGGGAAGAAATAGATTGTGGGGCAGTTTGATTGGCACCCGTGATATTTAGCCTTTCGCCAAAGGGACCAGTGAGGTGGGTAGAGAGGACGGAACCCGTGGCATTGGTGGCGGTGATTGCGGCGTATCCTAAAAACCCGGCGAATATAACGAGAGGTAGGATCATATCTTTTTCAACCTGGAAATCGCCGAAGGGGATTCTAAGGCCGGCCCATATCAATAGACATATGGAGGCAAAGAAAGCCAAGTAAGTTCTGGCCTGAGCCATATCGTCCCAAATATAGCTCGGATATCTTTCCGCGCATACAAATCTTAAGCTTTTTTTGTTTGTAAGAATCCCATTTACCAACTCCCTTTAACCCGCGGCTCACTTGCCGCCCAAGAGAGTCCACTTGGAGATACTATTTGTACGAATTACGTATTGATTTGAAATAATAATAGCTCTAGGAAGGAAATCACCGTAACTGTGATACTTGCCCATTTTAGTACAGCTCCACTCGGACTTTCTGCGTTGCCTCTATGCCAACTAAGAACTATGCATCGGCCGCCAAATGCAAGTGATGCAATTGCAGCCCAGCCAAAAATAAAAAATGATACTACCGCTATAGACCAAGCTGCTATAAGGAATTGCTTGAGTTGTTTTTGAGCTACCTCATCAGATAAATGAGCTTGAGGGTTTTTCATCTGCTGCTGCCTTCCATTAATATTTTGACATCATCTATATTTAAACGCGGGTCACGGTATTGGCGATGAGATTAATCTCATTGCTATTTCTTCAATATGTCTTTTAGAGGAGTGAATAGTAATGCGTGAAAATATCTACCTAGAAAAAGCTTTGACTTAACTGTTGCGTCCTTCCACGCCATTCCTTTGAGCTTATTTTGGACCAGGAGTATAGCACTATACAGGATTGGAAAGGCTATCATGAGTATGCCAATTCCGACTACAGAAGCTGCCTTGGTGGTCACTCCGGAGCTTGTCCTCAAAATATACAAAGAATGGGATATGATCAAGAGGAACAATAGTATCCTGATAGTAGCAGCTATGAACCGTTGCTTCATTATCGATACCTCCATCTTCGATATGTACTGCGGAAACTATTTCGGTTTATATGCGATGAGTAGAAGCTCTGCACCCCCTGGCCACCATAGTATCCCACAAAACCTCTTGCAAAGTTTGTTGCCAGTCGCCTCTGCCCTGCTGTCTTTTTTATAGCAGTGTCTAGTGTGCGGTAATTTCTATTTTTTCCAAACCATTTTACAGCCTTCATAGGACCGACAGCCGTATCCGTAGCTACCGATAGACCTGCCGCTCCTATTGCTTTCCCCCAGCTACCACCCTGGTACTTAGTCTGAGCTGCGGCCGCTACGGCGCCTACGGCTGTTACGCCAGCGGCTACACCTGCACATATTCCTGCTGTAGCTATAATGCAAGCGCCCAGCCCAACTACTGCGGCGCTGGCGCTAATGGTGTCAGCATTCTTGCCTGCCCAATTCCAGGCATTTTTCGCGCCATTCTTGGCGTCATTCCAACTCCACATTCCTGTCAGATCAAAATCATTGACCGGATCGGTGGGATAGACATAGCTATTGGGGGTACCTCCCTGCACTGGGTCTGTTTGGGCAAAGCGGCCTATTTGAGGTAAGTAGGTACGGGCTCCCATGTGAATGGAACGGATGACAAGATCACCTTCTGTTAGTTTCTCATGGGCTCCAACGTATTGGAAGGTGGCGCCGTTGACGGAGGCGTTATTGGGAGCGGTTGGGTATGTCGTGAGGGCTTCACCAAAGGGACCAGTGAGATGGGTAGAGAGGACGGAACCCATGGCAGAGGTAGTAGCTAAGACGTCTGAGTGGATATTGGTGAGGGAGTAGGATTGCTGCTACTGTTAGTTCGAGCGTACTTTTAAGGAGTCGGCGAGGTTGTGTTCGTACATCGTCACTGATTGCCCAAGCATTACCCAAAAAAGTGATATCCCATGGCAATGATGCTACATAGCAGACCGCTAATGGCCTGGGTGCGGCTGCTTTGGTCTTTGCCGCGAGTAGCTAAAATGAGCGCCCGGGCCGAGAACGCCAGCCCCGCGATGGCGACAAACCAGAATAGCAGTCCAGTGATACCGCAGACCAGCCCGAGCAGCGCAAACTGTTTGGCTTCTTTGGCGGGGTTGGCGGATGGAGCGAGTTGAGGCATGGAACTAGAGACCAATCAGTATCGATTCGGACAAATAAGCACATGCATCAAGGCCTGTCTTTCGTAATGCGCAGATTGCTTTATGGCCTGTGACGAGGTTGTAAAGGATCATTAGGCCTAATATGCCACTTAGACAGGCGGCTATGATCTTCAGAAAGCTGGTTCCGTTCTTGTATATCAAGAAGAGCGCGAGAATCATGATCATTACACTTCCCGATATTATTGACCCGCGGTGATACATTTTTCTGGATTTGCCACAAACGCATCTGGGTGTAATTTTTTGATTTTTCATTTGTTTTGCCACCTGTTGTATGCATAGTTACTTGCGTGAATTCCAACTGACACACTGTAACGTCTAACTATCTTTGTTGCACGTGCCCTTCCAGGGGCTCGACGAAGTGCCGTCGTAACTGAGCGATAGTTCCTACTTTTACCGTACCATCGTACTGCCTTAGGTATGCCGCCAATCTGTTTTCCGTATATCTTCGCGCCTTTTAGTCCAATTAGCCCAATTCCGGCAGAAAACACGCCCACACCAACGGCCTTCCATGCATTTTTATCCTGACTGTAGCTGCCTAGACCGCTTACAACGCCTCCAGCGATTGCTGTCGCAACGGCCACTCCAGCACAGATTCCGGCGGTAGCGATAATGCATGCCGCCATGCTGGCGGCGGCTAAGCCTAATCCAATTGCGTCGCTATTTTGCCCTATGATTGTGCCAACTTTTGTCGCACCGTCTTTTAGGCACTTCCATGAGAAGCAGGCATTGCCTGTCAGATCAAAATCATTGACCGGATCGGTGGGATAGACATAGCTATTGGGGGTGCCACCTTGGACTGGGTCTGTTTGGGCAAAGCGGCCTATTTGAGGTAGGTAGGTACGGGCTCCCATATGAATGGGTCGGATGACAAGGTCACCTTCTGTTAGTTTCTCATGGGCTCCAACGTATTGGAAGGTGGCTCCGTTAACACTGGCGTTATTGGGAGCGGTTGGGTATGTCGTGAGGGCTTCGCCAAAGGGACCAGTGAGGTGGGTAGAGAGGACGGAACCCGTGGCATTGGTGGTAGCAAAGACATCGCCGTGGATGTTGGGCAGGGAGTAGGTTTTGTCTGAGGGAGTGGTAGCCCCGGGCCGGATGGTGAGGAGGACGTCACCGGGGAGGGAGAGATACTTTTCGGTAATGGTCCAGGAACTGTCTCTGAGGAAATCGGGAGTGTCAGAGGAGCCCGTGTAGCCGTAGTGCTGGGTGGATTGGGTAACCCAGTTGGTTTGGACGTTGCGGTATTTGAGACGGTTGGCGACGTCGTAGGCGTAGAACATGGCTTTGGTGGGTTGGAGGTTCTGAGTTTGGGTGAGTTGGCGGAGGCGGTCGGAGGAGTCGTAGGAGAATTCGGTTTTAGCTGAGGTTGTGGTCTCTTGCCCGAGGAACCTGGTGTTGCCATGGGCGTCATACTGGGCGGCGGTGTAGTTGGGGTTGGAGGAAGCGATGAGCCGGTCGGCTTGGTCGTAGCAGTAGGTCGTGGAGGCACCGGCGATGGTTTGAGATGTGCGGTTAGAGGACTTACCGGCGTTGGCGTTGGTGCCGGGGAGGCTGGCGCATTCGGATCCCTGAGCACCGAAGGCGTAGGTAAAGCTCGTGCCGACGATGGTTGATTGAGTGAGGCGGCCGGTGGTGTCGTATTGGTAGGATTTGGCTTGGCCCAGTTCAGTGCCACTGGTGATGTCGCCGGTGAGTGAACGAGTGACGGAGTCAGTGTAGGTGCCACTGGGGGTGGTGTAGCTCTTACTGGTGAGGCGGCCCAAGGACGTGGTCGTGGATTCCCTGGTGAGGGTAAGGGTCTGGCTGCCGGGGTAGGTGACGCTCGTTATGCGGGAATATGAGTCGTAGTTGATGTGAGCGTAGACGGTGCCGTCGAGCTTTTGGTCGGTTAGGCGGTCGTAGGAGTCGTAGATGAATTCCTCGTTGCCGAGGGGACCGGCGCGGTTCGTGAGATGGCCAGCATTGTCGTAGGTACTCGTGGTGGTGTTGCCATAGGCGTCGGTGTAGGTGACTACCCGCCCGAGGAGGTCGGACGTGACGGTGATGGTGCCGTTGGTATCGGAGGAATTCGTGACTAGAGGGTTCCCGCCGACTTGGTAATCGTTGGTAACAGTACGGCCGACTTCGGAACCTTGGGCTGGGATGACGGTTTGGGTGACCCGGTCGCGGGCATCATAGGTAGTGCAGGTCCAGGGGTCGGAGTTGTAGTGGGTAGCCACAATGCGACCGGCGGCGTCATAGACGGATTCGGTGGTGCGGGGCGTGAGAGGGCCGGCGCCGTCGGGGTCGGGCTCGGTTTTGATTTTGAGCTGACCGGCCTGAGAGACGGCTGGACTGCCTGATACACAGGGATTGGCCCGGGTTTCGGTGGCGCCGTAGTAGGTGTAGTTGGTGGTGGCGCCGCCGGGGAGGGCTGAGCTTGTTTGACGCAGGTAAGAGCCTGCCTGTTGGTAGGGTTCGTAATTGGCTGTGGCGGTGAGATTGAGGCCGGTGGGGTCTTGAGAGGTGGAGGCCACCAGACCAAGCTCGGGATTGGCACCGTAGTTGGTGGTGGAGGTGGCGGTAATGGTGG
>CAYXSN010000018.1:0-34472 GCA_964467655.1 uncultured Candidatus Saccharimonadales bacterium | reverse complement strand
AAAACACCACTTAAAAGACTGCAAAGTGTTCAATAAGTTTCTGTCACAGTAAGGTATACGTTTAGCGTTCAATAGCTTTGCACCAGTTCGGCCGGTTTTCTCATCCGGATTCCCATGTGCCGACGGCCGTTATTGTAATAATCCAAGTACTCATCTAGCCTTGCTTGCGTCACATTCCGTCGCAGCGGATATGGGCTGACACACTCTTCTTGTAGGGTGCGGTTGAAGCGCTCCACATGAGCATTATCATTGCTTTGCCGGACCCTTGAGTGGCGTAGGGCAATGTGTCTGGCCGCGAGCATATCGTGGAAGTATTTTTGAAACTCCGGGCCGTTATCGGTCTGCATCATGACGAATGAGAAACCGGCTTTGACTTGGGCCCGCAGGGCTACTTTGAGACTGTGTGCTTGGCTAAGTTTGTCGTGGACTTCGGCGTAGGCCCAGCGAGAGTGCAAGTCAATTACGGTGTAAATGTAGAACCGCTCGCCGGTTGACCAATCCACGAAATGAACCGTGTCCATCTGGACGAGTGAACCTGGACCAGTAATTTCAGGCCTGGGCAATGATTCCCGAACTCGGGCCCACTTCGACTTCTTTTTGAGAAGCTCATACCGAGCCAGGGTGCGCTTGACGCTCGAGAGACTCACCTGAACGCCCTGCTCAACAAGCTCTGCATGGACGACTTCGGCGCAGTGTCCGGACTTCAATCGCTCGTCAATGACGGCCTGGACAATTTCTGGCGCCAACGCTCGCGGGCTGAATTTGGGGCGCGATGACTGGGTCGGAACGCCGCCGTTACCATGCAACCGGTCTTCCTCCACACGTTGAGCCCAGCGCACCACGGACGAGTGGGAATAGCCAAGGTGGCGGGCAACTTCGCGGGTTGTCCAACCTTTCCTTACAAGCAGAACCGCCTGCATGCGGACCCGTTCCAGATTAGGGTTTGATGTATATGGCATGGCAATAGTTTAAGCACAAGCTTGGTGCAAAGCTATTGAACCATTACGGATTATTTGACTTTTTATACCTTTTATGCTATCATATTGAGGTCAAACGTGTCCTTTTAGGAAAGGATTGACATGCCCAACACTGCTGTCGCGACAGACACCTCGGCAACGCTTCTCCTGGAGCTCAACACCGCTACGCTGTCGGGAACAGGGGAGCTGTATCGCGGATTCATCACCTGGGGAGGCGACTTCGACAGGTGGTCGGGTGAGATGTCGCTCGATCAGTTGACGACAGTGCTCAGCAAACTCGTTGGCGCCCGGGCGGGCAACTGGATGATCACCAAGATCGTGGCCTTAACTGGGCCCGACACCGCGTCCATCACCATCGTCCGCGACAACGGGTTCGGTATTCGACACGACATCTTGACCGTCGTGTTCGATAAGTCGGTCCGACTGGATGTGGACCGGCAGCTCACTGAGCTGACCGGGTCCTAAGCCGCTCTTCCAACCACAACGCCGGCGCCTAGGAGAGATCCTGGTCGCCGGCGTGCAACATTTTGATAGCTGCTTTATAAAATTCCGGCATGTTGAGGCCGTTGATTTCATTTGGGCTAAATGATTCAAATTTGCTGGCACCGGCCTCGCCGATATGTTCGACCCCACCCACTCTCTTGATGAAATGGCAGCTATAAATGGTCACAAACACGCCATGGCTTTCATCGATACTGTCGGCAATCGCGTAAAGGTAATTGGCGATAGGTGCATTTACTTGTATTTCTACACCCAGTTCTTCGAGCATCTCACGCTTGACGGTCTGTGCGGGCTGCTCGCCGGGATCAAGTTTACCGCCAGGCAATTCCCATTCGTTCCTTTCATTATGACGTAGCCAGATTTTGCCGTCCTCGACGACAATTCCCTTGCATGATACCGGTAAAAGATAGGGAGTTAACATACTCTGATTATATCGCGGAATTTGGCATGAGAAATTTTTAATTAGAATATTTAAATTAGGGCAGATTCCGCCTAAATTTAAGATGCTATCTGATGGGCTCTATCTGTTGGGTTGTGGTTATGTTTGAAATTAGGCGGTTTTTGCCCTAATTTGCAGAGATGAATTCTGATCAGATATACACTCATTCTTTGAGCGCCATAAATTTGCTCATACTGGCAGCTATAGCCGAAAAGCCGATGCATGCTTACGGCATCCGGGAGCAGATTATCGCGTTTACCCTTTGGCAGGTGGCGCCTCATACCAGCAGCATCCGATATGCCTTAAAACGATTTGAGCAAAACGGTTGGATCCGGGCGGTTTGGCGGGAACAGAGTAAAGCTTCACGTTATGAGCGGGTTGTATATGAAATCACCGACAGAGGCTGGCAGGTATTGCGCACCGAGCGGTGGGCTTTGAGATATGTTATTCAGTGGGTTGAGCGGCTAGAGGCGCGGCAGCGGGCGCTCGAAAGCTTTATGCCTGTCATAACAGCCAGCGCCAAGGCTGCATCAGCAAAAACATAATGATGGATGGTCGGTTCCAGAGCTGAATGGCCATAGCGCTGGACCGGTGCGAACAGCTGCTAGCTCGTGTGGTGCCGGTTCCCGGATAATGATTTCCGATCCATCCGAACGGAGAGCTTCATTTGTCATGTGATAGATGATACCAGTTTTGTATATATAATTACTTAATATTCAAACGTGCTTCATCATCTGTAAGTAGATACTACTTTCATATTCGCGTTTGACAGACGTTAATTTATAAGACCGATCTTGAAAATATCCGACCATCAGTGGGTTTACATATACTATTACTTGAACCCCCCCATGCATACGCGCTGAATTTTCGGCGCTGTTTAGCAACATTCCTCCGACACCTATGTCACGAAATGCTACCTTCACTGCAAAACGGCTAGCCATATAGATACTCGACTCATTAAGATGAGAACTGAGCCGAATCGTCCCAACAGGATATTTATTGATGTAGGCTCCTATATGGATCGTTCTTAAGTTAAGATCGTTCGCAGTTGGCGGTCTCCTCAAGAGGCCTTTCGGCTTATCGATCACCTCATAACACAAATTATAAATATCAGATAGTTCTTGAGGTAACGCTTTGCGGATGACGATTTTAGATTGATCGGGGCGGAGTGCTTCGTTCGGCATAACGTGATCTTAGCAAATTGCTACGATCTTTACTTGAATATGCTCAGTAATGGGATTTCATATGCTGTAACGTATCAGATACATATGCCACAACATATGAGAATCGAATATTGGCATAAGATGGGTTACCAAATAGCCAAAAACCCCGGCCGGATGGCGCGGGGCTTTTTTATACATGAACTACGTTATATTCACTTCTTATCTTCGTCGACCACTTCGCCTTCAACGGGTTGGCCGTCAGCCTCGTGGGCTTCCACCTCAGGAGGCGCTCCCGCGGTACCGGGTTCGCCGGCTTCACTTGGGCCGCCGGCGGCATACATGGCCGCACCCACTTTTTGCATCTTTTCTGACAGATCCATCCCCTGCTTCTCGAGCTCGTCTTTGGAGGCGTCTTCTTTTTTGAGTACTTCCTTGGCGGCGTCGATGGCAGTTTGCAGATCGGTTTTGTCAGCCTCGGGCGCTTTGTCGCCGGCGTCTTTGAGCGTCTTTTCGCCGGTGTACACCAACGAGTCGAGATGGTTGCGGGCTTCAACGAGGCCTTTGCGGGCCTTGTCTGACTCGGCGTTGGCTTCGGCTTCTTGCTGCATGCGCTTGACCTCATCCTCACTCAGGTTGCCTGAGTTTTGGATGGTGATGTGCTGCTCTTTGCCGGTGGCCTTGTCGGCGGCCTTCACTGCCACGATGCCGTTGGCGTCGATGTTGAAGGTCACTTCAACCTGAGGGATGCCGCGGGGTGCCGGAGCGATGCCGTCTAGGATGAAGCGGCCAAGTGACTTGTTGTCTTGGGCAAACTCGCGCTCGCCCTGGAGGACGTTGATTTCCACCTGAGTCTGGCCATCGGCAGCCGTGGAAAACACCTGCGACTTGCTGGTGGGGATGGTGGTGTTGCGCTCAATGAGCTTGGTCATAACGCCGCCCATGGTCTCAAGGCCGAGGGAGAGCGGCGTGACGTCGAGCAGCAGCACGTCTTTGACATCGCCGGCCAGCACGCCACCCTGAACGGCAGCACCGAGGGCTACCACTTCGTCGGGGTTCACGCCCTGGAGCGGTTTCTTACCGAAGATAGATTCCACCTTAGCTTGAACGGCGGGCATGCGCGTCATACCACCAACCAAGATCACCTGGTTGATGTCTGAGGCGTTCAGGCCGGCGTCTTTGAGGGCGTTCTGACAGGGTCCGGCGGTACGGTCGATCAGGTCTGATACCAGTGGTTCCAGCTTGGCGCGGGTCATCATGTAGGTGAAGTGCTTGGGGCCACTGGCGTCGGCGGTAATGAACGGCAGGTTGATTTCTGATTCAGTGGTGGTCGACAGTTCGATTTTGGCTTTTTCGGCGGCTTCTTTGAGGCGCTGGACGGCGGCTTTATCTGCGCCAAGGTCGATGCCTTCCTGCTTCTTGAACTCGTCGATGAGATGGGCCATGATGACCTGGTCGAAGTCGGCGCCGCCGAGGTGGGTGTCGCCGTTGGTGGATTTAACCTCAAAAACACCGTCGCCCAGCTCGAGCACCGAGACATCAAAGGTACCGCCACCGAGGTCGTACACAATCACTTTTTCTTCGGCTTTTTTGTCGAGACCGTAGGCGAGGGCGGCGGCAGTGGGCTCGTTGATGATGCGTTTGACCTCGAGGCCAGCAATCTTGCCGGCGTCTTTGGTGGCTTGACGTTGGGCGTCGTTGAAGTAGGCCGGTACCGTGATGACGGCTTCGGTGACGGTGGTGCCCAGGAAGGCTTCGGCGTCGGCTTTGAGCTTGGACAAAATCATGGCCGAGATTTCTTCGGGTGTGTAGTCTTTGCCACTCATGGTAACTTTGACGGCAGCGCCTGAGGCCACAATCTTGTAGGGCATATGCTTTTGGTCGCGCTGGACTTCGGCATCTGAACCTTTGCGGCCTATGAGGCGCTTGACCTCAAAGATGGTGTTGTCGGGGTTAATGACGGCCTGGCGCTTGGCGACCTGGCCGACCAGACGCTCGCCAGTCTTACTGGTGGCGACAATTGACGGCGTGGTGCGGTTGCCTTCGGCGTTGGCGATAATAGTGGGCTGGCCACCTTCCATGACGGCCATGGCCGAGTTGGTGGTACCCAGATCGATTCCGATAATTTTACCCATAGGTGAAAAAGCTCCTCTTTGGTTATAATTCTAGCACTCGCCTCAAGGGGGTGCCAGTAATGTGCTTATTGTAGTCAGTTGGCACTCACAAGTCAAGAGTGCTAACTGTTTTATTGCCAGACTCGAACGTAATCAACTTGCATATTGGCCGGAACGCTATTAGCTGTGCCCCAATTGGCTAGACTGAGGTTGAGGATCAGATAGTGTGGGCTCGAAATATTAACGTCGTATGTCCCGACCTTGATGCCATCATAGAAGTACGTTACCGATCCGGGTTGCCAGTATGAGGCAAAGCGATGCCAGCCGGCTGTCAGCGCGGGACACGTAGACCCGAGCTGCCCACCAGAGTAATGGTAGGTAAAACAGACACTCCCACTCAACGTCTCCATGATGTCGTTTTCACCATCGGCTGGCCAATTTTGGCCGTCGGTCCAAAACGCTGCCCAATTAGTTGGGGTGTGCCCTGTGGTGCCGGGCGGTAGATTCATGTACGCCTCGGCGTAACCATAGGTGTAGTTAAAATACCGGACCGATTGAATCATGCCGCCGGCATGCGAGTATGTAACTCCATTTGTGGTAGTACAGGGTCGTTGTTCTAGATTGAGGTTTAATAACCCGTCACCGACCGTTACCTGCTGTGGATCATAACAAACTGGCTCAGTCGACGTGTTTACAGGCTGTGTAATCTTGGTGGCATCCCAGGCTAGCCAGTTTGGATCCCATTTGGTTAAGTCCAAGCTTGAGCCACTAAATTCATCCTGAAATGCTAGCTGCAGATTTGATGGAATACTGGCGTCACTCGCTGGATTGTATGGTTGTGGCATGGTACTGAATCGGATCAAGCTATTTCCTGAAGCACCGTCGTATGAATGGGTACTAACACTACTCGATACATTGCCGGTCTCGGGTTCAAAGGCAGCCAAGGGCCCGGCAGCAAAACTGCGGGTAACCACATAGCCAAGCAGGGTGACGGCGCCGATGACAGCCAAGACTCGGAATTTTACCCAAGATATTGAGCTCAATGATATCAGTCTCGTATTGTATTGAAGCCGCATAGGTTTATTGTTTTAGTGCTCCGAAAGCTAGGCTTAGTACTGGTTAATACCCATGTCTTTGCCATCTGAGGCGGCGTTTTTGCCCGGTGAGGCGGCGTTTAAGAGGTAGCCGAGCCAGGTGTTGACCGGCCCAGCATACGATGGGGTGCCGGTGATGCTGCCTGTGCCCGTGGCCGAACCCGAGGTGAAGAGATTATAACTACTGGTGAAGCCAACATTATTACCGCCGCCACCATTGCTAATACTGCCGAGGATGTTGTTCCTGATGATGGTGCTGCAGCCGCCACAGGCCGACTTTGACCCCAGGCCAATGGTGTCATTTACGAGCGTGTTGTGTTGGATGATGGAGCCTGAATCGTGGTACCAGGTCATGGCTTCGCCGTGATTGCCGGGCGTGAAGACGTTGTATTCCACCAAGTTATTGCTGGAGCCGTCGGCCATCATGATGCCAGCTGCCACGTTGCCACTCGGGCCTCCCCCGCCGCCGATAAACAGGTTGCCACGGATGGTCACGCCGGTGCCGCCGTAGAGTTGGATGGGGTCTGAATGGAACGGGTCCTGGTCGATGATATTGGTGAAGGTGTTGCCGATGATCATGACCCCGTCGGCATCGGCCCTGATGCCGTCGGCGTTTCCACCGCTAAACAGCGAGTTACTAATGGTGATGCTATTGGTGCCGCCGGTACCAGATACATGCACGCGGCCGGCGTAGCAGCTGCTACAGGTATTGATGTTGGCGTGCGTGTTGTGGTCGAGCACCAGGCGGGTGTTGGCAGTCGGCTCGATGTAGATAATGTTGGTGAACGTGGAGTTTTTGATGGTGATGTTGGCGGCCGTGCCAGTGATGTCGCCTCCAGCGATGGTCAGGCCGTCGAGAGTGAAGCTTGCGTCGCCATTACCGAAGCTGACGTCCATGGTGGGCGTGGCCCCCGATTGTTTGGTGATGGTGATGGCCTTGCTGATGCCGCTAAAGGTGCCATAGTTGCCGCTGGCCAGGCAGACGGTTTGACCGGCAGCGGCCGCCGATAATTGAACTGCAAAGTTTGAGGTGGTGGCGTTGAGGTTGCAGGTGAGCGGCGTGGCCGTAGCCGTTGGCGTCGGCGTAGGTGTTGTGCCCGCACCAGTGCCAAACTGAACGACGCCTGAGCCACTCGCGCCGCTGACCGTAGCAGTGGTGGCGCCTGAGGCTAAGGTGCCGGTTTCGGGTTCAAATACCGCCAGGGGGCCGGCGGCAAAGGAGCGGGTGACCACGTAGCCCAGCAATGCTACGGCGCCGATGACGGCTAGAGCCCTGAGCTTGAACCAGGAAACGCTGCTTAGACGGACGAGCCGGGCGTCATTCTTAAGCTTCATAGGCTCATTGTAGCAGATTACAGCGCGCTAGTTCCCGAATACGACCTGTCCCCTGCGTGGGCCATTACCGCCCGGGTATTGGCGGGCACTCGTAGCCGTGTTGCCGGTGCCGCCGGTGCCGTAATCGTCGGCCCAAACATTGCCGGTGGCCACGTTGCCATCACTCCCCCAGGTGGCCTGGGCGGCGACAGCCCCAAAGTTGCCGCCGTTGGTCCACCATTGGGTGGTGACTTTATTGCCGATGAACCTAACGTTTTTGGCGCCCGGTCGTTCACCAGCAGCATACACCACGTAGCCTGAGCCGCCGAGGTAGTTATTTTCGACCAACACATCATTGTAGGAGCCGCCATTCGAGCCGAATAGGGCGATGCAGTCGGTCTGAGTTGTAATATGCCCACCTTCATCGGGGCTTGGCACCGTAATATGATTACGCAAAATCTTGAAGCGAGTAGGCGTCACATTGCTCATGCCTTCTGAGGAAATGCCGTTTAAGTGGTACGTACAACTGCCGCCAGTGCCGCAAGGACCGTTCTCGCCGTAGTAAAAGATGATTTTGTCGATGTAATTTTCGGTTATTTCGACGCCCGGAGTATTGGGTTGGATGCCTGTAGCTTCGTAACTAATGTAGGTGCGCAAAACCCTGTGGTCAGAGCCACCCAGAAACTTCATGGCCACGTCGCTTGACTGGTTGTCGGCCGCTCCGGTTGAGCCGATGTCACTGTAGTGAATGTATACCAAATAACCCGTGGCAGTTGAGTCGTTGAATAAGCCGGCGCCACTCAGTTTCTGGCGGGAACGTATGCCACGGAACAGGAATTTGCCTGGTGAGCCAGATACATAGAAGTCGGCGGCGCTCAAGTCGCGGAACTGCACCACTCTGGTGCCGGCCGGTATCAGGTAGCCGTCGATCATGGTGTCGGCCGCCAACGTGCCACCGTGGTTAGACGGGCTGTTTGAATAGGTGTAGGTGCCGGTTGGTGCGAATTCGTCTGGTGTATCCAATCTGAAATAACCGCGCGAAGGGGCGGCGACGGCTTGCATTTGCTCCTGACCCTTGCTGACGCCCTGGAGGGTCCAAGGGCCGACATTTGACAGCGTCAGCTGATCGCCGTGACTGATGGCTCCGGTGCCGGGAGAGGGTGTCGGGGCAGGCGTCGCCGAGGTACCTGTGGTAAATTGGACTACCCCGCTGCCAGAAGCACCGCCGACCGATTGTAGCATAGCACCGGCTGACAATGCGCCGGTTTCGGGCTCAAAGGCGGCCAAGGGCCCGGCAGCCCGGCTGTACATGACGGCGGCAATACCAATGACGAGTGCGCCCACCATAAATGGCGTGGCCTGGCGGAAAGATATTTTTGTCATAGTCATAAGGCAGTCCCGTCACTCCATTTGTTATTTGACCACACGCTGTTGGGTGGCGGCTGGCCGGTAGTATCGTGCCAGTAATTGGTATCTGGGCCGTAGGCGCCGCATTTGTTGTTGGTACCCCTTTGAAAGATGTTATTGGTGACGGTTATATGGTTGGCCTGACTACCATAAGGTTTGGTGTCGTGGCCGGCATACAGGCAGTAGGCTAACCCGGTGTTGGCCGTTAGGAGTGATCTGTTGAGCGTGGCGTAGCTGATTGGCCCGAAATCCCCGAACCACGATACGTCGCCCGAGCAGCCGCCACCGGTGTTGTTGGTGGGCACGTTGCAGGACACCGTGGAGTGCTCGATGAGATAGTCGTTGCCACCGTTAGATATGAACCCGTTGTTGTGTGTGGCACCTTGCACATAGGGGTCATGGAGGTAGGAATCATAAATCTTACAATTACTGGCGCAGAGTACATTGTGTTGACCACCCCTAATATCACTACGAATAACCGTGATGTTTTTGAACGTGACTGCGCCATATGTAACACTGCCAGCATCTACTTCACTGTCCTGGAGCGTCACTGAACCGTTAAATGAGCCGACATCATCGTTGTAGACTACCGTGTTAATCCGGCTGTTTTTGATGAGGACATTGGTGGCACTGGCACCAATGTCGAGGCGGTCGCAGTTGTTGATAAGCTTCGAGTCGATTACCGTACCCGCGGCCGTAATGGTGCAGCTGCCGGTGTAGTTGGTGAGGGTAATGCCGGCTGGCACACCGGTGTTACTGGGGCCGGGCCAGCAGCCGCCCATGCCGTCAGGGCCGTCGGGCACGTGCTGAGTTGACGAGGCGCAGGCAGCCGGCGAGGAACTGGGGGTTGAAGACGGCGTTGGCGTAGTGCCGGCAGTAAATTTGACCACGCCTGAGCCACTCGCGCCGCTGACCGTAGCAGTGGTGGCACCGGCTGACAATGCGGCGGTTTCGGGCTCGAAGGCGGCCAAGGGTCCGGCAGCAAAACTGCGAGTAACCACATAGCCCAGCAGTGCCACGGCGCCAATGACGGCTAGAGCCCTGAGCTTGAACCATGACAGGCGCGACAGTTTGATGAGCCTCGTGGCAACCACAATCCCTCCTGCCTACGGCGTTTCCATGGTTGATAGCCATGAGCCATACGGGTAGTCGGTGTCGTTCTTGAAGAGGAGGCCGTCGTCCCACATATTGCCCTTGAAGACGAAGCCCGCTTTGGCGTTGTTGTAGGAGTCGACCACGCCATAGCCGCCACAGGTGTAACGGCGTTTATCGGTGACGGCAATGGTGGTCCGGTCATTGATGCGGGTGCCGCGCTGGAAGACGTTGCTGGTGGACTTGATGTTGGTAGCGTTCGACGGATCGTTATTGTAGGGCTTACCGGGATTGTCACCGCCGTACGAGCAATAGCCGCCGGTGGTCGCCATGTAGAAGTTTTTGTCGAAGGTATTGTCGTGGATCGGCGAGAAGTCGGGATAGCCGGTTTGGTTAGCGGAGCAGCCGGCGTCGGGCGGATAATCGGGGGCGTTGCACCAGAAGGTGTTGTGCCGCAGGGTGGCATAGGCCTCAACGCGGGCCGATGACTCATGAGTGACGCCGGTAGGGTCACTCAGTTGGTCGTGCAGGTAGGAGTCTTGGAGCGTACAGTGGTCGCACCAGACTTGGCGCTTGCCGCCGTACAGGTTGGCGCGGATGACGGTGAAGTTGGTGCCTTTCAAGCCCTCGCCATTGATGTTGTTGCCAAAGTCTATTTCACTGTCTTCAAGGGTGAGTGAGCCGCTGTTGACGCCGATGTTTGAGGCGGTGATTTTGGATTTGCGAATGACGACGTTGGCGGCTCTGATGTCGAGGTCGCAACTGATGGTTTTGCTGTCGATGACGGTGCCCGCCGCAGAAATGGTGCAACTGCCAGTGTAGGCCGACAACACGGTGCCGGCTGGGATGCCGGTGTTACCGGCGCCGGGGAAGCAGCCGCCCCACGGGTCGGGGCCGCCGGGTACAAACACTTGAGTACCGGCCGGGTAACCTGAGTTGGTATGGTTGGTGACGTCTGAGGCCGTAATAGTGCGCTTGGTCTGCGGGCAGCCACCAGCGACCGGGGTGGCCGTCGGCGTAGGTGTGGCGGCCGCACCAGTGCCAAACTGAACGACGCCTGAGCCACTGGCGCCGCTGACCGTAGCGGTGGTGGCGCCGGCTGACAATGTGCCAGTCTCGGGTTCGAAGGCCGCCAGGGGGCCGGCGGCAAAGGAGCGGGTGACCACGTAGCCCAGCAGTGCAACGGCGCCGATGACGGCTAGAGCCCTGAGTTTGAATCAAGAGATGTTTGACAACCTTACTAAGCGCGTGGTCGGCATTACGGCATAACCTTTTTGTTGATTTTCATTGTAGCATGATCGTTATTGTTGTTGATAAATGCGCAGGTAATCAACCTCAAGCTGGCGGGTCAGATCGAGGCTGGGCAGTGTGAGGCCCCAGCTGCGCTCCCAGCTATTGTCGACCATCATATGCAAGATGATCTGCATGGGCCCGTTTTCAATGGTGGTACTATTGCCGTTGAATTGACCACATTTGACGCCGTTGATGTACCAGGCAATGTACGTTGGTTCCCAATCAATCCCAAACCGCACCCAGTCGGTGGAGTAATCCTTCACCTGGCAGGCGCCGTTGTTGTTGTCGCCGTTGTTGAGGGCGTAGGAAGTATTCCTATCATTATAATGGTAGGTCATGAAGATGGTGTCAGGGTCGCCGCCCAAGATTTCAACGATGTCGATCTCACTGCGATAGTTGAAGCTGGTGTCGGTTGGCAGCATCCAAAAGGCGGTAAAGAAGCCTGACGTGCCCGGGTATTTCATACGCGACTCCACATAGCCGTAGGTGAAGGGATAGAGGTAGGCCGAACCGTTATCGGCCCGGGGGCGGGCGGTGGATACAAGGCCGGCTTTGTAGTTGCAACTACCCTGGTAACAACCGGTGCTCGAGTACGGCGGCGAGAGCGGCTCGGCGATCAGTTTGGCGGTACCGCCCGATACTTGGACTTGGCTGGGCATATACCGTTCCCTGCCCTGATTGAAGGTGCCGGTGCAATCGCCATAGTTCCAGTCGAAACAGGGTGAGAGTTTGGTAGTATCCAGAGTAGTGCCGCTAAACTCTTCGGCGTAGCTGACTTTCCATGATTTACCACTGGCTGCGGCGGCGGGTGGTGCCGGATAGCAATTGGGCGGGGTGCCGATTTCGCTGGCGGCGCAGGCCGTGGGAGTGGCTGTAGGGCTTGGTGTGGTGATAGCAGCCGCAAATTTGACGACGCCCGAGCCGCTGGCGCCGGTAGCAGTCTGGACGGTAGCGCTGCCAGAGACGGTGCCGGTTTCGGGTTCGAAGGCGGCCAGAGGGCCGGCGGCGCGGCTCATGACCACAGCCACTATACCCAACACCATAGCCATGGCGATGAATGGAACGATACGCCGGGCGGATAGTTTCGTTGTCGTAATGCGTAACTTTTTCATACTGGTTATGTTGTCATAATACTACAATTACAAGCAGCTACCACCATAAAGGCAGCTTGGTGGTGGGAAAGTTTACGGAGATATATGAAGTTTGTAGGGTAATTTCTCCCTAGGTCAATTGGCGGGCACCGTGACGCCGTTATCATATTTGTTATTGGTCCAAACGTTGCCCGTGCGGCCGGCAATGAAATCGGTAACTGGCCCATAATAGCCGCATTTACCCGTGGTACCGCGCTGGAAAATATTATTTTGAAAGACAATGTTAGTGGCGTTGGTGGGGTCATTACTATAGGGCTTAGTAGCAGTACCGCCCCCGTACACACAGAACCCATTGCCGGGGTTGGCCAAAAACAAGTTGCTATCTATGGTGGCATTTTTGACAGGCGCGAAGTCCGGGTAGCCCGACATATCAGCTGAGCAACCGATCTCGTCGTTGGGGAACGGTCCATTGTAATCGCAGCCTAGTGCATTGTGGCGCAAGTTCAGGTATTGCTCATTACGGACGCCCGATGCATGAGCTAGGTTCGTCTGGTCGGGCCACAGGTTGGTACCGTGTGTGTAACTGTCTTGGATAGTACAGGTGCTCACGCAATAAGCCGCGCGGTTGGTGTGCATAATTTCGGTACGCAAAATAGTGAAGTTCCGGTAGCCAACTCCACATTCGACAGTACCATTATTGGGATCACCGCAGGCATACAGGCCGGCTGCACAGGATGTCGGGCCGCTGCAAGCCGGGCGGCTGACGGCATTGTCAATCACTGAGTCTTGGATAGTGAATGAAGCCGAACCGCTATTTTGGATGACGCCACCCTTGAGATAAGAATTTTTAATCAGTAGACCTGAGGCGCTGGGGCCCACAACGAGCGGACTGCAATTGACGATTTTGGAATCTATGACAGTATTGGCCGTGCTCACGGTACATGAGCCCGCGTAATTAGCCATTGAGGCTTCAGGGGCACTGGGGCCGGTATTGCTGGGGCCTGGCCAGCAGCCACCAAATGGGTCAGGACCGTCGGGTACGTTGGCAGTAGCCGTGGCACAACCGCTGGTCGGGGTACTCGTTGGTGTGGGGGACGGCGTGGTGCCTGCCGCAAACTTGACGACACCAGAGCCACTGGCGCCTGATACTGATTGGGTGACAGCTCCAGCCGAGAGGGTGCCGGTTTCTGGTTCGAAGGCGGCCAAGGGGCCGGCGGCAAACGAACGTACCACCACGGCAGCCAATAGTATCGTAGCAGCCATGACCGCTAGGGCACGGGTTTTGGAAAGCTGTCTCATCATGGGTAGTTGATGGCTTGCCCGGAGACCGATTTATTGTTGGCCCAGTTGGCAAAGGTAGCGCCAGAGATGATGTCGATATAACCGAACTGGCCCGCTGCCAGATTGGCAAAGGTGTTGTTCGAGAATGTGGCGTTTTTGACATTTGCATCCATCCTCACGACGTATCCGCCGCCGCCAAAGAAGTTGCCAAACATTTGCGGGGCGGTAAAGTCGGTTCCCTGAAAGAACAGCGCGGCGTTTTGGTGGAGGCCATCAAAGCCGTTAAGGTCAATACGGTTATACCGCAGGGTGAGGTTGGGTGCATAAAACACCTGCAGACCGTCATTGTGTGAGGCAGTGGCGCCGGTGGTACCGGTGAGGGCCAGGTCGTGGATGTAGTTATATTCGATGATGTTGTTTTGTCCGGCTACGTGAATGCCGTCGGCAAAACCGGAAATATCATTGCGAGCGAGCTGGAAGACCGTATCGCCCATAGCCTTAATGCCACCGGCGCCGTTGCCCACATCGGGTGCCGAGCTGGTTTTCCAGCGCACAGTGGTGTCGCTCATTTTGACGACGGCGCCATCGGCGCGGCTATTGACGCCGCACCATGTGCCGTAGCCGCCCTCGATAATGGAGTTCGTCACGGTGAGGGTACCGCTGCCATAGAAATCGAGACAGCCCTTGATGTAGACGTGGTCAAGCGTGAAATCGTTGGCGTTCACCTGGAGGTAGCCATACTGGGTGTCGAAGTAACTGCCGGTGGGCGCGGCGGCAGCTGAGGCAATGGTAGTGAGTGCCGAGACATCACCACGGTAGCCCACGCTGCCGGCGGCCGGATAGGTAGCGGGTACTGGCGTCCCTGGGGGCGTAGGTGTGGGGTTGACGGCTGTGCCCATACTAAACTGCACCACGCTACCGCCAGAAGCACCCGTTACTACCTGGGCCGCGGCGTCGTTCGCCAGAGTACCAGCCTCGGCTTCAAAAGCCGCTAGCGGTCCAGCTGCCCGAATGAGTGCCACTGCAACCACACCTACGAGCATAGTCAAACCGACGACGCCGAGCACAGCCCTCGACTGGGGCACCTTTCTAGAGATAAGCGTAATCATTTCTTAGTTAATGATTATACAGCTAAACCAATGCCTATACCCAAAATGGCCCTCCCTATGAGAGCCATTTTGCTAACAAACGTACATCTACCTAACTAGCTTTTTTGCGTTTTGGGCAAGGCTTTGGCTGCGCCGGCAGTGAGCTTGAGCTTCTTGGGTTGGGGCAACTCTTGCCTATCGAACTCGATCCTGAGCACACCACCGCTAAAACTAGCCTGACCAGACTCTGCATCAACATCCTTTGGCAAGACGAAGCTACGATAATAGCTGGCCTGGGATGATTCGCGGCGCAAATAGTTGCGGCCGGACGATTCCTGGCTATGTTCGGCTTTGATCTCGAGACGGTCGCCATTGATCTGAACGTCTACTTCTGATTCTTTGAACTGCGGCAGCGCAGTCTCCACTACTAAGCGGTTATCTTCTTCGTAGATATCGGTCGCTGGCACTGCTAGCCATTGGCCGGCGCTGGTGAGGCCACGGGTAGCTAGACGATTCATGCGTTCCTGCATGTCGTCGAGCTCTCGGAAAGGGTCCCAATTCATAAGTGAGTTTGTCATGACAATACCTCCATTTAAGATTAGGTTTAGATTTTTCCTGACATCTTCATTATAGCGCTTTTGGCACTCGGCAGTCAAGAGTGCTAGCCGCATTTAGCAGCCGGTTACAGCCGAGCCGTCGTCGTATTTATTGCCCGTGAATATGAGCCCGGCCGTGCCATTGTAGGCGACGCTGTTTGACGACGCGCAGGCTCCATATTGATAGCTATTCTTCGCAAATGTCGAGTTGTGGATATCGAGAATGACACCACTACTGGCGCCAGCGTCATAGAGTGAGGCAGTGTAGTTGCCGCCTGCCAAAAACGATTGAGTGACTGTCAACCTTGATCCCGGGCCGGGATTATCAGCCCAAAAGATGGCAGCATTCCCGTAGCCGGTGGTATTGGTCGGTCGGCTATCAAGTAAACTGTGCTCAATAGTGACCATGCCGACGTCGCCGGGGGCATAAAATTGGGCAGCATCGAGGTGGTCTCCGGGATAGAAGCAGGCCTTGTTGATCAATGAATCCCGAATCAGAATGGTGCCGTTACCACCAATGCCGATGAGGTCGGCGCCGGCGTGGTGCACCCTTGATCTAATGAGCGTATAGCCTGAACCGTTCAGGTTGTTGTAGAACGAGGAGCTGGTCGGGCAGGCGTCGGGGCCGATGTCTGAGTCGGTGATAGTCAAACCACTTGAGGCATTGTTGACAATACGGCCGTAAACGCGAGTGTTTTTGACCATGACATTGGCATGATTGACGATGAGGTCTCCTTTAATGGACTTGGCGTCGATAATTTGACCGGCAGTGGTGGTGGTTAGGTCGCCGGTGACGGTGGTGGTGGCAGTACTGGCCGGTACGCCAGTGCAGGCGTCGTTGGGGGCAGCCGGATAGGTCGGACAGGTGCGATCGGTGGGTGAGCCCGTGGGTGTGGGCGTAGCTGCCGGTGTAGGGCTGGCAGCAAATTTAACAACGCCAGTACCTGAGGCGGCGGAAACTGTTTGGACGATGGCTCCGGCCGACACTATGCCGGTTTCGGGTTCGAAGGCAACCGAGGGGCTGGCGGCCAGCGATTTGGCCACCACGTAGCCGAGCAAGGCAGCGATTATTACCACAGCTACAAACTGGGGTTTCAACCACGAGAAACGCGCCAGTCTCACCAGACTCTTAAGCATACCAACAGTATATAACGAATCTACGCGCCGAGGCTTTCGTTGGCGGCAGGGGCATCGCCGACTTTGACCATGGCTGGCCGCAAAACGGTACCGCCCAATTGGTACCCGGCGGCGAGCTCCCCGACCACTGTGTCGCCCTCACCTTCCCGAGCGACGGCTTCGTGGAAGTGGGGGTTGAAAGGTTGACCAATGACGACGAGCCGCTCGACGCCCAGGTTCTTGAGGACCGTATCAAACTGGGCCCTGATGGCATCAATGGAGGCAGCCCAAGCTGCATCAACGGTGGCGGGCCGATGCGCAACTTCGGCGTCAAAGGTGTCGCGCACGGTCAAGAATTGGCGGACGACGGCAGCTTTGGCGTAGCCGAGCGAATCGGCTTTTTCGGCTTCGGCGCGGCGTTTGTAGTTGATGAATTCGGCCTGGAGGCGCTGGAGGTCGGCGGTTAGTTCGGCGGCTTGGTCTGTAGCCTGGTCGGATTGACTTTGGCCGACTGATGGAGTGTCGGTGACGATTGAAGATGGGTCAGGTGGGGTCTCTTTCTTGGACATATAACGTCTCCTTTGGCAGTATTAGTTGAGGGCTTCCTCGAGCAGGCGGCCGGTGTATTCGACCAGGCCGATCACCGGCGAGTATTGCTGGCGGGTAGGTCCGAGTACCCCAATGTAACTGCGGGTGCTAAATGGCGACTCGAAGCGACTAATAATGAGAGTGGCGCCCGATGCGCGGCCAATGGGGTTTTCGCGGCCGATATATACCGAGATTGGGTCGCCGGGAGCAGCTTCGGCTAGCCACTCTTCGAGACTGTCGAGCAAACGCGCTACCTCATACGCTTCCCGGCCTCCATAAAATTCGGGGTGCTGAAAGAGGGCCGCCATACCTGAGAGGTACAAATTGGGCCCGATAGTACCAAGGCCCAAGTTGCCGGTGACGTGGGCGAGCGATTCGACGGCGTTTTTGATGGCTCTTTCGACTTCACCGGCTGATTTGACGCGGCGAGCCAGCGCCTGCTCGTGCCGCTGGTCGTGGTCCGGGCTCTCGAGAGAATTGACGTACGCGCGATAACCTTTGTCGGTGGGTACCCGGCCAGCCGAAATATGAGGCTGCATTATGTATCCGAGATTCTCCAAAACCGCCATTTCCGACCTGATCGTGGCACTCGATGTCTCAAAGTGTTCGCACAAAGCATTTGAACCGACCGGCTCGGCGGTGCGGGCATAGGTTTCGACAATGGCGTGGAGGATTCGTTCTTGGCGCGGCGTCATGATGAGATTACTTTGAGTTTGACTTAGGCTAATTGTACTTTTTTAGCAGTCAAGCGTCAAGAGTGCTAATCTGATACAGGTCTTTGAGGCGCCCCTCAAACTGAGGAAAGCGGTTACGCCTGTCGATCAATATGGCCCGGGCAAACCCGGCGGTCCGGGCGCCCTCGATGTCGTCGAGCGGATTATCGCCAATCATGATGGCCTGGCTGGCCGATACGCCGGCGCGCTCGAGGGCCATCCTGAAGATACGAGTATCGGGCTTAATAACGCCAACTTCATAGGAGGCGGTAATGCTATCGAATCTCTCGGACAAGCCGTAGGCGGCATCGAGATGCTCAAAAGCTGCCTGTGATGTATTGGTAATCATGGCTAGTTGGTGGGAGTGCGCCAACCTGTCGAGAGCCTCGAGTGTGTCAGGGTACGGTCGCTGCCTGTCAAAACCAGCCTCAATAATCTGGATGATGGCCTCTACCTGAGCTGACTTCACCGGCAGTCCGAGTTGCTTGAGCAAACGGCGGCTCCAGATCTTTTGATCGAGGCCCCGGCTGGTCATGAAAGCTGTTTCGAAGCTTTTGACTAAGGGGCGGCCAAAGGGTACTTTGAGCAGTTCGGCAATGCGCTTGAGGTCGTCAGCCATATCTGATTCAAACAGCGTATACCAGCAATCAAAGAATAAAACGGGACGATCAATTTGGGTCATGACTTGATTGTATCAGATAGTATTGCTAGCATAGGCTTTATGAAACCCCCAACCGGCGGTACTGTGACGTATGAACCAGAAGGGTATGTTTGCGTGTCACTCGTGGGCGATCAGTCGTACCAGACGATTGATGCATTGAGAATTGAGACTGAGCATCTAGTTAACAGACTTAAGGCCGGGAATAAGAGATTACTTGGCCTCGTTGACCTGACCAAGCAGACGGGTTTTAATACGGGTTCCAACAAGGCGGCTTTGGAGGCCTTGTCGAAAATTGAATACGAGAAGGCGGCTCTCGTATCTGATAATAAGCTGTTTGCCGAGCTGGCCAAGATGATTATATCGGCCTTGGGTAAGAATGATCGGACGAAATTCTTTGCTACCCGCGAAGAAGCTGTGCCGTGGCTGCTCATGCAGGATCCGCTCCAGCACTAATATCTAGACGAAGTATCATTGACATCAGACCTACGCATGATGTAGGATCTGCCGTTGGAGCTCACTGCTCCTCTGTCGTTCATCTGACGACAGCATCTTCCCTCCGAGAGGACAGTGTAATGCACAGCGACGGATTGCAGCGCATCGTCGGCCCTGGTGGCTGGATCAAGTTCAGTGGTCCGACCGGGAACTGCGTTGAGGTATGCCAGCAAGGCAGGTGGGTGCTCATTCGGGACTCGGCCCAGCTGTGGCTGCAGCCCTTGAGCCTCAAGCTCGGCGTGTGGACGGACCTGCGTACCCATCTCAGAGACAATGGGTTGGTGCCGGCCAAGTTCGGTGACCTTCAACTGTTGGTGTCCGGCGGATGCATGACCCTCAAGGTTCAGGGTCATGCAATCACCTTCAGTGCTGGAGACTCCGATGCCTTCGTCAAGGGTATTCAAGCCGGGGCATTCGACCAGTTGGAGGTGGACTTCAGCTCGCTCGCTACCGCCTGATCTCTCACGTCCACCATCCCTGAGGCAGCCGCCATGGCCGCCTCAGGGATCTTTTCTTTCATGGGCACCTGAGGAGAGCTTGCTCGGCTATTGGACGTGGGCTGCGCGAATTAGTCGGCCGCAAACAGCGCGGGTATATCAGCGAAGGTGTCGATGTAATGATCGGGTGGCGGTTGCAGCGTTTCAAAATCGGCCCGATTGCGCAATCCGCTTTCCAAGCAGCAAATGAAACCGAGTCCGGCGCCCTTGGCGGCTTGGCAATCTGTGGGCGAATCGCCAACGTAGACGCATTCGGTCGGCGACAGGCCGGTTTCCCGGAAGAACACCGTGAACACTTTGGGGTCGGGCTTGTGATGAGTGAGGCGGTCGCGGTAGTAGAGGGCTTCGGCCGCAACGAACTGGTTGAGTGGATGGGTATTGCCCAGCAAATGCACCACTTCGCCGTGATGGCGCGACGTAAGAGCATATAGTTGGTAGCCGGCCGACTGCAACTGCCCGAGGGCTGCCACATTGGCTTGCGATAGTTGATCGAGCTTGTCTTCAGCTACATAGCGCTTAATTTGGTCGGCGTGGGCCGCAATGAACGCCGGATAGTGCGATGGGTCCACGCTGGGCAAGCGTAGTGGCAGGGCTTCGGCGATGCCCATGCCCCAGGTGCGCCGGTGGATGTCTGGGTCGACCGGTGGCAGGCCAACAGCCACAGCGGCGGCGCGCTCCATTTCGCAGGCGGTGGCCTGGGTCATAAACAACGTGTCGTCGAGATCGAGAATAATGGCGGTAATCATGGGGTAACTATTTCCTGAGGGCGGTCGAGTATGAGATTGGGTTCGACCTCGTCAATGAGGCCGGATTACATTGTAATTACATGTCTAGATTTTTGATAGTTCATTGGGCCGCTGTCAGCTCTTTGAGCGTTTGAGATGCATCTTCCAACTGGTCTTTTCTGGTACGGCTAAACCCGCTGCCCTGCTGTTCAAATTGAATGAGCCAGTTGCCTTTGGGTGACTGAATTACTTTTAAGACTCTCCCGGCGGGCTGCCGGAAGTAGGTATGGCGGGCGGATTCCTCTTCGGTGAACTGTCCACCGAGCGAAATAACTTTGCGCTCGACTTGGGCGGGGTTGGCAATGCGGATTTTAAGCTCTTTTGGCATAGCCCGATTGTACCTGTGGCGTGATGAATAAACAGCCCCACGCAGCCAGCGCGGCTATATGGGTGAGAGGCGCACCTGTTTGCAGGATAATGAGCGGGACGAAAACACCTGCCAGCCCGGTCGCAAAAGCATACAACGAATTGGATACTGTGACGTGGAGTAGCCGGCGTTGTAGGGATAGGATGTTCATGCTCTTGGCACTTTTTAGCTATCCTTACTGACTAGCACCATAAACGCCTCGGCCGGGATGTCGACTTTGCCGATGCGCTTCATTTTCTTTTTGCCCTTCTTTTGCTTGTCGAGGAGCTTGTTTTTGCGCGTGACGTCGCCGCCGTAGAGTTTGGCGATTACATCTTTGCGCAGGGCTTTGACGTCTTCGCGGGCGATGATTTTGCCCCCAATGGCGGCCTGCAGGCTAATTTCGAAGTTTTGGCGAGGGATGACTTCTTTGAGCTTTTCGACGATTTGCTTGCCTAGGCGGTAGGCTTCATCGGTGTGGGTGATCATGGAAAGGCTGTCGATGAGTTCGCCGCCCACGAGGGTGTCGAGGCGGACGAGTTTTTCGCGGCGGTAGTCGCCTAGTTCGTAGTTGAAGCTGCCATAGCCCGAGGTGATGGATTTGAGCGAATCGTAGAAGTCGGTCAGTACGTTGGATAGGGGCGCCTCAAAGACGATGAGGGCGAGAGTTTCATCGAGATAGCTCAAGTTTTTTTGCAGGCCGCGAATGCGATTGATGAGCTGGATGACTGCTCCGACATAGTCGTTTGGCACTACCACTTCCCCTTTGATCCAGGGTTCCCTGATGTGGTCGATCTTGGAGGGTTCGGGCAGGTCGGCGGCCGAGCGGATGGTGTACTCGGTGCCGTCGGTTTCGGCCACGATGTAGTCGGTGGAGGGGCTGGTGACCACCATATCAAGGTTATACTCGCGCTCGAGCCGCTCTTTGATGATTTCCAGATGCAAGAGGCCGAGGAAGCCAACTCGGTAACCAAAGCCGAGCACCTGGCTTGATTCGGGCTCGTACAACAGGGCGGCGTCGTTGAGCTTGAGCTTTTCGAGAGCATCTTTGAGGGCGGGATATTGCTCGCCGGATGACGGGAAAAAGCCCGCGAACACAAACGGCTTCACCTGGCGGTAGCCCGCCAGGGCCTGGGTTGCTTGGTGGCTTTCGAGGGTGACGGTGTCGCCTACCCGGGCTTCGGAGATTGATTTGAGGTTGGTGACCACATAACCAATTTGGCCGCACTGAATTTCGCCGGTGGGGGTTTGCTTAGGCAAGAACTTGCCGACTTCAACGGCCAGGCCGTCGGCTTTGGTGGCCATGAGGCGCAAATCGTCGTGGCGGTTGATGTGGCCGTCGACCACGCGCACAAACAAGATAACGCCACGGTGCTGGTCGTAGATGGAGTCAAAGATGAGAGCGCGCAAGGGAGCTTCGGGATCGCCCTTGGGGGCGGGGATGTCGCGGACGATGGCATCTAGGACTTCGGTGACGCCCTCGCCGGTTTTGCCGGAAACCCTCAGGATGGTGGCCGGGTCGCAGCCCAGGAGATTGGCCACTTCGTGCGACACGCGCTCGGGATCGGCGGCGGGCAGGTCGATTTTGTTGAGTACCGGAATGATTTCGAGGCCGGCCTCGATGGCTAGGTAGACGTTGGCCAACGTTTGGGCCTGGATGCCCTGGGAGGCATCCACCACCAGAATTGCGCCTTCGCAGGCGGCGAGTGAGCGAGAGACTTCATAGGAGAAATCGACGTGGCCGGGGGTGTCGATGAGATTGAGGGTATAGGTGGGCGCAGCGGTCAAATCCTGCTCGCGTGGACGAACGCTATCCGTTTGCTTGTCTGACAATTTTTCAGGACCTACGTCCACTTGCTCTCCGGATTGACTGCTGCGCCTTACACCCTCACCTCGGCTCAGTTGCCACTGCATGCGCACCGGCTGGAGCTTGATGGTGATGCCTTTTTCGCGCTCGAGATCCATGGAATCGAGTAGTTGCGCCTGCATGTGGCGCTTGTCGACCGTACCGGTCAACTCAAGCATGCGGTCGGCCAGGGTGGATTTACCGTGGTCGATGTGCGCGATAATGCAAAAATTTCGGGTAGTTGACTGGTTCACGATACTTGATTATAGCGCAAAAAGATGCTCTTGATAAGTACATAACCAGATTTAACGGGCTGTGGGCGACCGGTGGCCACCATAAGCCGAACCGCCGTAGGTGTTAGCAGCCGTCCTGGAGGCATCAGACCCACGGAAGCCGTGCGTGAGAGCTTTGAGGATAGCCGGCAAACCTAGTAACGCCAGGGCAACTAAGCCGCCTCTCACCATGAATTCTTTGCGTGAGACTTGGGTTTCGAGCGCCTGGTTGAGTGACTTTTTGAGATCCATAACCGTTATGCACATGATAGCCAGGGCGGGCAGCTCCGTCAATCTGGGGGTGGTGGCCGATGGGCGTCATGCTCAGACAAATCGATGACCCGGCCGGGCACTGGCCGCTGAGGCCGCCGGGGTTTGACGGCTGGAGCTGGCAGCGGTTGAACGATTGGCTCTGGTGTGGCTGGTGGCGGGGCCGGCCGCACCTTGGGTGGCCGTTTCATGAGGTATAGCAGCCAGATTGATAACTCATACAACATGATGATGGGCGTTGCCAACATAAACTGGGTGACGGGGTCGGGCGACATGGGCAACACCACCCCAATGGCAAACGCCGCCACTATCACCCATTTGCGACCCTTCGCTAGTACCTTGGACGTAAGCGGGCTGATCCGGCCCAGGACCAGTACCATGAGCGGTAATTGGAAAATCATCATAAACACCGCCACCTGGCCGATGACAAACTTGAGATACTGGTCAGCCGAAATGAGAGCCTGCAGCCGGGGCGTGCCAATCTGGCTGAAAAAGTGCAGGGCGAGTGGCAAGCCGACCAGATACGCGAAGGTGGCACCGGCGGCGGCTAGTATGACCGATCCCATCAAGGCTACGGCAATTAAGCGGCGGCCGAGTGGGCGCTGGCCGGCGGGTTCCACGAACCGCAGCAGATTGTAAACTAGCACCGGCAACGCCGCGATGGCCCCGGCCAGCAGGCTGATGGCCATCACGAACGTAAAACCGCCCTGGGGCGACGTATAGTACAGCGGCTCGCCTAACGGTTTTTGGACAAACCAGATGAGGAAATCTTTTTGCCAAAATCCAAGGCCGGCACCCACAAACAGGCAGGCCACAACCACCAGTAAGCGGCGGCGAAGCTCCCTGATGTGCTCTCGGACGGGGGCGCTACTGCTTGCTGGAGTCACCGTGGCGGTCGTTGGGTTCGTCCCGGAATCCACGGCGGATCTCCTTGACACTTTCTGATATCCCTTTGCTGAGCTCAGGCAGCTTCTTGGCTCCAAACAAGATTAAGATGATCACGAGTACAATGATGAGTTCTTCAGTTTTGCCAAACACGGGTGGTCTCCACGCAGATTAACTTAACTGTAGTGTAGCACGGGCGGGCAGAATGGGGCAGCCATGATACAATGCCATTTATGAAAATTCTAGTATTAGGTGGCGGAAATAGCGCCGAACGGGAAGTGTCTTTGCGATCGAGCCAATCGGTGCAGGCGGGCTTAACCGCACTGGGTCACGACGTGGTGTTTAGGGATGCCCGTGAGGACGCCGCCAAAATCAAGCAGGCGGCGGCAGACTGTGACCTGGTCTTCCCTATTTTGCATGGCACCGGAGGTGAGGACGGCACCATCCAACGTCTGCTCGACCAGACCGGCACACCGTATCTGGGGAGTGGCGCTGAGGCCTCAGCGTTATGTTTTGATAAAGCCAAACTGATCTCGGTGATTGCAACTGCCGGCGTGAATGTGCCGGCCGGTGAGTTGGTGACGGCAGACAGTTTTGCTCAGAGCCCTCTCACTCAACGACCTTTTGTGCTCAAACCTGTGGCAGACGGCTCAACGGTCGGTTGTTATATTGCCCGGCAGCTGCCGTACGATGAAACCAAAGCCATGGAGCTTTTGGAGCACTACGGCACGATGTTACTCGAGGAGCTGATAACCGGTACCGAGCTGACGGTGCCAGTACTTGGCGAGAAAGCTTTGCCGGTGATTGAGATTGTGCCGCCTCAAGGCAAAGAGTTTGATTATGAAAACAAATATAACGGCGCCACGGCCGAACTGTGCCCACCAGAGCATATTGCCGCAGCCGACCAAGCGCGAGCACAACGGTTAGCCGAAAAAGTGCACCAGCTCGCCGGTGCCCGTCATTTATCGCGCACTGATATGATCCTGCGGCCGGGCGGTGAACTGGTGGTGTTAGAGATTAATACGCTGCCCGGTATGACCAGCCAAAGTTTGTACCCGAAGTCGGCGGCCGTGGCTGGCTATAGCTGGACGCAGCTGCTCGAGCAGTTCATCAAGCTGGCCAGTACTCATAACGCATAATTCTAGTAAACTTACGCGATTACGTAAAGTTCATGGTGCGCAAGATGGCGTCGCGGACGCGGCCGATAAATAATTTGGCCTCAGGTAGGCGCAAGAAATAGCAGGGCGCCAAATAGGTAACGGCGGCCACCAAGCTGATGAGCGCAAACTTGGGCGCCAGGGTGGAAAAGCCACGGTCGGCGGCGTAGAGCGGCAGGTAATTGGTGATGAGCAAATAGGTGCAGCAAGCCATGATAACGCCGGCGGCCAGCATGCGGGAACCGCCTGACAAAATTTCACGGCCGCCAAACGAATGCTCGCGGTGATTCAGGATCCAGATGAGTACGAGTGTTTCCAGAGCGGCAATCAGGCTGGCGCTGGCCGCCAAGCCAGGTACACCGTATTGCTGGGAGAGGAACCAGCCGAGCGTGATATTGGCAGGTACACTGGCCAAGCTCAGGTATAAGGGGGTGCGGGTGTCCTGCATGGCGTAATACACCCGCGAAACCAGCATAAACAGGCTCAAAAACACAATGGTGCCGGCAAAGGCGCCCAGGGTATTAGCCACGGTAGTGTCACCGTTTCCTTGGAGCAAGCGCACGATATAACCGCGGGCCACAAAAGCAAACAAAGCCGAAGGGATCGCCAAAAAGAGGATAAGCCGGGCAGTCTGGACGTAGGCTTTGACCAGTTTTTCTTTGCCGGTAGCGGCGGCTTGTGACAATCTCGGGAAAACTGCCGTGGTAATGGAGCTGCCGATGAGCACCAGCGGTACGTTCTTGAGATTGTTGGCCATGGCGAACTGGCCGACGGCGGCGGTGGATACCAACGAGCCGATCATGGTTTCGGCCAGATAGTGGATCTGGTCGATGCCTTGGTCGATACTACGTGGCACCATGAGCTTGAGGGTTTGGCGCACGCCCGTGAGCTTGAAGTTGAGAACCGGCCGGTATTTGAAGCCCAGGCCAGCCAGGCCGGCAATCTGGATGATAGCTTGGAAAACCACCCCTATAACCACGCCCCAGGCCACCCCGTAGATGCCTAGTTGAGGGGCCAGCCATTGGATACCAATGATGATGCCCAGATTGTAGAGGATGCCGGCAATGGAAAAAATGAAAAACCGGTTAAAGGCCTGTTGGACGCTGCCCAAGATGCTCGAGATTGCAAATAGTACCGGCGTAATGGCCATGATTCGCGTGAGGTGGACCGTGAGGTCGTGGGTCGGTTGATCGAAGCCGGGCGTAAATAGGTAGGTCAAAGGATCGGCAAACAGCATGATGAGGCCGGCGCCAGCGATGGTTGCCAGCACCAGGAAATTGAGGAGTGTGGCCGTAATGTCCCAAGCTTCGGGTTCCTGGTCGGCCTTGAGTTTGGCCGTAAAGACCGGGATAAAGGCCACGGCAAAGGCGCCGGAGATGAGCAGCGTAAAGAGTAATTCAGGCAACCGGAAGGCGGCATTGTAGGCCGAAAGCTCAGGCCCGTAACCGAAGTGGGTAATGAGCAACCTGTCGCGGAACAGGCCGATAAGGCGGCTGACGAGATAGGCAAACGAAATGAGCAGAGCCGCGGCGCCCACGGTCTGGCGGCGGTTGGCAAGCTGAAGTAAGCGGCGGGCGTGGTCCATTAGCAGCTATTATAGCGCGGACTGAGGCCTAGCCCTAGGCGGCGGTGGGCGCGACTACCGGGCCGGGGCCGATGTCCTGGGGTTCGTCGTTACCGCGGCGCGGCTCGGTAGGAGCGGGTTGGTTTGGACGGGGTCCGACCAGATCGATGAATTCGTTTTTGTCGATGATCTCGTCTTTGATCAGTTTATCGGCGATCTTGTCCACCTGTTTGCGGTACTTCCTGATGACAGCAGCAGCCCGCTGGGCAGCTTCGGTGATGAGCGCTTCCACTTCTTCATCGATAATGCGGGCAACGTCCTCGGAGTAGGCTCGGTTGGCAGTAAAGTCGCGGCCCAGGAAGACTTCCTGATGCGTGCTGAAGACCCGGTTGGGTAGGCGCGCGCTCATACCGTAATCCATGATCATGCGGCGAGCTGTGGCGGTGGCCTTCTCGAGGTCGTTGGAGGCGCCTGTGGTGATTTCACCAAAAATGACATCTTCGGCCATGCGGCCACCAAGCATGACGCCCATGTCGTCTTTGAAAGCGGCTACCGAGATGAGGTTACGCTCTTCTTCGGGCAGCTGCCAGGTCCAGCCGCCAGCCGATCCGCGGGAAATGATGGAGATCTTATTGACGGGATGGGCATTGGGCAGCACGTGGGCCACAATGGCATGGCCGGCTTCGTGGTAGGCAGTGATCTTCTTTTCGACAGGGTTCATTAGTCTTGATTTACGCTCCGGGCCCATCATGACTTTTTCGAGACTGGCGGTGAGGTCGTTGTGAGTAATGGTTTTCTGATTTTGGCGGGCAGCCAAAATGGCAGCCTCGTTCATGAGATTTTCGAGGTCGGCGCCGGAGAATCCAGGGGTTTTTTTGGCGATCTCCTCGAGGTCGGTATCCTTGGCCAGTGGTTTGTTTGCAGAATGCACTTCCAGGATGGCTTGCCGTGATTTGAGATCAGGAGTGTCGAGCGTGACGCGGCGGTCGAAGCGGCCGGGGCGCAAGAGGGCTGGGTCGAGCACATCGGGACGGTTGGTGGCTGCCATGACGATGACATTGGTACCCTGCTCGAAGCCGTCCATCTCAACCAGGATCTGGTTGAGGGTTTGCTCACGTTCATCGTGGCCACCGCCCATACCGGTCCCGCGCTGGCGGCCAACGGCGTCAATTTCGTCGATGAAGACAATGCAGGGAGCATTCTTTTTGGCCTTGGTGAATAAGTCGCGCACGCGAGAAGCGCCGACACCCACAAACATCTCGACGAAGTCAGAACCAGCTATCGAGAAAAACGGCACACCAGCCTCACCGGCGACAGCGCGGGCGAGCAGGGTTTTGCCGGTACCAGGAGGGCCGAACAGCAAGACACCTTTGGGAATTTTGGCGCCGAGGGCCTCAAACTTGCCCGGGTATTTGAGGAATTCCACAATCTCGGTGAGTTCCTGCTTGGCTTCTTCGGCGCCGGCGACTTCGGCGAAGGTGACCTTCTTTTTGTCGGTGCCATACAGCCGGGCCCGGGACTTGCCAAAGTTCATAGCTTGGTTACCTTGGCCTTGGGCCTGACGGGTAAGAAAGTATAAGAAGCCGATGATCAGTAAGAATGGACCGACAGTCACCAGGAGTTGGAGCCAGAGGCTGGGGTCGGCATTGGGGTCTTTGGTGGTCACTTTGACCTTGTTGGTGTCAATACCATAATCGGTGACAACGCTGGTATTGTTGGCATCTTTGTAGGCGTACTGTTTGGGCGCGTTGGAATCTTTGAGCGTTGCCGTAATCTTGCTGCCGTCGATTTCAATGGCCGCCACTTTGTCTTCTTTGATCTCGTTAATCAAGCTCGACAGCGGAACTTCATCGACCCGCTGCTGTGGTGTGGTCAGTACAATAACGGCCGCCATAGCCAAGATGGCTACGAGTAGAAAAAGGAAATTGCGGGTGTTGGACTTTAGCTTCAAATTTTTAGAACCTGTCAGCATTAAAGGTAATTATTGTAACCGAGCCTGTGTATTATACGCTATCTTCTCGATTTTGTGGGGCTTTTTCCTGAGTAAATTCGATAAATTGCCTGGAAATTGCCAGGTGGTGCCTGGGGCTGACTTGTCTGAGGCGTCCGGGAGCGCCGGTATGAATGAATAAGGCTAGCTCCTCAACCAAGCGACGATTGAGTTCAACTGCCGGGTCGAGCCGGCGGCTCGCAGCCACCAATAGCTCCGCCGTCTCGGTGAGACTCAAATCATTTATCAGCTGGCGAGGCCACCTGTAGCCCGGAGCCACGACAAACGGTGCCAATAATTCGTTGAGGCTGGCGTCAATCTGGTGGTTGAGCTCTTGTAGCTCGGCAATGGCCTCCAGATACGCTTGGCGCCAACGACGGCTGGCTGAGGGCAGGAGCTTGTGCCTCACGTAATTACGCGGATTGGTGGTGTCAGCATTGGTGGAATCCTCCCGCCACTTGAGCTGTCGGGCCGCAGCGTACTCTCTGAGAGCGGCGCGGGATACTGCCAGGAGTGGCCGCCAGATTTTGAGACCGCCGAGCTGGACTTCGGGCTGCAGCGGCGCCAAACCGCGTCGGCCGGTACCACGAGCCAGGTTGAGTAAACTAGTTTCCAGTAGGTCGTCTTGATGGTGAGCCGTGATCACTCCGGCTGCACTACTGGCCGCCACCTGCTGCTGCAACAGCCTGTAGCGGGCCTGGCGGGCCGTAGCTTCACTGGAGCCGACGGGCAAGTGCGCCTGGCTAACGTGGCAGCTCAAGTGATAGCGGCGGGCGGTAGTAGCCACAAACTGCGCATCGGCGGGCGAGTCAGACCTCAGCCCGTGCTCAACATGCCCCACTACCAGTTCATAACCGCGATCTATCGTTACGAACAGGTCGAGTAGGGCTATAGAATCGGCGCCTCCCGAGACGGCCACCACGTAACGGCCCGGTGGTGGCCAGTTAACCATGGTGGACACCTGTTCTAGCGAAGGCTTTGCTACCATGGCGGGCATTGTAGCCTAGATAAACGTACCGATCCAGCGGTAAGCGCCAAGCAAAAAGCGTTCCGGGTGGTTTTTGATCTCTGTGCGCAGGTCAGCCCGGCTGATCCAACGGACGGCCGAAACTTCTTCGGGCTCCAGTACAAACTTGTCTATCGGCCAGTCACAAGTAGCAAAAAACCATTGGCAAAAATACGTCCGGCCGGGCTCGTCTTTGCCGATATAGGTTTTGGGTCCAAGTGTAAAATTGACGCCGGTCAGGCCGATTTCTTCGGCGGTTTCCTTGACGATGTTGTCGTGGTAGCTTTCGCCGGCTTCCACGGTACCAGCAGCGGCCGGGCCCCACAAGCCACCGGCATTCGACATGTCAGGGTGGCGTTGGGCCAGTAGTACATCGTCGGCCGGATTAGTCAGCCAAAGCGCACTTACCCGGTAAATGTGATGTTCAGCCCGTTGCTCGGGTGTGATCCAGCCCAAGACTTCATCTTGTTCGTTGACGTGCTGGATGAGACGCGTCTGGCTCATAAATGATGGTCCTAACAAATAATACCTGGTGGCTACGGGTAGATTCGAACTACCGACCAAGAGCTTATGAGTCTCCTGCTCTACCACTGAGCTACGCAGCCGGGGAATAACTGCCAAATTATAACCTGATATGAGGGCATTGTCTACGGCGTTTCCTGACATGATTTGACGTGTCAGGATTGTCTGTTTGCTCATGGCAAAAGTTGGCACTTACGAGTCTGACAACATACAATGTCCAAGCGGGCAAATCCGAGACGTCTTCACAGAAAGAGGATTACTCAATGAGTAGATCGATCTCAACAGCGCGCAGACGCACTTGGGGGGCACTGATCGCCCTAGTAGCTGTCTTCATCACTCTGATGTTGCCGGTGCCGGCCCAGGCGACCGACAAGCCACTCCTGATGGGTATGGGCGACTCGATCGCCGCTGGCTTTGGCGTGTCTCCCAGCCAGGCCTACCCTGTGGTTCTGACTGCCAACACAGGTCTGACACCGTACAACCTGGCGGTCAGTGGCGCCAAGACCAGCGACGTCCTGGCTATCCAGGTGCCACAGCTCAACTCCCTGCCCAAGAAACCGATCATCGTTACGCTCACGGTGGGCGCCAACGACGTTGGCTGGTACAACCTCATGGTCGAGTGCATCTACGGCCCGACCAGCTGTGCCACCGAGGCCAACACAACGGCCTTCACGGACAGTGTCCAGTCGGCCCAGGCCGGCATCAAACAGATCTTGGCCGCTGCGGCCAAGCGCAAGCCTGTCAGCACGGCAGTGACTGGTGTCTACGATCCATTCGGGCCTTACGCCTATGGCCTGATGGATCCCGACGAGGTGATGTGGTACAAGGCGCGCGTTGCACAGCTCAATCAGGCTATCGCCGCTACTGCTGCAGCCGGTGGAGCAAAGTACGTAGACGTCACGTCACTCGATGCGACGGCCGGCGACGTCTTCTTGACGGGTAACGCCATCGCTCACCCCACGGTCCAGGGCCAGACCAAGATTGCATCTCTGGTGCGATCAGCAATTGGAGCCGCCGCCTTCGGCCTGGCAGCCTGAAAGGAGTACCACAAGCACATCACTGTCTTGGTAACCGCTCGTTCTGAGCTGAAGTAAGACAGTGCCGCCCGGGGGAGATACCCGCCCGCTCTCCCCTGGGCACTTTTCTTTTTTGTGATATTTTTAATGACATAGAGGAGCTGACTGATGCACATAGACGTCGAACAAGTAGTGAGGGAATATATTGATAAAACCGTCCATATGTCCCTGGCGACAGTGCATGATGGTATGCCCTGGGTATGCGAAGTACACTTCGCCTATGATAACGATTTGAATTTGTATTGGCGGTCCAAGCCTTCGACTCGTCACAGCCGGGAATTGATGGCCAACCCCCGTGTGGCCGGTAATATCATTGATAAATATGCCCTGGGCGAAGCGCCAGTCGGTGTGTATTTTGAGGGTACAGCACGCGTGGTGACTGACGATTCTGAGCTTGAGCGAGCAGCCCAGTGCCTGGCGGCGCGGTTGGATGGTGATGCCACCAGCATCATCGAGGAAGCCACACCTGAAGGTCACCCTGTGTATACGGTGGATGTGGCCAACTGGTACGTTTTCGGCCGGTTTGGCGCCGATTCAGGTCAAAAGTTTGCCCTGCCCTGGCATCACAAAAAAACGGCCTAGGTAGCCTGAGCCGTTTTCATAATTGCTTGGTAGCGGGGGCAGGATTTGAACCTGCGACCTTTGGGTTATGAGCCCAACGAGCTACCGGACTGCTCCACCCCGCGATATACCTGGGCTAATGTATCATGTTTTTACCTAGTGCGTCAAGAACGAGGGCGTGCTAGAATGTTGGCATCAAGTTAAGGATACCATATATGAAGAAGCATTGGTTGGCCGCTGGAGTTCTGGCTTTGGCCCTGGTGCCAAGCGTGGCCTTGGCCTTTGGTTATGATCAAGGTCAGAATGTTGTGATAGCTGAGGGCCAGACAAAACCAGGTACGTTCTTTGCGGCCGGTCAGACAGTCGAGGTACGAGGTACCGTTGACGGCGACCTGGTATGCGCCGGCAATTACGTCAATATTACCGGTACTATCAACGGTGATGTCATTTGTGCCGCCCAGACGATCAGGGTATCAGGCATTGTGTACGGCAGCGTGAGAGCCGCCGGTCAGACAGTAGAAGTGGGTGGCGATGTCGGGCGCAACCTGATGCTGTTTGGAGATAACGTGCGCACCAACAGTGGTACCAATATCGGTGGCGACGTGGGCTTGTTTGGCCGGATTGCCGAGCTGTCGGGCTCGATGGCCCGCGATGTTTACGGTGCCCAACAGACGCTCATTGTGAATGGCCAGGTGGCCGGCAATGTGTCGGCTGCCACCGATGTGCTCAGGCTGGGCGATACCGCACACATCGAGGGTAACGTGTGGTATAGCGGCACCGCGGCTTCCGCTTTTGACCAGAGCAAGGTCAATGGGACCGTATACTTCACCGAGCACCCAACCCAAGCCCAACAGCACAGCAACCGCGGTGCCAAGGTGGCCGGCTGGATCTACTGGACCGTTGCTATGTGGCTGGCCGCCGTTGTGCTCATTTTGGCCATTCCACGAGGCTTGAGGGCTGTCACCACCACCATGCAGAGACGACCAGGCCTGAGCTTCGGCTGGGGCGCTTTGGCTTTGTTTGCCGCTCCAATGGCGTTGGTGTTACTGACTTTCACCATCTTTGGTATACCCGTGATGTTTGCCCTGCTCCTGATGTGGCTCATCGTGATGGCCTTTACACCGGTATGGGCTGGCGTGAGCGTGGGTCACTGGTTGTTGCGCAAGGCCCGTTGGCACGCCGACTCGCTGTGGTGGTGCGCTGGTGTGGGTGTCGTCGTGCTGTTGCTAGCCGCTCACCTGCCCCTGTTTGGCCCTCTGGTGACCGTGTTGGCGCTGGTGTGGTCACTGGGTGGCGTGATGGTTACGACGGTTAGCATTGGACGGGCAAAGCCTAAGGCCGTGGTTGGCCCCGCAAAAAGCTCAGCCACAAGCTGAAATTTGACTCATTGACGGCGGCCTTGGGTACCGGTGTTGGCACCGGCGTGGGTGCGGCTTTGGGGATAATAACCACGTTTTCGCCTGGTTTTTGCAAGCCGAGTTTGGCTCTGGCTTCGCGCTCCCTGAAGGAATCAGTGGCGTAGTACTGGATGTTGTTGGCTAGATCCTGCTTTTGGGTCTCTAGTAGGCTAATTTCGGCGCTGAGGCTGGCGGCTTGCTCATCGAGGTCGTGGTTTTTCTTGACTGTCTGAACGAGTACCACTAGCAAGTACAGCACCACGATGCTGGCAATGATGTTGAAAAGGTTGGGCCACGTAAGTTTCATACAACTTAATAGTAGCACTTTGCTGCTGCATACCTGGCTATCTCGGGTGAGTGAACGCCATCATTATGTCTTCCCGATGGCGTCTCATAACCTACACTCACTATCCTCGACAGCCAGGTACTGCGCATTATCGCCTACTAGTTCCAATCTGAAATCTGTGTATAATAAGTGCGTTGCCGCGGGCCCGTAGCTCAGCGGTCAGAGCAGGCGGCTCATAACCGCTTGGTCGCTGGTTCAAATCCAGCCGGGCCCACCAAAGAACTTATATTTATATCTGATAAAGAGTCCTTCACTGGACTTTTTATTGTTTTTATGTTATATTGTTATCTATCCGTATGAATGTCATTGCACTTTGTTGCGCACGTACCTGAATGGAGTTCGACATGAGCAGACACCCCGGCCACGAGACCCTGCGACAGCTACGTCAGGGCAAGGTGGTCGACCTCGACGGCCTGCTGTTCGTGATGGACGGTGATGGTGAGGTCGCCGCCGGTGACACGTACATCGGGGCGCGCAACACCGTGGACGTCTACACCTGCAAGTCGGTTAACACTGAGGACGGATGGGTGAACCCGGAGGGTAACGGCTACCCGTTCGACACCCCCGAGTGCATCAAGGTTCGTGAGGCCGACGAGGGTGCTTCGCCGGACTACACCGTGCCGACCGAACTCATCGCGGCTAACGTCGTGAGGAACAACAAGTAGTACACGCCATTTGGCGTGGAGCCCTGCCGTAACTACGGTGGGGCTCTTACTTTTTATTTGATTCTAATCCAGCACTGTAGTGCCTCTAGGCTGAGAGCCCTGCAGGACGCGGTACCAATCGACCAGCTCCTGCCTTACCTGGTTCCATTTCGGCCAAGTCAGGCCCACCATTGATATTCTCGCAATTATATTTTATAATTTGATCCGCTTCATCTGTATAAATTGACACCCGAACTGTCCGACCCCATCACGCATTAATACCTTTGTTGC
>CAYXSN010000017.1:0-35660 GCA_964467655.1 uncultured Candidatus Saccharimonadales bacterium | reverse complement strand
TCCCATACTGCCCTTTCTCTCACGAGATGGCGGACAGTTCAAATGTCATTTTTGAGGTGTAATGACCTGGTGGCGTCCATTGGACGTATCGCGGGCTGCCACGCTTCGGCAGTATTTGATAGAGAGGTGGATCTGATGATCCTCCACGGCACCCGAGAGATCCTTGTTCCTGCCGACGGAAGTCTCGTCATCGTCAATGGCCCCTCCAAGTGGGACCTCATCACGATGTGGGGCAACCGCGAGCCGCTGCGATTCACCACCAATCTTGCTTCGCGGATGAGGGTGGGTGGGAAGTTTCTTCCCATCACTTTCGAGCTGCTGATCGAAGACATCGGCCACGAGGATGGCTCGAAGATGAGCTTCAGCATCCACAAGGCAACCTTCACCACTGGCTCGATGGTCCAGGCCCAGCCACGGACCTTGATGGCTCGTACGCTTCCTGGCGGCGGGAGCTACCTTCCCAACTACAACGTGCTTCGGGGCTACTACCACGCCCAAAGCCACCGTGGGACTCTCAGCTACCGCTACACCAGCTGAGCTCTGTCTCAACCTGCCGCAACTAGAACGGCGACAGGTCCTCGGCCACCCATCTCCTCGGAGGTGTGGTGGCCGAGGGTCACCACCCGAGCGCTCAAGTATCATCTTGAACATTCAGGTTGCGACCATCATCTACTAGAAGTCGCTGAATCTCCGCAATATAGAAATCCGGATCTTCGTCAAAATTTTGGAATAGGGACAGCCTCCCCAGCCATGGAATTATAACCGAATCGAGGCTTTTTAAAGGCTCTTTTTGTTTGGTTTTGAGACAGGAACAATAGAACAACCAAACTATTACACGGTGCTATACTATTGATCATGAATCCGCCACCCATGACTGAAGTTAGCCATCATTACGCTGGTTGTTTCCTGATTACGAGCGCCGGAAAGGTCGTCGGCCAGCAGCGAGACAATATTCCAAACATCGATAATCCCAACCGAATCGGTAGCTTTGGCGGAACCATGGAACCTGGCGAAAGTCCGTTGAACGCCGTTTGGCGTGAACTCGTCCAGGAAGAGACGAATCTTCGTCTTGAGCCACAAGACTTTCATTTATACTTTGAGGACGTGGCGTGGAGGAAGCTGACCAGCGAATGGGAAGGTCGTCACTTCTACTTCGCCAGGATTACAGATCTACAGCTGCAAAATCTTGAGGTCTACGAGGGGCAGGGATGGGCCTACATTAATTCTGCTGACGATACATTGCTCATAGATTTGTGGCGCGAACCGGTAAGCACGCTTATCGATTTCCTGAAAGATTAACAGCACATCCATGGTTAGTCCCTCGCCTTAAGCAGATCGTTAATTGTATCCACGTCGAAATCGGTATCATCCTGTTCCAAAGTTATCGTAGCGTCTCTCCTCACCGGCCATGTAATAACTACATCATTTGTCAACATGATACAAAAAACGCTCATTCGGGCGCTTTTTGTTACTGTAGAGTGGCACAGATACGCAAAGGAGCAGTATATGGGAGTAATGGTAACGATTAGATACACTAGTGAGGTGGCGGATAATGAGGCCACAACTCTCGCTCATGCAATGCGCGCACGAGTCGTAGAAGTAACCGAAGAACAAGACGTCTTCGTATATGCAGATAAGGCCCTGGTCGCCGTCAGCGCCGACCCCATTGAAGTATTCATACAAGTCAATGCGCATAAAGTTTCGGATATTGCCGGTTTAATGGACAAAATTACTAACAAACTCGCAAACTGGAAACGGCAGAACGATTTCGCGCTTTCCATAAATCTCAACATTACTCCCGTCGAGTGGCATGCCGAGTTCGAAATCTAGTAGCGGGCCAACGGAGCCTGGACACCGACAAGTACCTGAGCGCCTTCGGCTTTCATCCCGAATAATCTGCTCTATAATCAACTCATGGCACAACCCAATCTCGCGATCCTGTATTGGTTCTACAAAGAACCGGTAGTCACGCAAAATCATCTCAAGCTCCTCAGGCAACACAACCCAAATTACAAAATCTACGGGCTGTATGGCGGCGACCCGGCCGAGGCTGATGTCTACAAGTCGGCGCTCGAATCAGAGCTGGATGATTTCTGGGTGTACCCTGGCACCTACGGCGCCGACCCATATACAAAGTGGATTCACGGCGATTTATTATTGCTCGACTGGTATGATAAGCGCGGCCGCAATTTCGAGTGGGATAGTATCGTCATCACCCAATGGGATATGTTGGTCTTTGACGACGTCCTGAGCCAAATGCCCGGGCTCAAGACCGGTCAAATCTATTTCGCCGGCTATCGCGACCTCGACGAAGCACTCGAAAAGCACTGGAAGTGGACGAGCCCAAGCGATGAGCATCGCCAGGAATACACCAAGTTTTGTGAATATATGGCTAAAGCATACAATTGGCGCGGACCTCTCAAGGCTTGCCTGTATCTGCATGAGGTATTACCGCGGCAATTCTTCGACAGGTACCTCCAGATGCCCGACAAGCACATTGGCATGCTCGAGTACAAAGACCCAACCCTGGCCACTGCCTGGGGTTTCGATATCTACGTGCGAGACCTTGGTGTGTACTGGGGTGATTGGCGCACATGGGACGAGTCTCCGCTCATCGCCACGGGCAAGCACCGTGTGCCGGATGACTTTGTTAAACAGGAGCTCAACAAACCAGATGGCTGGCGTATCTTTCATCCAAATCATTCGCTATGGTAATCAAACATCCAACAATCTTAAATGCTACCTCAGTAGGGAGATCGCCTAAACATGATTAGGTTAAACCAGCTTACATTGTTACCGGCTGCAACTAAGCGATCGCGGCTGCAGCTCGTCGCCGTAGCAGTCGCTTGTAGTCTGCTCGGGACGATAGTGCTGCTGATGGCCCGGGCCGCCGGGCCGCTGGCCGCCGTTGAACCCGAAACCGGCACCCTCTCGGCCGGGGCGACCGTTCAATCCGCTACCGGCGCATCGGGCAGCGGTGTAGTGCGGTTTGCTGCCACCACACCCACCCCTGCCCCAACAGCCACGCCATCCTCCTCGCCCGCTGCCTGCGCCGGCGCCGTACACACACCCGGCGGCTCTGATGCCGGCGGCGGCTGCTGGCCGGGTGCCGCCAACACTGGCATACCAGCCGGTACCACGCTCACTACCTACACCGGCCCGTGTACCATCACTACGGCGGGCGCCATCATCGATGGCAAAACCGTCAATTGCGACCTCACCATCGCGGCTGCCAATGTGATGATTAAAAACAGCAAAGTTAATGGCGTAGTCTTTTTGGATACCGACAACGCCGGTTCAGCAGGCTGGAGTTTTACCATCCAAGACGCCGAAGTCGACGGCGGCCAGCAGCAGCACCCCGCGGTGGGCTGGGGCAACCTCAGACTCGTGCGGGCCAATATTCACGGCGGTATTACCTCAGCCCAGTGCGAAGAAAAAAGTGTATCGTGCGTGATTCAGGACTCATATCTACACGGTCAATACATTCAGCCCAACTCCAACTGGCACCTCGGCGGCTTCTTAAGCGATGGTGGTGGCCCCATCAGCATTAGTCATAGTACCGTGGCTTGTGATCAAACGGCCACCTACGGCAGCGACGGAGGCTGCACCGGTGACATCAACCTCATACCAAACTTTGCCACCGCCCACGATGTAACCATCCACCACAATCTGCTACCGGCCAGCCTCAGCCTGGCTTTCTGCACCTACGCCGGCGACCGGCACGACGGCGCCTACCCCTACGCCAACCATATCGTGTATACCGACAACATTTTCCAGCGCGGCAGCAACGGTAAATGTGGCGCCTACGGGCCGGTGGCGGGATGGGGGACGGGCACCGGCAACACCTGGACGAACAACAAGTGGACTGACGGCACCGACGTCATTCCCGAATACTAGCGTCTACGACATCGGCGACGCCAGCTGGAAGTAATTGCCGTCAGGATCGGCAAAGGTGGCGAGCGTCATCGTGGGATCATCACCGGGGTGGTAGGGCGCTTGCACTACGCTCGCGCCTTCAATCGCCTGCACTCGTTTGAATTCGCCGTCAACATCGGCGGCCTCAAAGTTGAAGATGATCCGTTCAGGATTGCCGCTCCGACCGTGCACGTGGTCATGCGGGCCAAACATCAAATAGCAGCTCCCGGCTTCATACCCAAGGTATTGGCCGCTCTCCCAACCGGCTTCAGCCTGGAGTACCTTGCCGTAAAAATCCGCCAACCGTTTAGGGTTGTCACTGCCAAGCATGATCGTATTCAATTTCAACATAATGACCTCACGTTTAGATATTGCATTATACACCCGTCACGGCTGAGCTGCCGTATATTAGGCACATGAGACGGCTTAAAAAAATTCTCATGGTACATACCAAAAACGCCCTTGAGTCTACCCGGCGCCCAAGAAAATGTCGCGGTGACGTACAGCCTGCTTACTAAATTCTTCGATCACAAAGGGATCATTATCTATCCATGACCAAACCCCGCATCTACACTATGAGCTTCGCTAGGGTCTACCCGCTCTACGTGGCCAAGGCCGAAAGGAAAGGCCGCACCAAGGCCGAGGTTGACCAAATTATCCGTTGGTTCACCGGTTATAGCCAGGCCCAGGTCGAAACCCAAGCCGATAGTCAAACCGACTTGGAAAAGTTTTTTGATCAGGCGCCTGTGCTCAACCCGGCCCGCTCGCAGATTACCGGCGTCATTTGCGGTGTGCGCGTGGAAGAAATTCAAGAGCCCACCATGCAGGCCATCCGCTACCTCGACAAACTGATCGACGAGCTGGCCAAGGGTAGGCCAATGGACAAAATTTTGCGAGCTACGTAACCGCGCGCGCTTCAGCCGCCAGTAATTCATCGAGCATATCGTTCATCTGCTCGTTATATCCAGCAAACGAGCTTACTGGATCGGCAATCGTGCCGTCGGCACCCAGCATATCGCGGGTCAATTGAAGCTGAATAGTAGTAGGCACTACGCGCACCTTCAGCCACCCAAGTACATCCTGCAAATGACGGGTTGCGCTCAAACCACCATCGATAAAGCCGTAGCTGATGATGGCCGCCGGCTTACCTTCCCATTCGCTCTTGAGATAATCAATGGCATTCTTAAGGGCTGCGGGAATGCCTCGGTTATATTCGGCAGTCAGGAAAATGATGTGGTCGGTTGCGGCCACCTTCTTACCCCAAGCGAGGGCGTGAGGTGACTGGTCGGGTGCATAACTCGGCGGTGTCGGTGCCACAAAGAACGGCAAGTCTTCCTGAGCTAGGTCAATTATTTCAAGTTCTAAGGTATCATGCAGGCTGATTTGGCCCGTTACCCACTCAGCGACTTTGTCGGCAGCCCGATTTTGTCTGGTGCTGCCAATGATCAGGGAAATTTTTGTCATAGGTATCTTTCAGGTTAAGTTACTATAATATATATAGTATCTTGTTTGGATGTGCCAAGCAAATCATCAAATCTGCAAGACCAGAATCGATTGCATCTAAAACCCGCAATAATCCGTGATACCATATGAATATGGAGCGCGCCTCATCAGCGTCGCCGACCGCCGCCATCGACATCCGCCATCTGTCCAAGCAATATGCTGGCTCTGCCGAACGGGCCCTCGACGATCTTACCTTGCAGGTCAACCCCGGAGAAGTGTATGGCTTTCTCGGGCCGAATGGTGCCGGCAAGTCAACGACAATTAGGCTACTCGTCAATTTTATCCAACCGACTGCTGGCTCTGCGACAGTGGGCGGCCACGATGTAGTGACGGCCAGCATAGCAGTGCGCCGCCATCTCGGCTATTTGGCGGGAGACGTGCCTATCTATCCCAAACTGACTGGCCACCAATACTTAGGCTACCTCGGAGCGTTGCGCGGTGGCAGTTATGCCAAAAAGATCAAACAACTTGCCACGAGACTGGACGCCGATCTAAACAAAAAAATGGGCGATCTCTCGAGGGGCAACCGTCAAAAAATTGGCATCATTCAGGCCTTCATGCACGAGCCTGATATCTATATCCTCGACGAGCCCACCAGCGGCCTTGATCCATTGATGCAAGAGGTGTTTTATCAACTGGTCAACCAAGCCAAAGCTCAGGGTGCCGCGATTTTCATGAGCAGCCACATCTTGAGCGAGGTCCAAAAAGTATGTGACAGGGTTGGTATTATCAAAGCCGGCCGGCTAGTGCGCGAGCAAACACTAGCGGAACTCACTGAGACCACCGTTCAGACCTTTGTCGTGAAATTTGGCGGCCCGGTACCACTCGCCGAACTACACCATGTGCCGGGCGTGCACATCGTCAAACATGACAACTCGAGCGCCGAACTCACCGTCAAGGGGCCGCTCGTGCCACTACTCAAGACATTGGCACATCACGATGTTCAAACGTTGCATACACCAAACCTTGAACTTGAATCGGAATTCATGGATGTCTACGGCACGTTAGGGGGCCGCGGGTAATGCGAGAGATTATCAAACACACATTATGGACCCGTCGGTGGAGTCTGCTGTGGTGGAGTCTGGGCGTATTTGGCCTGGTCTCCATGAATCTTATGCTCTATCCGTCGTTTAGGGATCAAGCTCAGCAGCTGCAGCAAAGTTTCTCTAAATTGCCATCGGCCGCCGTTCAACTTCTGGGTGGAGACACCGACTTTTTGTCGCCACTAGGTTTCCTGAACAGTAAAATCTATTTCTTCATGCTGCCCTTGCTGTTGGCGGTACAGGCAATTGGTCTGGGTACTAGCCTGATCGGGCGCGAAGAGCAAGACCATACCCTTGAGATGACTCTAGCTCAACCAGTCAGCCGCACCAGCGTACTCGCCGCCAAAGCTTTGGCCGGGGCTGTCAGCTTGCTGATTACCATGGTAGTTGCCACGGTCACCACCGTCGTCACAGCTGCAGCTATTAATCTCGGAGTTGGTTGGCAGGGCATCGTACTGGCCGGTCTGATGGGCTGGCTATTGGCTCTGACCTCGGGCGGTGTGGCGTACGTATTGGCCGCCAGCGGGTGGGCTCGCGGTGCCGCTATGGGGGTAGCGGCTGGTTTAGCTTTGGCCGGCTATATCGTCGGCTCATTAGCTCAAACCGTAGACTGGTTGCAGATACCCGCCAAACTATTACCCTTCCATTATTACCGGTCCGAAGCCATCCTCAAGACCGGTCAAGCAGCTTGGACTGACATTGGCTACTTCGTGGCCGTAACCGCTGGTCTCATGGCTCTGGCCTGGCTGGCGTTTCGGCGGCGGGACCTTCAAGGTTGAGGGCCGAAAATTGACTCGTGTTCGTAAGGTCCGTAAAGGACAAATCATTTTGTATCAAGGCGAGGCGACATCTTCGGTGTTTGTGATTAAACAAGGGGTTGTTCGGGCCTATAGTATCTTAAGCAGCGGCAACGAAGTCAATGTGGCCCTTTTCGGGAATGACGACTACTTTCCCGTCGGTGTGGTGTTTGGTCATCTGCCGGTAGCCATATTTTACTACGAAGCCATGACCGATGTTGAATTGGAAGTTGCGGCTGCGGACGAGAAAGCCAGTTTGCTGGCTCATGATCCCGTTGAGTTCGAAAGGATGACTCGGCGCTACATGGGTGCTTTGTTGCATATCCAGGCTTTGGGGCAGGATAATGCCTCAGCCAAGCTTGCTCACACTCTGCGGTATCTAGCCCTCAGATTTGGTGCTCCCGAAGATCCCGAAGGCTTTAGGTTGCTGACGCTTGATCTCACTCAATCCGACTTGGCTCGTTTGGCTAATATCTCGCGCGAGACCGTCAGCCATGAACTGGCTGCTCTCAAAGTGCAACGGGCAGTCGCTCAAACAGGCAAACGGTACAACGTACATATCAATCGTCTCAACCGCCTGACTGGCGATGAACTCCAGCCTGAGATTAGTCTCTCAGAGTATCCTCAATTACCTTAAGCAGTTCCGAGGGTGTTACCCAGGCTTTGAGCATATACCGCCGCGCCCCTAAATCCATGACGTCCTTGACCTCAGATTTGGTGTCGAGGTTGCTAAATACGATCACCGGCACCGATGCCGTGTCGGGAAATCGGCGCAAAAACTCTTTGCCGTCCATGATAGGCATGAGGAGATCAAGCAAAATGAGGTCGGGCTTGTGAGCCGCAATTTTTACCAGAGCTTCCTGACCATTGAAGGCCGTTTCCACGCGGTAACCCAGCTTGTCGAGCATGAGGCTGAATACTTCGTTGAGGGCGCCGTCATCCTCAACCAGCAAAACCCGGGTGTCAGCTCGGTTTTGGCTAGTCATGGAAGAATTCTACCATAAGTGTCACCGTCTAGTCTGTGAGTCCGGTCACATTGCGGTTGCTCATAACGGGCAACGGCAAAATGAGTTTAAAGGCCGACCCTTGACCGAGTGTCGACATTACTTCAAGCCGTCCGCCCTGGGCGGCAGCCAAGCTCTCGGCCAAAAAGAGCCCCAAACCGCTACCGCCTTCAGTCCGGGACAAAGGGTTATCGAGCCTGGTAAATTTAGCAAAAAGCTTAGGCAAGTCAGATTCGGCGATACCCACTCCTTGATCGGTGATAGTAATTGAGACGTCGTTTTGCGTTGGCTGAACCCGTATTTCCACTGGTGAGCCAGGCTGCGAGTATTTGATGGCATTTGATAAGAGGTTCTCCAGAATCATGTGAGTAAACCTGGCATCCACCACGCAAGTCACCTTTTTGGGGGCAATAAGCTTGACCTCAATTTGCTTTTCGCCAGCAGTAGCCGACTGGTCTTCCATCACCCGTCGAGCGAGGCCAACCAGGTCAAGGCTTTCGGGATCCGTTAAGTTTTGGTCGGCATCGGCTTTGGCAACGTACAGCAGCTGGTCAATAATTTCCAGCTGACGGTCGTTGGCACTTTGGGCCTTAACGAGGACCTCCAGCTGGTCACGAGGGAGCCGGCCGAAATAGCCAAGTTGGAGCATCGATAAATACTGTCTGACCCCCGTGGCTGGTGTCCGCAGCTGATGCGAGGCCAGAGCCAGTAATTCGTCCTTGGTCCTTTGAATATCGGCTTCATGTGATAGGTGCAGCCGTTGCAGGCGGCGCACCAGTAGCCAAAAAATCAGACCGCCGATGCCCATACTTGTGGCGGCGCCCAACAAAAATACCCCCAAAGGCCCCAGAATACTCTGCTCGGTGGGGCGGCTCAAGCGCATCTCCGAACGCCACTGCCGGTTAAAAATGCTAAAATTGGCGCTCAAGCCGCTATCGCCAACCAATGGACGATGGCCCGAAGCCTGGTATTGGTAGAGGACTGGCGCATTTGAGGCCGACACATCGTTCAGGCGAAAGATTGCCTCGGTGTCGTCCAGAACATTTTGACGGGCTTTCATCATGTCCTGAAGTCTCACCGACACGTAGACATAGCCCGAGATCGCGGCCCGGCGGTCCTCCAGAGTGGAGGGAATCTCAATTGTCCGGTATATGGGGTAGAAAAAGATTAGACTGTAAGGCGCAGTATCATTGGCGGATTGGGCATCAGTCCGCAACACCACCGGCGGCGTCACGGTAGTCTGAGCATTGTCTCGGGCGAGCTCAATAGTTTGTAGCCTGATCGGCTCAGAGGCAAAATCATACCCCAGGTTAGCTGGTCGGCCTTCCTCAAAAACCTCTGCATACGTCAATACGGTGCCCTTGACGAGGCCCATACTCAGCAATTCTGGATGTAGTCGTCTCAGCTGCAGGCTCGTAATGAGAGTTGTCCAGTCTGTGGCGGTTATATTATCGAGGTTATGAACTTTAATCAGCCCCGCAGCCGATAACAACACTTGCTCGTAGTTGGCGGCTCGCTCTTGGATGTAGGTAGTAAAGCCTGAGGACTGTTGGGAGAGGAGATTGGTACGTTCCAGCTCGGTCTGGGTCGACAAGGAGCTGCTAAAGAGATACGCCGTGACTACGCCGATAGCAACTACCAATAGTGATATCACTGCCGCCATAGTCAAATAATTCCTAGGCGTTGCGTAGCGCTGGGTCCTGACAGTCAAATAATCCCTCATGCTATCTGGAATATATCATAGAGCATCGGCTAATTGTGTGGTCCAGCTCACAAAAACCAGGTGGGGTAGGCCACGGCTACCATCCTCAAAACAGGCTATGATGCAACAAGCAAAAGGAGTTGAAGCAAAATGTCATTTCTCGTATGGATAGTCCTGGGGGCACTAGCTGGCTGGGTTGCCTCCATGATCGCCGGCACCAATGCCCAGCAAGGAGCAGTCGCCAATATAATCGTTGGCATCATCGGCGCGTTTATCGGTGGCATGGTGATGCAGCTACTCGGTTATAGTGGAGTCAACGGCTTGAACCTGTATAGCCTCGTGGTGGCTGTGCTGGGGGCCGTGATTCTACTCTTTGGTTACCGGGCAATTTCCGGCCGACCTATAGATTAGGCGCCAGGCTAAGCGTTGCATGCGCTCAAGGGTTTCGAGCCAAAACGCGCTACAATAGTGCTATATGGATCGACTTGCGCGTCAGGCTCAGGCCCTGGTATCACGAATAACTGCCCGTCGGCTATTGATGGCAGGTTTAACGTATATGGTTCCGGCGGCCCTACTGGCCTACACACTCGGTGAGGCTATCGAAAGGGAATATTGGAGCTTCGACGCCTCATTCTTGCTCTGGCTGCATCAGTTCGCCACGCCGCAGCTCGACTGGCTCATGCACACCATAACAAATACCGGCGATGTGCCAATTGTGTCATTGACGGCGTTGGTCCTGAGCCTTGCCCTGTATGATCGCCGCCGGTACCGGCAAACAGCCGTCGTCGTGGCGGGAGTCACGGGGGCGGCCGCGTTTAACATTGCGCTCAAGTCGTTGTTTGCCCGTGACCGGCCGGATTTGTGGCACCAAGTTATTACCGCTGGCGGCTATTCATTCCCGAGCGGGCATGCTATGGCCTCGGCTGCTTTGGCCGTGGCTACCATGGTTGCCCTGTATACCACCAGATACCGCCGGGCCGCCCTCATTATTGGGCCTGTCTATCTAGGGCTTGTGGGGTTATCACGCTGCTATTTGGGAGTCCATTATCCCAGCGACGTGGTCGCCGGCTGGCTGCTCAGCGCTGGCTGGGTCTGGCTCGTAACGTTGATCGTGAAGCCCCAAGGGCTCAAAAATGATACAAGACAATCATAAGAATTAAGGGGGCAGCCGCCAATGAACGAAGGTGTTCACTGAGCGGTTTGATATGGATTGGGTTGGTAGCGATCACAATTATCTATATACTAGTATTCATGCCTATACCGCCACCCAGGGCGGCATTAAACCGGCCATTGCCTTATGATCAATCGACTCAAAATATTCATCAAGATTGAACATCTTATGTACGCGGCCTGGACGATCGCCTTGCTAGCCACAGTCGGTAGCTGGAGTTTGAGCGAAATCATGCATCTGGCGCCCTGCAGCCTATGTTGGGTCCAGCGGATATTCATGTATCCTTTGGCTCTCATCATGCCCATAGGTATCCTGCGCCGGGACCCCGACCTACCTTATTACGTGCTGCCTTTGAGTGTGGGCGGCCTGATCGTGGCTTTGTATCATACCTTACTGCAGTGGGGCATCGTGCCCGAGGCAACCGCACCCTGTGTGGGGGGAGTCTCCTGCGCCGATGTTCAGGTTGCACTCTGGGGCTTTGCCACCATTCCATTTGGGTCATTCTTGAGCTTTGTAGCCATCACTGCTTTGGTCGGTTGGGCTTTTCAAAGGGAACGCCAAAACCGCCAGAACTAGCCAGCACTGCGGCTTTAGTATATAAACATAAGTAGTATGAAGCTTCAGGCGCGCTTTCTGCTTTTGTTTATGGCACTCTTCGCCATCATCGCTGTTCTGGTAGGTTGGCAGCAATGGTTTGAAAAAGGCCGGGTAAGGACGCTTTTAGAAAACTCGCTCGCCGAGCACAAAGCGTATTTTGCCCAGATCAAGAGTCTTGACGGCCAAACACTATTATCATTATCCGTGGACTACTCGTTCTGGGACGAGATGGTTAACTTTGTAACCACGGGTAATCAGCAATTCGCTCGTGATACCATCGATGCCGGCTTGGCTAATTACAGCGCCGATGCTGCCTGGGTTTACAAACCGGACAGGACACTAGCCTACTACTCGGCTGTCCCGGGAACACCCGATCTCAGAGATCTTAATTTGCATGAAAGTTTTTTTGCCCAACTACACAACTACCATTTTGCCCATTTTTTTCAAAATACACCGGCTGGCCTCATGGAATTCCGGGCCGCCACGATCCATCCCGGTGACGACGATGAGCGCCGTACTGAACCGAAGGGCTATTGGGTTGTCGGCCGACTTTGGGATGATGAACAGCTCACTCACCTCGGGCAAATCACCCAGTCGCGCATTACTGTGGGGAGCGCCAGCGACAGTACCGGCGACGAGCTGAAGGTCGACAGGATTAGCTTTGGGCAAAGCTTAACCGGTGCCAGCGGCGACACAGCAGCGATTCTGAGGGTATCTTCGGCCGTGCCCATTATCTCGGGGTTGGTTCAGGCCCAGCAGCGCCAGCTGTACCTACTAGTGACCGCCGCCCTGGCTACCATGCTGCTTTTAATTGGGTCGCTGTGGGCAATTGTACTGGCGCCGTTACTCACGCTCACCCGTAGCCTGCAGGACATCGACAGGCCAAAGTTGGTTCGGCTAGCCAAGGCCGACACTGAATTCGGTCGACTAGCACGACTCATCGAACGAGCCACCGCCGCCGAAACCAAGCTTGGTGAAGCCAAGTTTGTCAAAAGCCAATTTTTGCGTCTTCTCACCGAGAAAAGCCAGTTTTTGGCGACAGCCGCCCACGAGCTCAAGAGCTCAGCGGGAGCAACCCACGTTATGCTAGCACACTTGGCCGACAGGATTGAGGCCGGCGCCCCATCCAGCGACTTGCAATTTGAGACGCAACGCCTCAGCCATCAAAACCGCAAACTAACGGTACTCATTAACGATGTCTACCAGGCGAGCAAGGGTGGTGACGTGCTATTGATCAATAAATCGAGCTTTGATTTTGACGAGTTCATCCGCGAACTGGTGGCAGATGCTCAGTTGGGCATCAAACAGCACATTACCATCTCGGGTTTTACGGCTGCCCATTTGAGCTCAGACCGCGACAGGCTGGGTCAGGTCATAAATAACCTCCTGACCAATGCCGCCAAGTTTTCTCCTGTTGCCCAACAAATCAGGATCGTGTTGCGCCGTGATGGCCAAACCATTATTACCGAAATCCAGGATGACGGTCTGGGCGTAGCCGACAATGAGCACGATAAAATATTTGAACGGTTCTACCGCTCACCAGCCGTGGCAGGCAAGTACCCAGGGCTAGGAGTCGGCCTGTCGCTCTGTCGGGATTTGGTGACATCCTTGGGCGGCAAGATCTGGTATACCAGCCGGCTTGGCCATGGATCACAGTTTTACGTATCGCTGCCGCTCGACGATTTGCTCTAAGTGTTCTATCAGGTATCGAGTGTAATCTAAAACGTGTCGAGTACTTCAAACATACTGACACGATTAACGAGGAGATCACTAACCTATGCGCACAGCAACTAAAACTTGGATGCCATTGGCGGCGGCAGCTGTCATCGGCTCGGTTGTATACGGCACCACCACAGTGAACGCCGCCAGCGACGGCTCTGATCAACGGGCCACGCTCATCCAAAAGTTAGCCGACAAACTCGGTGTCGATAAGGCCAAGGTGCAGGCCGTGTTCGACGAGGACAGGACTGCCCGCGAGACCGACAGGCAAAAATCCTACGAAGACCGCCTGAATCAGGCAGTCAAAGATGGCAAACTGACTGAAGGGCAAAAAACCAAGGTCTTAGCCAAGCATCATGAACTTGAAGCCAAAATGCAGACTGCTAGGGACACGTTCAGAGATAAAACTGAAGCCGAGCGCCATACTGCTATGGAAGCTACCCGCACCGAGATTGAGCAGTGGGCCAAAGACACTGGCATCGACGCCAAATGGCTCATGGGCGGCGGACCCGGCATGGGTAAAGGTGGTATGATGGGCGGTCACGGCGGCCGCGGACATGGCATGATGGGCGACAGGGATGGTAACCAAATCAACTAACCAGTAAGCTCACCTCCGACTCAAAACCGGCCCGCTTGAGGGCCGGTTTTATTGACACAGCTAGAAATTTCTAGTATAAATACCTACCAGATGAAATACTTGCATATCTTATACTCCAATGGTCGAGCCGAAATCGTGGCTTACCCAAATGGCAACCCGGAACTCCCAAACCGCCCGCACGGCTATTTGCGCGTCGAACGGTCTGGTCAGTCTGTTAAATGGGTGAATTTAGCCACCGTCTCGGCCCTGACAGTGTACGAGAATGCCGAGCCCAAGACCCAAAAAGTTATCGACATAGCCGTTGGTGCCTCATTTGCCGGCCTGTTTGGTTATGCCGCCCTCATGGCCCGAGGTAAGCAGCAGTTGGCCATTGCTATCGGCTTGCTCATGGTATTGGCGATCGTTCAATTGTTCAGACATCGACAATAGACGGCATAAGCATTAGCCCTACCCAAAACCCGGCAATACGGTTATGCTCTAAAGTATGAAACTTGCCGACGAACTCTCAAAAGTAATCTCAGGCGAGGTTGACGCCTCGGCTAAAACTCGTGAATTTTATTCGCATGATGCCAGCCTCTTCGAACTGAAGCCGGAAGCAGTGGTTTTTCCTAAAGATTCCTCAGATGTTAAGAAGCTTGTCAAATTTGTGGCCAAAAACAAGGCGGCCAACCCCAAACTCTCCATTACACCTCGCAGTGCAGGTACTGATATGTCTGGCGGCTCCATCGGCGAATCAATCGTGGCCGATTTCACGAAGCACATGAATCAACTATTCGAAGTTTCGGCCACCTCAGCTAAGGTCCAACCAGGCATGTACTACCGTGATTTTGAGGTTGAAACCCTCAAACACAACGCCCTCATGCCGTCGTATCCGGCCAGCCGCTCGCTCTGCGCAATTGGCGGTATCGTCAATAACAACTCGGGTGGCGAGAAATCACTCGAATATGGCAAGACCATGAACTTTGTTGACAGCATCAAAGTGGTGTTAGCCGACGGCAATGAGTACACGCTTGGGCCCATCACTAAGTCTGAACTCGATAAAAAAATGAAACAAAAAGATTTCGAGGGTAAACTCTACCGGGACGTTTTTGAGCTGGTCGACGGCCACTACGATGAAATAAAAAAAGCCAAACCCCATGTCTCCAAGAACGCTACCGGTTACAACCTCTGGGATGTCTGGGACCGCAAGACAGGCATTTTCAACCTGGCCAACCTCGTCATCGGCGGACAGGGAACGCTCGGCATCCTCACCGAAGCCAATTTCAAGCTGGTGCCGCACCGGCCTCACTCAGGTTTGCTCGTACTGTTCCTTACCGACATTACGCACCTCGGCGATGTCATCAATAAAGTACTCACATACAAGCCTGCTACCTTCGAATCATTTGACGACGTTACGCTCTGGCTATCAATCAAATTCATGCCCAGCTTCCTCAAAATGCTTGGGCCGGTCAAATTTATCCATCTCTTGATCAGCCTGATTCCCGATGCTTTCATGCTCATGCACGGCATCCCTAAGCTCATCCTGATGGTCGAGTTTAACGGCACTACCAGGGATGAAGTCCGTGACAAAATTCACGCCCTGCACAAGGATCTCGATATCAAACATAGCTACTATCACATTTCGGCTACCGAAGAAGACCCCACCGAAGAATCATCAGAGAAATATTGGATCATGCGCCGCCAGTCATTCCAGCTCCTGCGCAGCAAAGTCAAAGATAAGCACACGGCGCCATTCATTGACGACCTGGTGGTCAACCCGGAACACTTACCCGATTTCTTGCCCAAAATGCGCACCATCATCAAGAAATACGACCTCTTTGCCACCATCGCCGGTCATATGGGCGACGGCAACTTCCATATCATTCCCCTCATGAAGCTCGAAGACAAAGATGAGCGAGCCAAACTCGAGCCGGCTATGCACGAAACCAACGAGTTGGTCTTGTCCTACGGCGGTTCACTCTCGGGTGAGCACAATGACGGCATGATCCGAGGGCCGTGGCTCGAACAAATGTATGGCCCCAAAATCGTTGGCTACTTCAAGGACGTCAAAAACATTTTTGACCCCGAGAACATTTTCAACCCTCACAAAAAAGCCAATTCAGACTGGGATTACTCGATGGCTCACGTACGCGATCATTTCTAGATTAGCTCGTAACGCCGTCGGCCTGGAGGCTGAGCTGCTTGCTGAAATACTGCTTCGCCCTGTCAAGATAGGGCAGTATATCGGATCCAAAATCAGCCGTATTAGCGAGAGCTTCATATCTTGAAAGCGCGAACTGAACGTCGGTGGCATCATGAAATTCTACGTCTTTGCCCATATATTCGTAATAACCCGATGCATCATCATAGATAACAAAGCTACAGGGGTCGTTACAGACTAACCCGGCGGTAAAGGGAATTATGCCACAGCTCAAAGTTGGAATACCCAGTAGGCGTTCGATCCGATCAATTTGGACAATTTGCTCCTCGTACCCGGCAGCTACCGAATAGAGGGCCGACTCATACATCACGAGAGAGTACCGGCGCTTTGGATCCCAGAGCCTGTCTTGACGCTCCTGAAGAAGCCGTTGAGCTTTGACACGTAGGATAGGGGTGAGCGTCATACGATTGAGGACGTGGCTTTGATAGGCGGCCGTTTGCAAAAGCACTGGCACGATCAAGGTGAACATTTTTAATTCGGTAGCCCGCATTTCGGCAGCGTGATCTTCCTCAAAATTATGACTGACTGGTTTGGGCTCAACATAATTAGCTCGGGGCTGTCCCATGAGCCATCGGGCTCGCTGGCGTTGGTGTTCTGTGGCCGCCAACGCTGCTAAGAGCTTGTTGATATCCTCAGACAGTGGCCGTCGGATAGAATCTGTTTCTATCTTTGATAGCTTGGATTGGCTGATTCCAGCTGTATGAGCCAAATCCATTCCCGTAACGCCTTTTTGTATGCGCAGCTCACGAATAAAATGACCGACCGTCTGATGTAGTAGTGGAAAATTATCCATGCCGCAGATCGTAATACATTATTCTGATATTTGGAATATTCGTATTATGGAATAATTTTGATACAAGCGCAGCGCCGCTCGCTCATTGACTCAGGCCGAAAGGATCAACTACTTTGTGTGCAAACTCTCAATGTGTCGTCGTCGCCTACAAAGGTGACTCAGTTCATGTCGATACCCGCGAGTATGCAGGTTTCCTGGAAGAGGTGTTGCCACATGCCAGCTTTGCATCAGCCTCAAGCAACTAACTTTGGCAGCATGGTCCTATTAAGTTTTGCCTGTAACGCCAGTTGCAACTATTGTTTTCAACGCCAACCAACCACCGACCAGCAGACGGCACCGCGTCTCAGCGGCCCTCCGATGTCAGACGTCGTCATGGAACAGGTGTTCAACTTTATTGACCAGCGCCGCCAAGGCAGGAAAGTCGATCTAATCATGCTTGGTGGCGAGGCGTTGATGTTCCCCGAACAATGCCTCAGGCTACTCCGGGGCATGCCTGAGCTCTCCAGCGCTCGGCTAACCACGAACGGTGTGCTCTTGGTGCCATCATTGGCCGAGGCATTAGTCGAGGCCGGTCTAAAAAGCGCCGTCATCACCTTTGACGGCTCGCGTGTTTTTCATGACTCAACCAGGTTCTTGGCTGGCCGCCGCGGTACCTATGACACCATCATCGAAAACCTCAAAGCTGCCGAAACTACCGGGCTGCGAACCAATCTGAGGGTTCATGTGACACCGCAAAACATGAGTAGCCTGGCGGAGTTATTGGCCGATCTCAGGTCCCAGCTTGATCCGGCACAGCACACAGTGTTTTTCGCCTTAGTACATGACATTGGTATTGGTTGGCAGCACGGCCTCGATCCAGACGCAAAAACTGCCGAAGAGGTAGTGATCAAGCTCTACCACCAGTCGGCAGGCCTGGGTTTTGCTGTGCCCGTCCGAACCCGCATGCCCTGCCCTCTGTGCCAGGCTGGAGGTGCCGTTATTGGCCCGACCGGTGATTTGTATCCTTGCGAACAAATGGCTGGCTTCCAAGACCGCCGGGTTGGCAATGTTTGGAGTGGGTATGACGAGGCCGCCTCAGCTAGGCGATGGGGGCGCTGCTTCACTGATAGGCTTGACCCCGATCCAGATTGGAGGGAGCCACTGAATCGTCTCGATGAAGTTCTGACAGAGCTTTCAATCACTCGTTAGGAGTCGTCATGTGTACTGATTGCCGCTGTGTCGTCGTCGCCCACGAAGGTGACTCAGTTCATGTCACCGACAGCAAGCTCGGTGACCAATCCCCGGTCATCACCATTCCGCTCGAGCGCTGGGAGGCCACACTTCCTGCCGACTGGTTCGTGAAGGACGGTGACTGGTACCTCTTCAGGGACCCAGCGAACCGGCTCAGCCCCGCTCTGCAGTTCGATCAGGGCGAATACGAGGTGTTCGTCAAGGAGCAGGCTGAACTACGGGCCTGATCCACACCTAGGCACCACCAGTACGAACCTCGTACTGGTGGTGCCTACCTTTTTGTCCAAATGAGCGGGAAGTATGACACAATAAAGCTAATGTTTAGTGCCTTGCTTGTTCTCACGTCCACCTTGTCAGGCGAAATTTCCCAGTCGCTCGGCAAACAGTTAGCGCTGTGGCGGCGCGAAAATGTCTACGAGCTGGCTTTTTTGGAATTATTTTGGGGCCTGGTGTTTGTGGCCGTGACTCTAGCATTTGGGGCCGAGTTCAAACTTGACCTGGTGCATGCTTGGCCAACCATGCTAGCTCGACTCATTCTGGAAATGATCATGATCTACAGCATTGCCGAAGCGACCATTCAGGCCGACAGAAGCACGATTGGTTTCATGCGCCTGATTACCATCCCCTTTATGTTGGTAGTTGATGTCGCATTGGGGTATAAAATATCGACGCTGCAATTTGCTGGCATCGGGCTTATGTTTATCGCGCTCGTGGCGGCCTTTCATCGCACTAAGACCAGTAGCCGGGGAGCGGGCTTAGCGGCTCTGAGTGGCTTCGTTGGCGTCGGCACCGTCAGCCTCTACAAATACGATATCACTCATTACAACTCAGTAGCCGCCGAGCAGATCGTGGTATTAAGCTGTGCAGTGGTGATTACCTATGTCGTGGCAGCTCTGCATGCGCGGCGTTCGCCCTGGCGCTTGCTCTACCATCCCACTACCGGCACCCAGGCACTAGCTAATGGCATTGCGGTGGCGTTAGAGAGCTTTGCCTATAGTCTGGCGCCAGCCTCACTCGTGATGACGTATAAGCGTAGCTTTGCCCTGTTGTGGAGTTTCGTGTTTGGTAGCGTCAGATTTCATGAACACTCCTGGCGCCGCAAATTAACGGCCGCCGCGCTTATGCTGGTGAGTGTCGTATTGTTGACCCAGTCCTGAGATACAACAATGAGGCGCCGGAACTAAGTGTGAACTTAATTCCAACGCCCCAGAGGTGAGATAGAACTGGGTTGATCGATCTCACCGCAGCGCAACAGCTGCCTTTCCGGCCGCCCATCCGGCTGCCACATCGGTCCAACCATTTCGCTGGTAGTCGAAGTGATCGCAGGTAAACACGGCGCAGTTGGCCAGGGCATCCGCCGAAGCTGAACCACGGAATGAACAGATCGGGTCATCGGGCAGGCACACATCAAGTGTGCGTTTGAGGTCGGCGCCCCTGGGGGTAGTGAGCTCATCCATGGGCGATGGCCACGATAGTAGCTTCAGTCCGCTGTACAAAATGCCATGGCCGCCGTGCGCCACCTTGATGAGCTCGATGCTGCTGATGCTGTTATTGCGGGCCGGGTTACCAAATAGCACGTAGGCAATACCTTGTGTCAGCAGGCCTTCCCTCCAGGCGTCCCGGCCGAAACGGCCTACTACGTTGGCGCCCTGGCTGTAGCCCACCATGACGTACCGGCTGTTGGGACAGGCTTGCTTGAGTTGGCGGGCCGCCGCCGCTAGAAGAGTGCTACCGGTAGCCACACTAGACAGGTAGTTCATGCCATAACCATTCGCTGCCGTGGGCACGGGAACGGCTGGGTAGTTCACCATTTGCAGCCTGACAAGTTTGGTTGATGGCGCCCGCTGACCGGTCCAGGCGTAACGGAACTGATTGTAAAACCTGTTAATCAGGGCGTCGGCCACACCGGTGTCCTGAGTGTCTGACCGCGAACCGCGCAGACCGAAGACGACTATCCGCGAACACTGCGGAGTCACGACCGCCGGCCTTGTGGCCGACTGGGTGGCCGTTGGTGTGGCCGGCTGGGTGGCCGCTGTCGACATTGTCGCCACCACCGATACCGCCACACGAGCCTGCACCGCCGAAACTGGGGGCTCCGCCGAAGCTGAAGCCGGGCCGCAGTCACTAACGCTCGCCAGCGCCAGAGCTGTACCGAGACCCAACAATGACCGCCGCAATTGGCGGCCAACGTGCCACAGCGACATCTGCTGCATCGAAACCACTTCCTCTCGTTGTCGAAGGGCGATCAGCCAGCCTGACTAACCTGACCGTAACGCTTAGGATGGCGCTCCGTCAATGGGCATTCTGACTATCGAGTTGCTGAGCTTCCGGTCCGGTTTCTGGGGTCCACGACAAATTCGTTGGTTTTCACAACGATATCCGGTAATAATTCAAAAATAATCATGAGAAGTGTTAACGGTCATGGTCACCCGCAAGTGCTACCATATACGAATGGGTGACCTAGCCAATTACAGTGTTGAAACCGATGAAGTCGTACTCCTGATATTTCACGATGGCACCCGCAAACGGGTACTTACCAGCCAACTTGAACGCTATTTAACGCCCAGGGACGCTGCCCGCATCGGCCGCGCACTGAAGCTTCGGCATTTGTTTATGCGCCTACATATGCCCAAAGCCCTAGCAGCTGTGGCTGCTGGGTCGCTGATTGCCATGCTGACGGTTACCACTAAGCCGCTGGCTACGCTCTGGATCGGCGACGCCCAGTCGGCAGCCGAAACGCCTCGGCCCAGCACCATTGAGCTTGCTCAAGATGCCAAGCCATCAAACCAAGCCGGCACCGCTACCAAGATAGCCGGTACCTCGGCCACACCGCGCCCAACGCCAGGCCAAAGCCGCGCCGCCAAACTATCGTCTACACCCACTCCACGACCAGGCTTAGTCAACGGCATTGCAGCAACCGCCCAGCAAACCATCAAACTATCACCAGCACCAACACCCTTGCCAGTACCTCTGCCATCGGTTTTGCCTGAACCCAGTCCCACGCCAACGCCTATCGCGACGCCTTCGCCCGTACCAGTACTCACACCCGGGCCAATCGCGAACAATCCCAACCCCTCGCCCCAACCAGGTGCCGGCCAAGTTCTCGGCGATTCGACGACACCCAAAAACCTACTGACGCCGCTGCCCAAAAGCTAAAAAAGACCATCTGACGCCACTAGTGTAAAGCCAATGTCCAAAATAAACACCGCGTACAAATAGTATTCGGGCAGACACTTCACCGGCCAGTTCACCCAACGCGGTTAGCCCCGCCGGAGTATGCGCAATAGCGTACTCCGGCGGGGTCGTTACTGATGGTTACCCATCACGTGGTGGAGGGTGGACTATGGCTCAGCCGCGCGGGCAGCCGGGCAGGGCGAAAGCTACCTCATCGAAGCTGGGGAAGACGGCGGTTACTGTTGTGCCGTCCGGCAGCGACAGCTTGACGCCCTGCTGGGTGAGCAGCCGGTTGATCTGGCTGCGGGCACCCGCGAACCGCTGGCGGCCGGCTGCCTGCGGGGCGCCTTCGGGCAGGGCGCAGGTGGACTGCACAATGCCGACGGCTGCCGCTTGCTGGCCGGCGATCATCGGAATGGTCGGCAGCGAGCTGATGACGCGGTAGTCCTGGCCGCCGGAGCCGGCCAAGGCGGTACCGGCCACCCCGGCCGTCAGGCCGGCGGTGAGGAATAGGCCGAAGCCGAGGGCGGCGCGGCGGCGGTGGCGAATGGTCATGTCAAACCTCCTGGTCAGGCCACGCGGGATTGCGTGACATTCTTTATACCCACCGGCCAAGCTGAAGTTTCGCGTATACTATAACTTTGTCAACCCCATATCTGGGACAGGCCAAACCTGCGCCCTCATCTTGAAACTTTTGCCACGTCCCGGTGTATAAGGGATAGAAGTATGAACGAACCAGAACTCATAAAACAAATATGCGCCGGCGACGATGCAGCCTATGCCCAGCTCATCGAACGCTATCAACGCGGCTTAGTTCGTTATTGCTTCACCATCGTCCACGACGCTGACGCGGCTGAAGATATCGCTCAAGAGGCCTTTATAGCCGCCTATGATCAATTAGCTAAGTACCAGCCCGAACACAGCTTTTCAACCTGGCTTTACCGCATCGCCCACAATAAAGCGATCAATAGCCTGCGTCGGCCCGAGGCAGTACCGCTCGATACCGATGCGCCGATTCCTCACACCGACACTACCCGCGAAGCTATCGAGCGCGAAGACCGCGAAGCTGCCGTCCGACGAGCCGTTGACCGCTTGCCAGTGAATCACCGCACGGTCATTCACCTGCATTATTGGGAACACCGGCCCTACCACGAGATAGCGACAGTTATGGGCGTGCCGGCCACCACTATTAAAACCTGGCTGTTTCGGGCCAGGCAGCAACTCAAAGAGGATTGCCATGGAATCATTGGATAACATCCTGGAGCGGCTCGAACCGCACATTGAACCCCGCCGCTCACTGGTGCAGCCGGTGCTGGCCGCCATCGCCCGGCGCCATCGCCGCTGGCAGATTCTCCAGCAAGCTGTCTGGGTGGCGGTGGGACTGGCGTTGCTGACGGTGGTTGCGGCCGCCGGCCGGGGCAATGCTGCCCAAGTGGCTAGCCAGATCGTCGGCCACATCGACATCGCCCGCGCGCACTGGCTACTGGCCGCCCGCGCCCAGGCCGAGGCCCTGCCTTGGCCGGCCATCTTGAGTATGGGTGGGTTTGTGCTGCTGGCGGCCGGGTTACGGCGCCTCGAGCGGCTGTCATTCCGGCTGGCGCCAGTGGCCATCGCCGCCGCCATCCTAGCAGTGGTGGGCCTCGGGGCCGGCGCCTACGCGGCCGCCAATCCGCAGCAGCCCAAGGGTCCGGCCCAAACCGAGCTGGAACTCATTATCAACCAGGTTGGCCGGCCCCAGATCATCATTGATGGCCATGTCTACCAATTCCCGCAGAATGTGGAACTTTCAGCCGACCAGCAGGCAGCCTACATTGAACAGGTCCAGCTCGTTCGATTGGCTGCCCAGCTCACCAACGCCAGCGATTTCAATGCCCAGTCCAGCCAAGAGCCGTTCTTCCAATTTGAGCAGCACCGCGGCCGCATCACCGCCATTGCCGGTGGACGTATCAGCTATAAAACCGACGTCGCCTATGAGTCCGACCACATCTACACCGCCGAACCTACGACCAAAACGGCGTTTGCTGTGGCGGGCAAGCCGGTCGGCGCCAAACCCGATTTGAAAATCGGTGACAATATCTTGGTGGCCAACTTTGCCGACGGCTCAACCGCCATCATCGCCCAACTACACTTCGACATCTCGTTCTATAGCAAACTGCCATACGCCACATCGTACCAGGCTGCGGCACACGACGGCAGCGGTACGTGCATGAACCTCACCAGCGAAAGCTGCCCCAACCTGCCATACAGTTACGATATTCTGCAGCTGCCCGACATGGTGCAAGCCGGTCTGAACCTACCCGTTCGTGAATTGTATGGCGAGGTCGTGGCCATTGATGCCACCACGGTCAGCTTGCGGTCAAGCTCAGGCAAGCGTTGGCAGCTAAACCTTGGCCTGGCCCTAACGTCTGCCCAGCGCCTAGGACTCAACGTGAGGGCTGGTAGTCATCTCCGGCTTGAGTTTATGGCCAGCGACCAGGTTGTGGCATCAGGCAATCTCGATGACCCCACGGTGTATGCTCCCATGGTGCCCACGACCCAACCCAACCCCGGCCTGCGCCTGCTCAACGTGCAGCTCGCCCTGCAGCAGCCGTGGCACTACGGCTTACCAACACAACAATTTTAAACGAGGTGCCCTCATCATGAAGACAAAACTAATCATTCTGTTCGGCGTCGCCGCGTTGCTGCTGGGCGCCGCCCTGGCTACTAAGCAAGCGCTCACCCCAGCCGGTTCGACAGCGACCGGGCAGGCGACGCCCCCACCAACGCCACAATACACGAATGATCCCGGACTAACCCAGTTCCTGGTTGCCTTCTATCGCGAATACAACAAAAGCTTAGTGCTATCGCAAGTCGAGACGGATTCGCGCATCACACCGGCATTCCAAGCCACATTACGCAAGCATGAGGTTGTTGGCGTCGATCCAATCCTCTGCGCGCAAGACAGCACCACCCGTGATGCCGTCGTCGACCGTATCGAAGAAACCGCCACCACCGCCAAGGCCCGGGTGACGTTGGCCTACGCCGCTGCGGCTGACGATCCCAATAATCAAGTGCAGATAGGCATCAACTTAGTCCGATCCGGCTCCAGTTGGCAGATTGACGACATTGTGTGTATACCGCCGCAGGCGCGCTAGGTTGCGCCGGGCAATCGTCGTGGTGGCGCTCGCGGCCGCCAGGTACACGAGCCCACTGGCGCAAGCCGCCGCCAGGTGCGCCGGATTCGTCACAACCAGCCACGTCCCGCTCGCGAGCGTGGCGCCCATCAGTCCATACGACCATCTCAGCCGGGTACGCGAAGGCGCAAATAACAGATAACTAACCTGCAGCAAGCTACTCAGAGCGATCATGATGTGGAGCATAAGTATCATGCTGTTAGTATAACAGGTATGAGTGCGCCGATGTTGAAAACAAAACACCACCCGACGCCACAAACCCGCCGGTTTATGAATTCGGGTGGTGCCCGGCACCACCGCCATCCCGCTCGCGCGGTGAGGCAGATGGTACCGGGTAGCGCGTGACGAACCCCGATCTGTCAGTCGGCCGGAGCCACCTGCACCAGTAGTTCGTCAACGAAGCTGACCTCGTGGAAGGCCTTGTCGTTGGGACCCTTCAAGAGTACGACCCAGACGATCTGGATCTTGTTGCCCGTAACATCCCCATCGTGGATGAGGTGGTCCTCAGTGAGGCGCTTTTCGCTGATGTGGGCCGCTCCGAAATCGCCGGTGGCGTAACCCCATCCACTGATGAGCGTCTCGGATAAGCCCTCGATTGCGAACACCACGTTGTACGGGTGGGTCGGATCGATACTGAATCCAGGTTGGGCACCGCTGTGGATCGATGAGTCCATCGAGTCCTGTGGCCAGCCGTTGAGCGTCTGGTTCGTCGACGTTAACGATACATCGGCGTGAAGATGCTCGACCATGATCTCGGTCCGCCCGGCCTGATCCCTGGCTTTCACGGCCAACCCAATATTGAGGGTCTTACTGTCGGTAATTCTCCAACTAGCGGAGTCATAGTCCGTTGAGATGAATGTGATGAGCGTCACGCCGTCGGCAGGGATTGGATGTTCCCGCCGTACCTCTCCGCCCTTCATCTGGTTGTTGAGAATGGGCAGTTTGGTGTCATGCGGCGACGGAGCACTTGTCGGCGTAGCGCATGCCGCCAACAACGCTATCAGGCCGCACGCAGCGAGCAATAGGCGTAGCCAGCGAGGAACGCGGTTCATCGGGATCTCCGGAATATAGGGGGTGTCAACAGGTATATTTAAACATATTATATTGATAATAGCAAGTAAAAGAGCAATCAACCGACACCGCCCAAGAATAGGACCACATCACCGCTCAAAACATGCAATAATCACTATGTGTGGCTTGTCTTCTCAGTAGTATCAGGAGCGCTCTATGCGGCCGAGAGCCTGTTGCAAAGATTTCATTTGCGCAAGCAGCCCGACATCTGGACGTTCGCCTTATTCTATAGTTTGATCGGCGCGCTGATATCGTTTCCATTTATGCTGGCATCACCAACGATACCGTCAAGCCCTGGGGTCTGGGCGGTGGTTGCGCTCAACGGGTTGCTTATCGTTTTAAACAACTACTTGTTCTTCAAAGCCACCGGATTGCTCGAGATCTCAGTTGTGAACTCGCTGATGAAAATCCGGCTCGTGTGGGTACTATTATTCGGCGTTGTTATATTAAGCGACCCGTTCAATTGGCTCAAATTAGCCGGTACGGTCTGCGCCATGCTGGCGGGCTGGATCATCCTGCACAGCTTCACAAAGCCCGGCAATTCGCGGGGCGTGATCTTTGTACTCGCGCTCACTCTCGTCAATGCCAGCATTATTATTCTGTTCAAATACCTGCTGTCGTACTTCAACGCCATGAGCCTGACATTTTTTGCCGACTTCTTGCCGGCCGCCCTCTTTACCGTATTGATAGCGCCGCAATCGGTGTCGCGCATCAAGGGTATATTCAAGGATGATTGGCGGATCATATTTTTGGCCAGTACCTTAGGCGCGTTCTCAAGTATCGCCATGAATCTCGCCCTATCACTCCACGACGCCGCCAGCGTGGTGGTCATCAACGAAGTATTTTTGATCCTTGTCCTCGTCGGCGAACACATCTACCTCAAAGAACGGGAACACACCTGGATAAAAGTGGTGAGCGTCTCACTAGCATTAGCGGGTGCTATTTTGATCCAAGTGAGCGCCTAGCGCTCCAACCACCGCAATCGTCAGATAATCGAGCCCCTACCGCTCCCGCCGGTGTGTCCGCCGCATCTTGGCCACGCCGAGGCGTACCTGAGCCCTGTCGATCATACTCTGAGCTTGCTCGAGCTCAACGCGGTCCTTGGCGTTGTCGCGCAAGGTCTTGGCGCGTTCGAGGGCTTCCTCGATTTCGTCGGCCAGCAAGTCATCGGCATGGTCGGCCTCATCAGCCAGTAACCGCACGTAGTCTGAAGTTACTTCCACTATGCCGCCGTAGGTAGCAAAGATCTCGGGGTCGCCCTGGACTGGCCGGACAACCACTGGGCCGGCAACCACTTGGGCAACGAACGGCTCATGGTGAGGGAGGATGCCGATCTGGCCGTTCGTAGTCGTCAGGCGCAATTCATCAGCCTCACCGGAAAATTTGGTGCCAGATAATGTGAGTAGTTCGACCTTCATGGTCTAACGCTCTTTCTTAGCGGCCACTTCTTCAATGCCACCCTTCATGTAGAAAGCGCCCTCGTTCGTGTCATCGTGCTTGCCATCAAGAATCTCGCGGATGCCCCTGATAGTATCATCGAGCTTCACGTATTTACCAGGGAAGTTGGTGAACACTTCGGCCACATGGAACGGCTGGGTGAGGAAGCGCTGGATCTTACGAGCCCGGGCCACGGTCTGCTTATCTTCGTCTGAAAGCTCTTCCATGCCCAAGATGGCAATGATGTCCTGCAAGTCTTTGTAGCGCTGCAAAATGCGCTGGACATCGCGGGCCGCAGCATAGTGGTCCTCGCCGACAATGGCCGGGTCAAGAATGGTGGAGCTGGAGTCCAGCGGATCGACCGCCGGGTACAAACCAAGCTCGGTGAGGGCGCGGTTGAGCACAATGGTTGAGTCGAGGTGAGCAAAAGTGGTAGCCGGGGCTGGGTCGGTTAAGTCGTCGGCCGGCACATACACAGCCTGCACCGAGGTAATCGAGCCTTCTTTGGTACTCGTGATACGCTCCTGCAAAGAACCCATTTCCTGCTGCAGGTTGGGTTGATAGCCCACAGCGCTCGGCAGGCGGCCAAGCAGGGCTGACACTTCAGAACCGGCTTGGGTAAACCTGAAGATGTTGTCGATGAATAGTAGCACGTCGCGGCCCTGGTCGCGGAAGCCCTCAGCCAGAGTGAGGCCGGTGAGGCCCACCCGCAGACGGGCGCCCGGCGGTTCGTTCATCTGACCAAAGACCAGCGCGGTCTTGTCGAGTACTCCCGATTCGGCCATTTCGTGGTAGAGGTCGTTACCTTCCCGGGTGCGCTCGCCCACGCCCGCAAACACCGAGTTACCCGAGTGGTATTTGGCGATGTTGTTGATGAGCTCGGTAATCAGGACAGTTTTACCAACGCCGGCGCCACCAAACAGACCCACCTTACCACCCTTGACGATGGGAGCGATGAGGTCAATCACCTTGATACCAGTTTCCAGAATCTCGACCTTACCCGATTGCTCGGCCAGGGTGGGGGGCTCACGGTGAATTGGCACCAGTTTGATGTCTTTGGTAGGCATGTCTTTGAGGTCGATGGGCTCGCCGGTCACATTAAACATGCGGCCCAGCGTGCCGTCGCCCACAGGTACCCTGATGGGTGCGCCGGTGGCAGCCACTTCAGTGCCGCGGGCCAGGCCGTCGGTACTCGAGAGGGCTACGGCGCGCACTGTCGTTTCGCTCAAGTGCTGAGCCACCTCAAGCACCAGCTTGTGGCCGTCGAGCTGTACTTCCAGCGCGTCGTAGATGGCGGGCAGGCTGCCGGCCTCAAACTCGGCATCCACCACCACGCCGACGACCTGGATAATCGTTCCTTGTTTCGTTGTAGTTGTCATAATTATTGGTTCCTTACGTTTGTTACGACGCCGTTATGGCTTCGGTGCCGCCGCTAATTTCTGTGAGCTGCTGGGTGATGCCGGCCTGGCGGGCGTTGTTAAACACCAGCGTCAGGTCGCCAATGATGTCGTCGGCGTTGTCGGTGGCATTCATCATGGCCATCATCCGGGCGGCTTGCTCGCTGGCCCGGGCATCCAGGATAGCCTGGGTCATCTCGGCCTCCAGTACGCGGCGCACGGCCAGTTCCACTAGGGCCTCAGGGTTGGGCTCCATGGTGGCCTCGCCGGTTGGCTTGGTGCCCTCGGGCAGTTGCACCGGCAACAGCTGGCGCACGGCCACCCGCTGGGTCACCGTTGATACAAACTCGGTGGTAATAATGTCCACCCGGTCCACCTGGCCATCGCGAAACAGCCTGATGGCCTCACTCAACACCGGCAAAGCGATATCGGCGCCTGGGTCGCCGGCCTCCACATCGTAGGCGGCAATCTGGTTGACGTCCTTGGCCCGAGCTACGTGCATGGCAGCGCGCTTGCCCACGGCAATCGCCGAGTATTCAGCCGGAGTAGCCTTCATCTGCCGCACCAGCGCCCGGATGATATTGGCGTTGTAGCCGCCCGCCATGCCCCTGTCGCCGGCAATAAAAATGGCTAGCGCCCGTTTCACCGGTCGCACCGCAAACAGCGGATGGCCGACAGTGGCGGTCTGGCCGCTCAGATCCAGCAGCAATTGCCGGGCCGCGGCGGTATACGCCTGGGGGCCGGTGGCAGCACTCTGAGCGCGGCGCAACTTGCTGGCGGCCACGAGCTGCATGGCTTTGGTGATCTGACGCGTACTCTTGACGCTCTTGATCCGCCGTTTAATGATCTGCAAGCTGGCCATATGTTACTTCTCGCTCTGGTGGTAGCTGGCGGCCACCTTCTTAGCCACTTCGCGCACCGTCTCAAGCGTCTCGTCTGACGGTTTGGCGCCGTCGTTGAGCTTGGTCATCACAGCTTTGTGATCTTTGGCTAGGCGGACAGTCAGCTCGTGGGCCGCCGCACCCACCTGGTCTTGCGGTACCTTGTCGAAGGCGCCGGCTTGGGCGGCAATCAACCTGGCCACCTGCTCAGCCACACTCAAGGGACTGTATTGCTTTTGCTTCAAAATCTCGGTGAGCAACCGGCCGCGGGCAATCCGCTGCTTGGTTTCGTCATCGAGGTCACTGGCAAATTGGCTAAATGCCGCCAGTTCCCGGAACTGAGCCAGCTCGACGCGCAAACTACCGGCCACGCTCTTGGTGGCCTTGGTCTGGGCGTCGCCACCCACCCGGCTCACCGACAAGCCAACCGACACAGCCGGCCTGATGCCCTGGTAGAACAAGTCTGATTCCATGAAGATCTGGCCATCGGTAATCGAAATAACGTTGGTCGGAATGTAGGCCGAAATGTCACCGGCCTGGGTTTCAATAATGGGCAGGGCCGTCAGCGAACCGGCGCCCAGCTCGTCACTGAGCTTAGCCGAACGCTCGAGCAACCGTGAGTGCAAATAGAACACATCACCAGGGTAAGCCTCGCGGCCTGGCGGACGGCGCAGCAGGAGCGACATCTGGCGGTAAGCCACGGCATGCTTCGAGAGGTCATCGTAAATGATGAGCGCGTGCTGCTTGTTGTCGCGGAAGTACTCACCCATGGCGGTACCGGCGTAAGGCGCCAGGTAGAGCAGGGCGGCCGGGTCGGCGGGGGAGGTGGCCACTACAATGGTTTGATCCATCACGCCCTCGGCTTTGAGGCGCTCCACCAGGGCCGAAACCTTCGACAGCTTCTGACCCACGGCCACATACACGTTGACCACCCCGGTCTGTTGCTTGTGCTGGTTGAGCATGGTGTCGATAGCAATGGCGGTCTTGCCAGTTTGGCGGTCACCGATGATGAGCTCGCGCTGGCCGCGGCCGATCGGCACCATGGTGTCAATGGCAATCAGGCCGGTCGCCAGTGGCTCATGCACGTGTTTGCGCTGCATGACGCCGGGGGCGGTGCGTTCAATGAGTCCGCGCTCGGTGGTCTTGATCTCGCCAAGGCCATCCAGCGGCCGACCGAGCGGGTCGACTACCCGGCCCAGCAATTCCTTACCCACCGGCACGTCAAGCACGTGGCCGCTCAATGTAACCTTGGCGCCGGCGCGCACGCCCAGTTCGCTGTCCAACAGCACCGCGCCAATTTCATCTTCATTCAGGTTTAAGGCGAAGGCGCGAGCGATACCGCCGTCGGCGGTTTCGATCTCAAGCACCTCGCTGTAGCCAGCGCCGCGCAGACCGTAAATCCAGGCTACGCCGTCGCCAACACGGGTGACCACGCCCGACTCATGCAGATCGTTGCTCGAGCGCAGGCCTTCGATGGCTTCGACGAGCTCACGACTCAGGTCTTTAACATGTAATTCACTCAATGTATTACTCCTTCCACATACTTTGAGAGCTTGGTTCTGACAGTTGCGTCAAGCACGGCGTTTGGTGTTGTAATCAAAACACCGCCAATCAGACTGCGGTCAGTATGTAAGTTTAATTCCAATCGCTGGGCGCCGGTCGCCTGGCGTATATAATCCCGAATGCTCGTAGTGGCGGCCTCACTCAGCGGCCGGGCCGTCGTAACATCTACAAGTACGTGGCCCCGGGCAGCCAAAACAGTCGCCACATCGTTTGCCAGATACTGAGCTTGGCGGGATCGGCCGGTACTGAGCAGCCAGGCGGCAGCTTGACGAACAGCTGCCCGACGATCCGAAACCAGTCGGCCGGCTAGCTCTTGGGCTACTTGCAACCGGCTAGCCACGACTCTGCTCCAATGATCTGGCAATGAGTTCGCCGTCACGATGCTGATCGAGTTTTTCGGTGAGCACCGCCTCAGTCGCGCGGGCAACCAGCTGAGCGGTTTCCGCCTTGAGCTCCTGCCGGGCGGCCAACACATCACGAGTCAATTGCTCACGGGCTTCGGCCACCGTTCGCTCGGCCTGTTCGGCAGCCTTGATGCGGGTAGCTTCCAGCTGGGCGGCAGCATCAGCTTTGGCCGCCGCTAATACCTCGTTGGCCTCTTTGCGGGCCTCAGCCAAGAGTTGGGCGGCCTCGTTTTTGGCGCCTTCGAGCTGGCGACTGGCCTCACGCTCAAGGCGTAGAGCGGCATCAAGCTCATCACGTTTAGCGTCCAAAGCCTTGGTGAGCGGCGGGAAAACCCATTGAGACAGCACCCACACTACAATCAAAAAGGCTACCGAGTTAACTACGAGCGACTGTACATTCAGTCCCAAAGCCTCAAACAGTGCCCCCATACCGCTGCCGCCAGTAGAAGCTTCGACGGCTGCTTCTGCCGCCAATACTACATGAAATACCATATATTCCTGATCCGCCTGTTATTTCAAGAACTTGATGATCAGGGCGACCACCAAACCAATGATAGCCAGGGCGTCCACAAAGGCCATGGCGAGAATCATCATGGTCCTAACTTTGCCCAGGGCCTCAGGATTACGTCCAACAGCACCGACAGCGGCAGCGCCAACCATACCCAGACCGATGGCAGCCAAACCAGCAGCCAATGAGTAAGTTAAACCAAACGCTAGTGATTCCATACAATGTTTCCTTTTATTACTTAGTTAGACAGTGGCAGCTTCCACCGCATGTGTTGCCTCAGACTCGTGGTGACTGCTTGCCAAGCTGACAAACACTACCAGGAGCATAAAGAACACGTAGGCTTGAACCGCTCCCACGAATAGTTCAAGCAGCATGAATGGTGGCAACGCAATGGTGGCGGCCCATGACGTAATAAACGCCATTGCCAGCAGTAAGATCTCTCCGCCGAAGACATTGCCAAACAGCCGCATGGCTAGGGCAATCAGACGCGAAAACTCGGCGATAAGCTCCAGAAAACCTTCGACAGCATGGATTGGATCTCTGAAAGGATTGCCGAAGTAGCGGCCGAGATTGCCAAAAAACCCATGAGTTTTGACGGCCCATACTTGAGCGGTCACCATAGTAATGATGGCCAGGGCGGCTGTAAAATTCAGGTCCGAGGCGAGGCCTCTGAATAACGGTTCGCCATGCCAGGTAACGGGGCCAACAAAAGGCAACAATCCAAACCAATTATTAATCATAATCATAAAGAACATGGCGATAGCCATGGGTGCCAGTTGGCGGGCTCTCTGCTTGTCGCCCATCACTTCCTCAACTGTGCTCAGGAGCATCTCGTAGCCCCACAACATCATAATCACCAGGCGATTATAGCGTCGTTCCCGAAGCCGCCTGGCCGTGTACCAAAAAAGGCCCACCATAGTGAGGGTGCCAAGGACTCCCAGGGCCTGGGAATTGTAGAGACTGAAAGGCCCGAGGCTAAACAGACGTTCGGCCGGCAGGCTGACATGTGGTCCAGTTGAGGCTATCAGAGGGTTCACTCAAGCTCCTTTAATTGACGTTTGACAAGCAGGGCGCTGAAACAGAGGGCGACTATTGTGCTCACGCCGGTCAGCCATGGCTTGGTGCTCCAATGGAGGTCGGCCCAGATGCCGGCTGGCACAAACATGACGGCTGGTGCGAACATCCGCCATGTCAAACCGGCCATGCTCCAAATCAGGGCTAGCACATTGTGTTCGTGGTTACGTTCGCCCATCGTTAGATAGGTTAGCAAAATTAGGAAATTGAGGCAAATCCTAAACAGCGCGACACATTTCTAGAAAATATGCTAAAATCTTTCAGCTGATAAGCGTATAATGCTCTTATATGTACGGGTGGTCAACCAAAAGGTGGTTTGGTGTTCTCGGCCTGCCGGCGCTGCTGGCCGCCGGTCTCTTGAGCTGGATCATAATGTCGCATCCAGCAACCCCGATCGCCAAATTGCAGCCAGTGAGTTCAAGCACACCAGAGCAAGCACCAGCCACCACCACAGCTCTCACCAGCAAGCTACTCGTTATGGGTGACGTTTTTTGGGGCCGTTACGTTAATGATTGGTCTCTGGCCAGCCCGCTAGGCCATGCCTACCCCTTTGCCGGTCTCAAAACGTTCGACCGACCGGCTTACGACGCTTGGATTGCCAATATGGAATGCCCCATAACCACCAACCCACTGGCGTCTTCGGCGGTGCAGGAGGCCACGCTCACCTTCAACTGCTCGCCCGACTACCTGCCCGAGGCTGCCAAGTGGTTTACCGCCATGAGCCTGGCCAATAACCACACCGACAACCAGGGCGCCGCCGGCTATCGCCAAACTGCTCAACTGCTCAATCAGGCCGGCATCCAAACGTTTGGTCACTATGATCCCGAAGCGCCAGCAGATAGGTGCAACATTATCAGTCTGCCCGCCCACCTCAAACTAACCGATCAAACCACCAAAGATGTCAAAGTGCCGACTGCTTGGTGTGGCTACAATGGCGTCTTCAAAACACCCACCAAAGCAGCCATCCAAGACCTCGGTCGCTACGCCGACAAGTTTATAACTTTTGCGATGCCCCATTCAGGCACTGAATATCGCGAAGCGCCTGACCAGATCAAAACCGACTTTTTCCACGGCCTCGTAGATGCTGGCGCCGATGCCGTCATTGGCGGCCACCCCCACTGGGTGCAAACCAGTGAGGCCTACAAAGGCAAGCTCATCGTTTACTCGGTTGGCAATTTCATGTTCGACCAGCAATCAAACCGTGAAGTCACCAGAGGTGTGGCAGTAGAAGTGAATATGGAAGTTGACGCGGCCGCCGCGCCCGAACTCGACAAATGGGTGAAGCTAGCCAATACCTGCGGCGCGGCCAATGATGCTTGTCTCCAGCAGGCCACCGACCAAAACTTAACTAAATTGCCGGTCAAACTGTCGTATGATGTGAGGTCCTCAGATGATTCCGGCCGCCAGACCCACGCCGGCGACGCTGCTCTCACGACGTCAGTCAAAGAACGCCTGCAGTGGAGCAAAACAACTGCCGGTTTAGGTAAATAGCAAAGATGTATTATTTGCGCGGGCGTCAACGATAGTATAGGGGCAATTATTGCGACGCCGATCACTCGGCTGTGAATTAAACAAGAAACAAATATGAAAGCGCCCCGTCTGGAGAAATCCAGACGGGGCGCTGCGGGTCAGTCTGCCCGACTCATCGCAGCCGGGAGCTTGCGGCCGTGGCCGTGGCCTCGTCATGGGTACTGACGACGGTCCCCTTGACCACGATGCCGTGGTACTCATTCCGGCGGTAGCGGCGCCACCAGGGGTTGACCCAGTCCTGGTAGTCGGCGACGGCGTACATGTAGTAGAACGGTGCCACCACGGCAGCCACCGGCCAGAACCACGACACCAGCGCCTGCACCAATAGTCCCCAGAAGCGGACAATGTTGTAGATGCGGAAGACGCGCCAGAACTTGCCGTAGCGGCCGAAATTGCGCTGGATCCAGTTGCCGACTACCCCGTACCACGTGTCGCCACTGAAGCTCTGGTTGGGCTGCTTGCCGCTCTGTGGAGGACGGCTGAGGCCGCACCAGTAGTAGTTGTACACATCATCACGGAGCGACGATTCGAGCTTGTCGTTCGGGTTGAGCCGCAGGTACGCCCGACGAGCGACCCAAATGCTCGCAATGCGGCGCAGCGGTGAGGACACAAACCAGACGAGGCTGAGCAATGTCCAACTGGCACGGTTCGGCCAGGCGGTGTAGAAGCAGAGCATGCCGACGGCCAACAGGTACAACGGCAGACCCAACTTGGGCCAGCTCAGCGACCGCACAATGCCCTTGTTGAGGTTGACGATGGGGCTACGCAGTTGGTCTGCCCGATCGCCGGTTGTCCAATGGGTGCACTTGTACTGATCGTAGCCTGCTTCCTTGGCACGCAGCCAAACAACCGACCACCAGACCAATTCGAGCGTCAAGGGCACGATCACTGCGAGGACCAAGATGATCCAAGACAGGTGGCTACTGATCAACCCCTGTGAGCCGTTGAACAGAAAACCAGTCAGATCGGCCAGCCAGCTGAACGGCCGGTGATCCCACAGGCTGAGGTGCAAGAACCAGTCAACCGGCGGCAAATTGCCCACCTCAGCCCAGATGTCCTGAGTCCCGTTGTCCATCTAGTTTGTCCTTTCGATCGATGTCGAGTCTACACGGCTCAGGTCTCCCAAACTTAAATCTGAAGTGCGAAAATTGTGCCTACTCCTGCTACTGTGGTGGG
>CAYXSN010000016.1:0-36104 GCA_964467655.1 uncultured Candidatus Saccharimonadales bacterium | reverse complement strand
AAAACACCACTTAAAAGACTGCAAAGTGTTCAATAAGTTTCTGTCACAGTAAGGTCTAGTCTTCAAATTGGAGCTTTTTACGGCGCACCGCGATACTTTCAAGAAGCCCCACGGCCACCATCATGGTGAGTAAAGCTGTACCGCCGTAACTCACAAATGGTAGCGGAATACCGGTAACCGGTGCCACACCCAGATTCATTCCCACATTGACCGCCACATGGAAGATTATCATACCAACAATACCGACAGCCACAAACATACCAAAGCGATCTTGCGCCAAGTAGCCAATTCTCAATCCGCGCCACAACAAAGCGCCGAACAATACCAAAAGCAATGTTCCGCCCACAAAGCCAAGCTTTTCATTGAGAACGGCAAAAATAAAATCGGTGTGCTGTGCGAGACTCGGCAAGAAATTAAGCTGGCTTTGCGAACCAGCCGCCAAGCCCCGACCGAGCAACTGCCCACTCCCAACGGTAATTTGCGATTGCACAGCGTTGTAACCGGTATTGAGCGGATCGGCTGCTGGATTAAAAAACGCCTCCAAACGTGCCCGCTGATAAGGCTGAAGATGGCCCAAAAGCAAGGGCATAATGGCTGTCGCAACACCAAAAAGAGCCACGATATGTAGTTTACGTACCCTTGAGCAAACTACCATCGTCAGCCAAATGGCGCCCAACACCAAAGCCGTTCCCAAGTCTGGCTGGCGCATCACCAGGGCGGCCGGCACGGCAACGATTGCCAATGACCACGAGAAATATCGCCAATGCTCAAGTTTGTCATAGTACTGAGCCAAAAACTTAGCCAATACCAAAATGACTACGATCTTAGCATATTCAGACGGCTGGAAATTGAAAAAACCAAAGTCAATCCAACGCTGGGCGCCCAGAATAGATTTAGTAAAGAGCAGCACATACAGCAAAAATACCACCATTGAACCATACAGCCACAGCGTCATTTTTGACCAGGTACGATAATCAATCCGAGCCATTGTGATCAAGGCCAGTACGCCAACAACAGCAAATTGCAACTGACGCCACACATCACCCATACCCACTTGGGTAGTGGCCTTAAACGTGGTTGACCAGATAACCAAAATACCCATAGTGACGAGCAGAAGGGCTACGCCAGCCAATATCCAGTCAAAATTACGCCAGAACCGGGAAACTAACACGAGCCTATTGTAACGCTTTTTTGCCGGCCTTGTGCAGGTGCAAAGTCAAGGCCACGGAACCCAACTGAACAGTAGTGCCATCTTCATGAGCGCGTGGAACTGTCACGAGCCGAGTCGCCAAGGTTTCAGCAGCAATGGCATCAGCATACATTGTAATGGCTGCTGAAAGTTCACTGTCGGCCGTTGCCAATTCCAATTCGATCCTATCATCCACTGCCAAATTGGCAGCTTTGCGAGCACTCTGGACCTGCCGAATAACTTCCCTCATCAGTCCTTCGGCCTTGAGCTCAGGAGTAATTTCAGTATCGAGTATGACGGTGTCACCAACTTTGGTCTCATTACCCCATTTGACCAGTTTAACGTTCACCTCATCGGCGACAATTTGCTCCAGTTCGGGTCCAAGCGTGTCATCCTGAGAGTATGACAAACTGGCCAAAGGCTGCCTGACCTTGATTTTTGCCTCAGCTCTCAGCGATAAGCCATCAGTTACCACCTTGCGAGTACTAGCCATCCGGTCCAAGAGATTGCCGTTAACCATACCAGCCACCGGCCAATCGCTCAAATGCACACTCGCAGCTTCCTTCATACCGAGGGTCAGTTCTCGCCACATTTTATCGGGCACAAACGGACTCCAAGGCGCCATGAGCTGCGCTATCCGGCACAAAGCATAATGAAGGGTGTGGTAGGCAGCCGCCTTATCACTGTCATCCTCACTCTTCCAGAACCGCCGCCGGCTGCGCCTGACATACCAGTTTGACAAGTCGTCAATCAATTCTCGTAGCGGTCTCACAGCTCGAGCTATCTGATACTGGTCAATTTGTGCTGTCACTTCTGTGATGGTTTGGTTCAAGCGAGCCATCATCCATTGATCAAGCACATTTGGACTCGTGGGCTCAGCTAGTTTGCCGTCTTGGTACACGTCTGCCGGCTCCCAGCCATCAATCTCGGCATAGGTCGACATAAAACTGTAAACATTCCATAGCGTCATAAACACGTTACGCTTGGTTTCGTTGACGGCATCAAAGCTAAACCTCACATCTTCGCCTGATGTCACAGGGGAGCTCATTAAGAAAAACCGCAAAGCATCAACACCAGTAGTCGCAAACAGTTCGTCAGGATCAGGATAATTTCTGAGCCGCTTCGATAATTTCTTGCCGTCAGCCGCCAAAATCAAGCCATTCACAATGACATTCTTAAAAGCCGGTTGGTCAAACAAAGCCGCCGCCAAGACATGCAAGGTGTAGAACCATCCTCTGGTTTGATCCAGGCCTTCGGCGATAAATTCCGCCGGAAACGCCTGCTCAAAACCCTCTTTGTCCTGGAAGGGATAATGATCTTGGGCATACGGCATGCTACCACTTTCAAACCAGCAATCAAACACTTCCTCGGTCCGTCGGTAAGTCTTGCCATTGCGCTCGATGACGATTGCATCGATGCCTGGTCGATGCAAATCAAAGGTCTTCTGACCAGACAACTCCTTGAGTTCATCAATCGAACCAACTACCAGAAAATCCGTTTCGTCTTGCTGGTTGACCCAAATAGGCAAGGGCGCACCCCAAAATCGATTCCGCGAAAAATTCCAATCACGAGCCTCAGCCAACCAATTGCCAAAACGACCGTCCTTAATATGACCAGGTATCCACGTAATCTGTTGGTTGTTGGCTACCAAAGAATCACGCAGTTTACGCACAGCAATAAACCAACTCGGCATGGCAAAGTACAACAACGGAGTTTCGCAGCGCCAGCAAAATGGATAGGTGTGAGTGAAGGTCTCAGCAGCGAACAACCGACCTTTGCGGGTAAGGTCGGCCACAATGTGAGGATCGGCATCCTTGAAGAACTGGCCAACGCATTCAGCCAATCCGGGCAACTCAGCGACAACCGGCGCCATTTTGCCAAAATTATCCACACTTTCAAGCAAGGGTAAGCCAACGCGCAAACCAAGATCTAGGTCAGTTTCGCCATAACGGGGCGCCACATGCAATACGCCAGTACCATCGTCTAAGCTCACCGACGAATCAGCATAAACTCGGTAAACTTGATTGGTCTGATGGACGGTACCCACCGCCGTTTCGACCTCTGACATAGCCGAGTGGGCTAACATTTCGGGATACAGCCCAGCATATTTGATGCCAACCAGCTGGCTTCCTGCATACGTCTCCACTATGCGATACTCTGCCTGGCGCAGCGTCAATAGTTCTAGCCGGCTTTGAGCCAAAATTAGTCTCTCGCCCTTGACGTATGAATCACCTTCATCGAGCAATTCAACCTCTGCGTATTCGGCCGACTCATCAACTGCCAGAGCCGCATTCGCCGGCAGCGTCCATGGTGTGGTTGTCCAGGCCAACAGACTAACTCCTGGCCGACCCTCTACCGGGAATTTCACATACACACTCGGATCGGGTACGTCGTCTTTATAATTTTGGTTGACTTCGAAATTGCTCAAAGGTGTAGCACACCTGGGGCAATAAGGGTTACTCCGAAATCCTCGATACAACAACCCCTTCTCCTGCAGCCGGCGTAAGATCCACCACACACTCTCAATATACGAATCATCAAGCGTGGCATAAGCATTAGTCTGGTCGGCCCAGCGGCCCATTCGATGGTACAAATTCTCAAAAACATCCCGATACCGAAACACGCTATCACGAGCCAGCTGGTTGAACTTCTCCATGCCAAACTCAAGGATTTCTTTTTTACCCGAAATATTGAGCTGTTTTTCTACTTCATACTCAACCGGTAAACCATGGGTATCCCAGCCGAGACGCCGCGGCACATAATAACCCCTCATGGTTTTGTACCTGGTTATCGAATCTTTAATCGTCGCCGCTAGGATATGACCATAATGAGGCTTACCGTTAGCAAAGGGGGGCCCATCATAAAAACTAAACCGGCGACCTTTGCGACGCGCCTCAAGACTAGCCTCAAAGGTCTTCTCTTGATCCCAAGTTTTGAGTATCTCAGCTTCAAAAACGGGAAAATCTGGTTGTTGGGCTTTTTTCATCAAGCGATCTCCTTTTTCATCAAAAAAACCATCCGGAAAATTTCGCTGCAGGGATCCGCTACACAATAGCGGACGGTACCACCCTGCTTTCCAGATGGACACTTCATTTACGGACCCGGTAACGTCCGGGCTTATAAGGAACGTCAGGTTCTACTAGGCGATAAACCGCCGTTCTGCCTGCCACTTCGCGGATGATAGCCGCTCATGCCGAGCCAATACATGACTCAGTCAACGTGTTTATCAGATTGTCACTACCCTATTCTACCACTCTCGTATTGCTTACTCAAGCATTGATCGCGCAACTGTTTGCAGTAGCTGGAGGAGCACGAAGGCTACCAAAGGTGCAAAGTCCAGCCCTCCAGCCGCCGGCACCACCTTCCTAATTGGTGCCAAAACCGGTTCGGTCACGCCAACTAACCAACCATAAAACCCCTGGTCACCCCTCGCAAACCAACTCAAAATCAGACGCGCTAACAATAATATGTAAAACACGTCGACAAAGATATCTACAAACACCAACACGAGCTGTCGGACAGTAACTGGATCCATCACAATACCTCCTTTTCGATTACTGCCGGGCGGAGTGAGCTATTTCGGAAACAAGCGGCATTTGCTCGCGACCCTGCCACAGAGCCACCGGCGTACCATCAGCCGCAGCTATCAAGAGAGCCGGACGTGCCGTGATATCGTAGTGCTCTGCCAAATCTATACCACGGGAACTATCAGCATCCAATAATTCGGCAACCACCCCTTCGTTATCAAGTGATTTCGCCATATCGGTTGCCCAGCGCTCATCTGGTGTCGACTTGTTGTAAAGAATAGTACAGTGCATCATGTTGCTTCCTAGTATAGCAAAAACCGGGTCACTAGCACCCTCCTCTAGTCACCCGGCTTGTTCTTGTATACTACCGTCATTAAAAGATACCGCCAATCTTGATTGTTTGGACAATTATGAGCTAATCAATCTTCCGTCGGATAAATGCTGGCACATCAAGATCATCATCCTCGAGCGGCATACCGAAGTTTGGTTCCCGCTCGGGCTTGGGTTCAGGCTGAGGGGTTTCAGCCGGCTCCTCAAACCGCGGCTCAAAAACGGTATCAACTACTGGATCAGTTGGCTTTTCCAGCTCCTGCCTGGCAGGCGCTTCAGGTTCTGGTGTCGGCTCTATCGAAGCCCAAGGTGCAAACCGCCGGGGAGCTGAGTTAATCTGGATCGCCGGCGCTGATTGCGGCCGTTCATCAATGAACGGTTTACGGGTAGCTGGCATCACTGGTGGCTCATAGACAACAGGTTCTGGCTCAACTGATGCCATCGGTTCTGGAACCGGTGCAGCCACGGGCACTTCTACCACCCGAGCCGCCGGCACCTCTTCACGCTGTTGTGTTCTCACCAACGGCGGTCGGTCGCTAGTAGCTTCACGAGGACGCACCTTCCGGCTCACATCAAAGCCCGTGGCCACCACAGTAATGAGTAAATCATCTTCCATCGTGTCATCGAGGACAGCACCAAAAATAATATTAGCGTCAGGGTCAACCGCATCAGTAATGGTTTTAGCGGCCTCATCTATTTCGTGCATCGTCATGGTCCGCCCGCCGGTAATATTGAAAAGGACTCCCCTAGCCCCTTCGATGCTTGTCTCAAGCAGCGGTGAATCAATCGCCTGGCGAGCAGCCTCAATCGCCCGATTGTCGCCTGAAGCCCGACCAATACCCATGAGCGCCGACCCAGCGTTACTCATGATGGCTTTGACATCGGCAAAATCCAAATTGATCAATCCGTGAATGGTAATCAAACTGGAAATTCCCGAGACGCCTCGCTGCAGCACTTCATCGACAATCCCAAAGGCATCAACGAGCGAGGTCTTACGGTCGATCATCTGCAGTAAACGGTCATTGGGAATTGTGATGAGAGTATCAACGCTATCACGAAGTTCAACAATACCGGCTTCTGCACTCCGGCGACGACGTTCGCCTTCAAAGCTAAAAGGCTTAGTCACAATTGCGACTACAAGCGCACCGGCTTCCCGAGCCGCCGCCGCCACAAAAGGTGCCGCGCCTGTACCAGTGCCGCCACCCTCACCGAGCGTAATAAACACCATGTCGGCGCCTTTAACAGCTTCGTTAAGATCATTTTCACTTTCCTCTGCAGCTTTCCGGCCAACCTCAGGATCGGCACCAGCTCCAAGCCCACGAGTAGTTTCTCTTCCAATGTGAATCTTATGGCGAGCCTTTGAGTGTAACAGAGCTTGGGCATCAGTATTAACTACTACAAACTCCACGCCTTGCATTTTGGCCTCAATCATCCGGTTCAGAGCCGAACCGCCGCCACCGCCGACGCCAATCACTTTAATGCGGGCTGAGGTATCTACTTCGGGCAATATTTCCGCCATGCAACTCTCCTTCACGCCAAACTATACACGCCAGTCGCAGGCCATGCAAATTAATTATTCAGCTGCTCAAACAACAATAGTGATCAAATTATTGATGCAATATAGATGTAAAATGGCTTTATAAAGTGACTATTATTTTTACAAATTTTACTGTTCAAAAAGTCTGTATTCAAAAGAAGCTGTGGAAAACTCCAGAGCTTCATAATTAGTGTTCAAAAGCGCCTGCCAACTAGGGCAAAAAATTCCTGAGGGTTTTTTTCAACTTATTAACTGCCTGACCCAAAGAATCGCTAGCCGGCGTTCGCTCCCGGCTGGCAAACGTCATGTTCTCCAACATCAAACCGACAGGCGTGGCAAATGCAGTATCGTTGACTCTATCGACGATACCAGTAAAGCCTTCGGGTTTGCCTAGGATCACCGGGAGCTGGAGGGCATCTTTGGCCATCTCAACAATACCTGGCATCTTGGCTCCTCCCCCGGTGAGTACCACGCCACCAGGAAGCATCACATCTTTACCAACTTTCTTAAGCTCAGCTCGTACGAGACTAAAGATTTCCTCGAGACGAGCACCAGCAATATTCTGCAGGCTAGCTCTGATAATGAGGGCGTCTTCTCCACCCAGTTCTTCAATCCGGATCTTTTCCTGAAGACTAGCTCTTGGCACATGGGCTTGAACGTATTTCAGTTTAATCTTTTCGGCAGTATTCACACTGGTCTTCAACCCAATCGCCAAATCATTAGTGATATGGCTGGCACCAACTGGTAAAACGCTTGAATACAAAACGTCGCCTTCCTCATACACAGCGACACCCGTAGTACCGCCGCCGATGTCTACCAACGCGACACCCAGTTCTTTTTGCTGCTTTGTCAAAACTGCCCGACCAGCCGCCAACGGCACCAAGACCTGGCCCTGTATCCCGATGCCCGCCTGATGCAAACAACGATCAAGATTCTTAATAGCCGGCAATAGACCGGTAATAATGTGCGATTCAACCTCCAACCGCACGCCATTCATGCCCACGGGATCCTTGACATTCATCTGACCGTCAACGGCATACGACCGCGGAAAAACCTGAATGATTTCCCGGTTTGGTTGCAGCTGGATGGCAGTAGCCGCCTCTTCTACTCTCAGTACATCATCTACAGTTATCTCCTGGTCTGCTCGACCAACGGCAATCACGCCACGTGAATTCTGACTAGCCACATGGGCACCATCAACCGAAATAGTTGCCCGGTCGATGGCCACACCAGAGATCCTTTCAGCCTCATCAACAGCCGCCGTAATCGCCGATACCGTTTCCTCGACATCCACTACCACGCCTTTGCGCATACCGGTCGTAGGCGCCACTCCGACACCTATAACACTTGGCAAAACCGCCCCCTCCTCATGCAAGCCAACCACACAACAAACTTTGGTGCTTCCGATATCAAGACCAATGTAAATCTCTTCGGTTGTCTTTTTGCTTGCCACGGCTGTTCGATGTGTTCCTTCTAGGTGTTCATTATACACTGACGGGCCAACCTGCCAAAGGCTTCTTCGGCCCCACGCCCAATTCGACTACCTGGTCAGAATCTCGCAGCCGTCTTCGGTCACTAAAACTGAGTGTTCAAACTGAGCCGCTATCGAACCATCTGCTGTTCGAATTGTCCAACCATCGGCATCGATTTTGATACGCCGGTCACCCAGGGTGGCCATGGGCTCGATGGCGAGCGACATCCCGGCTTCTAGCCTCATACCAGTACCTGCCCGACCATAATTTAAAATGGTTGGCTCTTCATGGATCGAATCACCAACCCCATGCCCACTCAATTCCCTCACAATACCCAGACTATCACGCCGCAATCTTTGTTCAATCGCTGCCGAAATATCGCCTACCCGCGCGCCGGCTTTCACTTGGGCAATTCCGTTGTTCAAAGCCTGGGAAGTCGCCGTAAGCAACCGTTCAACTGAAGACGTTGCCAAGCCACCAACAACCACCGTAATCGCCCCATCGGTAATCATTCCCTGATAGTCCACACCAAAATCAAGCCCCACCACATCGCCTTGGACAAGCTCACGTCGACTAGGCACACCATGAACTACTTCGTCATTGACAGACACACAGAGGACGCCCGGAAACGGCTGGACACCGCTATCGATCACATACCCCAAAAACGGTGACTTCCCACCCAGAGCTTTCAGCTCGTGCCGGGCCAAAACATCGAGCTCATGAGTAGTTTGCCCAGCCGCCAGTTGACTCGACACCCGTCGGAGTACAGTGGCCAAGATACCACCGCTCTGCCTCAAGGACTCCTGTTCAGCCTTGGTTTTTACCCGATTTCTGATAGGACGCGTCATCTTACTACCACGTTCCATATCCGCTCCTGGACTTCATCAGGCTGACCACCACCATCAACAACTACCAACTGGCCGAGCGCCCGATAATGCTCTACTACCGGGGTTGTCCATTGCTCATAGGCAGCCCATTTCCGCTCAACCGCCTGAGGATCATCATCTGACCTCTGTCGCTTACGCAACCGATCCATAATGACGCTCTTATCAACATCCAGCAATATCACTTGCCGCAATTTCCGACCATGTTTAATAAGCTCGGTATCAATCCAATGAACATTGCTTTGAGTTCGGGGAAAGCCATCAAGCACGATGGGCTGAGATTGAGGGATGCCGTCAATCACATCGGCAACCACTTGCTCGACGAGTTGGGCTTCAACCAATTTACCACTCTCCATCAAATGAGAGGTCGCAGGGTGCTCACGCAATAAGTGACCACTCGATAAATGTACACCGCCCAGCTTGTCGGCCAACAGTTCGCCTTGAGTCGACTTACCGGAACCCGTCGGCCCCATCAGGATTATGAGCTCGCCCACAGCCACCTCAAGACATATGGTACATATACTACAATACCGACCATCACAGCTGCCACGGCAGCAATCAAGACAGCACCAGCCGACATGTCCTTGATAAGCTTGATCCGGGGATTATCCCTGACGTCAATGAGATCAAGCGTTCTTTCGATGGCAGTATTAAACATTTCCGCCAAAAAGACGATAACAACAGCAAAAAAAACTGCCGCCAGTTCAGCATTTGATACACCCAGCCATTCACCAGAGCCAAAAGCTACGATAGCAAAACCAAGATGAATCCGAGCGTTCTTTTCATGTTTAATGACGTGCAATACACCATGAAGGGCATGAGCAAAACTATGCAAAAAGTTGGTTTGAGCCTGAGGATGGACCCTTTGTTCATGGTCGTCGATAGGACCCTTTGGTGTCATACGCCAGTACCCGTCAGGCGTTCCCGAACCAGCCTCGCAATATCGCCACCTTCGGCCCTATCACCAACAATAGACTTGACAGCCGAGACCACCGCCCCCATCTGCTGAAGACCGGTTGCTCCCATTTGAGCGATCACACCCTCGACCGCAGCCACCAACTCTGACTCAGGTAAGGCTGGTGGCAAATAAGTATCGATTATGGCGCTCTCGGCTTGCTCTCGATCTACCAAGTCAGTCCGGCCCGCGCTCTCATATGCAGTGATTGAATCGCGGCGCTGCTTGGCTTCACGTCTGAGTACCGCCACAGCTTCAGATTCGCTCAAGGCATGCCCCAGACGAATCTCTTCATTTTTCATCGCCGAGCGCAACAGTCGCAAGGTACCCGTTTTGACTGTATCACCAGCTCTCATACTGGTTTTCATATCTTCAGTTAAACGTTCACCCACTGTCATTTTGCACTCATCCTACTAAATTCTAACGGCCAGCGTAAATTTTTGACTTGGCAGCTTTACGAGCTGACTTACGGATAGCGATTTCACGCTGAGCCCGTTTAGTCAGAGGCTTCTCAAAATATTTGCCCCGTCTGGCCACACCCAAAACACCTGACTGTTGCACTTTTTTGTTAAAGCGACGAATCAGGTTCTCGAGCGACTCTTTATCATCTTTACGAGTTACTTGCAGCATAGTTTGAAATCACCTCCTTTCTCAAAAATTTTAGGGCGGCCAGTAATTGGCCACCATCCGCTGACCACTTTACCACATCTGCCATATCAGTACAACTCCTGGATCAAAGATATTGCTTATGCTACGATTTTGCGGTTATTATCCAATTATGAAATATTTTCGAACCGGCCATACCACTCTGTACTGCTTCTCACCTCCCGTCATGCTGGCGACAATTATAATAGAACTGGGACTCGCAGGCTGGATACTAGCCCGCTACACGCTACACCAACCAAGAAGAATCATTCTGGCCTTGCTCGTCGGCTTAGCCGGTTTTCAAATGGCAGAATATGGAGTCTGTGGCGGTGCTGAAGGTACTCTGGTTTGGTCAAGGATAGGTTACATCCTTATCACCATGTTACCAGCGCTTGGCCTCCACCTCATCAGCACTCTGTTAGGCCGACCGCGAACCATACTCGTTTGGACCATCTATGCCATTGCCGGCAGTTTAGCAACCATCCTGGCTGTTGTGCCCGCGACACTCAACAGCTCGATCTGTACTGGCAATTACACAGTGTTTCGTCTCTCGGAACCTTTCAGTACTGTCTGGAGCTACTACTACACCGGCGCGGTACTTGTAGGATTGGTAGTAGCGACAGTGTCAGCTGGCCTGGCATCGTCAACGAAACGCCGGGCCCTAGGCTGGTTGGCGCTAGGTTATGCCAGCTTCATTGGACCCACACTCATCATTTACTATAGTAGTCCTGGAGTTAGGGCTGGTATTCCATCAATCATGTGCGGCTTTGCTGTTATCCTGGCCTTAATATTAGGGCTTAAAATTGCGCCTTTGACCAACAGGTCTTAGCTGATACCAAACCGCTGTCTGAGTTCGGCAATCACCGACTGTATGGGCACAATCTCCTGAGCCCCCGAAGCCATATCTCGTAAAATGACAGTCTCATCACGCACTTCCCGCTGGCCGATAATTACGGCATAAGGTACCCCCAGCTTATCAGCGCGAGCTAACTGTGACCCAATACTATCTTTATCAACAGTCCCGCTAGCCCTCACGCCAGCGTCGAGTAAGCTCTGAGTTAAGCGAAAGGCTGCCAACCGCGCCGGCTCGCCCAATGACGCCACATATACCCCCTTGGCTTTGGGCAGCTCAGGCACTACACCAGCACTTTCAAGCTCAAGTAATACTCTGTCGATACCCGAGGCAAAGCCAACGGCCGGCGTCACCGGGCCACCCAGCTGTTCGACGAGCAAGTCATACCGACCACCCCCACCCAAGGAACTCTGGGATCCTTCCCGCTCGCCATAAAATTCAAAAACCGTCCTCGTATAATAGTCCAAACCACGCACCAACAATGGATTAAGCTCATACGACACCCCTAGGTCATCAAGATACTCCAAAACACCAGCAAAATGTGTTTGACAGGCCTCGCACAAATGGTTCAACGTCTGAGGCGCCTCGTCTAAGACTGCTTTGGTTTTGGGCTCCTTAGAATCAAGCACCCGCAATGGATTCTTGGCTACCCTGTCACGATCAACCGGAGCCAAATGCTGCTCCTGTGATTTCAGATATTCAATCAGTAGCTTGCGATACGCCGGTCGGCAGGCGTTATCGCCAATAGTATTAAGCTGCAGACTCACACCAGACAGCCTCAAGCGTTTCAAGACTCGCCCAAGCAAAACAATCAGCTGGGCGTCGGTACTGGGATGAGCATCGCCAATGACTTCGGCACCCATTTGTTTGTGCTGCCGATAGCGCCCTTCCTGGGGACGATCGTACCGGAACATTTCTTCAAGATAATACAGTTTGACCGGCTGCGGCCATGAACCCATGCCTTGCTCTAGATATGATCTGACCACTCCAGCGGTGCCCTCAGGCCTCAACGCCAACCGCTTGCCACCCCGATCTTCAAAACTGTAGAGCTCTTTGTCGACGACATCAGTACCTTCGCCAACAGATCTTACAAATAGCGATTCCTCTTCCAGGATCGGGGTTTCAATCCGACCATAGCCAGCCGTCTCGGCAGCTTGAGTAAACACATTCATTACATGATCAAAGAGCCGCCGACGCTCGGGAAGTATGTCATACATACCTCGAACTGATTGTATCTGAGCCTTGGCCACGTTGTGTTTTTACCTCGCTTGATTACGGTGCCAAGCGTACCACATGCAAGCCGCCGTAATCAATTCCTGCTACCCACGCTGTACAGTGAGCATACCTGGAATCCGTTGCAAACGCCTCATCAGGCTAGGCAGCACAAACATGTCAGGCAGTTCAATGCCCAGACGAATGTCTGATTCCAGTTTTTCATCACCGCTGCCAGGCCCGTCACTGGAAATTCCAGCCAGACTCAAACCCCGACGAGCCACCACGCCGGTAATATCAGCAACCAGCCCCACTCGGTTTGCCGCCCGCAACTTCAACCACACCACTACTTGCTCAGCTACCTCACCGCTCGTCTCCCAATGACAAGCTACCAGTCTTTCGGCATCATTGGGAACATTGCGGCAGCCCAGTACATGCACCGTAACCCCTTTGCCGCGCGTAATATAGCCGACCAGCGATTGAGGGTATACTGGATGGCAACAAGGCGCCAGACCATACGACAAATCGTCACCAGCCACTCGCACTCGACCGGTAGGTGCCTGCCGCTTGACTACTGGAGCATTAGCCGGGCGGGCGGCGTCAGGAATTAACCGCCTAATAATCTGTCCAGGCGCCAGACCACCTTCGGCTAGTTGCGCGTATAGCTCATCGATATCCTTGATATGCATCAAATCGAGCGTTTCAGCAATCAATCGTTTCGGCAAATGATCAATTTTTTTGACATCCCAGACAGCGAGCGCCTGTTCCAGGATCTGCCGACCAGCCAGTATATTTGATTCACGGCTAGTCGCCCTAAACCAGGCTTTAATCCGATTACGAGCAGTCGAGGTCACCACAAAATTCAACCAGTCGCGGCTCGGCATAGGTTCTTTACGAGTAATTATCTCGACCACATCCCGGTTTTCCAGACGACCATCGAGACTCGCCATCTTGCCATTAACCCGCGCGCCCAAAGCGCGCAACCCTACCCCCGAATGAATAGTAAACGCGAAGTCCAAGGGTGTTGCTCCGTCGGGCAATTCGTACAGATCCCCCTTGGGCGAAAAAACGTATATCTGGTCAACAAACAGCTCAAGTTTGGCGCCCTGAGCAAACTCCTGAAGGCTGCCTGCTTGTTTGGCCAATGCCCCCAACTGCCTCACCCACCCGAGCTTATGCGGCACCGTTCGGGGAGCAGTTTGCCGCCGCGTATAGGTTTTAGTGGTCTTTTGTTGGTCATAGAAGAAATGGGCGGCCAAACCATGCTCGGCTTCCTCATGCATCGACTGGGTTCGAATCTGGATTTCGGTAATACGACCCTTCAGGCCAAACACTGTCGTATGCAAGCTTTGGTAACCATTTGGTTTGGGTACGGCAATGTAATCCTTGATTCGGTTAATGAGCGGTTTATATGATTGGTGCAATATACCGAGTGCTTGATAGCAATCTGCTACCGTCGGCACGATTACCCGTATCGCCACCAAATCATATATTTTGTCGATATCGCCATCCACTTTAGCTAGTTTTTTGTAAATACTGTAATAGTGTTTGCGCCGCCCCTCAATCTGACTATACGCAATACCGGCGTCACCCAGTAGCTTGGCTATTGCCCGTTTCAGAGTTTCCACTTCAGCCTGGGCCTGGCGAGTGGGCAGTTTCAGTCGATGGACTAAGTCCTGGTATTCCTCAGGCATAGCAAACCGGAACCCCAGATCCTCCATTTCGCCCTTGACCAAACCCATACCCAACCTGTCAGCTAAAGGTGCAAAAATTTCTAAGCTCTCCCGGGCGATTTGTTTCTGCTTGGCGGCAGGTAAATATTCAAGTGTTCGCAGATTATGCAACCTGTCAGCCAGTTTGAGAAGCAATACTCTGATATCCTTGGTGCTGGCCAACAATAATTTCCTCAGGTTTTCACTACTGGCTGGCCTCGAGTCATCTGACAGCCGAGGATGAGCCGACAGCCTTAGCTTAGTCACCCCTTCCACCAAGCCAGCTATAGCCGGCCCAAAATTCTTGGTCAAATCAGATTCAGTAACCTCGGTATCTTCCACCACGTCATGTAATAAGGCTGCTGCCACGGTTTCATGATCAAGGCCCCATTCAGCCACAATCTGGGCAACTGCCACGGGATGGCTAAAAAAGGGCTCACCACTCGCCCGACGCTGGTCACCATGGACCTGAAGGCCAAACTCAAAAGCGCGAGTAATCACCCGGTTTTGATCTTGAGTAAAACGCCTCTCATCGTATGAAATTGCTAGAGCGCTCATTTGTAAGCCCTCCTTGCCATAAGTTGGATAGTCATTACTCCCCGCCATTCGTTTTGGTTTAAAGTGCCTATCAGTGTAGTAGCCTCTGCCAACTCGTCAAGCCGGCCAGTCCAACCGAAGGCAACGAGGGGAAGTTTTTGGGCTGATTGGTCTACGACCATACCCCTCACGTGCTGTCCGGACGCGCCCATGGTGGTTAAGCTACGAGCTCGCACCCCTTGGAGCTCAAACAGCGGCTCAGGATTACCATTGCCAAATGGCTCGAGCATCTGGAGAGCTGCCACCAGTTCCTGATCAATGACCGACATATCGGATACGATAATTTCTCCATCCTCCCGCCCAGTCTCCTGGTCGACAGCATGTTCACGCCAATAGTTCTCAAGATGCTGGCGCAAATCATTAAGCTTTTCAGATTGAATGGTAAAGCCAGCCGCATATGCATGACCACCAAACTTCACAAACAATTCCGGTTGAGCCCGCAAGGCTTCAATGATATTAAAACCCGCCACACTCCGAGCTGAGCCCTTTATGATATCTCCGAGTACTTGAGCCACAAGAGTGGGCTTACCAGCCTGTTCAACCACTTTGGAGGCAGCTATACCCACAATGCCATGCGACCAGGCCTTATCAGCCAAAACCAACACCGGCGACGACTCAAAAATCTCGGCCTGCGTCAAAGCTTCTTTGACGATTCTGGCCTGGTCTGACTGACGTTGGCGATTGAGGTCATCAAGGGTAGCAGCAATGGCAGTCGCCCGAGCAGTATCGCCCGTCAGTACCAGCTCCAGACTCAGTGCGGCGTGTTCCAAACGGCCAGACGCATTTAATCGCGGCCCCAGACCAAACCCTAAATGAGTGCTTCGAATACCCGAAATATCAATACCCGCCACCTGGGCTAAGGCCCTAAGTCCTACCCGTCTGGTCTGCCTTAGCACTCTCAATCCATAAAAAACCAGCGTCCGGTTCTCGCCATTCAAGGGCACGACGTCACAAACCGTACCCAAAGCCACCAGATCAAGCAGCCACTTCAATTGGCCTTCCGCAGGCCGACCAAGACGTTCTGAAACCGCCTGCACCACCTTAAAAGCCACACCAACTCCAGCCAACTCCCGATACGGATACGTATCGCCAGACCGCTTAGGATTGACTACTGCCACTGCCTGCGGCAGTTCCGGTGGTGGCGTATGGTGATCAGTAATCACGAGGTCTAGACCATGCTGACGAGCCCACAAAGCTTCATTGACGCTTGTAATACCACAATCCACACTGATGACAAGTTCGGCACCGGCAGCCCTCAGATTCGTAAGAGCCTGCTCATTGATACCATAGCCTTCTTCAAACCTATTGGGAATATACGCTTGTACTTTGAGCCCCCAAAGCTCAAAAGCCGTCACCATGACAGCCGTCGCGGTAATACCGTCAATATCATAGTCACCGTAGATTGCCACAGATTGCTGCTGCTCAATAGCCTGCACAATCCTATCGGCAGCCTTATCCATATCAGTCATCAACCAAGGACTATGGAGACTTGTTGCGTAATCGGGTTGGAGAAACTCCTGAATCTGATCATCAGTCACAAACCCGCGCCCGGCCAATAGTTGTCGAACCAACGACGGCAGCTGTTTTGGGTCTATCGAGGTGTAATCTTGGCGGGCCATACCTAATTAGTATATCAAGCCAAAACCCAAACCTGGGTGTATTCTAGAATTTACGAGCTAAAAAATAATAGTTGGGGTCACTTCTTGGCACAAAGCCCATAGGCGGCTCAGGTGTACGATAGCTAAGTATATGTGGCCGGTAAACTGGCCTTGGTTGCCACATATCAATCAAGAGTCCGATCATGTGTCTCATAGTTGGCGGCTCCCCCGCCGAGCCTGGCTCTTGAGGACAAGCCCTTGAAGCTCGCGATACAACAAAAACCGAGGATTGGCGGCATAGACTTTGGAATTACCTTCATCTTTGACCAAAACAAAACCGACTTCTGCGAGCCTTTTAAGCTCACGCTGCACGTTACCGGGATCCTCCTTGATCATCTTGGCAAGACCACGTACATGCATCCTGAAGTCGGGATATTTAGTATAAACGACGATAATTTTGCGTCGCGTTTTGGACGTGATAAACAGTTCCAGCATCTATTTTGTATTTTGTTATTTGTTATTTACTCACTTACCGTACGCCAAGCGTAAGCTAAATGCAAGTCTTTTTTACAACAGGCGATTGAAGAAACAACAATCAAGCAGGCTAAGCTCGTTTGCGACGAGCCCGCGCCAGCTTTTGGGCCCGACGCTGCTGGAAGTTATACCAGGTCACCAAAAGTGGCGAGGCGTTAAATATCGACGAGTAGGTTCCGGCTGCAATCCCGATCAGCAAAGCCAAGACGAACATCCTGATAGAGTGTCCGCCAAACAGCAGGAGGGCCAAGAGCGTCAGCACCACGGTAAAGGAGGTGTTCAAAGACCTGGCCAGAGTCTCCAGGATAGAATCATTAACGATCTGTTCAAAGGTGCCTTTGCGACGGCGTAGGTTCTCTCTGATCCGGTCAAAAACCACGATGGTGTCGTGCACACTAAAACCAATGACCGTCAACACTGCCGTCACAAACAAAGCATCGATTTCGACCGCCCAAAAATGACCAAGCAATGAGAAGATACCAATCAGTAGAAGCGAATCATGAAGCAGGGCCGCCACCGCCATGAAGCCAAAGCTCCAGCTCGATATCGGCGGGGGCGTGTTCCTGAAAGCAAAGGCAATGTAAAGCACAATCGCCACACTAGCCAGTACCAAGCTTACGATAGCGCTTTGGGCAATTGAGGTTGACACTGTCGGTCCCACAGAGTCAAACGACAGTTCCGCAAAACCTCTTTGTTCCAGAGCTGTCCTAAAGCGCTGATGGTTCGCCTCATGCTCTTTTTGGTCTGAGGGGTCACGGTACCTAATTTGGGTTTGGCTACCACTGGCTGGTACAACCACGATATCATGAAAACCAAAACCGGCCGCCGCCTCATCGACAACCTGCTGCGAGACTACTCCCCTGACGGTCAGCAGTTGGCCCGAGCTAAAATCAATACCGAGTCGTAGTCCCCACAACCACAGCGATATCACCCCGGGAATAATCACGAGAAGCGATAGCGCATACCAAATCCGACGGTGCCCAATAATGTTCATGTCTGCACATCCTCCCCTGACGCTACCCGCTTCACACTGAGCCCATACCACCAGGGTTTACGAGCCCATTCAGCCTGAATGACAAGCCTCATCAGACTACGAGTTACGACGATAGCGGTAAACATCGAGATCAATACGCCCAGGCCCAAAGTTACCGCGAAACCTCGGATAATTGGCGTCGAGCTTGAAGTAATAAACAAAATGGCACAGGTGATAAGCGTGCTGACATTGGAATCTCTGATACTGGTCCATGAACGGTCAAAAGCTGTCTCAGTAGCCATCCGAAAGCTTTTCCCCGCTCTTAATTCTTCTTTGAGCCGCTCAAAAGTTAGGATGTTGGCATCAACGGCCATACCAATGCTCAAGATGAAACCAGCAATGCCCGCCAGCGTGAGCACAATGGTATAGCCTGGTATAAAACCAGATAGTTTGTAAAGGGCGAGCGTCAATGTCGTATAGAACGTAAGAGCCAGTACCGCTAGCAGTCCGGCCAGCCGGTAGTACCACACCATAAACAGCGCCACAGTGACCAGGCCGATGATGCCCGCTACCAATGAACGACTCACACTTTCCTGCCCCAACGTCGGACCCACGGACCGCTGTTCCACCAAGGTAACAGGCACCGGCAAAGCTCCAGCCGTAATTTCCTCAGCAATTTTACGGGCTTCTGTAATGTCCATGTTGCCCGACAAAATAGCCACACCGTCGTTAATAGCCTCGGTTCGGGCCGGGCCGAAGGTGGGTTGATCATCAAGCACTGCCAACAATAAATTGCCCGACTGGCTCAGCTTAGTCGTCATCTCTCCAAACCGCTTGGTCGCGTCACCCGATTTAAGTTTGAGCCGCACCACTGGTTGTAGTTTCTGGGGGTCATAGTCGGCCGTAGCTGAATCTATATCCTTGCCATCAATACCAGTTGGTGTCTGCGCGCCGTCGGAGGCATTAACTTCCACAAATGTCAGGTTAGCAGTTTTACCAATCCGTGAAATCGCCTCGTCGACGTCCTTGACTCCCGGCAGACTCACGCTCACGCGGTCAGTCCCCTGTTGCTGCACAACAATTTCACTCGTGCCACCGAAATTGGCCCGTTTGTTAATTACAGCTATCAAGGATTCGATAGCCGAACTACGCTGCGCTGCATCGATTCCATTCAAGTCAGCTTGAAAAACCAGCTGAGCCCCACCTTGAAGATCAAGCCCCTGTCGAACCTTGAGTGTCTGGTTTTTGATGCCCAGAGCGCTGAAAATCTGATCCTCGCGAGGATAGGCCAACACCGCCGACACGACAGCGAGTACCGCTATGATTACTAATTTAACCCGTAAACTCATATCTGGTTACCAACTATAAGCTCTCTGATAAATCTCGTCAAACCCAGTTTGCCTGCACATTGTTGAGGCGGTCAATCACTGTGGTAGGATCAATCTCGGGCTCATCGGTGTAATAATGGCTTACCCTGATAAAATTATCAGGTATGTACAGATAATGAAGCTCGTTGACCAATCCATGAACGCGTTCAATGACCTCGGCCGGCCCCACAGGTATCGCCGCAATAGCTTTTTTGAACGGCACGTGATGCAAATAATTAATAGCCGCATCATACGAAATGCCATTTTTAACCCCATCGGTCGCAATAATCACGTTGGTATTGTGCAAGCGATCCATATTGTTATCGCCGTTCTGACCCAACAAAGTTGTCATTTGATACAAATGACGCAGCTTCTCTTCTTCCAGGTAAGTCCGGGTGTCTTCGAGGTATTCTTCCATCTGCCCGGCACTAATCATCGAATTGTAGGTAAATACCCCACTTTGATCCAAGGTACCCAGAACTAGACTTTCATCCCCTGGTGCCGAAATACGGGCCGTGAGCAACAGCGACAACGTGCAATGCAAATGCTTAGCAATTTGCTCGCCCACAGCCACACCACCCGGCGAGAGCGCCAACACCGACGTTGGCTCAAACCGATACTTGAGTAGCTCTTCGGCTAATAAATCTCCGGCTTCATGCCGGTCACGAAAATACATATCCGCCTTCAATAGTACCAAGCTTGCTATGATATCTCCATGGCTGATCAGTATTACCAAATCGTCCCCACCAATTACACCGGCACTATGGCTGAGTTTACCTATCACGGACCAGCCGGACTTGAAGCTGGCCAACTCGTGCAAATCCAATTAGGCCGACGGCCTTTGACGGGTATCATCAAGACAGTTTCAGAGAGAAAACCATCGTTTGCCACCAAGCCCATCACTGCCGTACTTGATTTGCCACCACTTCCTGAATATTTGCAAAATTTGGCGCTCTGGCTCAGTCAGTACTATGCAGCTTCGTTGACCATGGTTTGGAACACGTTTCTACCAACCGGCCTAACCAAAGTCCGAAGGGTCAGTAAGCCAGTCAAGCCCAAGCCAGCCCAGGGTCTGCCCCCCTTGCCGCTGACGGCCGATCAAGCCAACGCCCTCAAGACACTCGAAAACCAGCAGATCGACAGGGTGCTCCTCGAAGGCATTACTGGCTCGGGTAAAACCAGGGTGTATCTCGAGAGTGCTGCCCGGACATTAGCCAACGGTCAAAGCGTACTTGTTCTCGTACCAGAGATTACCCTTACCCCCCAACTCGTTGATCAATTTGAAAGCACCTTTGGTACGCAAATGGTCCTAGCCAGCCACTCCAAGTTAACAGAGGCCAATCGTCATGCTATCTGGGTCCAAGCCTTACAGGCGGCCACGGCTCAGGAACCCAGAATTATCATCGGACCACGATCATGCCTGTTTCTACCGGTATCAAAATTGGGCCTAATCATCGTAGATGAGTGCCATGAAACTAGTTACAAACAAGACCGGCAACCGCGTTATCACGCCATTGCCGTAGCCACGTATGTGGCCAGACTCTGCCAAGCACAGCTCATTTTGGGTTCTGCCACACCCAGCGTAAACGAACAATTTATGGCTACAAATGGTCGTTTGACGCCGATTATTATGGCAAATCGAGCAAACAATATATCGCAGCCAAAAAGCACAATAATCGATTTACGAAACAAAGAATTGTTCAAAAAAAGTAAAATTATCTCTGACTCCTTACTGACATCAATCACCGACGCGATCGCACAAAACCGACAGGCACTGCTCTACCTCAACCGCCGGGGCAGCGCCTCAGCGCAAGTGTGTGACGACTGCGGATATGTCAGCACATGTCCCCATTGTCACTTGCCGGTCACCTTTCACGCTGACAGTCTGAGACTGGTTTGCCACCACTGCAATTGGCGCCGAGCAGTCCCGGCGATTTGTCCTGAGTGCACGAGCCCCAATCTCAAACTCCTCGGCGTTGGTACCAAGCGCGTAGAAGCCGAGATAATCAAGCTCTTCCCTGAAGCTCGGCTGTCCCGGCTCGACCGTGATTCCGCAACGCTCAAGCATCTACGTGATACTCTTAAACACCTAAAGACCGGCCAGCTCGATATCGTGATCGGCACCCAAATGATCGCCAAAGGCCTCGATCTGCCGGCTGTCGATGTGGTTGGTGTAATCAGTGCCGACACCTTATTGTTTTTACCCGATTTCACCGCGGCAGAGCGGACCTACCAATTACTAAGCCAGGTAGCGGGTCGGGCGGGTCGCGGCGATAGACCCGGGCAGGTCTTTATCCAAACGTACTCGCCCCATCATCAGGCGATAACCACAGCCGCCACCCACAGTTATCACGATTTTGTAACGACCGAGCTCGCAGAGCGCGCCGCCCTCAACTTCCCTCCTTTTACCTTCTTACTCAAGTTAGATTCAAGCCACACCGATCAGGCAGCTGCCCAGGAAACGGCCGAGGCTCTGGCTGACCAACTACGACGGATAAAAGGACTGCGGGTTATCGGCCCGGCACCAGCTTTTTTGGAAACCATTGGCGGTAAACACCATTGGACTATCACAGTCAAAAGCCCGCGCCGGCCGCCCCTGGTCGACATTGCCAACCAGCTGGCCGGTACATCATGGAGTGTTGATCTCGACCCTATCAATCTACTCTAGTACAATGTCAGGGTATGAAGGCACAAGATATCATCACCCTACCCGATCCCCGCCTGCACCAGCGTTCAATGAGAGTCGGTCACGTTGACGCCGATATGCAAACACTGGCCAAAAATATGATTGAAGCAACGCTCGACTGGGAGTCCAGCCGTGACCATGAAATTGGCGCCGCCCTGGCCGCTGTCCAGGTTGGTCAGCTGTACCGGGTAGTGGTCATCAGAAATGACTTCGACGACAAAGCCGACCGCAGCTTTAGCGTTTTTATGAATCCAGAAATTGCCAAATACGAAGGCGATCCGATCGAAGACCTCGAGGGGTGTTTGAGCGTCAAAGACCTCTATGGTTCAGTCCCCCGCTATCCCAAGGTCAAAATTAAAGCCCTTGACCTCTCAGGTAAACCAGTACGCCTCACTGCCACAGGTTTCTTGGCCCGGGTCTTCCAGCACGAGATCGACCACACCAACGGCACAGTGTTTGTGGACCACGTCAAAGATCAAGCGAAACTGTTCCGTCTAACACCCGAGGGCAAATTTATACCCGCCCTCAACCAGCCAACTGCCTCATGAGCCACAGGCTTATCTTTTTTGGCAATGAGCGTCTGGCAACCGGCGTAACGACCCGCCTGCCAGTCCTACAAGCCCTCATCAACCACGACTACGAAATTGCAGCCATTGTCACTGGTAGCCAAGCCGCCACCAGCCGTCGTCACCGACCCCTAGAGGTGGCCGACTTCGCCCAGCAGCACCAGATTCCGCTCCTAACAAGCATCACCGTAACCGACATCGCCAAACTCGATGCCAGCCTCGGCGTTTTGGTAGCGTACGGCCGGATGGTACCAACAGCCGTCATTGAAGCCTTCAGCAACGGGATCGTCAATTTACATCCGTCGCTGTTACCGCTGCATCGCGGACCCATTCCGCTGGAAGCCGCCATCCTCGCGGGTGCCCCCGAGACTGGCTTGTCGCTTATGAAACTAGCCCCAGCCATGGATGCCGGACCTGTTTACCGGCAAGTGAATGTGCCCCTTGACGGCGCTGAATCCAAGCAAGCCCTGGCCGACCGGCTGGGTGCCTTAGGTGCCGAGGAATTAATCAAGTATCTGCCCGCCATTCTTGACGGCTCGCTCTCCCCCCAACCCCAGGATGATACCAAGGCCAGCTACGATCAGCGTCTCACCAAAACCGCAGGCCAAATCGACTGGAGCCTGCCGGCAGTCAAACTTGAACGGCAAATCAGGGCCTTTGCCGGCTGGCCTGGCAGTCAGACCTTCATGGCCGGCACATCAGTTACCATCACAAGCGCCCATGTTGCCCCAACACCAGATGGCACCTCGAGCCAACCTGGCACCATCACGGCAACATCTCAGCAATTAGCCGTTCAAACCGGCGACGGCCTATTAATAATTGATTCGCTCAAACCAGCTGGATCCAAAGATATGCCGGCTCAAGCATTTCTGGCTGGCCACCGCATGCCCAACTAGGCGCTAGTTCGGTCCCGCATTTTGGCGTTCAAGCATATCGGCTCTGATCTGGGCAGCAACGGCACCATAATTATCGACAAATTCCTGCGACAACTCGGATACCCGATTCGTGCCAGGCACAACTACCGGCTCCAACGACCTACCTGTGGCATTATATTGAGCCAAACCGGCGACCACTGCCGCGTTCGATATCAGCTCAAGGCCAGCCCTAATCTCTTTGGGATCTGTCTCTTTTCGAAGCCGACCAATATCATCCCAGATTTCTGACTCCCGCTCCCGCCTAAAGGTATCGCCGTCATATGCTTCCACTAGAGCCGATCTGTCGCGCTCCTGGCTGACCTCATACGGGTCTAGATCATCATCTTCGCTGTGCGACCTGTCAACTGTCGTCCTAAGCAGCGCGTTGAGACTATCGATAGTCTGACGCAGTTCGTCATTTGGAAACGCCTGTCCAAATATATCGTCTTTGATTTGTACTGCCATATTCTGGTCAACCAGCTTTCGGCCAATGCCGATCAACTGACCTCGGTTCCTTCTCAGCTCGGTGTCAAGCTTGCGCTGTTGGCTGTTTGTCATATCGGAACGACGCCTTGCCGCTATGCCTTGACGTTGAGTCATAATCTCTTGCATGAGCCTCTCGGCATTCGTCACCGCCCTGGTAATACGTTCTTGGGGAATCGGAGGCTCAGCCGCCACTTCGGTAGCTGCTTCGGCCGCAGTTGCTTCAGCCACCGCTTCGGGACCCGCCGCCGCTGCCTCAAGGTCGGCCATAGTCACATTCTGGTTGATCTCGACGGTTTGCCCGAGTTCAGCGCTCCTCAAACGGTTTACCACATCCATCAAGCCTCCAAACGCCGCCTGGCGTTCAGACGACTGGCCTCGGGGCATACTATAAATCTGCGGACCGTCATCATACTTGCTCACCTCAATCCAACCTTCTGCTGCACCCCGCTCGAGCAGAGCTTTGACATCCTGCTGCACCCGGCTCATTGAAGCAGCACTAACGTTTTCACCGGCTAGCGCATTCTGCAGCTCAGTCACTTTCTCAGTTGTTAGCTCAGGTAATGGCCGCTGGGCCTCTGGAGCCGCCGGCAAAGCCCGCCGATCAGCCGTCACTTCACCCCGGCGAATGGCATCGAGTTTATCGGTCAATTCCTGTACCGTCAGGTTGTACCGCGTCACCGCGCTAACCTCTATACCATCAGACGGATCACGCGGTTTTAAAATCTCACCTGGTAGGTCGCTGGGTTCGGCATACCCGCGTATTATATACTCTTGAGCGATCCGGTTCATGACATCGGTAATGGCCTCAGGATCGGTCAACTTTGAAGCTGCTTCGACTTGAATCGCAATGTTCTGAAGTGTTCTGTGTTTTTCGATCTCTTCTGCAGTTAAGGTCACCGGTACAATTTCGCCATCCTCAAGCGTAGGTTTGGTTTCCGGTGGGGCAAATAACCTATTGCGTTCCTCCTGGACTGTCACGGCTTCCCACCACCGCCTGACCGTTGGATCTGGTATCGAACGATTGAGCGGATCCTTCACCACCTGGTACTCCTCGACTTGGCTGCCGTCAGGCTGGTCCACCGTCACACGGCGAACCACTGCTGCAGCCAAAAGCTTCTCCCGCAACTGCCGCAACACCTCTGGATCTGAAATGGGCTTCCATGGGCTCAATTTTTTAGTTTTGTTATTTTGATCTGGTACCGCATTCTTGGGATCAGCATTGTACTGCCAAACATCACCAGCTTTTTCGGGCGCCCTAATATAACTACCTACATCGTTCAGCAAGTTATTGAGCGCTTGGCGGTCAAGCAAATTCTTTTCGCGGAGCAAAGCCTGGTACACTCCCAAGGATTCAGGCGCCCAGCTGTCCGACCTTGGCTGATCAGCTCGCTCCACCGGTTTGACACCAAGCGGCCAAGCTTCAATCTGACTAGGATCAACTTCCGTCAGCAAACGATTCCGCACTTCCAGCTCTAGGTAACGCTGCAAATCATTCTGGCGGCTCGTAATTTGCTGAGCACTGAGGCTCCATTTTTTAGCTTTATCATTACTCGTCGGCTCATAGTCAGGCAATGGCTGGAAATTGGCTTTAAATTGGCTGGCTAACGGTGCCAACGCTGCCTCCTGCTCAGCTCGCAGCTCGCCTGGCCGATCCATCAAGGCTTGACCAAGTTGATTGAATTGTTCCTCTGTAAAATCTTCCCCCGCATAATAAGGCGCCATAGCATCCACCACCTGCTTACCGAGCAGTACCTCCGGCTGTAGATCCCGTACATCCAATGCGGATTTGCGAATTGAGTCCACAAAATACTCGGCTAGCCAGATCTGAGCCTCGCTCTTGAGCGCCTCTTCGAGAGCTTCAGCCTGATGACCTGGATCGAATGGGTCAAGCCTCTTTGCCTCTTCAGGCGTAGCTTGAGCTCGGGCCCTCAGAGTAATCAAGAGTATGCTTTCGGCCGCCCAATCCGACAATTTGTCAGGGTCATCAGGCATCGGCAAGGTTACCTCAAACGGCAGACGTTTAGCAGCATCACGCACCTGTTGTTCTAATTGTCGGGCCAACGACTTGAATGTTTGCTCATGATCCGGACTCATCATCAACTCGCTCAGTAATTGCAAACGAGCCCGCACCGGTTCCGGCGTATCGCCTTGCATGAGTTGTCGTTGCTGTTCAATTTCAGCCGCATGAGCGGCAAAGAAATCGTCAAGAACCCGACGCCTGATAGTTTTTTCAGCGTTGACTGATTCACCAAATTGCGTGCGATAGACACCGTTTGCACCGAGCAGCTGGTTATGGGCCATGTTGGTTGTCGGCAAGCCGAGCATTTCGCGAGCTAGATTTGCCGCTTCGTCGGTCCGTCTATTGCGTTGACGGCCCCGGCTGGTATCTAGTGCCGAACGAGCCGCCTCAAGATAGGATCTACCCACAGTACCCACGCCAGGCACGTACGAAGCCGTCTCATGAGTTGCCGGTGGCACCGGCGCTGTGGCCGGCGACGGTGTGGTCGCAGGCTCAACCCCGGCCCGGGGCAATGGCACAGTATCAGGTGGCGTCTGGACTGGTGGCGGCACGTCAGGAGCAACCGGAATCTCGGGAACCCGCAAAATTGCACCTGGAGCAGCATCAAGGGGTTTCGATAGTTCAAATGTTTGGTGGTTCACCACATAAGCCTGAGCCGACCTGGTCATCTCAAGGTTTGCCGAAACGTCAGCCGCCAATCGAAAAACCGGGTCGGGCATCACTAAAACATGCAAACCTTGAATTTCAGATTTTTTGGCATCACCAGCCCTAGTCACCACCAGCGCCACCCGAGAATCTATTGTTGGCATCACCTCAAAGCTCAAAGCCTCTTTGCGCGGATCTTTGCGCAGCGGCTTAGGCCCCAGCTTGTCCCAGATTCGCTTATGGATACCGCCTTTGTCGTCCGGCGCCGGCGGTAAGGTACCGATTCTTTGAGCATAATCAGGTTTACAATCAAGATCACGTAGTAGATTATCGAGCAGAACCTGTCGTTCAACGCGCGTCAAACCAGTGCTGAGCGTAATCGAATTCGGCTGCTCGGGATGACGTGCCACCAAATTATTTACCTCTCGGTACCGACGAGCCAGCTCGCTATACCGGCCTGTCAGACCGCCAAGCGTTTCCTCAGAGAAGACCCCGTCCAAAGGCTCGGCCCACAACCACCTATGCAACTCATCTCGAGTCGGACGGTCGTCGGGAACCGCTGTCTCAGGCACTGCTTCTACTGTTGCCGGAGTCCCTGCTAGATTGTTAGCATCGGGGGCACTAGGAGCTCTCAGGATATAATTAAGATGGTTCCGAGCCGCCTGTACCTCAGGTTTATGCCCATGAGGATCAGCTGGTTGACTTTCACCCGGTAGTTCCTCCCCAAGGTGACGTCTTATAATCACCCCTCGCGCTGCTTGTGCCCGCGCCAAAAAACCGTCTTCTTCGGTCACTCCTGCCTCGCTCAGGGCGTCCATGAGAGATCCTGATGGGCGGCGGCGATGAGCAGTCTTTTTGAGCCTAGCTCTCGCCCAATCAATGGCCCTTTCGCGACGCGTCTTCACACCATCATCGCCGTTAAATGGGTCAAACGATTCTGGTGGGTCAAAACCCTGGGGTCTAAACGATAACTTAGTATCAGTCGGGTCTTGTGAGTCAGATACCGATTCAAGCGTACCCATCTCCTGCGGCTCAACACGCCTAGGTATTCCGAGCGGATGCGTTGGTGGCGTTACATCAGCCCGCTTTTCCGGCGATGGACCACCTAGTGTATGCTCAGACACGCCTGCGAAACCCTCATGCTTATAGTAGCCTAAGTATAGCTCAAATTAGGTGTCGAGCCCAGCTAGGAGCCGCTCGATGTTTTCGGCGTATTCACCGCCAGTATCTTGCTTCAGGTGGATAACCGGCACATATTTGGTAGTCATGGCCGCGTTCACGCGCCGCTGCAAATCATGCCGCACGCCCACCACCCGGCCCCAGATTCGCTCGGTTTGCTTGGACTCGCCCAGGAGGCCAATCCACACCGTGACATTGCGCAAATCAGGCGACGCATCCACGCCAGTCACAGTAACGGCCGCCGCATCGGCCTCAAGCAACTCCAGCAAAGCCGGTGCTACCACTGCCCGAATCACACTCTCGACTTTGGCTACACGCTGACTCATACCTTATATCTTTCGCTTATAATTGCCTGGCTTTTTCGGCTACCGTAAAGAACTCAAGTACGTCACCAAGCTCAATCACCACACCAGTAGTCACATTCAAGCCGCAAGTTTCACCTTCAAAAGCTTCCTTGGCCGATTGTTTGTCTTTTTGCAAACTACCCAGAGTACCTAATCCAAGAATCTCTTTGCCTCTCAATACTCTCAGTTTCAGCCCGGGTTCAATCTTACCGGAAATCACGGTACCACCACAGACAACGGCAGCTTTGGTCGTTTTAAACACACCTTTGATCTCCAGCCTACCCAACACAGTTTCAATCACCTCGGGTGCTAGCATGGAACTCAAAGCCTCCCGCAGATCATCAGTTAATTCATAAATCACGCGGTAGAGTTTCACCTGCACACCTTCACGGTTGGCCAAAGCTCTCAAGCCTGAATGTAGCGCCACATTAAACCCAATCAGCAAAGCGTTAGCCGTCTTGGCAAACGAGATGTCAGATTCAGCGATATCGCCAACAGCACTTGACACTACTTTGACAGCTACTTCTTCGTTGTGCAGTACAGCCAGTGCCTCCACCAGAGATTCCAGTGAGCCTTGAGTATCGGCTTTGAGTACTACATTGAATTCCTGAACTTGTCCGGCAGTAATAGCCGCCGACAAACCTGAGGCATCAATTTTCTTAATGCCCAGCGACTTGGCCTGCTCACGACGGGTCTGGGCTGCCACTCTGGCTCGAGCCTCCTGCTCACTGCTCACCCCTTGCCAACGGTCTCCAAACGAAGGTACGGCCTTAAAACCCGTCACAATCGCCGGCATGCCTGGATGGGCCGAAGCAATCCGCTTGCCTCGGAAGTCACCAAGTGAACGCACTTTGGCATACGTACTACCAGATACCAGATAATCACCCACAGTCAGTACCCCATTACCAATGAGCACCGTTGCCACTGGGCCCTTACCGGTATCTAGATGAGATTCCACAACCACTCCATCGGCTGGGCCATCGGCCCGAGCCCGCAAGTCTTCGACATCAGCTACCAGCAACACCATTTCCAACAGTTTATCGAGATTTTGACGAGTCTTGGCCGATACATCAACCATCACGGTATCTCCACCCCATTCCTCGGGCACCAGCCCCAAATCGCTCAACTCTTGCCGCACCCTCATTGGGTCGGCACCTGGTTTGTCAATTTTATTAATGGCAACCACCAACTGGCCACCAGCCTCCTTGGCATGGCGAATGGCCTCCTTAGTCTGAGGCTTGACGCCATCATCAGCCGCCACCACAATGACCGCCACATCGGTCATCCGAGCACCATGCTGACGCAGGGCACTAAAAGCTTCATGGCCAGGAGTATCAATAAAGGTAATCCAACGCTCTCCTTTTTGGATTTGATAAGCGCCAATATGCTGAGTAATGCCTCCGGCTTCTTTCTCGGCCACATGACTCGAACGAATGGCATCGAGCAACGACGTCTTACCATGATCAACGTGGCCCATCACTGCCACAATTGGCGGCCGAGGCGTGCCTTCGCCTTCAGCTAAATGCTGTTTGAGCAGTTGCTGGGGTGCTGTTTCAGGCAAGCTCTCAGGCTGCACTTCAAAACCGAGTTCTGAGCCAATGATAGCTGCCGTGTCAAAATCAATCTGCTCATTGATAGTGGCCATTACGCCGTTCTTCATGAGCTCACCAATGACTTTAGTAACCGGCAAGTCAAGCTTGGCAGCAAACTCACCCACGGCAATGGCCTCAGGAACTGTTACAACTTGTGGGGTATTTGCTTGTGCCACGTTTTTCGTCTACTCCTTAGCTTTGATCTGGTACTTATGCGCAAGTATCGCGGCGCACTTCTCGCTACAACTATAATAACCTCTTGCCTGCCCCCGACTGCCGCTATCGGCGACGAGGGCACCCTCCTGCAGGGTCCACCTTTGGAGAGCCGACTGGGATGCTTGAGCGCGGCAGACCCGACACCGGCGCATAGGAATGTGTCGGGTCTGCTCGCTCACGAGTCCTACTTTTCCTCTGATTTCTTACGAACGGGCGATTTCAGCGACAAGCTAAGCTTGTGAGCTTCTGGGTCAATCGCAATGATCCTAAACGTTTTGGTTTCGCCCAACTTGACTAAAGCAGCCGGATCTTCCACGTGGGAATCGCTCAATTCACTAATGTGCACCAACGCCTCAATGGCAGGCGTCACTTGTACAAAGGCACCAAACGGGGTAATCCTGGTAATTTTACCTTCTACCTCATTACCAACTTGGTATTTGGCAGCGTCCTCGATCCAAGGATCGGGCATCAGCTTCTTCATAGACAATGACAATTTATCACGGTCAATGGCAATAATTTTAGCTTTCACTTTATCGCCCACCTTCACGTAGCTAGCCGGATTATCGACCCGATCCCAGGCAATCTCCGAAATATGGACCAGGCCTTCGACACCACCCACATTTACAAATATGCCAAAGTCAACTACTCCAGTTGCAATACCTTCGACTTCGTCATCCACTTTCATTTTGGCAACTTTGCTTTCGGTATCTTCACGCTTAGCAGCTTTTTCGCTCAAAATCAGCTTGTTGTCACGGCGGCTTAAGTCTAAGACCCTGACCTCAAGAGACTTGTTTACGAGAGCGTTGAGCCGATGCAAAATCTCATCTTTGTCGGCGCCACTCACCCGCGGGTAGTTTTCGGCGCTCAGCTGACTCACCGGTAGGAAGCCACGAATACCGTCAACTTCAATGAGCAAACCGCCCTTATTGGCGTCAAATGGCGACACGCTAAAGACTTCGCCCTTGCTAAAGCGCTCTTCCAGTGACTCCCAGCCTTTTTCTTTGGCTACTTTACGCAATGACAAAATTGCGTAGCCTCGGTCATCCTCTGGATCCAAGACGCTTGCCGATATGATGTCGCCAGGCTTGATATCCTGAGAATGTTCGATCTCGCGCCCGACTACCAGCCCGGTACCCCGAGGTCCCAGATCGAGCCAGACCTCGTGCTTTTCGGCGGCGATGACGGTACCTTCGACAACGTCACCAATAGCCATACCGGCTAGAGGCGCTTCTGCGAGCAGCTCTTCCATCGTTAATGTTGTTGCTTGTGCCATAAAGAAAAATGTTTCCGCACCTGCTTAAGTGCCTTTCCAGGGCACCATCAATGAGCCGGTACGTACTTCTCCTTCCAAAAAGATTTCACTCGAGGGTGGCATTCCCAATTGAGTGATTAGATATAGTATACCTAAAAATACGCGTTAGCGCAAATGTTGGCGGCGCAATTGGACCACTGAACGACGATACCAAATGGCTGAGGCCAAAATAGCCACACCACCAATAACACCACTGATGGGCGCCCCGGTATCGGGCAAAGTATCATTGCTACCACCAGTGGTTGGCACCGAGGTAGGTGTAGACTTCTGAGTAGGAGTTGGCGTAATTGAAACACCACCACCCTGGATCACGTTCGAAGAGGGGCTTTTGACTGGGGCTGTATTCGTGTCGCCGTTGTTTGAACCGGCTACCACTGGAGCACTACTGACCGTCGGCGTTGGCGTAGCTTGGGTATTAGCCGCCTTGCGCAATTGAGTTTGCCGCTGGGCATTGCCATACCAAAACGTCGCTCCCACGATACCAACGATGAGAACTAATCCAATAGCTGTTTTTAGCGCGTCACGTGTCAATTTCTGTAAATCCCCTGTTAAAAACATCGCTCGGTGTTGCTGAGGAGTGGTTACCTTGGAGGGGCCAAAACCCAAGCAACACCCAACGATGTTTGGTATGTTTTCCGATACGAAAGGTGTAGGGGCATCGGCTATGTTGTCCGTTACACAAGGAGGTGAGCACTCGTTTGGCGGTCACAAAAGACAATACCCCAACACCGTTCGTCACCCTCACGATCGATTGCCAATATCATACCACTTGCAATACCATTATGTCAATGGCAATTGTAGTTTTTGTTATCATAACGCTTATGCTGGCAAACCAACGGTACTTCGCAGTATGATTTTTTTGAAAAGGCACTTGGGAGGGTGAGCTTGGAGTTTCTTGATTATTTTACAGATCAAATCTTTATACCTGGCCGGTATTTCATGTGGTCACCAGCTACCCGCACCATCACCTATGATACTCGCCGTATCAGTACCAACAATGGAAGGCTAGCCCTGCTCCATGAAATCGGTCATGCCCGACTAGGCCACCGCATCTATAAATACGATATGGAATTGCTCCAAATGGAGATGGAAGCCTGGGACATCGCCCGAGACTTAGCCCCCAAGCTGGGCGTCAACATTAACGAAAACCATATCGCTTCAACCATTGCCTCCTATGACAACTGGCTAACCAAACGGGCTACCTGTCCCGATTGCAACAATTTCAGCCTGCAAAGAGGTCGCGATTCCTATGGTTGTTTTGCCTGCGGCGCCAAATGGGTCGTCAACTGGCGTAAAGACCGCCGTGTCAAAAGAACCATCATTTCGCGTTTTAGCAACGCTCTCACCAATACCGATACGAAATAGCACCTGGCCCAAAATCTGGGACACAGGTGCTATTTCTTCGGCAGACGTTAGAAAAAAATTTGCTAAGTCTTAGGCTGCAGCTTCGGATTTACTGCGGCGTGAAGCCCGACCACCTTTGCGGCCAGCCTCAACGGCCAATTCGCGATTTACGGCAAAGCCACCACCACGTGAGATTTTACCGCCACGGCGGCCAATCAGCTCGTAGAAGTTTAAGCCATAGCGGGCTTTGTTGGTTGCAGCGGCTTTAATGCCACCAGCACGAGTTCCTGCCATGTGTGCATTCCTCTTACGTTATATAGTATGACAAACGAAGGGTGTACCGGCTCTAGCGTTTTAGCTAAATGACCACAAGTACAGCTCCCAAAATTTGGAAGAAATACCGATCAAATCAAGTACGGATGGAATTTTAGCATATACACCTTAAATTGTCAATAGTAATTATGCTAATCGACATCTGATAAACTATAAATGATGCCAAGCTACCCTATTCGACTAGTCCTCGATAATATCAGGAGCACCGCCAACGTCGGCTCAATCCTACGCACTGCCGATGCCTTCGCTATCGAGTGTGTCTATGCGGTCGGCTATACCCCCTTTCCTCGCCAACCCGGATTGCCAGATAACCGCGCCCCGTATATAGCCGCTGCCAATACCAAAGCCATTGCCAAAACAGCTCTGGGTGCTGAGCTAACCATGTCAGTTACCCATCTACCCGACATTGAAATTGCGATCGAAAAACTGAAAACCGACGGCTACCAGATTATCGTATTGGAGCAAGCTGAGAATTCGCTTACGCTTAAAGATTTTGCAGTCACTGGTCCGACCGCCCTTGTCCTGGGCAATGAAGTGACAGGCGTATCTCCCCAAGCCCTAGCGGCTGCTGATACTATCCTGGAAATACCGATGCTAGGACATAAGGAATCGTTTGGCGTAGCGGTTGCGGCCGGCATCGCGCTCTATGCCCTTAGCACATAGGTCTTTTAAGGGTTTTTAGGTGGCTGAGGTTGAACCACAGTACCGGCCTGTGGCACGCCTGGAGACGTAGCCCCGGCCAGCGGCGCACCCACGGTTGCATGAGAACCAAATGTAAACAACTTTTTACGCCAATACCAGGCTGCTCCTCCAGCTGCCAGCAGCAGTACGGCCCCACCAGCCACCCAGGGCCAATACTTCACCAAACCAGCCACCAAATCCTGGGATTTTGTCTTTTGACCGCTCGAGCTGCCAGAACTATTCGAGCTCGAAGCTGGAATGTTCCCGTTAGCATCTGGCGTCGGCGATGCCTGGCCGGCTCCTGGCGAAACCGACGTGCTCGGAGTCGGCGAGCCTGACTCACTCATCCAATCGCAGTTGGTACCAGTGTCAACGGGCGTACATGTTGTTTCTGTCAAAAACATGACTTTATCAAGGCTCAAATTAGCATCCAGCCCAGCAGCTACTATAGTATGTTTGCCCTTTTCCAGATTAGCACTAAAGATTTTATTGGTATCACCATCTGTCCAATTTACCCAGGTGAATTTACCTGCAGCAATCGGACCACCATTGCCCACAACAGTCTTACAGACAGTTTGATCAATCTGCATATAAAAGCCGTTAGCACTAGCAGTGGGAGCGTAAATACGCGACCAGATCCGGTAAGTACCAGTCATGGGAATATCAATACTAAAAGTCACCTGCCCCTTGTCTTTCGGCATGGCAGCACAAGCCGCCTCAGCCGGTTGCGGTACCACCAATAAAGTCGTTACCGCAAGCAAAACACTAACCACCAGGCCTAAACCAAGTACCGAACCCGAAGCTAACCTTTGGATGCGCATGATACAAGTACTGTCTCATTATCTACCAGATCAATCAAGCCCTGCTAAGGTTTCGGCACAACGGCTCCCTGGTTGTTACCCTTAGAGGGGTCATTGAGGTAATTGCCGCTCCAGCTATTCCAGCCCAAGCCGCCCTGCACATAGGCCGCTCCATAACCACTCGGAGTAAACCGGTTATTGCTGGCGGTTACATTTGTGTAGGTATTGCCAAAATCCTGGTTCAAACCGAGATTATACCCAGACCCTTCAAGCAGGTTTCCGGTTACCGTCACATTGTTGATGTTTCCGGCGTATGTCTGGATGAAAAAAGCGCCCGTGTCATTGCCGGAATTACAATCAAAGCGGTTGTTTCGCACCACTACAGTCCGCGATGGCTTCGTACCGGCATCAAAGTCACGGATGGTAAAGCCGTCGCTGTGGTTACCAGTAGTTGCGCCATCACCGTACGCTTTCAGCCGGGTTATATAATTATGTTCGATTACGGCATCAAGTGTCTTACCAGTATTCATGAGGCCGATACCACTACCCAAATCATGGATATAGTTGTTCATCATATTGGCAATACCGATAAGACCAGTAGCAAAGGCTGCGTCGTGAGCACTCAACATGGAGCCGTCTATTTCTGAGTTACTAATAGTCACAGTTGCTGGCGTCACGGCGCAACCAGCTGAAGTACAGGCATTATTATCGGTGGTAGTAATCACGGGCAGGCCTGAACCAATTGTTCCAGTTGCTGGCTGGACACAACTTCGGTCAATGGTTATATTTCCGGCCGACAAATCAAGTGATCCCGGTATGCGCCGCCCAGTGATAACCGTACCGCTGGCCGGCTTAGGACTACCGGTATACAGAGGCAAACTCGAGCATGTCAGACCCACAGAAGCCAAACCCACGTTTGCTGCCGTCAATTGCCAACCGTATAGGTCGGCCCCTGGACTATTCGTCGGCGTAGTTGTTGGTAACGGTGCTCCAAAAACCACTATAGTACCACCGCTTGCACCTGAAGCCACCTGAGCTACAGCCGCTCCAGATAAGACTCCAGCTTCGGGCTCAAAAGCCGCCAGTGGGCCGGCAGCCAACGTGCGCACGACCACATAACCTAAGAGCATAGCTCCGACGAGTACTGGCCAAGCGAACCTCTGAGGCGATCGGCGCGGCAACATCATATCCTAATTATCACACATTAGACGCCAGTATCACCACACCAAAAACCACCCGAGAAGGGTGGTCATTGGATAATCCGGCACCGCGCTACTTTCCCCACAAGTGAGTATCATCGCCGCAGCGGGTCTTAACGGTGGTGTTCGGGATGGGAACCGGTGTATCCCCCGCGCCAAAAGCACCGGTCTAGCCGCCTGTGAATACGAACGAGTAAGCATTCACAATCAGCCGAACCGACGCTCATTACAGGCTAAGCCTGGAACTCGCACGATCGTAAACATGAATTGGTCGAAACATTTCCAGATAAGTAGCTAGTAGCCACCTATTGCTAGTCAAACGAAGTAAAAAAGTCAATTGACTATTAGTACACCTCGGCTAAACACATTACTGTGCGTACACCTAGTGCCTATCAACCACGT
>CAYXSN010000015.1:0-42217 GCA_964467655.1 uncultured Candidatus Saccharimonadales bacterium | reverse complement strand
CCTCCTAGTGTGAAGTTTAAATGGAAGGTGTTCAATATGTCGTGTCACAGTACGGGGGCCTTTACCAATGTGGCATATTCTGGTATGATACGGCGGATATTAAACATACTATACAAGCACGCCTGCACCATCAAGCAGGCTTGAAAGGGGCTCTCACATATGCAGGCAGTAATTGTCTCAGGCGGCAAGCAATATTTGGTGTCAACTGACCAAATTCTCGATATTGAACTCGTGGGCGATGTCAAAAAAGTTGAATTCGAACCATTGCTGGTAATTGATGGTGATAAAGTTTCAGTTGGCCAACCGACTGTAGCAGCTGTCAAAGTTGTTGCTGAGGTTGTCAGCGAGGTTAAGGGTGACAAGCTGAAGGTTTTGAAGTTTAAAGCCAAAAAGCGGGTTAAGCGGTTGACCGGCCATCGTCAGCACTACTCTCGGGTCAAAATCATCAAAATCGGTTAAGTCCGGCCGGTGCTCGGCCTATTGCACAACCCAGAATTCAAAACTGTAACTCGTATTGTTGATTGAGGGCGCATTGACGGCGCCAATAGTGAATCCGGTGGCCGTTTTGATGATGTATGGCTGTAGGGCGGCACTCCCGCTACCGATGGGAGTAATAACAATATGAGGTGCGCGCGGGTACGCCGACTTGAACGTCACATTGACCAGCAGACCGGCTGTGGCACCAGTACCGGTTCTGATTGTGACGGTACCGGCTGAATCAATACCTTCGACGCTGGCGCTGGCACCAGCACCGGCTTGACCCGCGGGAGTGGCGGATGGTGTTTGGCCAGAAATTGAGACATGTCCGCCAATATTGAGGGTGCCTGAAACCGTTACCGTGGTGGCGTTGACGGTTGGCGCTGAAACGACACCACCGAAACTACCGGTCCCAGTAGTCGTGAGATTGCCAGTGACTGTAGCGCCGGCCCCCAAGGTAACTGGCGACTGGACACTCATGGGTCCGGCAACGGTGAGCTGGCCACGGATGTTGGTAATGCCGAGGTTTGAGGTTTTATTGGCGGTTAGGCCGGCTAGGGTAGTGTCGCCCGATACCTCCAACCCACCAATCACCTTGAGGTCCTGCGATATGGCGACGCGGCTGGAAAACAGGGTACTGGGACTAATGGTGAGTGTTTGGGCATTGCCGCCGGCTGAATTACCTTCGAAAAAACTCCCTAATTTTTTGAGTTCCTCGGTCGACAACTCAGTAGTAGTCGTGGTGGTCGCTGGTTTATTGGCAGCGGGTCGCACAGCAAACCAATAATATCCACCTAAAATAGCTGCGAGTGCCAGGATGACGCCACCGGTCGTTAAGACCGTCGTCATGATGTCGGCTCGGCGGTAGATGCCAGTGAGTGAAGCTTTGCCCTTGGCGACCGAACGGTGGCCGTTACCGGCGGACAAAACAGTGGGGACGGTACCGTCAGCTAAGGCTTCGGCAGGCGGGGCACCGGCGGTAGCTTTAGCATCGGCTGGCGCCTTGGAGTTTTGGTCTGCCAGTTGACCGGCGGCAGGGTCGGCTTTGGCTGGTTCAGGTTTGACTTTCTCGTCGGCCATGGTCGTATCATACCGCTTGTGGTTTCGGGCGGCAAACTGTGTTAGCATCACAGATATGGCCTTGTTCCAGGAGTTTAGCTATGCCGCGCATTTTGGGCGGAGGCTGCCCAAACGGGAAACGTCCTATGCCACTCTGACTTTTTTGGTGTTGGCGTTGGGCGTGTTGTTGGCGAGTTTTACATTGACAGTGGCGGCTGATAGTACCCAGGGGAGCGGTCAATACAGCGTGACAGCAGTGGTGCCAGGTGCTCGGCCAACCCAGGCCGTGGTAATTACGTCGCCGACCACGGGACAAACGTTTACGGTCAATCCTGTGGTCGTCGAGGGGACCTGCCAGAAGGCGACGTTGGTCAAAGTATTTACGAACGGCATTATGGTCGGTAGTATTTTTTGCGGCGATAATGGCCGATTTAGTATTCCGGTGCAGCTGGTCATTGGTCGCAATGATCTGACTGCTCAGTCTTTCAATGCCCTCGACCAGGAGGGTCCGACTTCTAATACTGTGACCGTGACCCTTAATCAACCACCGGGTGCACCGGGCTTTTCCACCGAGTTATTAATTCAGTCTGAAAATTACTATCGTGGTAGTCAGCCAGGTCAGGAGATTGTCTGGCCCATTACTCTCATCGGGGGGCTGGCGCCGTACGCCGTGAGTATAGATTGGGGAGATGGAACTCAAGATGTAGTTACTCGCTTGGCCGCCGGACCTTTTACCGTTAAGCATGTGTATAAGCATGTGGGTGGATATTTGGGTTCATATCCCTTGATCATTCGGGCGTCTGATGCAGTCGGCCATACAGCGTATCTGCAGCTTACTACTATTGTTAACTCACCAGATGGTGCTACCACTGATGGTAGCGGTGCCCAAGCTACGAGCACAACTGTTACCAAATTGCTGGTGATTTGGCCCATCTGGATTGTGCTCCTGCTTATGGTGATTTCATTCTGGCTTGGTGAGCGGCGCGAGAAGCACATAATGCAGCGGCAAATGGAGGCCTTGGCATGAAGTGGCCATGGCGCAAGCCTCCTCGTAAACCGGAGCTACCGGTGTCATTACATGCTAGCGAACTTCATGGTATGGCGGCCGAAGACTTAGCCGAGTATGAAGATGAGCTTGATCAGACTCAGCGTCGGAACGGGCGTGGATCTCGACGAAAGGCTTGGTGGATTACCATGATTATTATGGGAGTGATGGTTGGCGGGGTAGTCATTATGATTCTGAAATACACTTCTGCACCAGTGACAGTTGATTTGTCTCGGGCAGAACCGAGTCTCAAGCCGACGCCCACCCCTTTCAACGGTCATGGTCTATTGACCGGCTTATATGTATCTTTGGAATATCCGGGGGAATTTGACCAGGTGAGTCGGGTAGTTACCGATCCAACGGCTTTAGAACAGTATAATATTGGCTCAAAAGCCAGTTATCGTCGGACGATTACCGTGAATGTGCGCAAACTTGAATCGGGTAGTCTTGACGACGACGCTAGCTATAAGCGGCGGCTACTCTATCCAAAAGAGTATACTGAGGCGAAGCAAGCAGTGACAGGAGCAAACGTGAGTGTGATGACCAAGACTGACGGGCATGAGCAGACGTTGTTTTGGGCTCAGGGAGGCAAATTGTTAACCGTTTCGGCAACTAGTACCGAGATGGGGGATAATGTGGCGGCAATTCTAGCTGTGGCTCGAGAAACGGTTCGGTGGCGGTAATGATGAACCTATGGATCGTGTCGATGGCGCTGTTCTTGGCGGCGTTACCGGCCAGCAATAATTACGAATTGGGCTCTTATGGCTTTGGCACCGGCGGAACGAGTGATTCAAGTTCGAGTAACTACCGGATCAACGGAGCTGCGGGTGAGGTAGCTGGGCAGGGCAACTCGACAAATCATCAGGTGGGGGCAGGTGTCAATTATGAACAGCAGGCGAATGTGCCGCTGGTTACCATTACCAATGATGATAACTGGTATAACAAGCTAAAGATTGTTATTGACCCCCAGAATAATCCCACAGATGCCTTATTTGCTGTGGCGATATCGACTGATGGGTTTGTTACTACGCAATACGTTAAATCGGATTTAACCATAAGTTCAAGCTTGAGTCTGACAGATTATCAAACGTATACTTCCTGGGGCGGTGCAACCGGGGTGTTGATCAGAGGCTTGAGCCGGTCTACGGTGTATTCGGTGAAGGCCAAAGCTATGAGGGGCAAATTTACTGAGAGTGGCTACGGACCAACCAGTAGCGCCAGCACTGTCGACCCGACCTTGGTATTTGATATTGACGTAGCGCCGACCGATACCTCCACCAGTCCACCTTATGTGGTGGATTTTGGCAGCATTCCTGTCAGTACTGTTAGTCAGCCGGCTGATCAAATATGGGTGAGTCTTAGTACGAATGGGGAATCGGGAGGCAAAGTGTATTTGAGCGGGCAAAACGCCGGGTTGCGTAGTAGTTTGGCTGGGTACACGATTAGCTCTGCTACGGGAGACTTGAGTTCACTGGCTGAGGGTTTTGGGGCGCAGGGAGTGTCGGTGGCCCAGACATCGGGCGGACCCTTAAGCCTAGTGGCGCCCTATAATCTGAGTGGCGCCCAGGTAGGGGTAGCCGATACGGTCATCCGTGAACTATTTACGGCGCCAGCGCCCATTACATCGGGCCGGGGGGCCTTTACGTTGTTGGCTAAAACGCAGCCTTTGACTCCCTCTGGCGGTGATTATGCTGAGCTGCTGCGGGCGATTGCATCAGCGAGTTTCTAAAAAAAGGGGGGGCTTGACAAAGTTGTTGTGGTTACAATAGTATAAGCGTAAGTAGTTAAGTAATAAAAAAACTACAAATCAAAATCAAAATGCAGAATCGAAAATTACAACTCAGTCTCGCCGCAATCGCTGCCCTTATGGCGGATCTTTTTGTGCCTGCGCTTAGTGGTACTGCACAGGCGGCTCCCCAGTTCACCCAAGCGTTTGTGCGACCAGACAGACACAAGGAGCTAACGGCTACTGGGGCAACTGTGTGCGCCACCCCAACGGCGGCTACAACTGGCCAAACTGAAGATCGGGTAGTGGTCGTATTCCCCACTGACAGTGCCGCAACCGATTTTAGTGTTAACGCGACTGCCGCTAACTGGGTGGTTAATAACACTGACTTACCCTCAGGCTCAACGTTTTGGCCGGGCATGACATCGGGTACAACTACTGCTTTGTCTGTTAGCGGCCATACCGTAACGTTTCCCTCAGGTGATTTGAGCGCCGCAACTCAGTATTGTTTCCATATCGTGGGTACCAATACTCTGACAAACGGGTCAGCGACGACCTCTATCAACATAACCGGCGCCACTTTGTATACCGTCGTGTCATCTGGACCCACTACCGTCAACCAAACCAACTGGGCTTACACCGTGACCACAGATGACAGCATCGTTATCTCTGCCGTCGTACCGCCGAACTTTACCATCGCTTTGAGCGCCTATGTGGATGCCTTTGTGACCAACCTTGATCCGACTGGCATCGTGAGCACTACCGGTGTCAATGCCACTATTACTACCAATGCTGTGGGTGGTTGGATTGCCTGGGCCAAGGACCAGTATGCTGGATTGTATTCCGCTACCGCTAACTATACGATTGCCTCAGGTTTGAAGAATCCCTTCCCGACCCAGTTGTATACTGTGGGTGACCCAGCTTTCGATCTAGTGGCCAGTGCCGGTGGTATCGGTCGCGAGGGCTATGCCATGGATGTTGATCTGACTACTGATGCTACTGGTGGCTGTACTGTGGCTATTGACGCAGCCTACGACAATGCTAGTGGTAACGGCGGCGGCGTCCTGAGTAACACCAGCTTCCGTCCTATAGCCGCCTGTACAGGAGCAGCTCCAGCCACATCTGATGGTGACATCTTGACCTTGATTGAACGGGCCGTGATCCGCGGTGGTACTCCAGCCGGATCAGACTACACCGACGTGATTACCGTCGTTGGTGCCGGCAACTTCTAGATGGTATTACTAAAATCCGCGAGTCGTCGTAAATAGTTCACAATAAGCAACATGATAGCCTTGCATGTTGCTTATGCTTTAGAGTACACTTGAGGGGAAACTAGAAATAAAGAGAGAGTGTAGATTAAGGTGTCCATGCGGCAGGACCGACGGATGAGGCTAATACGGATTGTCGGAGCAACGGTTCTGCTTCTGGCGGTGATGCTTGATTTCGTGCCTTTATCGGCTCAGGCTGGTTTTCAGCAGGCGTTTTTGCGACTTGACCGGATGAAGATATCCACAGCCACTGGTGGTACTGTCTGTGCTCAAGCTTCGGCGACCGGGCCCACCGAGGCCAAAGTTGTGGTAACGTTCCCGACGACCTATACGCTGAGTACAACGGCGGCAAACTGGACAGTTACGACCACAAACTTACCCTCTGGAGCTTCAGCCTGGCCGGGTATTGGAACCGCCACGAATGCCGATAACTCCGCCAAGACTGTAACATTCCCTTCGAGTGATATTACTTCGAGCTCAACCCTCTATTGTTTTAATTTTTCTGGTACAAGCACCCTCACGACAGCTTCGTCAGCGGCTAACAGCCAGCAAGCGAGTATCCAGACCCAGACTGCCGCCAGCGCTGCTATCGACCTTACCCAGATTGCTCTAGCCAACACCACAGATGACACCATCTTAGTGACGGCTGTGGTGCCACCGTCGTTTATCTTCACCATGAGTGGCTACGCTGACCCGTTTGTTTCAAACCTTGACCCCCTGGCTGTCGTATCAACCAGCGGCATTATGGTAGATGTGGTCACAAATGCTAAGGGTGGTTGGATTGCCTGGGCCCGGGATCAGTATGCTGGCTTGCATTCGGCCACTGCAGGTTATACGTTGAATACGTCGGGTACCGTTAACGGTACGCCGACGACGCTCACTGTGGGTGTTGAAGGCTATGTGATGGATGTTGATTTAACGGCTGATGCCAGTGGCGGCTGTGTCGTTGACATCGATAACGAGTATGACGGAGCGGCGGCTAGTGATGGCGGTACTCTGTCGACAACCTATGTGCCTATCGCCGTATGTACTGGGACTTCGCCGGCAACCGCTAATCATGACCAGATTACCCTGACTGAGCGGGCGACAATCTCGGGTGCTACACCAGCCAGCTCAGATTATACCGATAATATTACTGTGGTAGGAGCAGGTAATTTTTAAGTTATGATCTTGTCCGCTCAATTTATAAAAGTTGTATGTGGCACTTTGAGCGCCGTCATGATTCTGGGAAATATGACATGGCCGGCAGCGGTCTGGGCCGTAGAGGCTACGCCACCGTCTGAACCACTGGTTCTCCAGACATCGCCCCTGCCCATTAACTTGCAAGTAGATCCAGGTAAAACTGTCACAACCGAGCTGAAGGTCAAGCAGACAGGTACCGCCAAGGCCCGGTTGAAGGTTGGTCTGATGAAATTTACGGCTTTCGGTGAAGAAGGTAAACCGGAGCTCAAGGACCGGGAACCCGGCGACGATTACTTTGATTGGGTGAGGTTTGACAAGACTGAATTTGATGCGCCGGTCAATGTTTGGCAAACCGTCAAAATGACCATTACGACACCAAAATCGGCAGCTTTTGGCTATTATTATGCTGTTACTTTCTCGAGGGTGGGTGATGATGTCAAGCGCGGCGACAGGACGAATTCGATCGCCGGCGCTACGGCTACCTTGGTACTGCTGGAAGCTGTGAATCCCAATGCCAAAAGAGAATTACAATTGGTGAGCTTTGGCTCGAAGCATAAAGTGTATGAGTTTTTGCCTGCTGAATTTGAAATTAAACTCAAGAATGCTGGTAATGTTCACGCTGTGCCATCTGGGGATGTTTTCATCTTGCAGGGTAAGAAACAACTGGCGACGTTGCCGATAAATGGCGGGTTTGGAAACGTGCTGCCTGATACAAATCGAATTTTTCCGGCAAAATGGACCGATGGGTTTCCTCACTGGGAGCCGGTGATTGAAGACGGCAAAACCAAGCTTGATAAAAACGATAAGGTCGTGCAGCGGCTGGTGTGGGACTGGGGAAAACTCAATAACATCAGGATTGGCCGCTATACGGCTCATTTGTTTGCTGTGTATGATGATGGTAAGCGGGACATCCCGATTGAAACTGAGCTGACGTTTTGGGTGATTCCATGGAGATTCTTACTTGTCGTATTGGTCGTACTTGTGTTGGTAGCACTGGGCGTGTATGCCATGGTGCGAGGCGGCCTCAACAAGTTGGCTGCCCGCAAGGGTCGGACACGGTTGCGCGGCCGACGAAGGTAGTGCGTCGGTCTCAGGCTGTAGTTTGGGCGTTGGTTTTGGCAGTTTCGGCGCTGCCGGAATTGGTCACGGCGGATCAATCTGCCGGCGGATTAGTATTAACGCCTGCGTTCCAGACAGTTCAGATTAAAGCTACTGATGCTAGGTTGCCTTTTGAAGTTACTGTCACGAATCGCGATAAGATACCGCAGTCGTTTGGACTGTCAACGGTTGACTTTGGTAGTTTAGACGAAGAGGGGGGAGTGGCGTTTTTGGGGGCACCAGCGAACGAATTGGAACACAAGTATGGTTTGGCGGCCTGGCTGGAGCTCTCCCAAAAGACTATCACCGTGGGGGCAGGTCAGACGGTCAAGGTCCAGGCGGCAATCGTAAATCGTGATAGTTTGACAGCTGGAGGCCATTATGGGGCGGTACTGGCGACGGCCCAACTGACAACAAGTGCCGTTACAGGCGAGCAGGTCGGTATACAGCAGGTGTTAAGTAGTTTGGTATTGGCAGTCAAGGAAGGCGATATCAAGACTCGCCTCGAGCTTGATGACTTAAAAATACCTCATACTTTTGCTGCTTTGCCGCTCGAAGTTAGTATGAGGTTCCATAACGGCGGCAACGTGCATGCCGTGGTTCGGGGCATTGTATCGGTTACCGATATGCGTGGTCACAAGGTTGCTCAAGGTGAGCTGAATGAGGGTAGTACGCTGGTTTTGCCAGATAGTAACCGCCGATATCAGATTAAGTTGCGGGTGGTTGACCGGGCTTGGCTACCGGGTTTTTATCGGGTAACGGTGGCTTATCGAGATGAATCGGTGGTCGAATTTCAGAATGTTTCCACGACAATATTTTATGCCGGTGCACTGGTGGTTTGGTTGGTGGTGTTTCTCAGTTTTGGGGCGGCTGGACTGCTTGCCTGGTGGTTATTCGCTAAGCGTTCCAGTTATCGTGGGCGGCTTTTCTGGCCGTTTCGGCGCACCCGTCATTAGCCTCGAAAACCCTTGTGTTTTATCTGTAAAACAGTTATGCTTTTGATGTAACTTTGTGATGGTGTACGAGTGCCCAGAGGCTTGTTCTTTAGCCGAATGAATTGGGTAAAGTCGGTAACCCCTAACCGTCGCAAGGCCGCTGGGGCGCTGTTGGCGACCAGCCTTTTGGCTGTGGGGTTGATGGCTACTTGGGCTGGTCAGTCAGGGGCCGCTGCTGGTATCAACAAACAGATCAATTTTCAGGGTAAAGTTGTAAACGCCAATGGTACGAATGTCACTAATGGCAGCTATACGTTTGTGTTTAAAATTTACGACGATGCCAGCTTGGGTGGGGTTCACGAATTGTGGTCTGAAACCAAGAGTCTTACGGTTACCGATGGTATTTTTCAGACTAATTTGGGTTCAAGCACCAGTCTACCCGGGTCGGTTGATTTTAATACCGATACCATTTACCTGGGGATAAATTTCAACAGCGACGGTGAGATGACGCCGCGCATCAGATTTACGGCCGCCGCCTATGCTTTTAACTCGGACCGGCTGGGTGGTTTGACAGCGGCTTCGTTTGCTCAACTGAGCCCGGTTTCGGCACAAGCGGGTTCACTTAATGTCACTGGTAGTGTGCAAGCCGCTACGAGCTTGCAAGCTCCGCTGGTGGATACTGCGACGGCTGCGGCCTTAAACATTGGTACTGGGACCGCGACCAGCGTGACCATTGGTCGGACGACCACACCTTTCTTAGTGCAAGGCAATTCAAGCTCGACATTTACCGCTACCAACGGCAGCTTTACGACCACTGTTGGCTTTACGACTCCAACAGCCAACAATAGCATTAGTTTTCCCAATGCTGGCGGCACCATTTGTACGACAGTTGCCAGTACCTGTAACACTACCTACGCGCCGTATGCTGCTAGTGGCTACTTGGCGAAAAACGCGGCTGATACATCAAGCTTTGCCGTAACGGCTTCTAACTACCTCTACGGTTTTACCAACTCCAGCTCGGCAGTGGCTAGTGGGGTACTTAAGCTCGATAATGGCACCAATACTGGCAACGGTTTATACGTAACGGCAAGTGGCAACCCTGGTGCTAGCAGCGGCTTGATTGTGGCCAATACCACGGCTGGTTCGCCGAGTGGTAATTTGCTTGATTTGCAAAAAGCCGGCACCGGGGTATTTACTGTTGACTACAACGGCAGCCTCACCCAAAGTGGTGGATCAAGCACGACTCAAACTATTAACGGTCAGCGGATTTCGAGTGCGGCTAACTTTACGGGAACCGTTACGGCGGCAACCAGCTTCTTGAGCACATTACTCGATACGCCTTCAGCTGGCGGTACGCTGGCCATCGGTACAACCAACGCAACGGGCGGCATTAATCTCAACCAGAATGTGACAGTGGCGGCTGGTAAAACTTTGGGCCTCTCGAATGCCACGGGCTCCAACACTGTCGCCAGTGTGACTACGACTGGCGACACTAACCCGCGCTTGAGCATCCAGGCTAGTGGCCAGCTGGCCTGGGGAGCCGGTAATGCGGCCACGGACGTCACGCTGTCACGCACTGGCGCAACCGCTATGCAGGGTAGTGGTACCTGGACATTTACCGGTGGTGTAGCTGTTGGTGCGCCTTCAAGCCAATACGGCAAATTGGCGGTGCAGGTTTCAACTGCTGCCAATGCCGGTATTGTCGTGCGTGGTACTACGAGTCAGACTGGCGATTTACTGCAGGCTCAAGAAGTCGGCGGGGCGACCCTGGCGTCCATAGGTGCTAATGGCTTGCTGACATTGGGTCGTTCGGCGGCTAGTGGTGTGACCCAGACGGGCGCGGCGGCATTCGTGGACGCTAGTACGACTAACGGTTATGCTGTCACATTGTCGACTGCTGCCTTGACCGGTAATCGGGCGATAAGTTTGCCAAATGAGGCTGGTACAATCTGTATTCAGTCGAGTGCAAACTGCGGTTTTGTGGTGGGTACCTCAACGAGCTTCTTAGCTCGCAATGCCGCCGATACCTCGACGATTAATGCCACTGGCAACTTGTATGGGTTGAGTAATACCAATACTGGCGCCGCTGGGGTACTGAGTTTGGCGAATTCCGGCACCAATGCGGCTTTAGCAGTTTCAAGCTCAGGTAACCCGACGAGCGGCCAGGCCGTGATACTGGCCACCAACTCCAACGGAACTCCCAGCGGCAATTTGCTTGACCTGCGCGTCACTGCCGGCAGCCGCTTTAGCGTTGATACCAGTGGAAATGCAACTGCGACCACATCAATTGTGACTCCCACCCATACGTCGGCCGACGTGGCTACTGGTACTTCAGCCGACGCTACTTTCAGGTCGGGTAATGGGACGGCAGGCAACGCTAGCACCGGTAGTGTCGTCTTAAAGTCGGGTAACGCTAACGGTACTGGTAGCTCAGGCAATGTCACTATTGATACCGGTACCAAGGGCGGGGGAGTCGGGAGTGCGGCCGGAAATGCTTATCTGGGCAATTCGAATGCTGCCAATGTGGTGGTCGGCCGAAATGCCGCAACTGCCAGCGGCGTCTCGGTATCAATCCAGGGATTGGCTGCCACAAGTAATATCATTATGAATAACGCTGCCAACACCGCCAGTACTACTATTGGCTTCCAGGCGCCTACTGCTAACGTGACGTATGAGTTTGCGGCGGCGAGCACTGGAACTTATCAGTTATGTAGCACTTATGCGACCACTTGCGCGACAACCTACGCTGCTTACACCGCAAACGGTTATCTGGCCAAGTCGCCAGGAAGCACCGAGAGTTCTAGTAGCTCAGTTGCTGGTAATCAGTACAGTTTTGCCAATACCAACGGGGGCGCGGCTGGTGTCTTGAGTCTGGCAAATTCCGGTACCAACTCAGCTTTGAGTGTGTCGAGTGCAGCCAATCCGACGAGCGGCCAGGCCGTGATACTGGCCACCAACTCCAATGGTACTCCCAGCGGTAATTTGCTTGACCTGCGCGTCACTGCCGGCAGCCGGTTTAGCGTTGACGCTGCCGGAGCCGTGACGACCAGTAGCACTATTAACGGCCAAACAATTTCGAGTGCGGCTAATTTCACGGGCACCGTTACCTCGGCGAGTACTGTCAGCATTACCTCTGGCGGTTTGAGTGTGACTGCCGGCGGAGCGACGATCACTGCTGGTGGGCTTACGGTAACGGCTGGTGGAGCTAGTATTAACGGCGGACTTAACAATAATTCAGGTGGTATTTCTGGCGCCGGTGCCGTAAGCGGGGCCACTAGCCTGGCGTTTACCGGGGCGACGGCAGACATCACTGGAGCTAGGGATTACACTGGGACAGGTATTGTAACTGGTGGGGGAGCCTTTAAATCGGCCGATAGCACAACGGCGACCTCCAACGCTGTCAGCCTTAAGAGTGGTGATGTTAATACGGCGACTAACGGCTTTAATACCGGGAGTGTGACCGTTGATTCGGGTGCTCGCACCGGTGGTGGCAGTGGCACGACTGGAGCAGTCAATATTGGTAATACGAATGCTTCGGCTGTGACAGTCGGCAATACATCGGCACCGTTTACCGTTCAGGGTACAGCCGGTGGTAGCGCCTCCAAGATTATTTTCGGTAATACCACGATCAACGCGGCTTCTTCGGCGACAGTTGCCACATACCAGTTTGCGGCACCGACAGCGGCTACCACATACACCATCTGTACGACTGATACAAATTCCTGTGGCGCGGGCTCAACTGGGTATTTGCGCAAAGGCGTGGCGGCCGAATCGTCATCGGCAGGCGTGACGGCGGGTAGTTATTTATATAATTTCTCAAATACCGGTGGCGTCCAAAGTGATGTCTTGCAGCTTGATAACGGTGCGGGTACCGGCTCGACCCTCAAGGTGACGGCTGCAGCTAGCGCGGCGGCCAATAACGCTTTGATCTATGTTAATAATACTCTCAATAATGCTACTGGTAATCTGATTGATCTTGTGAGTACTCAGGGCGGGGTGAGTGCCAGCCGCTTGAGCGTCAGTACGACTGGCGCTATCACGGGCGGCACCTTTAATGGTCAGACCATTAGCGCCACAGCGAACTTTACCGGCACAGTGGGTACGGGCGGCCTTCTGACAGCGAATAGCTTGGCGGTTACTAACGGGGCCACATTTAACGCCGGCGCGACTATCAATAACACCGCTCTGACGGTGAATGCCGGTGCATCGGTGACCGGTGGTATTAACAACAACGCTGGTGGCATCACCAACGCCGGTGCTGTCAGCGGATTGACGAGCTTGCAGTTTAATACGGCCGGGACGATTGATGCTAACTCGGCGGTGTCAATTAGTATTGGTACCAGTCAGGCGAGTACTCTCAACATCGGTCGGGCTGGGGCTACCTTGAGTCTGCAGGGCAATACTTCAACCTCTCTCACTGCATCAAACGGCACCAATACTACCAGCTTGCAATTTGCCAACCCGACAGCTAACGTAATTTATCAGTTTGCGACGGCGCCGGCTAATACGTATCAAATATGTACTACCTACGCTTCCACTTGTAGTACTACCTACGCCGCTTATTATGCTGGTGGTTATGTGCAATTGGCTCCAGGTACTGCCCAAGCAGATGCTAGCGCCAATCCCAGTATCTTCATCAGTAAGACTGCGGCCGGCTATTTGGCCCGGTTGCAAAATACCGGCACCGATGTATTCTCGGTGCATTCGAACGGCACCCTCACCTCTAGTGGTATTGCTTACTTGGGTGGAACCTCGGCGAGCTATGTAGCGCAGGTTGATACGGCCAACTTCAAGGTGCGCATTGGTACGGGTACACCCACCAGAGGCAGTGAAGGTGCCAACTCAACTGCGGGCCTGTACGTGAGTGGCGCTACCGAAGCTGCTGGCCTGGTACTCATCGGCACCACTACCAACGGCGCCAGCTTTGATGCTACCAACCATGAACTGACTTTGGCGGGTAATGCTCGGCACACCCGACGCGTATCACTGGCTCCTGAATACCCGGGAGCTGTCATGACGCCGAGTGGATCGAGTAATACCGGTTTGATGACATCTGACTTTTGTTCAGGGTCAAGCCGCTTGAGCATTCCGACCAGCAGCAACCCTTGCGCGTCGACAGACGAGCACAATTACTACAAATGGGTGTCGGCTAACTCGAGCACTCAGACCTATGATATTTATGTGCGGTATTTGCTCCCGACTGACTTTTCGGCCTTTACCGGCGATAATACTATATACATGAGCGGTTACCGAACGACATCGAGTGATAGCGTAGCTTTGGCGATCTACCAACCGAACGGCACTATTTGTGGATCTTCGACCAACATTGCTACGGGTACGGCGGCTTGGACTGAAAACACGGTGACGGCACCGATTGCCACCACCTGTGCAGCTAGTTTTACGGCCAATTCAATGGTTACGTTTAGGGTACGGTTGACCTCAACCAGTACGGTTAATGCGGCTATGGCAGGGGAGATACGGTTTGATTACCGCTCGATTTACTAGAATTCTGGTGTGGCCAACAGGCGAGTGGTATCGACGCTTGCGTGATGGTAAGCCGGCGCGAGTTGTGAGTGTCGGTGTGTTTTGCTTGAGCTTGTTTGGCGGTTTAGCTGTGGTGATGGTACGCCCGCCGGCAGCACATGCCACCATTGAATTGGGTGATGGATTGACGGTGTACGGTAACAGTGTATCGTCGCCGACTACGCCGCGCTTCCGGGATTATTTTGAGATTTCAGATTCTTTCGGGTCTGAGACCAACACGGTGTCGGGTTCAACGCCCTTGGCGATGCAAATTAAAACCTCGCCGGTTAAGACTGAGGCCATCGTTGGTTATCAAAACTCGTCAGGTACGCTCCAGATCATGTGCTACGATGGCACCAACTGGAGCAACGACTGGAGCGTGTCGAGTTATGGCACCGGCGTGACCCGGGCATACGATATTGCCTATGAGGCGTTGAGTGGTGACGTTGTCGTCTTGTACAGCACGAACACGGCTACCACCAACGAACTGGCTTTCAGGCGCAAAGCTGGTGGTAAGGCATGCGGTGGGGCGAACTGGGATTCGGCATCAAATGTTGATCCTGTAAGAACCAGCGCTATTGTCAACTGGGTGTCACTTCAATCTGATCCGAACTCAAACAACCTGGCAGCCATTTGGGCTGATTCCAGTCGTGACTTATCAGCCATGATTTATAACGGTACCAATACAACTTGGGGTAATGAGCCGAGTGCGGCGTTGTCGACCGACTTAGGGTATGTGACATCGAGCACTCGAACTGATACTGAGGACTTTGACCTAGCCTATGAATCGGCCAGTAGCGATCTGATGGTAGTGTGGAGCAACGGTGGTACTTCGAGTGGTGCCACAAACCTCATTAAATATGTAACGTGTACTGGCGGTGGATCGAGCTGTTCGTGGGGTTCGGTCAGTAACGTACCAACAGTGTCCGATGCTGCTAATCACCTGGATATGGCGGCTAATCCCCAGACCGACCAGATAGTGTTTGGAGCGATAGACTCGCGCGACTCAGACCTGTCATTGGCGTATTGGTCAGGTAGCGGCTGGACAGGTACGGCTAACGCCGACACGTCATGCGAGACACCGACTAACGGTCGCAAGCTCGTGACTGCTAACTGGCTCATTAACGGTTCTACCACCAAAAGTATCATTATTTATGGTGACTCCAACTCTCAAGTTGTTGATTACTTTACTGGTGTGGGCGGTACATTTACCGTGCAACCAGATTTTACGCCGACGCCGACGCCCAGTGCTACGACTCGCTACTATAAATCACGCAAAGATCCCTATCATTTGAATCGGGTCATGCTTGAGTTTCAGGATAGTAATAGTGACATCTTTGCCAAGCATGTAGTGATGAACGCGGCCGGAACGCTCACTTGGAGCAATAGTGATGGTGGAACAGCCTTGCAAACCAATATTACTTCGAGCCGGGCGGGCCCTTTTGCTTTTGCTTATTGGCAAAATGTGCCGACGCCAGGCCCGTCGAAAATTTACCAGGATGGCTACATTTTTGAAAACGACGACCAAGTAGCCGTAGGTGGCAACACGGCTGATGGCGACTCAGTTCAGGATGCGGGGAACACCGCGATTACCGGAGTGCGGGCAGGCGAGCGGTTAACACTGCGGTTTCATGTGCGTAATACCGGTGTCGACCCTCTGACTGGTAGCCTGGGGTTGTTCTATGACCGCAATGATGGGTATTTCGTGAAGGCCGATGACCATGCACCGCCCAACACCGCTGCCGGTAACTGTACCGATACCAAATACAATTGTGCTGTGGTTGATAATGCCGCTGGCACCACTACGGGGCAGTGGGGTTCGTTGGCCTTCGATCCTTCGGGTCAGGCTTGGGCGGCGTATTATGACGCCACCAACACTAGGTTGTTGGTGGGCAAATATGTTGGGTACGGTGGCAGTGGGTGTGGTGCTAGTGGTTCGACGGCTTGGACATGTAGTGTGGTTGATTCAGCGGCTGCTACAGACTTGGGCAAATCGGCTTCGCTGGCCTTTAGCCGGGCGGGTGTGCCCTGGGTGAGTTATTATGATACGACTAATACCAACCTCAAGGTAGCAGTGCTTCATACAGATACCACCACCAGCGGCTCGGGTTGTGGCACTGGTTCGACCATGTGGGATTGTACGACGGTTGACTCCACGGCCAACTCAACCGGCACGTACAATGCGATTGCTTTCTCGGCAGCCGGTGCTGCCGGCGTGGCATACACCTATAACACCGGTACGACTGCCGGTATTAAGTACGCTACATACGTTGGAACCGGTGGCACCGGGTGTGCGACGGCCGCCTGGACGTGTATTGTAGTCGACAGCGGTTCGGCAACGGGTGTTGATTATGCTTCTATTCAGTATGATCACGCCGATGATCCTTGGATTGCGTACTACGACAAAGCCGGTACGGCGCTGCGGGTAGGCTACTATGTCGGTGGCACTAACGGTACCGGTTGCGGGACGAGTGGTTCGACAGCCTGGACATGTACTTCAGTTGATGATACAGGAACCGATGTTGGTTCATGGCCATACCTCATGTTTGGTCCGACTGGGGTGCCGTGGGTGAGCTATTATGACACTACCAATACTGCTCTGCGAGTAGCAACCAAGGGTGGGGGATATGGGAGTGCCTGCACCGACATCGCTTGGACGTGCGGGGCCGTGGATAATACTGGTTCAGTTGGTCAATATACCGCATTGGCTGCTGATGCTTCGGGTAAAATTATCGTGAGCTATTACGATGCAACCAATACTTCGTTGCGGATTGCCCGGTATGTCGGCGGCAGTTCAGGCGGTTGCACGGCTACCAGCTGGGACTGTGGTTCGGTTGACAACACTGGCACCGATACCGGCCAGTACACGAGCGTAGCAACGGCTCCCGATGGCAATGTCTGGGCGACATATTATGATGTTACCAATACTTCGTTGCGGGCGGCCCAAGTAACGCGGGGTGGTGAGATTATTCCGTCGGCTGGTCTGGCGGCGGTCAGTCCGGGTAGTATTGCTACCTCGCAATCTGACATGACGACAGTCTCAGATACATCAAACAAGAACGACGCCGACTGTATTGATACCAACGCCACCTGGAACAATGGGGTATGGGGCTCAGGATCTGAGGCTCAGTCCAATCAAACGAGCGGTACCAACTCTATTTTGCCGGCTGGCAACGTGCTGGGTCAATGTACCGAGGTGGCCTTTACGTTGGACACCTCCCAGGCAACGGCAGGTTCGACCTATCGGTTTATCGTGGCATCATCCAATAGCGACAGACCGGATAAAAACTGGTGGCGGGGACCAGCCGGTATTACCTCGTATGCCACGCTAACTATGGCGAGCTCTAGCATCACTCAACGATTTTCCAAGGATACTAATCCAAGTTTTGCCTCATGTGATGGTTCGGCTATCTGGGGGTGTGAGGCTGTCGATAGTACCAACAATCGCGGCCAGTATGCCAGCCTGGCTTTTGATCCTGCCGGCCGACCGTGGATGAGTTACTACGATTCTAGCGCTACGGCAATGCGCGTAGCCCAGTACAAAGGTACTGGCGGGACTGGTTGTGCCACCACTGAGTGGAGTTGCATTCAGATGGAGAACCAGGCTGGCCGGACTACAGGACAATACAGCTCGATCGCGTTTGCCAAAGACGGTACGCCTTGGGTGGCTTACCGTGATACGAATACTACTTCGGGTGGTTTGAAAGTGGCCAACCGGGTATCGAGTTCGGGAACGTGTGCCGGTATTGGCGGGTCAACTCTCTGGAACTGTACGACTATCGACAACGGCACTGGTGGGGGTACTGGTCAGTTTACTGCGACGGCTATCAATCCTAATGGGACTCCTTGGATCGCCTATTATGATAACGGCAACACGCTCTTAAAAGTGGCTCAGTATGTGGGATCGGGCGGCAGCGGTTGTACGAATCAGCCATCGGCTGCCTGGAGCTGTTTTACTGTTGATTCCAGTGGGACGGCGGGGTATGGGCAATCAGCACACCTTGGTTTTGACGGCAATGGTACAGCCTGGATTAGTTATGGTGATGCCACTAATGGTACTTTGCGAGTGGCTCAATATGTGGGTTCGGGTGGCAGTGGTTGTGCTAGTACCCAGTGGACGTGCACCCAAATTGACACCGGAGTAGGCGCTAGCAGCTTTAGCTCGATGGCTTTTAGTACCGCTGGACGCCCATACATTAGCTATTACGATAGTACCAACACCGCCTTGCGCATGGCGCAATATGTTGGTAGCAGTGGTAGTGGCTGCGCTTCGAGTAGTGCGTGGACGTGTACGACTGTTGATAACTCGGCAGCCGATGGACAATATAGTTCGATTGCTTTTGATGCCCAAGGTGACCCTTGGATTAGCTATTACGAATCGGGTGGTGGCGATCTGCGCATTGCCGAATATGTAACCAGCGGTGGGAATTGTACCTCAAGTGCCTGGAACTGTAGCTCGATCAATACCACCAACAATGTGGGGCAGTATACGAGCTTGGCGTTTGATCATTCAGGCGACGCCATGATTGCGTATTATGATGTGACAAACTTAGACTTGCGAGTAGCTAAATTGCATATTAATAAAGGCAAACCGAGGGTCGTGGAGGCACTACCGGCTGGTGCGCGTAGTGGCCGGTGGGATGATGGGCGGTACCATCTCGATAACGGTTTGGCGCCGCGCAGTTCGACAGGCGATTGTAGCGCTGTCACCAATAATATGGGTTACTGTGGTGTAGCCAACAACGATGGTTTCAATGATTCTTTGACGGTTAGTCCTAATGAACGGCCGTTTTATATATTTGCAGTTACGCGGTCCGATAATACATCGCCGACATTTGTGCAATGGCGCGGGGCCAGCGATGTGGCGGCCAGCACTGCTACCATGACGCTGGAAGTGTTTAATTTGAATACTGGTGCCTGGGAGAGTATTGGGACAAATACATCGTGTGCGGCCAGTAGCGGTTGTACCTTGACGGGTTCACCGAGCGGAACACTGTCGAATTATTATGAGCTAAGCGGCAGTGTCTACTGGATCTATTTCAGAGTCAGTCAAGCGCCCAGTACGAGTGGCGGCTTGTTCCAGACCAATGTGTTTATGTTTGCGCCAACCACTGATTTACTGATGCGACACGGCGCCTGGTTTGACCCCAGTAGCCAAACAGCTGATCGCTCTCAACCGTATTTTTGGGCTGACTAGTGGCCTTCGATGTGGCGGGTCCAGGTTTCGCTTAAGGATTGGTAGTTTTCTGAGGCCTGCGCCAATGATCCTGCTAGCGGAGCACTCGAGGTCTGCCAGTATTTGTCGCGATTCATCACGATATCGGCTTGGGCTAAACCAACCGCAGCTACCCAGTCGTTTGGGGTGGCGGTACCGGCTGCCAGCTGGTCACGGATGGTTTGTAGGGTAGTCAGGCGATCAACCAGAGAAGCTAAGGTGGGGTCGTCAGTTGAACGGGCGGCTTCGAGTTGCTGTTTGGTGGAGCTTAGACCAGTGCGAGCAAGTTCGAGTCGTTTGGTGGTATCGGCATCCTCTAGATTAAAGCTGCTAAAATCGCTTACCGGATCGTAACTCATGATTAGCCTGAGTGCCTGGTAAACTTTTTGTTGGTGTAACACGAGGGCTCTGGATGTTTTGAGTGTTTTATTGGTTTCATCATTGAGTTGCTTTTGGTCGTGAGTAGTGGTAGTAACGTCCTGGTAGTATCGGCCAGGGTACCATAGGGGCGGTACGAGGGTTGGCCACACCCAAGGCGGTCGGGGTAATGAGATGCCGGCCCACACACTGGCGGCATTATCGAACTGATTGACAAAGGTTCTAACTGTCAGGGTTCGGCCGGGAGTCAAACCGGTGCTCTGACCGTCGGTGAGTAATCTTTGGCTTTGACTATCGAGGACTTGGGCGATCGTGGCTGTGGTTTTGGCGGCAGTACGGCTGATGCGGCGGTTTTGATTGTAGGGCACCACGACCGTCAGTAATACCACGATAAACATGGCGAGAGCGATACCAACGTACAAGCCCGGCGGTTGCTGGACCCAGCGGCCCAGCCAGATAATTTTGCTGACAGTTTGTTTACTGAACGACGATGTAGTCATACGACAATACGGCACCGCTTGATGGTGTGCGAGCCCGCAGCTGGAAACCGGTAGTCGAACGTGTCACGTAGGCACCGGCAGCCGTAGCTGCGTCAGTCAGCGGCGTGATGATAACTCGGGGTGTGCTGCCATAGGCTCCGCGGAAGGTGATGGTGGCTAGGGCGCTACCGGGACCGGTGCCGGTGTTTACGTTAACAGTACCGGCAGTGTCATTTCCGGAAATTGAAACGGTTCCGCCGGTGCCAACTGCGGCTGCAGTAATGCCGGGCGCGACGCCTTGGCTCACCACATGGCCGACCGTGAGTGGGCCGGAAATTAATAAGTTGCGCACCGTGATACTGGTGGCATTGAGGGCGTTCGTACTGGTGGTGCCCGACACGTTGAGGCCGCTTGAGCTAATGAGCTCGGCAACAGACAGCGACCGGCCGATTGTGGTGGTGCCGGCGAGTGAAGTCGGTCCTGTCACACTCAAGCCGCCAGTGCCGGTGAGACTGAGTGATGGCAAACTGACGGGTCCGTTGGCAACAAAATTGCCGCCAACTGTGAGATTACCGGTAACATCTGCTTTGCCTCGAAATAGTGCATCGGCGCCAATGTTGAGCGTTTGGCCACTTGAGCCCAAATTGGCGCTGGTTTGGGAGAGTTTGGCCAAGTCCTCGGCGCTTAAGCTCGTGACGGTTGTCGGCGTTGATGTGGCGGGGGCGGGGGTTCGTAGTTTGAGGAAGTAGTAACCACTAGCAAATCCAACTCCCAAAATCATGACGAATAAGCCTACGATTTGGGCGGTTAATTGAGCCCGCCGGCTGAGCGCTCGCCATGATCGTCGTTTGGCGGCTGGTTTGTTCGGGGTTTCGGCTGGCTCTGTCGGGGCGTCGGCCGGAAACAACAAATTGTCTGCCATACTCGCTATTATAACGCTCATGTTATGATAGTGCTACATGACAAGACGACAGATTATATGGCGCATCATGGCGGCGGGTGTCTTGGCGGTGTGGCCTCAGGTCTTGAGAGCAACATCCGTGACCGACCCTACCTTTAGCTCGTCAAATTATTCGGTGGTCGAAAGTGAGGCTGGGGCATCAGGCTATCTCGACGGGTTGTCTTCAAGCTACCGGTTGTCGCCAAACATAGATGATGGGGGAGTGACGCTCGGAGAAAGTGCCGGCGGTAATTCATCGTCAACCAATTACCAGACGAACAGCGGGTTTAGTACGAGTGCCCAGCCGACACTCACCTTGGTAGTGGACACTGTTGCGGTTGATCTGGGTATTTTATCGACGGGTGCTGCCCATGTGGGTTCGGCGACGTTCCATGTGATGAACTATACGTCGTATGGGTATGTGGTGCAGGTGATTGGGCCACCGCCGACCTATGGGGCGCGCCAGTTAACGGCCCTGACCACCGATACGGCCAGCGCAGCTGGTACTGAGCAGTTTGGTATTAATCTACGCGCCAACACCAGCCCTAGCAGCGTGGGCGCCGATCCGGTGCAAGTTCCGGGTTCAAATTTTAGCTACGGTGTAGCCGGTGATGGTATCACCGGCACGTACGGTACTAGCCGTCCCTACACGATACCCAACCAATATCGCTATGTATCTGGTGAGGTTGTTGCTAGTTCGCCTAAATCAACTGGCCAAACCGATTATACTGTGAGCTTTATGGCCAACATTGCCAACACCACGCCGAGCGGCACCTATACTGGTGGAATGAGTATCGTGGCAACTGGTACGTTTTAAGACTATCCTTGACGCCTTTGATAGTGCTTGTGCTATAGTATGAAGTAAGTATAAAAATTAAAAGTATATCTAATCGGAATCAGCAAAAATCATGAGACGTGAACAAGACATCCTCCGAGCGCATTATGGAAAGCTAGCACGGCGGTTCTTGGCTTTTGGTGGTGTGGCTGCTGTGTTATCTACAGCGTTCGTTGCTCTGCCGGCTCGGGCCCAACAAATAACCAACCGTAGTGTGAATGTTGTCGACAACTCCGCTGGAGCCAGTACAACGTATGATATTAATTTCAGGCCCGCCCAAGGTGTTTTGACGCGAGCTATTAAGTTTCAGATGTGTACTTCACCGCTGGAGCTGACTTCCTGTACGGCTTCCAACTCATCGAGCTTCAACTCAGCCTCATTCTCGTCGGCCTCACCGACGACCTCACCATTTACCTCCAACTGGGCCCAGTCTAACCGTAGTGCTACTGATTACGTCATCAACTACACGACAGGTGATACACTCAGTAACGCCACTACCTACACGGTGCGCTTAACCGGTGTTGTTAACCCGAATGTGACCAATACATCATATTACGTGAGGATCTACACTTACTCAGATGCGGCGGCCACTACCCCTAACCAGATAGATTTTGGTGCTGTGGCTTTGTCAACAGCCAACAAAATTACTGTTAGCGCTAACGTCCAAGAAAGCTTGACGTTCTGCGTTGGCACTACAGGTACCGACTGCACTGGCGGTTTGACTGGTACCACCGTTAATCTCGGTACCGGTTCAGACAACGTCTTGAGTACCTCTACACCTTCTGGTGGCATCTCCAAAATGTCGGCCGACACTAACGCTACAAGTGGTTATGTTATCCAGTACACCACCACGAGCCCTGGTGGTACTGGAGGTAGTACGTGTCCCGGTAGCTTGAGCTCTTCAAACGATTGCATTACTGATGCTGGTGGCACAGCCGGCACCTTCTCAGCAGGTACTGCCAAGTTTGGTATTAACCTTCGGGATAACGCTACGCCAAATATCGGTACTGACATTTCAGGGTCTGGTTCCGGCGCCGTCAACGCTACTTACAACACCGTCGACAGTTACGCTTTTCAGGGTGGTACGACTGCTCGGACTGTGGCTTCAGCCTCCGGTCCGACCCTCGCCAACAACTATGTGGTAGCCTATGCTGCTCAGGCTGGCAACACAACTAAGCCTGGAGCTTACAGTGCTATCTTTACTTGGATTTGCACTGGTACGTTTTAACGTCAATTAACCGTCCGCTTGCGCCCGCATGATATGAAAACAAAGATCTATTTCGTAAAAGTAATCAGTGTGGCAGCTATGGTGGTCCTGGGTCTGCCGGGTATAGCCAATAGCGCTCAAGTAGCACCGCGCAGTTTGACGCTTGGTAATTCCCAGGCTGGCGTAGCCACTACTCATACTCTTGCTTTTACGGTGCCAACAGGTGGGAATGTCGGTTCCATCAAGTTTCAATATTGCACCACAGCTTATGGTGCTTGTGCAGTGCCGACCGGCTTGGTGACCACCGGGGCTTCGCTCTCGGCGCAATCGGGCGCTACAGGCTTCACAATCGTGAACGGCTCAAACGGTTCACCTTATTTGACGCGCTCAAGTTCTAATATTAATGCTAGTACGCCGGTGAGCTATACGTTGAGCGGTATTACCAATCCGACCTCAGCTAATACTGAATATTGGACCCGTATTTATACGTACGTCAGCACTGATACAACTGGCGCCAGCACCGATGATGGGGTGGTGGCCTGGAGCACTGCCCAAGCAATTACTGTGAGTGGCGTGATGCCTGAGTCGCTTATCTTTTGTGTCGGCACCAGTGGTACCAACTGCGGCAATATGACGGGTAGTACCGTTGATCTGGGGGTGTTTTCGCCTATCGCCACCAATACTGGTACGAGTATTATGAGCGCCAGCACAAATGCTTCAAGCGGCTATGTCATTACGATAACGGGTACGGTACCGACGAGTGGTTTGAATACGATTGCCGCTATGGGTACGCAAGTGGCTAACTCCAGCGGATGCAGTCCGAGTTGTTCGTCAAGCATCGGTGTACCACAATTTGGTACAAATGTTGTGGATAATGCTACGCCAAACGTGGGAGCCGGTGTCACGGGTACAGGTTCGGGGGTGGGGATTGGCGGTTATAATGTGGCTGACTCATTTAGGTTTTTTAATGGCGATACGGTAGCATCGGCTGGTGGAGTTACTCAAAGCAATTTATATACCAATTCGTATGTCGTGAATGTCGGTGGCGACCAGGCAGCTGGTACCTACACTGCCACCATGACTTATATTTGTACGGCGACGTTTTAGGATGGTGACATGAGACGCCCGTCGCGACAGCCACAATACTTCAGGTGGATGCTGGCCGTCGGGCTGGCATTTGGCTCTGTGCCGGTTAGTGCGGCGGGATTAGCTCCACGGAACGTACAAGTTGGTTCGAGTGGGCCCGGGGTAGTGACGAGTTATGTCCTGGCAGCAACCACGGCAACTACGGATCTGGTAGGATCAGTTAGCTTCGAGTTTTGCACAAGCGCGGTTGGGGCCTGTGGCACGCCGGCGGGGCTGGTGACCACCGGCGCCAGTTTGACGACTCAATCAGGGGCAACTGGTTTTAGTTTGGTAGCGGGCAGCAATGGTCGGCCGTACCTCACTCGGTCAGCGGCTAATGTAAATGCTTCAACGCCTCTGTCGTATACACTTACCAACATAACTAATCCAACCTCCAGTAATACCAGTTACTACGTGAGGATGACTACCTATACTGCCAGCGATGGTCTCACTGGGGCTGTTGATACTGGTACGATCGCATTGAGTACGGCCGAGCCCGTGCAGCTAACTGGCGTAACGCCTGAGATTTTGGTGTTTTGCGTGGGCACGAGTATTACTAGTAACTGCACGACCATAGCCGGCAACTCTATCGATTTTGGTGATTTCTCGCCAACAGCAACGCGTACCGGTACCAGCGTCATGCAGGCTCAGACTAATGCTTCTGGCGGGTACGCTATTACCGCGAACGGATCAACGTTGTCTTCGGGTGTGAACACGATACCAGCATTAGCGACGCAGACTGCCAGTTCAATAGGCACCAGCCAATTTGGCATGAACCTGCGAGCCAATACGACACCGATTGTGGGGACCGAACCGAGCGGTGGGGGTCTCGGGACGGTGGCCGCTACCTATAATACCCCCGATATGTGGCGATATGGCAGCGGCGAAACTGTGGCTACGGCGCCGGCGCCAACCAATGCTAACACGTACACGACAAGCTACATGGTTAATATTGGAGGAGCGCAAGCGGCCGGCGTGTATACGGCAACCATGACCTATATTTGCACGGCAAGCTTCTAATGCTATAAAATGAGACTAATGAACCAGCTGAGGAATGGGTTAGGTAGACGACTGGCAGCGCTGCTGGCTGCTGTGTTAGTGATGGTAATGCCCGCCCAGACGCTGGCGGTGGCTACTACCAACCCGGGTACCAGCGGCCAAGGTCTCGAGATTTCACCGCCGGTAGTGGAGCTGCAGGCTGATCCTGGTCAAACTGTGACTACAGCTATTTCGATTCGCAACGTCACAAAGGGCCCGTTGATCGTTAAGGCTAAAACCGATGACTTTGGGGCTGGGACCGATGAATCCGGGCAGCCACAGTTGTTACTAGATACCGATGGTCAAAGTCGTTTTTCGCTCAAGTACTGGGTGGGAGCAGTGTCTGATTTGACGTTGGCGGCAGGTGAGCTTAAGAAAAATCAGGTGACAATTAAGGTACCCAAGAACGCAGAGCCTGGTGGCCATTTTGGTGTCGTGAGGTTTACGGCGGTACCGCCTGATCTGGAAGGTACCGGGGTAGCTTTGTCGGCCAGTGTCGGGACGCTAGTACTGGTGCGGGTGAGTGGCAATATTACCGATAAATTGAAACTCGAAGAGTTTTCGACTGGTCGATGGAAAGGTGAGGGTTCACTGGTTACCAAAACCAGTTTCTTCGAGTATGGACCTGTGGCGTTTGTCGTCAGGTTGAAAAATGAGGGATCAGTGCATGAGAAACCAAAAGGCGCTATCAATGTCTCCAATATGTTTGGCAAGCAGGTGGCGAGCATTGCCGTCAATGACAAGGGCGGCAATGTTTTGCCTGATAGTGTCCGTCGGTTTGAACAGGAGTTAGCGAGCAAAAAACTATTTGGGCGTTATGTGGCTAAGCTTGATTTAACTTATGCTTCAGACCAAAAAATAACCTCGACCTTTGTGTTTTGGGTCATACCGTGGAAGTTAATCATTCTGGCGCTTGTGGGGCTCATTGCTCTGGTATGGATCTTGAGATTGGCTATCAAACGCTATAACCAACACATTATTAATCAGGCCCGGCGTCGCCCTTAGGAGAGTGCGCTATGGCATTGCTGGCACATCATCATACCGGTCACGTTCGGCCGCAGCACCATACATCGTATGCTGCGCTCGTGTTTATGATTTTGCTGACGGGTGTGCTGGTGGCGGCTAGTGGCTTGACTGCCCAGGCAGCTACGCCGGCAGTTAATCCCCAAAGTGGTTCGGTCGGACTCTCGGGTGTGGTGAGAGGTCCAGCGCCTAGCACCGCAGCCGTTATTCTGGTGCCGACGAGCGGTACGAGTACTAGTGTTGTGCCACAAATCGTGAAAGGGACGTGTCCGGCTAATACATTTGTGAGTATTACTAAAAACGGCGTTTTTGGCGGGGCAACTACTTGTCAAGAAGATGGCACATTTAGCCTACTTGTAGATTTATTTGCCGGCCGGAATGAGTTGGTAGCCAAGGTAAGCGATGCACTTGGCCAGTACGGGCCTGATTCGGCAACCGTCGTCATTTCGTATAATGCACTCAATGCCGGGTCTGGCGGTAATCAGGTATTGAGGCAATTATTTTTAAATATGGGCGTCACTGTGTTGGCCGGTAATCCTGGTGAGCAGGTAAGGCGGACTGTTACCATCGTGGGCGGGACTCCTCCTTATGCTGTGAGCTGGGATTATGGTGATGGCGAAACGGGCCTGGTGACGGCTACGAGTGAAGGAGATGTCACAAGCGGGCATACCTATGCGCGTCCTGGTTACTATACTGTGGTTGTTAAGGTAACTGATAGTCGTGGTAATTCAGCGTATTTGCAATTCATGACAATCATCAATGGAGCCTTGACAACTGCTGGTGGAACAGCGGCCACGCATACCGATGCGCCGGGTATGATCATGCTGGCATGGCCGATACTCGGGTTTGCGTTATTGCTGGTTTTGTCGTTTTGGTTGGGCGAGTGGCGTGAGTCGCGCAAGCTGGCGGCCCGGGCTTATTCGCCTAGCCTGCAATAGGTGGGAATCTGGTATAATAATTGGTGATATGAGTGACGGTGCAGCTCGCCCAACAACTGTGTTAGCTCTGGCCAACCAGAAAGGTGGGGTTGGTAAAACGACCACGACCATTAATCTAGGGGCCTATTTGGCGGCTGCTGGTCGGCGGGTATTGGTAGTTGACCTTGATCCACAAGGTAACACATCGAGCGGTTTGGGACTGGTGACAAGTAAATTGCATGGTGATCTTTATGACGTTCTCATGGAAGATATGGCAGTGCCGGCGGTTATCCAAGAGACCACTACCAAAGGGCTGGCGGTTGTACCGGCGAGCCCAGTGCTGGCTGCTGCTGAAGTCGAGATGGTTGCTGTTCCTCAGCGTGAATATAAACTGCGACGGGCGCTGGAAGCCGTCAAGGGCGAGTATGATTTTATCTTGATTGATTGCCCTCCTAGTTTGGGGATCTTGACTGTGAACGGATTGGTGGCTGCCGACGATATTATTATACCGGTGCAAGCCGAGTTCTATGCTCTGGAAGGCCTGGGGCATCTGGTGCAAACGGTGCAGAGAGTACGGCGGGGCCTCAATCCCAAGCTCGGTCTCTTGGGCGTGCTGCTTACCATGCATAATGGCCGGACAACCCTGAGCGCCCAAGTACACGAGGAAGTCCGCCGGCATTTTCCTGATAAGCTTTTTGAAACCGTGATTCCGCGGAATGTCAGGTTGGCTGAAGCACCTAGTCACGGCGTAAGCATTATGCAGTATGATAAATGGAGTAAAGGGGCTCGTAGCTATAAGGCCTTGGCTAAAGAAGTGCAAAAAAGAGTAGATGAAGTGAGGAGAGTGAAAACGTCATGAGTGAGACCAGAAAAAGGGGATTGGGTAGGGGATTTGAATCGCTCATTCCCGAAGGCCTGATTGAAACTGAGTTTGACGTGACCGCACCAGTCGATGAAAACGGTACGCGGGTCAGCGGTGACGCTATCCAGCAGCTTGATCCTTACCTGCTCGATCCTAACCCACACCAGCCGCGTCAAAACTTCGATCAGGATGCGCTTGAAGCTTTGGCGGCTAGCATCAGGGTGCATGGCATCTTGCAGCCGCTGGTGGCCACCAGAAAAGGCGAGCGCTATGAGCTGATCGCTGGTGAGCGGCGGTTGCGGTCGGCTAAATTGGCAGGTCTGACCAGGGTACCAGTAATCTTGCGGACGTTTGACGAGCAAGAAAAACTGGAGCTAGCCCTGATTGAAAATATCCAAAGGGCCGAACTCAACCCCATTGAATTGGCGACGGCTTTCAAGAAGTTGGCCGAAGAGTTCAATTTAACATATGAGAACATTGGTCAAAAGATTGGTAAAACTTCGTCGGCCATCTCGAACACGGTTAGGCTGCTCAATTTGAGCGCCGAAGCCAAACGGGCAATTGTCGAAGGTGTCATTTCAGAGGCTCATGGCCGGGTGATTTTGTCGCTGGAAGATGAAGAAAAGCGAGCCGAAATCTTGCGGCTTATGATCAAGCATAAGTGGACCCAAAAGCAGGCTGACGAATTTGCACGGGGCTATCGGGGGGCGCGAGGATCGAAGATGCTGGCCCAGGCGCGGCTCAATGAAATTGAGGCCTGGCAGACAGATCTAGCTCACTATTTGAGTGCTCAGGTTAAGCAGGTGCGGCAGGCCCGGGGACGCGGCAAGATTATCATTGAGTATAATTCGGCTGATGAGCTCGATCGGATTTACCGGCTCATCAGGCATACGAGTGCACCTTCACGAGTACACGGTACCGACGGCCGACTTTAGAAGATCGGTTCTTATAACACCTTGATTTGATCGAGGGGCAATAGCCTCAAGACGGCGTTGCCTATGATGTAGCTAGATGGTAGCTGACCCCATTCACGGGAGTCAAAGGAGGCGCCGGGAGCTCGGTTGTCGCCCACGACAAAGACGTTGCCCTTTTGGACGGTTTCATCGATGTTGCCTTGAGTAGCGGCAGTGGCTGCTTCATAGGCAGTGTCTGGATCATAGCCGTCGGGGTGGGCTGTGTTGTAGACGGTAATTTTGCCCTCCTTGACGACAACTCTGTCGCCAGGTATGCCAATGACTCTTTTGACGAATACTTCACTCGGTTTGCGGGGATAGTGGAAAACAATGATTTGTCCGGCTTTGGGTATGTATGACACATCTTTGTTGAACGTTCTCTGGATCAGGGCAGATGTGTAGCCCATCTTGGAGACAATCAAATAGTCGGCGTCGTGCAGGGTGCTTGACATACTACTACCCATAACATGGTATGCCTGGAAGACAAAGAAGTGTAAAACCACCACAACCGCCATGGGAAAAATGAACCAAGACGTGACGATACCAATGATGTGCCAGAATTTGCCAGCGACATTGCCCAAGGTTTCTTGAGCACCGGTGCCAGTTTCAGCTGCCTGGATGCCGGGGGCTTGCACATCGGATAATGATTGAGCTAAGGCTTGGGGCATTTGGGGGGCGTCTGGTGGTGGTAATGGTGCAGTGGGCGGCTGACTGCCACCGGCGGGAATAATCAGGCCGTCTGGTCCAACAACCGGTTTGCGCTGAGGTGGTGTAGGTGAATCCATATACAGTATGAGTATAGGGGGGTAGCGGGGTGAGCACAAGGGCGGGTATACTAGAGCGTAATGGATACGTTTCACGTAAACCGGCGGCGGATTATGGATGGCCCTCAGCCTCGAGTCCGCCTCAACCCTGTTGTGGCCTCTGAAGCTCAGGAGCCGACCGATGTTTTGCCTGTTGAAACGGCCGCCGAAGATGCTCATGCTGTGCCCGCGATTGACGATAAACTGTTTGAATATCGCCGTCGGACAAAGCCCAAGAAACTTAGGGGCCGAGGTTGGAAAATTGCCAAATGGGTGGTGTTGACTCTGCTCCTGGCCGGTGTGTTAGCCGGTGGCTGGTTTGGCTGGCGGGCGTGGCAGGCTACCAAAAACATTTTTGGTAATGGTAGCGGTGCTGGTGCTCTGGCATTGCAGGATTCGTTTGATGTGACTCAGCTCAAAGGCGAAGGTGACGGCCGGGTTAACATTTTGTTGCTCGGGATTGGCGGCGAAGGTCACGAAGGACCAAACCTGTCGGATACCATCATGGTGGTCAGCCTCGACCCTAAAACTAAGAATACGGCAATGCTATCCATTCCCCGTGACTTATACGTTAAACTGCCTGGCGTCGGCCAATACGCCACACAGTACGGCAAAATAAATGCCGCCAATGTCTATGGTGGTCCCGACTATGCTGCGCGTGTAATTCAGACCGTGATTGGTGTGCCGATCCATTACTATGTGGTGATGGATTTCTCGGGCTTCAAGCAGGCTGTTGATGCTGTGGGCGGCGTTGACATTAATGTGCCGGAAGCCATTTATGATAGCGAATACCCTTGCGATAATGGCCGTACTGTCTGTGGCTTCAAAATCTCGGCTGGACAGCAGCACATGAATGGTACGATTGCGCTCAAATACGCTCGTTCGCGCAAAAGCACCAGTGATTTTGATAGGGCTGCCCGCCAACAGCAGGTGATCGCCGCTTTGCGCGACAAGAGTTTGCAGCTGTCGACGCTGTCGAACCCCGTTAAGCTATTGGGCCTGATTGAAGCTTTGGGCACTCATGTGAAGTCGAATTTGCAGACTGATGAAATTAAAAAATTGGCAGTAATTGCTAAAGATATCGATATGGCGAAAGTTGGTAAAGAGGTGCTTGATACCGATAGGTCTGAATCTTTGTTGCGTGGCGGAATCGATATCATACCTGAAGCCGGCTACATTGAAGTACCCAAACTTGGCAACTTCAGTTATGGCGATATCCATGATTTCGTGAAGAGCATTTTTACTGACGGTTATATTGTAGAAGAGAATGCGCTCGTGGAGATTCAAAACGGCTCAGGTGTGCCGGGTCTGGCCGGGTCTGTTACCAAGAGCCTCAAGAGCGCACATTACAACGTGACGAGTGCTACCAATGCCGGTGAATATTACGCCAAAACGGTTATTTATGACTATACTGGCGGACAGAAGCCGTATACGTTAAACTACCTCGAGAACCGATTTAAGGTGAAGGCTCAGAGTGCTCCAGCTCCAGTGATGACACCGGCTGCCGATGGTACGACGCCTCCGGTTCCTCAAATAAGGATCATTCTTGGAAGTGACTATTCGGCAAACCCAAATTCGAATTAACCATCAGTATGTGGTTCGGTTAGCCTGGGCTCTGGCAGTGGGAGGGGTGGCTTTGGCTTTGGCTCCCAAACAAAATTGGTGGTGGCTAGCCATGGCTGTAGTAAGTTCAATTGAGCTCTTGGCAGTACGCGGTCAACGGCATCCTTTGAGGCAATTCATTATTCCTGTGATCATGGGTACCTGCGTAGTTTTGGTGATGACGTTAATCCCTCGGCTGGCCAGTCAAATCGGGTTGGCGCTTGCCTATACGTTGTGGCGATGGTGGTGGGCAACCGGTGAAGCCGGCCGGGCTAGCTTGCCAAACCTGCTTGGCCTGCAGGCGATGATTAGCTTAGCAGTTTTCTTGATGGCAGTTATCTGGGGAATTCCCGCGTGGGTGCTGGTGGCATTGTTGTGGTTTTTGACCTATTCGACAGTGCTCGTGGTCCTGACGGCCCGGCGGGAGCCGGGTGCCCAACTTCTGGCGGCGGCTTGGGCACTGATTGCCTCCGAACTCGCCTGGGTCTTGCAGTTTTGGTTGTTTACCTACACCGCTCAGGGCGGTTATGTGATGATTCCCCAAGGAGTTTTGGTGATTACAGCCCTGGGATATTGTTTTGGGTCAATCTATATATCTGCCCGGTCGGGGAGCTTGAGTCGTAGCCGGTTGTTCGAATACCTAGCCATTGGTTTAGTAGTGATTATCATGGTGGTCTCAGGAACTTCTTGGAAAGGGGCCATATAATAGGGGCTAGGAGGATGTATGACTGAAAGGTTTGAACCTTGGGAAGAAGCGCCCAAAACGACAATTGAAACAACTGAGGCTGGCATGAGTCACCGGTCGCGACGGCGTTTTAACGCCAAGGCTGGGCGCAATTTGCTCACCATAGCTGTGGCGGGGAGTTTAGCTGGTGTCGGTGGTGCTTATGGTTACACTCATTATCTGGCCTCTTCGATTCCAGTTGATCGTAAGCAACTGATTGTCGAGGAAAGCTCGGCAGTTATCGACGTGGCGACCAAGCTGTCGCCGAGTGTGGTGAGTATTACTTCTAAGACTGTGGCTCGGGGCTTTTTTGGCTATTCCCAGGAGGTGGAGGGCGCCGGGACTGGTATGGTACTGACCGCTGATGGCTTGATCCTGACGAATCGGCATGTGGTTGATGACGCCTCGGCTACCTATACCGTTGTCATGAGCGATGGTAAAACTTATCCGGCAACCGTCGTGTCGCGGGACTCTAAAAACGATGTTGCTTTTGTGAGGGTTGAGGCCAAGGATTTAGCGCCAGTGACTCTGGGCGATTCGGGTTCACTCAAGGTTGGCCAGCAGGTTGTGGCCATTGGTAATGCTTTGGGTCAGTTCCAGAATTCGGTGACCGAGGGCATTATCTCGGGTGTCTCTCGAGGTATTACTGCGGGTTCAGGATCTGGTATGGGGGGCAGTGCTGAAGAGCTGTCAAACTTACTTCAGACTGATGCGGCTATTAACTCGGGTAACTCGGGAGGGCCATTAGTGGATCTTGATGGACAGGTGATTGGCATGAACACGGCTGTAGCCGGTTCTGGCGCCCAGAACATTGGTTTTGCTATTCCCATCAATGACATTAAGCCTCTGATTGACAGCGTCAAAGCTAAAGGCCGGATTGTGAGGGCGTATCTCGGTGTGCGCTATGTGTCTTTGACCAAACAAGTGGCCACTCTGAATAATTTGACAGTGACTGATGGGGCTTGGGTGCAGGCGGCGGGTGATGCCAACCCTGGTGTGGTCAGTGGTTCGCCAGCGGATAAGGCGGGAGTTCAAGAAGGCGACATCATTACCAAGATTAACGACGACAAAATTGATGCAACCCATAGTTTGCAGTCGCTTATTGGTAAATATAAGACTGGCGATAAGATTAAGCTGACGGTTATTCGTGACGGCAATACCACCACGCTTGAAGCTACCCTCGAAGATGCGCCGGCCGGCAGCTAAGCTAGCCTAAAGCCGAGGATGAAGTACCCTTGTTCGATGGTCTTGAGGCCGTACGTGGCGGCCTCGGTCATAAGTGCGTCATGTTGCCACGGGTCACATTCGGTGAAGAGATAGCCCCCAGGTTTGAGGTGGGCACCGATGTCTTTGAGAAAGCGCCGATACAGATCGAGGCCGTCAGGGCCGCCAAACAGAGCTACTGCTGGTTCTTTGGTGACTTCGGGCATGAGATCGGCGTCGATTCTCAGATAAGGCAGGTTGGTGACAACGACGTCGTAGCTGCCTGCAACTCCGGTCCACAGATCGGACTCGATGAGCTCGATGTTTACATGGTGGGTGGTGGCATTCCGGCGGGCGACAGACAATTCTTTGCCGGTAATGTCGGTTGCCGTTATGGCGAGATCTGGACGGTGGGCACCAATGGCCACGGCGATGGCGCCTGAGCCGGTACCAATGTCGATAAGTCGTCCGCCAGTTGGTGCGTATCGAATAGCCCACTCAACCATGGTTTCGGTTTCGACGCGCGGCGTTAGGACATCTGGTGTAATTTCAAAATCGAGTCCGTAAAACTCGCGGGTACCCGTGAGGTGGACCACAGGAGTATGGTTTAATCGTTGGGTGATAAAGGTTTCAAAGGCTTTTGCCTGGTCATTGGTCAGGATTGATTCGCTGTGGGCATGGACCCACGTACGAGGCTTATCGAGTATGTAGGCTAACAGTAGTTCGGCATCCAGGCGGGCGCCGGCGATGTCTTTTGATTCTAGTTGAGCGACGGCGTGTTTGAGGGCGTCAGTGATTGTCACTACTTTGAGGCTTTCTGATGTGTATTTTGACGCTGGCGGACAACTTCGTAGGCCAAAACGACAGTGGCGGCGGCCACATTGAGCGAATCGGCTAAGCCCAGCATGGGCAACCTGACGGGTGTGTCGCAGGCTTTCTGCCAGATATCAGACAGGCCGAATTGCTCGCTGCCCATAACAATGGCTGTGGGTTTTGTATAGTCGGCGTCGGAGTAGTTTTGGGCAGCCTGAACGATTGCGCCAACCGTGTTGATGTGATGGTCCTTGAGATAGGCAATGGTATCGGTGCTTGTGGCTACCACTGTTGGTACCTGAAACATGACACCGGTTGATGAGCGCACGACGTTGGGGTTAAAGAGGTCGGTCACCGGGTCGCAGACGATGACGGCATCGGCGCCGGTGGCGTCGGCTGAGCGCAAGATTGTGCCGAGATTGCCGGGCTTTTCGATTGACTCGACGACGATCACAAACGGGTTTGATGGCAAGGTGAGTTCGTCTAATCTGGTATGCCATTGGCGGCCTACAGCTAGTAAGCCCTCGGGTCGGTCACGGTAGGCGGCTTTGGCGAGCGCTTCGGGACTGAGCCTGACAACTGGGGTGCCGGAGGCCGCAATTTTGTCGACTAGGGCTTGCTCGTTTGAACCCAAATAGAGTTCAGGTGAATAATATAGTGTCTCAAAAGTAAAGCCGCAGCTCTGGGCGCGCGAAACAGGGCGGTAACCTTCAATGAGGAACAGACCGCGTTCGTCGCGGTCGGGTCGTTTGCGCAGGGCGTACAGGTCTTTGACGATCTGATTGGCAGTGCTCGTAATAACTTTGGGCACCATGGGCTTATGATCCGGCTTGTTCGAGCTTGAGTTTGAGATCTTCGGCCTGGAGGGCTTCGAGCATATCGCTAATCTGACCGAGCATGAAGCCTGGCAAGCCGTGCTGGGTGTGGCCGATCCTGTGGTCGGTTACGCGGTCTTGGGGGAAATTGTAGGTTCTGATCTTTTCACTCCTGTCACCGGTGCCAATTTGGCTGAGCCGGGCTTCGCGGCCGGCGCGTTCTTCCTCTTCGCGCTTGATGGCGAGCAACCTCGAACGTAGTACACTCATGGCTTTGAGCTTGTTTTTGAGCTGTGATTTTTCGTCCTGGCAGGTTACCACCAGCCCCGAGGGTAGATGAGTAATGCGGACAGCTGAATCTGTCGTGTTAACACTTTGACCGCCATGACCTGAGCTGCGATAGACATCAATGCGCAGATCGGCATCGTTAACCTCGATGTCGGTTTCTTCGGCTTCGGGCAAAACGGCGACAGTTACTGTGGAGGTATGGATACGGCCGCCCGATTCCGTTTCGGGTACGCGTTGCACTCTGTGGACACCCGATTCATACTTGAGGGCCCCGTAGGCGCTGTCACCTTTGACCTCGAAGATGACTTCCTTGTAACCGCCAACTTCACTGGGTGACTCACTAATGAGTTCGATTCGCCAACCGGGTTTGGTTTCGACGAACCGGCTGTACATGCGGTAGAGCTCGCCGGCAAACAGTGAGGCTTCGTCGCCACCGGCACCGGCTCTGATTTCGAAAATGGCGGTTTTGGTGTCAGCTGGATCTTTGGGGACGAGGGCCAGACGGAGCTGGTCATTGATACCAGCCAACTGCTCCTCGAGCCCGGGAATTTCAGTGCGGGCCAGTTCGCCCAGTTCAGGATCGTTGGCGAGGGTTTGAGATTGGGCCAGATGATCCACTATTTGAGCTCGTTGGTCGTACAGGTTGAGCAGGGGAGTAATTTCGGCTTGGCGCTTGGCCAGTGTTACCATTTGGGGCGTACCCAAAACGGCCGGATCTGACAGTTGGGCAGTCAGGCTGGTGGCTTCTGCTCGGAATTTAGCTTCGGTGGGGTCGATCATGGTAATAAACAAGCGCTCGTTAACAATAGTATTGTATCAGAGCGCTTGATGGATGAATCTTTAAGCGTTGGCGGTGCTATCTGTGGCTTCGTCGGCTGATTTAGCCTTGCGGGCGGCGTTTTTGGCGGCTTTATCGGTTTTGTTGTTGGAGCGGCTAGCAGCGGCAGCTTGCAAAGCTTTGAATCTGTCTACGCGGCCGGCAGTATCAACCAATTTTTGCTTGCCGGTGTAAAATGGATGGCAGTTGGAGCAGATTTCCACGCTAATAGCTTCCACTGTGGTACGGGTAGTAAACGTGGTGTTACAACCGTTGCAGTGAACGGTAGTCTCGAAAGTTTTGGGGTGGATGCCAGATTTCATAACTTGATGATTGTATCTAATAATCGTGTATAAGTCAATGGGTGGTCCCGGGTGCCGCAAGAGCAGCACCCGGGACTGGATGTTTTCACGTGCAGATTGTTGCCAGACGAGAGCGGTACTTGTGGTCATCCCCCTCTTGCATGTACCGGGCGTCGGCGGCAACACCGTGCTGCTTGATATAACCGGCGTGCCATTTTATGCCAGACGCTTCACCCTTCCGATCAAGTAGTGCCTGGTAGAGCATGGCGGCCAACCGGCGGTTATTGCCACCTTGCCGAGTAATGGCTTCACGGCTCGTCACGATCCTGAAGCTCTTTTCCAACACATCTTGGGCGCATTGGCTGCGGTTCGGCGGTATGGCGCCGTAGTTGAAAGCAGCGGCTTTGGCGTCGGCGTCGAGTGGTCGCCCCAAAGCGACCTGAAAAACACGGGCTAGTTCGCGTTGGGCGCGGTTGAGGTTTCGGGCGCGACTGGCGACCGTCGTGGTGCTACTGACTACTGTGGCCGGGCCTGTGGTAGTGGCGGTCACTGCTGTGGCAGTTGTTTCGATGGCTCCCACTGCAGAAACAGGGGTGGCCAACGTGCTTGCCAGAGAGGCATAATTGACCGGCGTACCGTCATCGGTGCAGCTGGTCAACAGCAGGGCCGCAAGGACCAGGCCGATTGTCGCAGCAGTGGTTGCTCGAACTCTCGCTAGCAGTTTCATGTCCAACCTCTTTTGGTAGGGGTTCGGATGGTCTCGGGCAGTTTGGCGGGTATACGTGCCAAACGTTTATTGCTCACATTTGGGCAGCTGATTTCAAAGTGAAAACCTAATTATTTTACGATAAATGATGACATTTAGCAATTTCATTTGTATTATCAGCACAAACGATATGGCGGTTCTGGGCGACGGAGCTTGCCAGATGGGCTCAAAGCTACTATAATTTCAACCGTTTGAATCAATAGTGTAGCCACATCATCGTAATCCTCCCGCTCGGGTGGTGATGTGAAGATAAAAAGGAGACAATCTATGTCTGAGGTAAACCTCAAAGAGCTTTTGGAGGCTGGTGCCCATTTTGGCCATCAGACCCGCCGCTGGAATCCCAAAATGAAACCCTACATTTTTGGTGCCCGCGGTGGTGTTCACATCATTGACCTCACCAAGACCGCACCCATGTTGGAGACGGCTCTCAAATTTACGAAGCAAGTGACAGCTGACGGTGGCAGTATCCTGTTTGTCGGCACTAAGCGCCAGGCTTCTCCTGTTGTCAAAGAAGCGGCCGAAAGCGCCGGTATGCCGTACGTGACTGAACGCTGGCTGGGTGGCATGTTAACCAATTTCCGGACTATCCGCTCGAGGGTAAATCGGCTCAAGAAATTGGAAGCCGGCCTCGAAAGCGGTGATTTCGCTGCCAAGTATAACAAAAAAGAGGTACTTGATTTCACAAACGAAGTAGCTGCTTTGAATCGCATTTTCAGCGGTGTCAAAAACCTCGATGGACTGCCCGGTGCCTTGTTTGTGGTGGATGCCCCTCAAGAAACTATCGCTATCGCCGAGGCTCGCAAGCTGCATATCCCGGTGATCGCGATTGCCGACTCAAACGCTGATCCTGATCTGATGGATTATCCGATTCCCGGCAATGACGATGCTATCAAGTCGATCAAAATTCTGGCTGGAGCCGTGGCTGCAGCCGCTTCAGAGGGCGCCAAGCAATATGCTTCTCGTCAAAAAGAAGCTGCCGGCAAAGCGTAGGTGTATTGTTCAAAAGAGTCTAACTAGTAGGAGGTTGCCAGATATGGCAGTGAACATTCAAGATATTCAAAAATTACGAGCTTCCACCGGCGCCGGTATGATGAAAGCCAAAGAAGCTCTCGAAGCCACTGGCGGTGATTTCGACAAAGCCGTGGTGTATTTGCGCGAAAAGGGTGAGGCCACGGCGGCCAAGAAAAGTGAGCGTGAAGCTCGGGCTGGCGCCATTGAAGCCTATGTACACGGTGGTCGCATTGGCGTGATTGTAGAAATTAATTGTGAAACCGATTTTGTAGCTCGTACTGTCGAATTCAAAGAATTTGCTCGGGATGTGGCTATGCATATTGCAGCGACTAACCCTGAATATTTGTCGGCTGAAGCTGTACCGGCCGAGGTTGTCGAGCAAGAACGTTCAATTTATCGCAAAGAAGTAGCCGGCAAGCCCGAGACAATCGTCGAAAAAATTGTGGAAGGCAAGTTAGCCAAGTATTATGAGAGTGTCTGCTTATTGCAGCAGCCTTTCATTAAGGATCCGGACGTGACGGTCGCTAAGCTGACTACCAACTTGGTGGCAAAACTGGGCGAAAACATTGTGATTCGTCGTTACAGTCGGTTTGAATTAGGAGCCAACTAGATGCGTGAACTGGCCCAAAAAGCCATTCCCAAACTCGATAAAGCTATTGCTCACTTTGAGTCTGAATTGAGCGCCATTCGGACTGGCCGAGCCCATACCAGTATGCTCGATGGAGTGGTAGTGGAAAGTTATGGGGCACCGCAACCCCTGAAAGCCGTAGCTAGCATTACGGTACCTGACGGTCATAGTCTGGCGGTAACGCCTTGGGATAAAGGCATGCTGACGACAATTGAAAAGGCTATTCGCGATACTCAGGCACTGGGTTTGAACCCCATGAACGATGGTGCCGTGATCCGCATGAACGTGCCGGCTCTCACTGAAGAGCGTCGTCGTGAAATGGTTAAACTGCTCGGCACAAAAGTTGAAGATTGTCGGGTGGCTATGCGTAACGCACGGCACGAGGTGCTCGGTGAGGCTAAGCGGTTGGTCCAGAGCAAAGAAGCTACTCAAGATGATGTGAAGTCATTGGAGCAAGAGCTTGCTAAAATGCTCGAGAGATACCAGGCTCAGCTCGATGTGTTAGAAGCAGCCAAAACCAAGGAGTTAATGGCTGTCTGATGCGGGATTTGGCTCCAGAAGCCTTGCCGTTGCATGTGGGGTTTATCGTTGATGGCAACCGTCGCTGGGCGACAGCCCATGGTTTGCCCAAACTCCAAGGGCACAAGACAGGCATGGAGAATCTGCGAGAGCGAGTAACTCAGGCTCGTCAGTTGGGTATCAAATACGTTTCAGCTTATATCTTTTCAACCGAGAATTGGCAACGATCGGCTGAGGAAGTGGCGTACCTCATGGACTTGTTTGTGTGGTATGCCGACAAGGAGCTTAAACGGTTGGCGACCGAAGACATTAGAATTGTGTTTTTGGGATCGCGCGACAAGCTGCCCGAAAAAGTTTTGGTTGCCATGGACCGGGCTGAAGCCCGGACCAAGGAGGCCAAGAGTATGACGCTGGGCTTGTGCCTGAGCTATGGTGGACGCCAGGAACTAACTGATGCGGTGCGACATATGGTGGCGGCTGGTGAGGCTGTTGAAAATATTTCACCCGAGCTTATTGATAGATATCTCTACCACCCCGAAATACCGCCGGTTGATTTAGTCATTCGGACATCAGGTGAACAGCGGATCAGTAATTTTATGCTCTGGCGCATAGCTTACGCTGAATTATACTTTATTCCAAAAGCCTGGCCAGATTTTGGGGCCAATGATTTTGTTGAAGCTTTGGCTGAATATGCAAACCGGCACCGCCGGATCGGTAAATAGGGTACAATAGAAACCATTATGATTTACATTGCTGTCGTCCTGCTATTTTCAATGCTCGTTATTATTCATGAATGGGGTCACTACGTGGCGGCTCGTCGGGGTGGTGTAACCGTCGAAGAGTTTGGGGTTGGTTTTCCGCCCAAAGTCTGGGGAACTGTGAAGCGGGGTGTTTTGTACTCTGTTAATCTCTTGCCACTTGGTGGATTCGTGAGGCTTAAAGGTGAGGACGGGGACGACACTGCTAAGGGGTCGTTTGGGGCAGCTAAAATTCTGACCAAAACCAAAATCCTGCTGGCCGGTGTGGTCATGAATTTGATTACAGCTGTGGTGTTATTTTATGGGTTGGCAGTCACTGGCATGCCGGGTTTGGGCAACCTTGAACCCGAATTTTTGGCTCACACCTATGCCCAAGCACCCAAGTTGGTGGTGGCCGATGTTGCCACAGACTCGCCAGCAGCAGTGGCTGGCATCAAGAATGGCGAATATATTGTGTCGGGCAACGGTAAAGCTTTGGCTACCAATGATGAGCTGCGTAGTTTTACTAAGGATAATGCTGGCCAAACCGTTACTTTCGTTATCGAGCATAGCGGGTCGGGTAACCGGGACGTGTCAGTCAAACTGCGTGACCCGGGTTCGACTCAAGGCTACTTGGGGGTTGTGGGGCAGCAGGACTATAAGATCAAGTACGATCCGATCACAGCGGTGGCTGCGGCAGTTTGGGTGACTGGGGCGCTGTTTGTGGCCACGATTGTGGGTGTATTTAAGCTCTTGGCGGGTATTCCGATGTTGGTTATCGGGTTATTTTCGACGACGGTGCCGGCGGCGGCGGCCGAAGCTTCGGGACCACTGGGGATCCTCTTTATCTTCAAGAGCATCTCGACTCTGGGTATTAGTTATATTGTATTATTGTTGGCTAATATCGCCGTGGCACTGGCCGCCTTTAATGTGTTGCCGCTGCCCGCATTGGATGGTGGCCGACTGGCCTTGATCTGGTGGCAAAAGCTGACTGGTCGCAAAATCAGTGCAGATACCGAAGCCCAAATCCATGGAGTTGGTTTTATGGTGCTCCTGGCCCTGATGGCACTAATTACCGTCTATGACTTCAGGAAATTCTTTTAAGCCAACCACGTGGTTGGCTTATCTTGAGACTCTGCCCTGGCGCCCACTGGACGTTTTGTATTTTGCCGCTGGTTGGTTGAGCGCCCAGTATATTCTGGTTCAGCTTATTATGTGGGCGGGTACATGGTGGAGTCCGGCTGCCAGGTTGGTGCGTGAAGCGGCTGCCGGACAAGCGGCTGCCACCTTCGTGTTTGCCGCTCTCCAAGCTCTTGTGGGCCTGGCGGCTTTAATCTGGCTCCTGCGGCGCTATCATCTGGGTTGGCGGTCACTGGGTTGGCGCCCGGTTTCCGTCTGGCAAACCATCAGAACTGTAGCTGCCGTGCTGGTTGGCTTTATTGTGATGGCATCGTCGGTCATCTGGCTGGTGTCTCAACTCGTACCGGGCTTTGATGCCAACCAAGAGCAGATCAACCAGTTTGCGGGCGCCTCGACGCCGGCTGATTGGATATTGGCGACGTTGGCGATGGTAGTGCTGCCGCCAATACTCGAAGAAAGTATTTTCAGAGGCTTCGCTTTTACGGCATTGGCGAAACGATGGGGGAGTGTGGGTGGGGCTGTTTTGTCATCGGCCCTGTTTGCGCTGGCCCACGGTCAGGCCAATGTGGGAGTGTATACGTTTGTCCTGGGGCTGTTGTTGTGCTGGCTATATCGGAAGTTCGGGAGTATCGTGCCCGGCGTTTTGGTACATATGTCTAATAATGCCTTGGCGTTTTGGGCAATGTCTCATTTGGGCAATTAATCGGTTCTTACTGTGACAGAAACTTATTGAACACTTTGCAGTCTTTTAAGTGGTGTTTTGA
>CAYXSN010000014.1:0-45136 GCA_964467655.1 uncultured Candidatus Saccharimonadales bacterium | reverse complement strand
TCAAAACACCACTTAAAAGACTGCAAAGTGTTCAATAAGTTTCTGTCACAGTAAGCCAAACATGAGCGACGGGACAAAAGCCAAAAAGTTTGGTCGTCTCAAGTCTCTTGAGGAATATTTGCAGAAAAAGCAACTCATGTTACGGAGGCGCTTGAGGGTATTTGGCGGTGGCTGTAGCGGCAGGAAGCTGAAGAGTTGCTTGCCGACCAACCGGAGTGAAGGAATGCAATTATCGCTGTTTTGCAACCACTCCCCTACCCTGCCTGAGTCTACGCTATTGAATAAGCAGACACTTTACAAAACCTTTCTCGAGACCTTGACCGGTGCTGTGAGTCACTGCCCATTGAAAGCCCATGTATTACCCATGCGCGCATGCATGCGCTTTACCCCCCCTCATTCCGTAGGCTAACGAAAAGAGGGGTTCGTATAGTCGTTAATACTCGTGATCCTGATAAGCATGATTCTCGGAGTTTGCGATAAGGGCCGCTGGAAGTTTGATGCGTTGGAGTAACTAACTTGATTGGCTAGATTTTCGTGTGCGTTTTGAATATCGTACGACTCGCTCTCGGATTGCGTGTTCAATCGCTGAATTCAGCGTCTTTTCCTCCCAGAGTGATTTGACGGTAAACGGTGGTACGAGCTGGCCGAAGGCTAGGCCGCGCATATGAAAGTGATATGGGGCGATGCCTGTAAGGTCATCAACGCTCAGGGGTGACATTAACTCCTCTAACCAGGAAGCATCCCGATGTCCAATGCGGAAAGCCAATAGCGTGCCAATGTTCCCAGCCACGGCTTGCTGAACCGATTCGGGTAATTGATCGATATACTGATGCGCTAGATGAAGTCCAACGCCGTACTTACGTATCTCGGATAGCATACCGGCGAATGAGTCGGTGACGATGTTTTGAAACTCGTCGATATACACATAAAATGGCGGCCGGTTGTTGGATGGGGTATCGGCGCGGGACATGGCCGCCATTTGAATCTTTGCCATAACGATTGCCCCCAAGAGCTGCGAGTTCAGACTGCCGAGCCGGCCCTTCGACAAATTTACGAGTAATATCTTGCGGTTGTCCATAATGGATCGCATATCGAATGCCGAGTGTGGCTGCGAGAGTATATCGTGCATCACGCTGTTACCTAGAAAGCTTCCAAATTTTGAGGTGAAGTAATTGAGCATTTCCGATTTATGGAAATCGGCGGTTTGAGCCATTTGGTTATTCCAAAAGTCCTGAACTGCCCAGTGCTGGCTGCGCTTAACTGTAGCCGACTGAAAGGCTTTGTCGGTGAACAAGCGCGGAATGTCAACGAGGGTGCCTCGCACCTGTGGTTCGGTGATGGTGAGGGCGGCGTTACGTAGCCAGTGTTCAAACTGTGGCCCGATGAGACCGGTATGGTTGGGGTCGAAGAGTTTGTAAAACAGCGCGATGAGCTCCTGAATGATGAGGTCGCGTTCGTGAGGCGTACGCCACTCCAGCAGGTTTAGGCCGATGATAGCTGCCGGATCCGATGGGTCAAATAGCAATACATCCTTCGCTCGTTCCGGTGGGATGCGTGGCAGGAGCCAATCAATAACTTCTCCGTGGGGGTCAATGAAACAGCAACCGTCGCCGTTGGTGATGTCTTGTAATATGGCTGATTGAAACAGGGATGATTTGCCGGTTCCGGTTTGGCCAATGAGATACACATGCCGGAGCCGGTCCGCCGGGCTGAGCCATATCGGACGGTTTGACTCGCGGTACGAGCTGGTGCCAATTTGTATTCCCGATGTCGGCAGACCATCAGGAATGGCGAGCTCAACAGCGCCCAGGGCTTGAATCCGCGGGTTGGCTCGCACATTCAGCGGGGTATGCCATATGTTGGTAGCCTCAGCTGGAGTTACGAGAAATGAGGTATTTGATTGGCTCTGGCGATGAAGCATGGTTCTCATCCAAGGAACGATTACCTTAGGTTGTTTGTGCAGCAATGAGGATTTCCCTGGTATGGTAAAGGTCTGGTAGGCCGCGACTACTTGTCTCACGAGGTTCTTGGCCGCTGTTGCGGAATTTGCCAATGCTAATACACGTAAGTTTGCCCGAAGTTGGACACTTTCAGTTTTGGATGGCTCTTTGCCCGGCTCTTTGCTCGTCTTTTCTTCGCTCCGTCCGGTAATTAGGAGTTTGGCAACGTCGGTAGCGAAGTTAGCTGTGGCTGCTAGTAGACCCTGAGACTCTTTGCTGTGACGGAGTACGAGCTGAACGCAAACCCGCTGCATGCTATCAACCCCGGCGAGCATTTCAAGGAGCGGCTGTAGCGGGTCAACGCCGGAAAACTCGTTGTCTTTGATTGGTGCGTCATCAGGACTAAATTGTAGGTCGGTCCCAGCGAGCTCTCCCTTGCCATCGAAGATGCTCAGTTTAGTGTGCGGGGTAATACGGGCGGTTGGGAGGGCAGCATAGAGCTGGTTCTGGAGCTCTGATTGAAGGTCGGCTGGAGCAACGACCACAAAGGAAATCTGGTCGCTCTTGGCTACAATTTCAAGACTTATGCTTGTGCCTTGATCTGCTTTGGTTAGCATGCCGCCAAGGGCAGTCATGAGGCCTTTGCTGGCCTCAAAGTGCATGCGAGCGCTGAGTACATCGACTTGTGACGTTGGGGCGGGCCAAATTTCGAGAAAACAGAGTTTGGTTGTCACGCAGCCAGCTCCCATTCGATGCGTGAGGCCTCATTCTCGGGATTGGCTTGCATCAATACAGCGCTGGAATCATCTGGCAGGCGCCTTGTCGGTTTCTCTGCGGCTGTCGCCAGATGTATTCCATCAAGATCTTCATGCACTTCTTCGAAAAAGTCTGGCACGTCGGCGGCGGGCATGTAGCCGATCATCGTAGCGTCAATCTCTGCCTCGCTGTGCGTTTCGGGGATCGTGTCGGTTTCGGGTAACTCTAAGGATTCGGTTTCAATGACCACCACAACACCTTCGATATCGGCTAGCACGTGATGCTCAACCTTCGGATTGAGGCCTTCAGCATGGCGTGGGTTCATCTTGTGACTCCTTGTGTCAGCCAAGTTTCGGCTCCAGTTATTACGCTCGGCGATGGCAACGTGCCCGATACGATGGCTTCGGCGATGGGCGTTTCGAAATGGTGGCTAATCATGCGCTTGACTGGACGAGCACCAAACTGCGGGTTATAGAGCGGCTCAAGGTAGGCAGCAAGTGTGTCGTCTGCGACCGTGAATGTGATGTCGAGTTTCGCGAGCTTACCGCTGAGTTTAGCTAGTTCGCGTTGAGCGAGTTGCACCAAATGTTCCCTGGCAAGTGGCTGGAAGGCCACAATTGCGTCGAAGCGGTTGAGGAATTCTGGGCGGTAATGGTTCATAAGGAGTGGCATAAGGGTGGTCCTCGCATATTCTGGGTCGTTGACGTTAATACCGGCCGCAGCGGCTTCGGTGATTTCGCGACTGCCGACGTTACTGGTCGCCATAATGGTGGTAGAGGTAAAATCGACGGTTTGGCCGCTGGAGTCGGTGAGGCGGCCGTCGTCAAGCAACTGGAGAAACAAGTCGAAGACTTTGGGATGAGCCTTCTCAATTTCATCGAGCAGCACCAGCGAGAAAGGTTCGCGACTGACGGCGCCGGTGAGCTGGCCGCCTTCCTCATAGCCTACGTAGCCCGGCGGCGAACCAATCAGCCTCACGGCGGCGTGGCTTTCGGCAAATTCGCTCATGTCGAGACGGATCAGGGCTTTGGGATTGTGGTATACGAGCCGGGCTAACGATTTGGCCGTTTCGGTTTTACCAACACCGGATGGCCCGAGCATCAGAAACGATCCGCGCGGTTTGGACTCGTCGCCGAGGCCAAGCTGTGAGCGGATGATCGTGCTAGCTATCGTGTGGATGGCTGCCTGTTGTCCCAAGACACTCTGTTGCAAATTAACCTCAAGACTCCTGATGTTGGCTGACTTTGTGGCGTCGAGGTCAGCTAAGGGCAGGCGTTCTTGTTCGGCCACTACGGCTTTAATGTCTCGGTCTGTTAGGCGCTCGTTTGTATTAAGGCTAGCTTGTACGCAAGCCTCTTCCAATATCCGCAGCGCAGTATCCGGCAAGGCTCGGCCGTGTTTGAATCGGCTGCCATAGTGAATGCTTGAACTTATCGCTTCGGTGGTAATCGTGAGGTGATGATAGCGAGCGAGCGGTTCGGCAGCGGTTTCTACCATTAAGCTCGCCGTGGTAACATCTGGCTCCTCAAGCTCAAGTGCACTAAACAATCGGGCGAACATATAATCAGATTGGAACGATTGCTGATACGCGGATGGCGTGGTGGTAACGATGAGTTTTGCCTCTTGGTTTTGGGTGATAGCTTGCAGAAGGGCCATCGTGAGTTCTAGACGCACGGCATCATCGCCGGCGAGTATTTGGATGTCTTCAACGATGATGATGGCGGGGTCCAGCGAGCCAATGGCTTCGCGAATGGCATTTGTGCAGCTGCGCATATTATCGCCGTTGGCCAGCAGCCCGCCGATCTGCGTAGTGTCTAGACGGTAAATGTTACTCGGCAGCATGCCGTAGCGTCCCCGCGCGCGGGCAAGCGCGAGGCCGCCGAGCAAGCTGGTTTTACCCGTACCGGGCTCGCCGACTAGTGAGATATGCGGGCGGACTGGACGCATGAGAAGCCGAATGAGCCGTTGAATTTCAGTATCACGAGCAACAATGTCTTGGAGCTTTCCGGACTTGGCTTGTGCGGCGAGGTCTATGAGTTTGATGGAGATTTGTGTGCTCATGACCGGCTAGCCTCAAGTTTACGACTGGCGGAACGTTGGCGTCGGTTTGGCTGATCGCTCGCGTCTATGGTGAAAACGGGACCGTCTTCTTCATCTCGTGTCCATTGGGCGTTTGACTGGCCCACGTGAGTGGTAGTGGAGGCGTCATATGGTAATAATTCCATCAAATTCACATTGTTTGCGGGTTGCGCGCGGGATTCGGCAGCAGGGTTCTCAATGGGGGAACCGCCAAACTCAATTAGGTCGTTGAGCCATGATGCTTGCTCGCCTTGTGTGTTGCCGTCAACGTGCTGATTGACTCCAGCCATGTCCCCAGATACTTCAGCTTGGGAAGCGGAATATTGGGCCTCTTGTTGCTCGGGTTCAAAAATGATTTGCTCAGCCTGATCCTGGTCCACGATTGTGGGTATTAATTCGGTGGCCTGAGCCGGCTCCGTCGCTTGGCTTGGCAACTCGCTGACGGGTACAACCGCACTGCTTAGTCTTTGTTCTTCTTGAATGCTGGATACTTCTTTTGTCTGTACTGTTGCATTTGTTATTTCGGGCGCAACTACGAGATTTTCATCAGACGACAAGATCGTTTCTGATTGTGCAGTCGGGGCCTCCGTCGTAACGGGCCTGATGGCATCTAAAACAATTGTTACTGGTTGATCAGCCCCGTTCACTTCGGATACCTTTTTCGGGATTTCGGCGGTGATTACCGTTACCGCGCTCAACTCCTGACTCTTTTGGGCGGTTGGCGCTTCGTTATCCTGCACAGCCGTTTCGAACGTTACTGGCGATTCGCTGAGACTGAGGATTATATCGGGGCTCGTGACAGGCACCTCAGTGAATTCTTGTTTGGTTTGTGCCGGTGATAAATCCACTACTTCAGGCAATGAAGACGTCTCTATCTGTACAGGGGCAGCTCTCTCGGCAGTTGGCGTTGGAGCCTCCATGACTGGGCTCGGCTCACCGCCACTCGGTCCGGCCGTTGGGGACCCAGCGGTTGTTGTAGCTCGAAAGTAGATGGTCTCGCCCGGCAAGACAGTGGCTGCGTGAGTGGCAGTCTCAACCTTATTGTTTGTTTCAGTTGTCAAGTCGGCCGCATCGGTAAACGTTAGTTTTTCTGGTGTAACTGATGGCCGGATGGGGGCCGGGACATCCTCCTGCTCCCTATTCTGGTGAGCCTCAAGCCTAGGCGGGGCCACTGGAGTAGATGCATTCAGCATGGCCGTCTGAATGTGTAGCTCGTCTGCTAATGTCCCGGGCACGGACACCACCGCTGCTGGCATGGGCGCTCGTATAGGGGGCTGTGACGGAATTGTTGGAGTCATGCTGCTCATGGTGGGCTCAAGATCATGATTTACCCATCCGGAGTCATCTTCCCCACCGAGCATATTGCCAACTTCATAGTCATCGTTGTCGCCGGAGCTATCGTCGTTTGATTGCACTTCGCCAGCTGCTATCGCTGGCTCATTCGGCTCAGCGGAGTCATCTGCGTCGTCTGCGTCGAAGATCTCGTCATCAGTGTCGATCTCGGTATGTAGTTCGTATCCGTCCTCATCATCAAGTTCTTCATTTTCAGGTATTTCGTAGAGCGCTATTGTCACAAACGTCATCTGGACGGTATTCCCATTTCGGGTATAGGTGTTGACCCATTTTACGGGACGACCTGCTTCGTCTTCACCTTCGTTCTCTACCTCAAATGATTCTCCGTCCTGCAAGGCTATGATTTGCTCGTAGGTATTACTGCCCTCGGCGTAGTAGTCTTTGAGCGTCATGGGGCTTTCGGCCGATGGTTCCTCGTCCGCGCTTGCCTGAGCCACAAAATCGCCTGAATCGTTCAGTTCAAAAAAAGCCTGCGAGCGGCCAACTTCTGCTTCTGACAGCTCCCAAGATTCAACTTCCGTCCCGGTAACCTCATCCTCTGAGTCTGTTGGATATGACTCTGGATCATCATCAGCCTCGATATCTGGTAGTGTTTCGGAAAGCTCATCTGGAGCAATTTCAATTAAGATTGAGAACTCTGCCTCAGTAGGGTCTCGGTCAATTACGCCAATGGCCTCATTCGCTTGAGCGAACGATATTCCGGCTGCTGAACCTGAGCTGAATCTCCCCATTTCCCCTCATCTGTAGTTGGCTTCGGCGTGAGGGGAGGCTAGATGCCGCCACAGCTCTTTACGGCGAAGAGTGTGCGAAACGTTACTCCAACGGTTTTCTGACTTTACAGTTGCGCGACAGTGAGGGGATTGCACCCTGCTTGCCCGTTTTGGAGTAGCTAGTAAATGTTATGTTCTGATTGTAGCTGGTATGGAATTGGGTTTGCAAGTGGGAGGCACCACACTATGCGGTATATGGCTGGGTCGGCAGTATTGTGGCTAGCGCCACCTCACTCGTCGCATAAAAACAAATGCTGTGCGCTTGCTTTTATTGCTCCTCGCTCACCGAACCTGGTGCTACGCACCCCCGGTTCTCACCCTGCCTCCTCGTCCATTCACATAGAAAAAGCCCCAGCATGTGCTGAGGCTTTTTCTATGGCTGGGTCGGCAGGATTCGAACCTGCGAATGACGGGACCAAAACCCGTTGCCTTACCGCTTGGCGACGACCCATTAACCTATACGATTATGTGGTAAATTGGGTCATCTTGTCAATTTAGTCAGAATCGTTTGATGAGCTCGTGGAAAAAGTTGCGCCAGTGGCGGGCAGATTTGGTCTGACGGCGGTAATGGCGGCGGCGGAGTTGAGCTAGGAGCCAGATGATGATGGCGACGAGTATGGCGATAATGCCCAGGAGCAGGGCAATGATAATGTAGATGGAAATAGTGTGGCCGAAGAGGCTGATGGCAGTGGGGTCAATCTTGATGGCAACTACGTTACTTGCTTGGCTTTTGATGCCGTCCTTGACGGCAATGGCGTGCAATTTGTGTGAGCCTGAGAATAAGACCGATTGGTACGTGTAGCTCCATTTGCCATTGGCACTTACCTTGATGGCCTGGGCGACAGGCTTGTCGTCGATGAACAAGTCGATGGTAGTCGAGGGATCGGCAGTACCCGATATGTCGATTTTCTCGATGAGCTTGAGAGTGGTGTCGGTGGGTGGATCGGTGATCGTTGGAGATGAAATGTCTTTGATGGTGATGGCGGCGGTGGTTTCGGCCTGGTTACCGGCTTTGTCGAAAGCCCTCACAGTAAACGTATGCTTGCCTGAGGTGATAGTCTCTGGTGTATATGGTGAAGTAGTGGTTTTGAACTCTCCCCCATCGACACTCAGCTCATAATGATCGATGCCGCTTGCGGCATCGGTGGCTGCAAATGACACCATGGGCCGTTTGTCGGCTATTTCTTTGGGCTCGGTAATGACAGTCAGGCTGGTGGGGGCTGCAATATCAAGCTGCACCCTTTGGGTGGTCACGGGGCTCCAGCCGCCAGCGCTTAAGGCGCGCAAGTGGAAATACCAAATACCATCAGCTTGGTTATCGAAAGTGACGCTGGTACCTGTGGTGGTGACCGTGGCATCGGGATAGGTATTGGGATTGTGATCGAAGGCGTAGGCAAAATTGGTGATGCCGGTGCCCTGACTCCAGCTAAAACTTGGTGAATTGGTGCGGTACCATTTGTTTTGGTCAGAGTATGGGCCTGAGTTTATGCTGGGAGCGGCAGTCGCCGGCTGACCTGAGACATTCGTCCGGGGTTGGCTACTGGCAGTCGTAATAGTGACCGAGCCATCGGTTGACGATCCTGTGACATTTTGACCTGGTCCGGCGAGTATTCGACCTCCTGAGATGACGACAGCACCGCTGCCGGGGGTGTCGGCATGGACTGATAGCGCCATGATGGTGCCGTTGCTGGTGGTGCCGCCAGGGATACCGCACTTAAAGCTAACGTTTGAACCGTTGACTGTCGGCTGTTGGACCCAGATTGAACACAATGATCCACCGGTGCCGGCGCTGGTGATACGCAGGAAACTTGGCACGGTGACGGTGGCTTCGACAACGTTGATGGAGTTGCCGCCGCTCGTGACATCCAGGTACATGGTAAAATTGCCGCCTACAGTCTGGTCGATATGACCCGGGCGAATGGTAAGGTTTGCACTGGCAGCAGCAGCCGGCGCGGGCAGCCATAGGAGCCCCAGCATCATGATCACCGTGGCGCTGAGGGCCCGTCGTTTCGTAAAAGTTGTTATCATCTGTCTCATTTATACCAGTTTATACACTTATGCTTAAATGCCTTAAGGGCTCCAGTAGAACATCATGATTGAAAAGTCGGTCAAGTCGACGATGCGGTCACCGTTGAGATCGGCCGTGGCATTACTGGTGCCCCAGTAGTACATGAGGATGGAGAAGTCGACTATATCGACCCGGCTGGAACAATCGTAATCAGCGATCAGGCACGTAACACTAAAACTGATGGTTTGCGAGGGTGCGCTGATGAGCCCTGAGGGGCCTGACGCCACGACGTAGACGGTATGGCTGCCGGGGGTAACCTGGCTTGCGAGTATATGTGACCAGGTGCCGCTGGCGTTGATAGTGGTGTTTTCTGTGAGGCTGCCCGAGTCAATGAATAGCGTCAGTGTGGTGCCTGGGGTGCCGCTGCCAGTTAGTGTTGGCCTGGCGCCGGTTTGGGCCGTTACTGTGACTGGCAGCAAGATGTTCGTGACGGCAGTGTCTGCATGATCCTGAAGATTGAGTGCAAAACTAACAATCGGTGTGGCGTCACCATTGGTGTCGGTGGCGGTCAGTCCGAAATTGTGATTGCCGGGGATTTGATTGGTGAGTGTTTTACTAAACACACCTGAGGCGTTGGCTGATACTGTGCCAACAATTGAGGCGCCGTCGGTGATTGTGACGAAAGCATTCGGCGAGGCGTACCCGGCAAAACTAACAGTGGTGTCGGGCTGGACGCCTGAGACCGTTACCGTACTTGTGACATCGGCGGTGGCTACTGAAGGCAGTGCCACGACTGCCAGTGCTATGAGTAGCCGCTTGAGGACACCTCGCATCGTGCTGGTCACCTATTGTTTATCAAGTAGGGCCCTGAAGGCGTTGCGCAGGCGCCGGCGGACGAGCCAAAGGCCTAGCAATATGGCAACGAGTCCCCCGCCCCACAGGGCAATTAGCTTCCAAGGTATGATCCAGAACGTGGTTGAGGCCGTCACTTGTTTATTGTCGCTGCCGTATAACGCGAGAATGGTGGCATTAAACTTGCCGAATACTGGCGGACCTGACCATTGGGCGGTAAAGTGCCGTGTGGCTCCCGGCAGAATGTTTTTTTGGTCGACAGTGACGGTACCGACTTTTTTGCCAAACATATCGGTTATGGCTATGACGCCCATTGGCTTGATGTGGATTGAGCCGCTGTTTTGGACCTTGAGATCAAAGTCGACCGGGCCTTCTTGGTAGCTTTGTTTGGCGGTGGCAAACTGGGTGACAGTGGCTTCTTCTTTGGCCGTACCACCGACTTTGAGGAGCACCAGGGCACCAATTTTTTGGCCGACCCCAGAGCCGCTGGTGGCGTTGGAGTTGGTTGGGCTTAGGTGGGCGTACACCGAAGCATAATGGCCGCCAGGCTCGGCATTGAAGGGCACCCTGATCACAAATTTAACCCTTTGTTGCTGGCCGCCGTTGAGTGTGATCTGGGAACCGTCGAGCTGGATCCATGAAGCCAGTGAATAGGTTGACTTTGATTCGGTGAGAGTAATTTGTCCGTCTTCACCGTCGGCTACGAAATCCTCTGCTTCAGGCGTAATTACTACGGGACTTGAACCGCTATTGCGGACCAGGATTTCGTTGGTGATAGTGTCGCCGGGGTTGCCCGAAAGGTCAAACGTGAGCGGTGAGATGGAAATAGTGGTCGCCGAGTCAGCGGCGTTTGCGTAATGCGGGGATATGAGCAGGAAGCTACTCATGATGCCGGCTGTAATGCCCAGTGACCCTTTGGCTAGTAGTTTCGTAATACTCATGTGTTATCTATAGTAAGTCACTGGCTATGTAACTGACAACGTACTGTTTACTACCCGGGTTTAGTAGTTGGGGAATATGTTGTAGGTTAGTTGGTTCGTGTAGGTACCGGCTTGCAAGTTGGTAGGTACAGCAACTGTGTACTCGATGTCGGTAGCAGTGCTGGCGGTTGGGCCAGTCGTGTTGGCTACTGATTTGGCGGTGGTAAGGCCCATCCAGAGAGTCCCATTGGAGGCGCTACCAAAGTTGACGTAGGCGTTGGTACCTGAGTGGTTGGAGTCGCCGCCTTTGGCGCACATCCCAAAACCGGTGGAGGTTCCGGGTACCCAGGCCGTGCCGGCCGAGCCATCTGTAGTGCCACCGAAGTCGGCAATAGTGCTCGGTCCTGTGAGTACTTGGTTTTCGACGACTTTAGCCGAAATACCTGATGTGGCATTTGATCCCATGGTCAGGGTTTGAGCGGCGGCAATGGCGGTGGTGCCCGTGAAATTACCGAAGTTGATGGCGGTGGCGGTAGTGCTGCCTAGGACTGTCGTGCCACTACAAACGGTGCCCGAAGTTTTGGCGGCTACCGAAGCACTCAAAGATTCCAGCTGTTGACCTGAAACCGTGACGACAGGAACGGTGGCAGAGGCAACCACTCCCGAGTCGATCAGTGCCGATTCATCTGCTGAGGAATAGGCGGCAATTTTGGCGTAGAAGACGCCAGTGGTCGAGGGATTGGTGACGTTGGTGAGCGTAATCGTCTTAGAGCCTGACGTCTGGACTGCGCCCGATGACCAGCTGAGCTTCGTACTGGGCGATGTCCAGGTGAATGCTGCAGTTGTGCCGGCCAAGGTGGTCGAGCCGGCTGTGCCTGGGTTGAGCCCAGACGGTACACCGCCCGACATGTCTGATGATGTGGAGTAGGTAATGAGGACGTGGTTGTAGGTGGTTGAGGTATTGGACACGGTAAAGGTGAAGGTATACGTAACGCCCGTAGCGCTCGGATTGGCATTTGAGACTTGGAGTGACCTGGCAGTGTAGGCACCGGCTTCCACCGGGCTACTTGTGAATACTGAAACTACAGTAGCCAAAGCAATGGTAGCCGCAGCTATCGACCTGATTTTTTTGGGTTTAAACATTCGTACCTCTTATGGGGTTTGATTGAAAATATTTTTTTGCGAGTAATCGGACATACTACGCTACATCGTACTCTCATATTATCGAGCATAAGTATTATCTAAGTCAATCGTTTCTGGCGGCGGTGGCGGATGGACCAACCGGCAAGACCTGTCGTGATTACGAGAGCCATGAGGACCGTGAGTGCTCGCCATGGAATAACCCAAAATGACACTTGGGCCGATTCGGTGCGCCGGAATGCTCCGTAGGTAACAGTGAGTTTGGCGGTATACCGGCCAAGGAGTAGCTCTCTTGGCCAGATGGCCCCAAAAGTCCGGGCACTGGCAGGCAAAACTGTTTTGGACTCTGGCTGCACCGTGCCGGCGATCCGGCCAAACATGTCGGTGATGGTAATCTGGCTGTCAACCTTGACATGAGTGTTACCGGTATTTTCGAATTGGAACGTAAAGGGTACTGGCCCCCATTCGCGCCAACTGGCAGTCGTAAACGAACACTTTGGGCCGTGGCATTGAGTATCGGTGCTGACTCCCAGGACATTACCTTGCTCGACCACGTTGCCATCGACCTTGATAAACAGTAATGTACCGACCCTTTGTGCAATACCAATCGTGGAACTATTACTTTTGGTGCTGGCGGCTAAAGGTTCGAGCAGAATGGTGGCATAGTGTCCGCCGGGTTCGGCGTCCTGTGGGCAGTTAATGGTGAAGCTGAGGACTTGACGTTGGTGTGGGGCGAGCACGAGGTTGGGGTTTTGCACTTTGATCCAGGAGCTCGAGGCATATTGGCGGGAAGTATCATTATGAAAGCTGATGGCGCCATCTGGGCCGTTGGCTTCAAAATTGAGCGTTTGCTCCTTGAGAGCCACCGGCTGCTCCGACCGGTTTTCGACGATCATCGTGCGGCTGATGCTTTGACCCGGATTTATCGTAATGTCAACGATGGCTGGTGAAACTCCCAGAACCACTGCATTATCTTGAGCTTGTGCCGCTAGTGGCGAGTTGAGGGTCATTCCGAATAATAGGGCAACTATGACAATAGATCGTTTCATATGATTAGTATTGAGGAACCACCGTGTAGAGAATGTTTGATGTATAGTTGCCCGCGTCTTGGGCGGCGTTGGTCTGAACTTTGTAGGTGACAGTAAATGACTGGCCACTGGTTTGGGGGCTGGTTTCGTCGGCGACCACGTCACCTGGAGCGATATCTGAGATGGCGCAATAATTACTGCCGCCTACATAGATGTTACCGCGGCTGCCGGTGGAAATGTTGGTGTCATTTGAAGTATAGCCAAAACAGGCAGTTCCTACCGGGCAGCCGGTGGCCCAGGCTGTGGGTCCGGCAAGGTAGGTGGCTACATAGTCGGGTACTGTTTTGGCGGGATTGCCAGCAACAGCCATGGCACCAAGTTTAGACATATACACTGAGTAGCCGTAATACGAATTGGTGGTAGTGGTGATCTGGGTACTGCCGGTGCCGCCATATGATGGGTCTTGCCAGGTGCCCAAATCAACTGAATTGGCATTGCCGGGTAATTGAGGGCTGTTGAGGAATGACACTACAAATGTCGGCAACACCATTTGGCCATCTGAGCTGAGGGTTGAGACATTGCCGGCCTGGTCATAGGCCCTAACATTTGCGTAATAGAGCTGGCCGGTTTGCAATGATAGGCCGGTGGCGGTTACGAAAGCCTGGGTGCCACTGCTACCAGTGTATGTCCAGGTGACGATATCGGTAGCACCAGGTGTAGTGCCAAATGAGTATTGATAGACATTGGTAGCGGGCTTGCCGGAAATGGTAAAGGTTGGTTCGGTGGTAGCCCAATATGCTGATAGGGTGTCGAGACTACCATCATTGTAGGCGGCGTCGGAAGAGGTTGTACCATCTTTGATACTACCGCCAGTAGGTGCCGCGGTGTCGATCTTGAAATCAACTGTACTTGCGTTGCCAAATGTTGCTGGGGTGGCGGTTTGTACGCCGTTGTTGTCGATACCGTAGACTCTCCACCAGTAGCCGGTGGCTGAATCTGGTAGCGTCATACTGGTTGAACCAACAGCGTATGATCCCCCGCCCTGCCCGACTTGATACGCGAACGTAGTACCGTTACTGCTTAAACTACTATACGTGTAATCGGTGACTAGATGGGTAAACGTGGCGTCAGTGTTGTCGATCTGAACGCGGTATTTGACGGTGTCGCCGGTGTCTGGGTCGGTTACCGTGAAGCCCAAGAACGGCTGATTGGCGTTCGTCCAGGCGGCTTCACTGATATTGTTTGTGCCGGTAGTTGTCCCTTGCGTCAGGCTGGTGGGGGTGTTGGGGGCTTGGCTGAACCAGTTGACGTCATTGCCGCCATCGGTGTAGTGCGCTGGCAGGATTTGGGTTGGGGCATCATTGGTGGAATACACGGGCGTCACATAATCGACGGTCCAGGGGCTGGTGGGGGCAATATGCCAGGTGCCGGCGGTACCAGCATAGGTGAGTGTAATGTGCTGGCCACTAGCACCGGTGCATACCCAAGTGTGGCTGACGGTGGTAGTCGAGCCGGTTTCAAAGGCCAGCGTACGGGCGGTGGCAGTTGTTGAAGTCAGATTGTAGAAGGTGGTGTTGCCGGTGATGGTTTGGGTACTGCCGCCGCTGCCATTGAGCGTAATGGTACTGGTGTTTGGTACCAATGAGCCATCGTTCGTCCAGTCGGCGGCGACGCTGAAGGTGCCCGATGATGGCGCGTCAAGTGTGCCCTGGCTCGTAATGATCACGCTACCGGTGATCAGGGCTTTGGGATTGGTATCGGCATCAAACGTTGTGGTGGCGGTATCCGTGGCGTTGCCAATTGTCAGGGTACCCGAGACGGTGAAGTTGCCGGTATTGCCACTGGCGGACGTGAAAGTAACCGGACTGCCGCCGTCATTCTCGAATGCTAGGTCGTTAAAGGTCCAGTTGTTTGAGCCGGCGGTGGCGCCAATCGATTGGTTGGCAGTACTTCTTTGGATAAAGGTACCGCCCGTTAGATTGAGCGTGCCGGCACCCGTGGCATTACCGGCAACTGTGAGGTTGGCGCTGCCGGCTAAGGTGCCTGCCGAAACTGTTAGGTTGCCGTCGACTGTCGTCGAGCCGCCAAGCGTGGCGATTTGCCCCGATTTATTAATTGTCAGGTGATAATAGGGGCCAGCCAGCATGGTTTGGCCGGCTGTCGTAGAGTTGTAGGTGACGGTATTGCCACTGGCGCTGGCCGTCAAGGTTATGCCTGTGGCGGTACCACCCAGTATCAGGCTGTCCCCGGTGCCTTGGGTGAGGCCGCCGTTACCGGCTAAGGCAGTGCCAATCGTGAGGCCGCTTGAAAGATTATTGGTGAGTACTGTTGGGCTGGTTATGGTGATACTCGGAAACGACATGGCGGCTGAGCTATTGAGCGATTGGGTGGCGGATGTATTGAAGGTCTGTATGCCACTTCCTGTAGTAAATGTGCTGCCGTTGTGGGTGATGCCGCCGCGGTACGTCACGGCTGAATTACCCGAGTTATTCCAAGTGCTACCGGCGGCTGTGGTAATGGCACCGACGAAAATTTTGGTGCCGGTCGCAGAGCTAATCACCAGACTACCGCTGGTACCACCGCCAACGGTAGTGGTGCCGTTAACCGTGAGATCGAAGCCGGCAGCGGTGAAGGTGGTGCCGTCACCGATAGCCAAATTGCCACCGATATTCAAGCTGACGGCTGTGGTTGTGCTGGCTGTGCCCGTAAGTGTTAGATCGCCATTGATGGTCGTGGTAGTGGCACTTAAGGTTTTGGCGGCTGAGCCTGAAAATATGAGGTCATGGTAGGTAGTCACAGCTCTTACTGTCTGCGCCCCACCGGCATAGTTGACGGTGTTGCCGTTCGCTGAAGCGGCAAAGGTGGTAACGGCAATCGTAGCCGGTGTGATGATGAGCGTACCGGTGGAGCCGTCGCCGTTGGTAAAGGTGCCGGTGCCATTTAAAGCTGTGGCAATCGAAACTGTTCCGCTGTTGGTGACAGTCCCTGGTGAGGTGACGGTGAGGGTGGCAATGGCAATGGTGTTCGCGCCGCCAAGCGTGGCGCCGGCTGTCGACATAGTGGCGGTGCCGGTGAGGTTGACGGTGCCGGCGCTGTTGGCAATACCGGCACCGAGGGCAATGGTGGTACTGGCGCCACTCATAGTGCCACCATTGCCCACTGTCACCAGTCCGGTGAAGGTTTTCGTGCCGGTGGCAGTCGGGATACTGAGTGTGCCGTTGGTCAGGTTGGTAGTACCCGACACGGTAAAGGCAATCGCGGCAGTGCTGGTGGTGGTCAAATTACCACCGTTTAAGACCAGGCTGCCGGTAGTCATGGCTAAGGTACCCTGGGTAATCGTACCGGCTGTAATCGTGGTGGTACCCGATACGGTCAGAGCTGCACCGGTGGTCCAGGTCGGTGTGGTACCGCCGAAATTAATGTTGGCGGCGGTAGTGACGGCGCAGGTAAAAGCGTTGGTACCCGAGTACTGCAACGTGGCGTAGGTGGTGACCTTGCAGGTTTGCCCCGTGCCAGTGTAATTGACTGTGTTGGTACCGCCGTTTGCGGTGAGGGTCGAAATAGCACTCGTGCCACCGAGATTGAGCGTGGCGGTATTGCCTTGGGTGAGGCCGCCGGTGCCGGCTAGAGCAGTCCCGACAGTGAGGGTACCGTTGTTGGTAAGTGTGATCGTGGTAACCGTGACGTTTGGAATGATGAGCGTACCGTTGAGGGCCTGGGCATTGGTGGCGAATGTCTGAACTCCAGTACCGGCGTTGAAAGTGCCATTATTGGTGATGCCACCAGCAAATGATAGGGCTACGTTGGCGCTGGAATTGTCCCAGGTGCCACCGGGGTTTACTGTCACGAGTCCACCAAATGTTTTGGCGCCAGTGGCTGAGGTGATCGAGAGTGTACCGCTGGTGCCTCCCCCGACAGTAGTGGTCCCGGTGACGGTCACTGCAAACGCCGGCATGGTAAATGTCGTGCCGTCGCCTACCGATAGGGCGCCGCCAATGGTGGTGGCAATCCCAGGCGAGGTATTGGTGCTGCCACTGGTAGATATGTTGAAAAAGGTGGTGCTGGTACTGCCGCCAATGGTCTGCGAGGTACCGTTGAAGTTCACCGTGCCGGCGCCGGCGTTATAACTGCCACCGTTGTTGGTCCAGTTGCCAGCCAGGCTGAGAGTTTGACCCGATGCCACCTTGAGCAAGGAGCTGGTGGCCAGGGTGATGTCGGTGCCAATGGCGCCTGCCGCTGAAAAACCAGGTTGGGCGAAGGTGTCGGCGTGCAACGCGGCGGCCTGGGTGGTGAGGGTGGCTGAGGTACCTGTGTCGTAAGCATCGCTTTTGAGTATGTGCCACTCCACTCCAGATTCGGCCGTCACATTGTTACCCGAACAGCTCGCGAGGTCATCATCTGGTGCCGCGGCCGATGGATAGGTCGACTGGTTGCAGATGTCGGCATTGGACGTAGCGGTGCCGTTGTTATTGCCAACAGTTACTTTGCCCACAATCAGATCGAGATTATTGATGTCGGTATTACCGCTGGCTTCGGTAAAGGCATTGGCATCATTGGTGGCGTCATTGTAGATGTAGGCTACCACTGAGTCGCCGGCACTCGTGGTGATGCCTGATACGAAGTAGGTCCCACCGACGGCGGTCGTTGAAACTGGTACGCCATTATTAACTGATACCCGTATGGTATAGGCACTGGTGTCGAGCGACGATTCATTTGCTTGGTAGATGTTGCCAGTTATATAGATGGAACGCGCTGGTATGTGCCAGGCGACGTAGCGGTAGTTGTTGGTACCCGAGGCATTGGTTTCGGCAGCAGTACCAACTGAAAAGCCAGTCGAAGTCATGGCTGTCAGCGCGTTGTTGATGGGGGCAACGTTGATAAAAGGTGCCGCTGAATCTGCCACCATTTCAGTCGATTTCTCGACGCCGCGGGTAGCACCAGTGGCTTTCACCCAGAGGTTGTTTGGCTGGAAGGCTACTGTGGTAATTGATTGAGCGCTGCCGGTACCTGAATACGTGCCCACTTTGAAATTGGTGCCGTTTTTGAAACCAAAGTACCAGTGCATGACGCTAACAGTACGTACATTGGCAGCGGTACCAGTCTGGAAGCCATCGGTGTTGAGGGCCTGGACAACATTCGTGGTTTCGGCGGTAGCAGCAAAGAAGCCGGCTAAATCCCCCGTCATATCTGAAGTTTTAAACGTACCAGCAGCAGCAGCATTGGCTTTGATAGTTACCAAGTCGGCTTGGAACGGCAATCTGGTAATGTTTTGACTGTCGATGGCTGTAGCTGGCGTAAAATAGGCGCCCACATAAAAGTCGCTGGCGCCGGCATTGTTTTCCGGCTCCCAGGCATTGCCGTAGGCGGTCCAGTAGTAGGTAGTTCCGCTGGTGCTCACTGTGGCGCTGGTGCCGATACTAAAACCATTTCCATTTATGGCGGTGATAGCGCCGGCCAGATTGGCGGTAGCCGAATCGATGTAAGCTGTGGAGTCGCCGCTCATGGCACTGGTCCGAAAGACACTGGCTTGAGTGGTTTGGGCTTTGATGATTACGAGGTCGGGCTTAAAGCCGACTCCAGTGATAGATTGGGGTAACCCGGTACCAGTGTAGGTACCGCTATTCATTTGGAAGGTGCCGCTGGAGCTAGGGGCGGCTCCTCCAGTAAAGGCTGCCCAATACATGGCGTTGGTCGAACCATTGGCGACTGAGTTAGTGCCGACAGTAAAACCGTCCGAGTCAAGAGATTGGACGGCATCAACAAGGTTGGCGGTAGCCGAGAAGAAGCTGGTATCGTCGCCATATGACTCGGCTTGGCTGGATACCGCCGCGACGGCTGTCGGGCCGTTTTTAACAAACATGAACTTGGGCTGGAAGCCGATACCGGTAATCGCCGTATTATCTGTGGCATTGCCAGTAAATGTACCAACATTGACAGTACCGGCGGCGTTTTTCCAGGCCGCATAGCGGTAGGCGCTGGCTGATACGTTGTTGGCTGGTGAAGCGGTGCCAGCGACGGTGAAGCCGTTGGCATTAATGGTTGTAAAATAGCCGCCGGCCGTATCCTGGGCAGTGGCGGCGAAAAACTCAGCGTAATTGGCCGGCATGGCGCTGGAGCGCCAGTTGGCCCCGACGGCGGTGGTTAATTTGTTGATGATGAGGTCGGGTTGGAAGCCAGTAGTAATAGCTTTACTAGCAGCGCCGTCGCCGGTATACTGGCCGACGCAAAAGACGCCTCCAGCAGTGCAGTTTGATCCGCCAAAGGCGACCCAGGTAAATCTGATGAGGGCAGTATTGGGGGTACTGGTGACGGTAAAACCATTACGTTCCAATTTGATGAAACCGGCAGTACTGTCGGCGGTGGCAGCGCCTAGGTAGGCAACGGTGTTTTCGGGCATGACAGCGGATTTGAAGATGGTGGCAGTAGCAGCGGTGTCAGATTTAATGATCACCAGGTCGGGTGAAAAGCTCAAACCCGATATGGTTTTACCACTACCGTTACCCATATAGTATCCAGATTGCATGGCATAGCTCGGCGTTGCTGTGGTATCGGTATTCTTCCAGGCTACGTAGCGGTAATTGTTGGTGCCTGAGGTGTTGGTATCGGCTGCCGTGCCGACGGTAATACCGTCCGAGACAATGGCGGTAATATCCCCCGTAACGACGGCGACGTTGATGAACGGCACTGCAGAGTCGGTAGCCATATCCTTGGTTCGCTGTACTCCTCTGACGGCGCCTGTCTGTTTCACCCACACATTATCAGGTTGTAGGCCAAACCCAGTTACGTTGTGGGCGGCACCGGTTCCTGAGTAGGTACCGACAGCGAAATTGGTGCCGGTCTTAAAGCCGAAGTACCAATGCACTGTATTAATAGTTTGGACATTGCCGGCCGTACCTATCTGAAAACCGTCAGTATTGAGAGCTTGGATGTTGTTGGCGGCTTCGGCGGTGGCGGCATAAAATCCTGAAAGATCACCCGCCATGGCCGAGGTTCTGAAGGTTCCTGCGACCGCTGCTGTAGCTTTAATTGCTACGAAGTTGGCTTGGAATGGCAGGCGGGTAACGTTGGTATTATCGGTGGCGACATTGGGCACATAGTAGGCGCCCACATAAAAATCGGCAGCACCCGAATTCGTCTCAGGTTTCCAGGCATTGCCGTAAGCGGTCCAATAGTACGTTATGGTACTGGAATTGACAGTTGCACTGGTACCCACACTGAATCCATCACCGTTGATTGCCGTTATGGCGCCGGCTAAGTTGGTGGTGGCGGCGTCGAGGTAGGCGGTGGAATCACCGGCCATTTGACTCGTCCGGAAAACTCCTGCTTGGGTAGTATTGCCATGTATGATCACGAGATCCGGTTTAAAACCCAGGCCGCCAATTGATTGCTGTGTACCAGTGCCCGTGTAGCTGCCGCTTGTTGATTTGAAGGTGCCCGAAGCCGAAACTGCCGCCGCCCCGCCGAATGCTGCCCAATATATGGCGTTGGTCGAGCCATTGACGCTTGAGTTAGTACCGACGGTAAAACCATCTGCATCCAGGGATTGGACTGCGTCGGCAATGTTGGCCGCAGCTGAGTACATGCTGGTGTTGTCGCCGTATGACTCAGTTTGACTGGAAACAGCTGCTACTGCCGTGGGTCCATTTTTCATTAGTAAGTAGTTTGGCTTGAAGCCGACGCCTGTGAGTGCGCGATTATCGGCACCAGATCCAGTAAACGTACCGACATTGATGGAGCCTGAAACGTTTTTGAAGGCCACGTACCGATAGACGCGGGCCGACACATTGTTGCCGGGTGAGGTCGTACCAGCGACGGTGAAGCCATTCGTATTGATACTTGTAAAGAACCCTCCGCCCGTGTCTTGGGCGGTGGCGCTAAAGAACTGAGCTGAGTTGGCCGGCATGGCACTTGAGCGCCAGTTGGCATTGACGGCGGTGGTAAGTTTGACGAAGACCAGATCCGGCTGGAAGCCTGTGATGATGCTTTTACTGGCGGCACCATCACCAGTGTAGGCTCCGACACAGAATTGACCCGAGGCTGAGCAGTTATCGCCGGTAAACGCCGTCCAGGTATATCGCACCAGAGCAGAATTAGCCGTACTCGTAACCGTGAAACCGTCGGCATCCAGGCGAATGAGGCCAGTCGTGCTATCGGCAGTGGCTGCACCTAAGTAGGCCACAGTATTTTCGGGCATGGCCGTGGTCTTGAAGATGGTAGCAATGGTGGTGGTATCAGATTTGATCATTACGAGGTCGGGGGCAAAACCAAGACCACTGATCGATTTGGCGCTACCATTGCCCATGTAGTAACCGGTTTGCATGGCATACGGCACACTTGGATTGGCAGCGCTGGAGGCACTGGCCATGGTCGTCTCTGTGTACTGGGCAAAGTTGCCCGCCAACGCCAAAAGAGCCATGGCGACAATGAATGGTTGTCGCGCATGTTGCCAGAATCCGGAGGGGTGGTTGCTCTGAGGCCGCCAGCGCCGCCAGACGAGTAACAAGAAGGATTTACGGGTAATTGCCAGCTCCTTGCTGCTTGTTTGACTAATATTTCCTGACGCAACACCGGACCAGATGGCCCGATAGATCTATTATAACGTGATTCTACTTACGCTTGTAGATGTAATCTGCGGGTTTCGGTATGGTATAATTCGGGCCAAGATGTCGATTTCAACACGCACTATTCTCAAAGTTCTTTCGGTCACTTTTTTGTTCGTAGGTGGCGTGTACCTGGTGTATCTGGCTCGCCAGCCGTTGGTGTGGTTATTTGTGGCAGCTTATATTGCAGTAGCGATTAATCCTTTAGTCGAGTGGTTTGCTAAGTTTATGCCTCGCAAGAGCCGGGTGGGTGGGAGCTTCCTGACCGTAACGCTCATCGGCGGCTTTATTTTGACCATGATTATGACTCTCGTACCGCCGCTGGTCTATCAAACCGAGCAGCTCATTCGGAACTTACCAGTTTACGCTGAGGCGCTCGTTGCCGGTGACTGGTGGATATCGGACCAGATTCGGGTGCTGCATTTGGCTGATTTGGTACAACAAGCCCAGGGTCAGATGATCAATGCGTTGTCGGCAGCAGGTGGCTCGGTCTTCAGCGTAGCTGGCACTATCTTTAGCGGTTTTACTGCGGTTTTGACGGTCTTGGTGATGGTATTATTTATGGAGGTTGAAGGGCCACGCTGGTTGGTTACATTTTGGAAGTTTGTTACTCCAGCCCATCGCTTGCGTTGGCAAAGATTGTCGCATGGTATGTATGAGACGGTGACTGGGTATGTCACCGGCAATCTCATGACGAGTTTGCTGGCGGCTGGCCTCACGACCATTGTGCTCATAACTGTTGGCGTGCCATATGCAGTCCCGTTGGGTATGCTCGTGGCAATACTTGACTTCATTCCTTTGGTGGGCGCCACCATTGCCGCCATTATTATTATTGTGGTGTCGTTTTTCACATCTACCTTTGCCGCCATTGTGACGGCAGTCTTTTTCGGAGTGTATCAGCAAGTGGAAAATCAAATCTTGCAGCCACTTATTTATGGTAAGACGGTCCAATTATCGCCGTTGGTGGTGCTCACCAGCGTGCTCGTGGGTGCCAGTCTTGGCGGCATCCTCGGAGCTATGGTGGCCATACCCGTGAGCGCCAGTATCCAGATCATTGTCCGTGAATTTGTACTGGAGAAGCTTGAAGCCAAGCATCACGCCGCCAAGTCGTAAGCCTGGAGTTCTTCGGGTGTGGGGTTGGACGACTGAAGTTTGAGCAGCTGCTGGTATAGGCCACCTGAGTGGGCTAGGGCGGTTGGCGTCCCCTGCTCACTGATCTTGCCTTTTTCTAGACAGACAATGCTGTCGACGTGAGCAATGGTGCTGAGGCGGTGGGCGATGATGAGGGTGGTGCGGCCGTGCATTAATCGCTCCAGGGCCTGTTGTACTTGCAATTCAGCTCGGGAGTCGAGGGCACTGGTGGCTTCGTCCAGTATGAGGATCGGGGCGTCCTTAAGGATTGCTCTGGCGATAGCTAGCCTCTGTTTCTGGCCGCCACTGAGCTTAACACCGCGTTCCCCTATCTGGGTCTCCAGGCCATCGGCTAATTCGTGAACAAAGCCAGCGTTAGCGGCCTCAATTGCTGTGGTAATCTTGGCTTCGGAAGCCTGAGAGACGCCGTAGGTGACGTTGTCGCGGACAGTGCCGCTAAAGAGAGCCGGCTCCTGAAAGACCACGGCGATTTGACTTCTGAGAGAGCTCTGCGAGACATCGGCGACGTTTTGTCCGTCGATGAGGATCTGTCCGCTCGAGGCTTCGTAGAATCGGCAGAGCAAATTGGCGATCGTACTTTTGCCTTGGCCACTTTCGCCGACCAGGGCTAGTTTGCTGCCGGCGGCTACTTCAAAACTAATGCCATGTAACACCTCGGCACCTTGACTGTAGCTGAAGCTGACGTTGTCGAATTTGATACTGGCCTGCTCAATGCGCAAAGGTTTGGCATTTGGCTTGTCGGTGATGGCTGCCCGGGTGTCCATAATGGCAAAGAAATCGCGCGACCCAGCTGAAGCTCGCTGTAGGCTATCAACGATAAAGGAGCTGGCAAACAACGGGAACTGAGCTTGAGTGACGAGCTGAATGAGGAGTGTAAAGTCACCAAGCGAATACCGCCCCTTGAATGTCTGGTAGACAACATAGCCGTAAATGCACGCAAAAATGATATTGAGACTAGCTCTGCGGCTGACATCATACCAATGCCACCTGATAGATTGGTCTCTGGTGAGTTGCTCGATTGATCGACGCTGTCCGGTAAAGAACGTTTTTTCTAGAGTTTCGGCGACGTAGGCTTTGACGGCTCTGATCTGGTTGATGGCTTCGGTGAACCGACCCTGGGTGACGTCGAGGTGTTGGTTAATGACTTGCTGCTTGGCTTGCCAGTCACGACTGGAAAGCGCTGTGGTCCAGATGTACAAAGGGAATAATACGGCCAATAGGATAGCAATTGGCCAGGCATAAATTGCCAAAATGATGAGTGTGGCAACGGCTGTCAGAAAGAAGCCCAGAAAGTTGTTGGTCATGGCGTTCATCATGTTGGCGATGGTACTGATGCCGCGGTCGAGCCGGCTGGTGATGCGGCCGCTGATTTCATTGTCGTAAAAACTCAAAGGGAGGGTGAGGACGTGGTTGTAGTAGCGGGTCGCAAGTAAGGTATGTAATTTACTGGCCAGTCGGTCACCCAGATAACCCTGAATATTTGAAAGTATCGTTGTGAGCAGGTTGACTACCAATATGCCGATAATCAGCCAGGCAAAATAGGATGGTGTTGGGCTGATGGGGTGCTTAGCCTTGTCGAGCCCGTCAACCAAAAACTTGAGGAAAAACGGCGTCGCTTGGGCAAATAGCGACAATATCACTACCAGGACAATGTTAACGATGTAGAACCGTTTCAGGCTCCACGAGTATTTGATAATTTTGATAATGTCTTTCATTGTCGTTTGATTATACCGTGAACGACGTAACTCGAACATCTGATATCTCGGGTCTGTATGTCTAAATGTTGGTGCGGCGCCAGCGTGGGCCGTTGGGGGTGTCGCTGACATCGAGGTGGTGGCGCTTGAGTTGGGCGCGGAGTTTATCGGCTGTCGCCCAGTCTTTGGCAAGACGGGCGGTTTCGCGGTCGGTGATGAGCTGTTTTTGCTCCGGTGTAATGTCGGGGCGGTTGTTGAGCGACAACCCGAGCAGGCTATCGAGGCCCGATACTAGCTGGTCAAAATCGGTGGCGTCGACTGTCATGCCGGGGGCGAGTTGGCTGATGTATTGGTAGACCTCGGCCAAGGCCTGGGTGGTCGATAGATCATTGATTAGGCTGGCCCTGACGCGGGCCAGAAAATCGGCGATGTCGGTGTCGGCCAGCCGTACCTCTGCGAGGTTGGACTGGTGTTTGAGGTCGGCCCAGGCATAGAGGTTGAGCAGCGTGTTTTGGGCGGCCTCCAGCGAGTCCCAGGTGAAGTTGATCTCGGAGCGGTAGTGAGCTTGCAAGTACAGCAGTCGTAGTGCCAGCGGATGAAATCCTTTGCCGATGATGTCTGCGAGCGTGTAGGCATTACCTTTGGACTTGGCCATCTTGGCGCCGTCCACCAAAACAAACTCGTTGTGCAGCCACAGATTGGCGAGCTGGTGGCCAAAACCAGCCTCGGTTTGGGCCATCTCATTGGGGTGATGGGTGCCGATGTGGTCGATGCCGCCGGTGTGGATGTCGATTGGGTCGCCCAAGGTGGCATGAATAATGGCTGAGCATTCCAGATGCCAGCCGGGAAAACCCTCGCCCCAGGGTGACGGCCAATGCATGGTGTGATCCTGGTAGCGGCCAACGGTGAAGAACCAGACCGAGAAATCGTAGGGCGAGCGCTTGTCGGGGTCGGTGATGACTTCGGTGCGGTCAGTTTGTTTATCGGCGAGTTTTTGGCCGGTGAGCTCGCCGTAGCTGGGCAGTTTAGCAACATCAAAATAGATGGCCTGCTTGGTCTGGTAGGCAAAACCGCTCTCCACTAGACGCTGGACCATGTCGATTTGCTCGCCGATGAAGTCGGTGGCGCGGGCGTACGGGTCGTCGTTGGTGTTTTTGGCTCGGCGCGGGTTCTCGGTGGGCGGCAGGATGTTCATGGCCGCCATGTCGCGCTTGAAGGCTTGGGTGTAGTCATCGGCGACTTGCCAAACCGTTTTTCCCTCGCGGGCGGCGCCTTTTTCGAGTTTGTCTTCCCCCTCGTCGGCGTCACTGGTGAGGTGACCGACGTCCGTGATGTTCATGGTGTGGCGCACTTTGAGGCCGGCAGCTTCGAGGGTGCGGCGCAGGGTGTCGTAAAACACAAAGGCGCGCAGGTTGCCAATATGAGCGAAATTGTAAACCGTCGGCCCGCAGGTGTAGAGTGTGACCTCGCCGGACTTGAGGGGTTTGAGCTCTTCGGGGCTACGCGTCAGGGTGTTGTAGAGACGGATCTTGGTGGTTTGCTTGTCCATTACGGTAATCCTCGTAGGTTTTGATCAGTAAGTCAATTTCGGCCCGGATATCCGGGCTCTTACAGCGGTAAGCAGCGGCGTTGGGGTGGCCGCCTCCGCCCAGGAGTTCGGCTACTGGTCCGGCGGCTTGGGTGGTTGAGCGCAGCGGCACATTGATTTTGGTGCCGTAATTTTTGAATACGGCCACCAGTTCGACGCCCTTGGTCCACTGCATTTCGCTCAGAATAAGCGTATAGGGCTCGGTGATGTCTTTGTAGCGGGCGACGGTGTCGGGGTTGATCTCGGCGATGGCGAGCCTGCCGTCGGCATGAAACTCGACTGATTGTAGCAATTTGCCTTTGAGGTGCAGGATCTCAGGCAATAAGGCTGTGGCTTCACGTTTGGCTTTGTAGAGGTCGTAAAGGTTGGCGCCGCGGCGGGTCAGTTCAGCCAGGGCCTCCACGGAGTTGGCAGTGGTGCCACTAGTGGTGAGGCCCAGCGAGTCGGCTAGGAGGGCGCTGGCTAGCTTGTTGGCGGCAGCTTCATTGATGGACCAACCAAGGGCTTGGGCGATGCGGGTGATGAGCTCAGCTGTAGCCACAGCCTCTTCGACGATCTCAAGCTCAACACTAAAACCAAAGTCTTGGCGGCTAGTGTGATGGTCGATGATGGCGAAGGGCTTGCCTGTGAGGGCGGCAAAATGATGCTCGAGAGCGCTTTTGATGAGTGCGGGCGCCCCGGTGTCAACGAGTATAACGGCATCAAACTTCTTGGGCATATCTTGCGTAACTCTATCGGCGCCCTCGAGCCAGCGCAGATATGGCTCTGGTTGCTTGTACGAGTACATGACAACCGTTTTGCCTAGGTCACCCAGGATCTCTTCGAGGCCTAAGGCACTGCCGAGCGAATCGCCGTCGGGTGAGTCTGGTTGAAGAATCAGAATGGTTTGGGCGGCGGCGATAAATTGTTGTAAGGCTTTGGCTGATTTCAAAACGCTTGCCGTCCTTCCAAGGCTCGTCCCAGCGTAATTTGATCGGCGTATTCGAGATCGCCACCCACCGGTAGGCCTCTAGCCAGGCGGGTAACTGTAATGCCGAGTGGTTCAAGGCTCTCCCTGATGTACATAGCGGTTGATTCCCCTTCTAGTGACGGATTGGTGGCTAGGATGACTTCACGGATGTCTTCGGCGGGTATGCGCTTGAGCAGGCTGGCGATTTGTAGTTTTTCGGGCCCAACCCCGTCGATCGGCGAGATGACACCGCCGAGTACATGATACAGGCCATGGTACAGTCCGGTTTTTTCGATGGCTACGACGTCGAATGGCTCCTCGACAACAGCGACTGTTGTTTGTTCGCGATGACCCGACTTGCAGACGTTGCAGAGATCATCTTCGGCAAAGTTAAAACACTTCTGGCATGACTTTACGCCTGAATGCAAATTATCGAGCGCTCGACCAAGGCTCTGGGCTCGTTCCTGTGAGTTCTTGAGGATAAAGAACGCTAACCTTTCAGCAGTACGTGGACCGACACCCGGCAAGCGGCTCAGCTCGTCTATGAGTTTTTCGACCGAGTGTGGAACTACGCGCATGTAGTCGATTATACCCTAGTTATGAGTGCCATCAGGATGGACCGCTGATTACAGCCCTGGCAGGCCTAGTCCGCCGGCCATTGACTTCATTTTCTCGGCAGCTACTTGCTGTGAGCGGTTGATGGCCTGGGTAATGGCTGACTCCAGCCACTTCTCGACTTTACGCAGGTCGGCGTCAGCTATAAGATCATCATTGAGGGTTACTTTCTGGATTTTTTGCTCGCCGTTAATGCGGACTTTGACGGCGCCGTTCCCCGCCTCAACCTCAATAATCTCTTTTGACAGGGCACTTTGGATTTTCTTTAATTCAAATAAGGCTTTGCTCTTCTCAAACATAATGAGGCTTGACTGCTCCCAGTTAGATAACGCTTATGCTACAATGACCTCGAAGATAAAGGAACCTTTGATGAAGTCACGGCTCTATGGTACCACACAGCGTTTGATCTCAGGAATGAGGGCGACGCATCTTGTATTGGCCGGCTTATTGCTAGCTACCATGTTTGGCTTGAGTCTGTACAGCATGAAGGACAACTCAGGAATCGTTGACGAAATTGCCCACATTCCGGCCGGGTACTCATATGTGCGCTACGGTGATTACCGTTTAAACCCGGAACATCCGCCATTGATCAAAGACTTGGCGGGTCTGCCGCTCCTGTTTTTGAATGTTGATTTCCCGATTGATGAGCGGCCCTGGACGACAGATACGAATGGGCAATGGGAAGCGGGCTGGAGCTTTATTTACCATTTAGGCAATGATGCCAACGCTATTCTATACTGGGCGAGACTGCCGGTACTGATTCTGACTATCGCTTTCGGTTTGTGGTTGTATTGGTGGACAAAACGGCGGTGGGGTGTGGCTGTCGGCTTGTTGACACTATTCTTTTATGCTCTGAGTCCGAATGTGCTGGCCCATTCAGCGCTGGTGACTACTGACGCTGGGGCAACAGCGACCTTGTTTATGGCTGTTGTGGCATTTGCCTGGTATGTCACTCAACCTTCTTGGCGCCGCTTGCTCGGGTTCTCGCTCGTACTGGCCGTGGCTCAACTTACCAAATTTTCAGCATTCATGCTCTATCCCTATCTTCTGGGGATGGCCGGTATCATGGTTCTGGTGTGGCGTCAGCCAGCTGGCTGGGTAGCGCGTTTGCGTCAATATGTTGGTGGATTGGTCGCTGCTTCGGCAGCCAGTATAGCTTGGGTGTGGATAGCTTACGTGCCGCATACTTGGAATATGCCTCAAGGAGTACAAGATCAGCTCATCAGGGGCAGTGTCTATGATAGCCGCTGGCAGGGACTATTGCAGATCATGACGAACATCAATGATGTGACGATCTTTAAGCCTATTGTTCAGTACCTTCTCGGTGTGCTCATGGTCTTTGGTCGGGTTCAGGGCGGCAATGTGACGTACTTTGACGGCCAAGTGAGTAATCAGAGCTTCCATTGGTACTTTCCCCAACTGTTTGTGATGAAAACTCAGGTGGCATTGCTCGTTTTTATGGTGATGCTGCTCTTAGGTGTTGGCTGGCGTGCCTCCCAGGCTCAGTCAGTGAAACGTTTGGCTTCGGCTCTGGCTGCAAGCTTTAGAGTCTGGCCGGCCGAGTGGGCTTTGGGTGGGTTTGCCGTGTTTTATTTTGTCGTATCGGTGGCTGGCAATCTGAATCTTGGTATTCGGCATATTCTGCCGGTCTATGTACCACTATTTTTGCTGGTGGCCATTGGTCTGGTGCAATGGATTAGGCGTAGCCGTGGAATTCGTAAAATGTGGCTGAGTGCCGTTGTGCTCGCTGGTATGGTCTGGTATGGGGCGAGCACTGCTTTGGCGGCTCCTTACTTTATCCCCTACTTCAACGAGATCGCTGGCGGTTCAGGGAACGCCGGTCAGTATTTTTCTGATTCCAGTGTTGATTGGGGTCAGGATCTCATCCGACTGAAGCACTACGTGGATGCACATCCTGAGATCGATAAAATCGCTATTGATTATTTTGGTGGTGGCTCACCTGATTATTATTTCTGTGATAGACGCTACAATGACAATGGTCAGCTGATTACTTCATCGGTTGGCTATGACTGCTCGAAATCAAAGTATGAGCCCTGGCATGCTCAATACGGCGAGTATCATGGTGACTATATAGCCGTGAGTGAAACCTTCCTGGAAAACGACCGCTGGTATGCAGCGCGTGAAGGTCACGATGGCTACAAATACCTGCGCGAACGCGAACCAGTGGCCAAAATCGGCTACAGTATTTACGTCTACAAATTACGTTAAGCAGATCAGATGTTCGTTAGCGCAGGGGTGTGAGTTGTCTGACCAGCTCTCGGACTTCAATCGTGGCTACGCCAACGACATGGTCGGCACCGCCGTAGTAAAGGTAGATAACACCGTCGCGGACGACTTGCCCGCAGGGAAAGACTACGTTACCAATCCAACCCTCTTTCTCCCAGTCCAGTACCGGGGTCATGATTGGTTGCGACGTCCGACCAATTACCCTGGTGGGGTCCTTGGGATCGAGCAACGCTGCACCTAGACAGTATTGCTGATCCTCGGTGATGCCATGGTAGAACAAGATCCACCCGTGAGCGGTTTTGATGGGAGGGCCGGCAATACCAACTTTCTTGTCATCCCACATACCGGGCCGTGGTCCGATGATCTGAATGCAGCGGGTAACTTTTTCGCGCCTGAAGTTGAGACTGTCAACGAAATCACCGCAAATGTGCGATGACACTCGGTGCAAGATCATGTACTGGCCGTTAATCTTTTCACTGAATAAGCAGGCGTCTTTGTCGTCGACCCCTTGAGGCGTAATGATTTCCGGCATGGTCCATTTATCGAACCGGTGGTGGATAAAATCGTCGACACTAATTGAGCTCTCGGCCACTTTGGGGTTTGAGACAGAATCGTAGGCTGTATAGGTGATGTATAGGTGGTCACCTATCCTGACAATGCGGACGTCTTCGCAGCCTGAATTGTCGGTTGGTCCGCCGGCTTTTTGCTCGAACTTGACCCTGGGCACGTAGATGGGCTCAGGTAATCTTTCGACGATTGTAACGCCGTCATGACTACGGGCTAGACCTGAGACCGATGTATTATCGGGTCCGACAGCCCGGTACATGATGTAGACATCGCCGTTTAATTCGATGGCGGCGGGATTTAGCACGTGGCTCGATTCCCAGGCGTGGGCGGCAATTGGTTCCAGAATGGGGCTTTGGGGCAGACGCTTGACGTGCTGCTTGACGCTAGCGTCCGATGAGAGGGCGTCAAGCAGACCAGCAAAGCTTAAATTGGCACGACAGCATGTGGTATCGGTGCCGCCGTAGTAAATAGTAAACTTATCACCATGCCTGACAGCACCTGAGGGAAAAATGATGCGGGGCAATCGCCCAAACCGCTCATAGCCCTCCTCTGGGACCATTAGAGGGTACACAGTTCTGCGCAGTATTTGGCATGGGTTGGTGTGGTCGAGCAAGGCAGCCTCAATGCCAAAGACTTTACTTTCTGAGAAATAGTTCTTGATATGCGAGTATATGAGTAGCCAGCCATCTGGTGTCCAAACTGGCGGTGCGCCTACCTCGACATGGTCGCCGTTGCCGCGTAGGAGCTCGAGAGTATGGTCTTCGAGATGTTCGTACCAGTTTTCCCAATATGCCGTCGACCACATATCTGAAATGTCGTTAAATTGGGCGATACCGATGCGCGACGGTGGCAGATCGGAGTTGGCGGTCAAGATGACCTGGAGCTTACCATTGATGCGCTCAGGGAACAGCGCCATAGCTTTGGCGTTAAACGGTGTGATCAAGTGCTTGGCTTCGATGGTCTCAAGATCTTTCGTGATTGCAACTGCAGCTTTAATATTGTCGGCTCCAAAAGGATAGCCGCCCAAGGCTGTGTAAAAAATGTAATAGGTGTCACCGAGCTTGGTCACCCGAGGGTCCTCGCAGCCATATTTGTCCCAAGGCTCACTGGGTACGACCAGTTGTCGGGGAGCACCATAATGCCCGTCGGGTAGCTCTTGGGCGATGGCTATCGTGGAGAGCTCGACGGTTTCGTTTTCGTACAGCGCTGGATGGCTGGCGGCCCTAAACACCAAATAGTTGTCGCCATGGTACGTTACCGGTGACGGATTGAAGGCGGCCTCAGCATACCAGGGAGTGGCAGGATCGGGTTTGATGAGCGGATTGTGAGGATCGCGGGTAACAGTAATCATCTAGGCGCGGACATCCATAAAACTGTTTTTGACAGGCTCCAGTGATAGATTGTGATTGTAGATAAGGGCGTCGATGAAGGTTTTAATATTGGCCCGAGCAACGGCTACGTGCTTGTCTCCTCCGCCATAGTAAACCACGAGGTTTTCGCCCAGTATGACGGCGCCACAGGTATAGACGACTCCTGGTTTGCCATCGTTTTCATACCACTCCTGGGGCGCCAGGATAGGGGCGTTTGACCGGAACAATATTTTGGTGGGGTCATGCAAATCGAGGAGCATCGCGCCCAGCTTATATTTTCCTGGATCGCGGTGGTCGTTGGCATGGTAGAGCAGGAGCCAACCCATAGGGGTTTTGATGGGCGGCGCTCCAGCGCCACGGACCCGAGAGTCCCAGTGTTTGGTGCGGCGGGGGTCGTGGTATCCGTGTCCTCCGGCTGGTGGTAATGACTCGATGTATTTTTTGCCGTCAAGCTCATCGAGTGAATCAACGTATTCGATGTAGATTTGGGGACTGAGTCCATGAAGGATGGCATATTGGCCGTTAATCTTCTCGGGGAAAATTAGCCAGTTTTTGTGGGGTTGGCCGGGTTTAGAGATAAGGGCCGGTGGTTTCCAATGCCACTTGTGCTCGGCTAAATGGTCGAGCGATATTGAAGTGATTGCCTGGCGCATAAAATCCCAGCCGTTGAACGCATGAAACGTCATGTATATCTTACCGTCGATGCAGACTGCCCTGGGGTCTTCACAGCCGGCCCAGCCACCACCTGATGGGTAGAGATCGGGGTCGTACTTCCAGGTTTGCTTATCGGCTGTGGGATCAGGTAGGCCGTAACCGAGGCTGGGGGTATACACTGGGTATTCGAGACGTTCGTCGAAATTTACGCCGTCGGTGCTTGAAGCGTAGCCAATCCTGGAGATACCGTCAGGACCCATCGCCCGGTACAGCAAATGTACACGGCCGTCGGCCACAAAGGCGGCCGGATTGAAGACGGCTTCCGATTCCCATTCGTGACCCGTTGGCGAAAGGATCGGGTTTTGGTCTGCTCGGCCTAGCGTTAGATCACGGCCTTTGAGCGTGTGTGAGGCGAAGGGGTTGGGAATTTTGGCGACTACGATCTTGTCGCGGGTGGTTGTAAAATAAAAATTAATGTGAACGTCATAGATGGCAACACCGAGAACCCGTGGTTCGTGCTCAGATGGCTGCTCAAACGTGTGTAAGCTGTCATCTGAGCGCCAAATTACTTGATCGGGTTCAGTATTTGAGCACAGTATAGCGCCCATTTGGATGGTGGTTTTACCATGGCGTTGGCTGGCGCTGGCGTACACTACCATAATGCCGGCCGCCAAGTGGGCCGTACCCACAACGCTCAAATGGTGGTTATCAAATTGGTGGGCCCGTGGCGTAGCCAAGGCCAGGCTGTCGGTTTGCCATGACACCAGGTTTTTACTAAAGGCCACTTTAATGTCTTGATGGCCATAATACAGGGCGTACTGGCCAAGGTGTCGGTATTCAGGCACGATTTGGCCTGGTCCCTGAAGCCGCGGATCCGCCGTCAGCACATGCCAGATGGCTAGGTCATCTTCGATAGTATGACGGGCGATTCTGAGTTGAGCTGAATGGGTTGGGGTAGTTTCGGTGAATGTTAACAGCCGATCCGATAGGATTTGGCTGATGCGGAAGTTGTCGGTGGTGTTGAGCTTAAGTACTCGTCCAAGTGGCTGGATGAGCGTGATGGGGTCGGCGTTTGGCTTGAAGTGGTCACCGGTAGCGGGCGCATGGACCAGCTGCCAGGTACTACCATATTTCCTCAAACCGACGAGGGCGATGCTACTTTTATCGCGAAACACACCAAGAGGATGCGTTCGCCTCATTTCTGAGTGAGTCACAACCACAACACTTTCTTTTCGGTATGAATTAATTTTAGCACAAGCATTTTAGTGCTGTATAGACATTTTTAGCGATATATTCCTTTGGCTGCGTTTATGGCGATCACGATTGTGTCGGTAAAAGTTTTGATGGCGGCTTTGAGCGGTGAATCTCCTACCAGTCCCATATCGCCGGTCTTGGGATCATGCCAATCGTTGGCATCAATCGTGGTGATTTTGTATCCGTGGATACGAGCGATTTTGAGGATTTCAGCGTCAAAGCTCCAGCCCATCATCGTCTGGCGAGGAAATATATCTTGAGTGGCTACGGCAGAAAAACCCTTAAAACCGCATTGAGTATCTTTGATGCCGGGGAGAATGAGCGTTTGAATGAACAGATTACCAAAACTGGACATAAATTTGCGGAACAAACCTTTATGGATTGAGAAAAGGTCTCTAACCGCTATCACGATAGGTGCACCGTTTTTGAGTAGGCTGTAGGCTTGTTCGATGTGAACTAACGGTGTTGCTAGATCGGCATCCATAAACAAACGGTAGCGTCCTTTGGCTTCGAGCATACCTTCTCTGACGTCACGACCTTTGCCGACCCGGGCGCCCAGCTGGTGGACCCGGAACTGAGCAAAACGATGTGCCATTTTTTGAGCCAGCTCAGCGGTACCGTCAGGGCTATCAGCCGTGACGATAATTACCTCGACATGACCCAGGCTGGTCTGGTCCAAGTAATCAGCCAATTGTTCAAGTGATTGCTGAATGATTTTGCCTTCCATGAAGGCAGGAATAATCAGGCTCAGGTCAATGGTTGGTTTGGTCATTTTGACAGCTCGTACGTGTAGTACACTTCCACTTGATTAAATGGTGAAAAATGTGGCTTAAAAGTACCACCGGGAAATTTGGCTTTGAGCAGCTTCTTGGCCGGTTCTTTTTCGGTGGCAGAAATGAAGAATTGCTTTGGATTGCTACTGGTGGGTAAAACCGCCAGCTCATCGGTCTTGAGGTATTGAGCGGTGGCACCATCGGCTAGATACTCGATAATCGGCTGATCTGACGCTGTAGTCACTACGTAAATGGGGCCATCGGTTTTGGCGGCGCTGAGATTCGTACCGAGTCTGACTGCACCCTCGTTATGAGCGGCATACGTGGCGCCGGTGTGCCCCCACGCTCTGAAGTACTGAGTGTAACCGAGAGCGGTACTTAATATGATGAGGACGATAATGGTAGCTTGTCCAACTGATCTGGCGGCCGAGTTGGCAGGAAATGTGCTATACCATAGTTTGAGAATGTAACTTATGCCGAGGCTGGCGAGCATGATAACAGCTGGCATTGCTACGGCTGCACGGCTGAAGTTCGGGCCGCCATCTCCCGTCAGGGCGGCTGGTAGCAGGCCGATGACAAGCCAGGCGATCAACCAGCGGTACGTGTACAATTTGATTTTAGCCACGGCCACCAGTAGTCCGGTAATAAAGCTGATGGCCAGGAAGCTGTTGAGGGCTGGTTGATTGGGTAGGTTATGGACATAGTTGCCGTCGCCGCTGCCAGGACCTATCAGCATCAGGAAATTGGTGGCGACTGCAGATAGCCATCTGACCGGCTGCAACTGCCAACCTAACCAAACCGGCATGTTTGCTAGGTTCGTCCACGAAGTTGCAATAATAACCACTAGTGTTGACAGCACGAATCCGCCGAAAACTAGGCCGCTTATAACCGGGGCATTGAAGCGGGGTTTGCGTCTTTCGTGGATAAATCTGCCGCCGGCAAATGCCACGACGAGCCCATTGATTAACCAGCCCATAGGGCCAAAACCTAGGTTGGCGAGAGCGGCTACTGCCAACAATCCAACCCTCAGGGGTTGAGGTTGACGCCAGGCTCTGCCTGCTAGCCAGACAGTGAGGGTTAGCATGAGCGGGACGGCAGCTGCTACGGTACCTAACCGGCTGGCAGTTACCGCCCAGGGTAAGGCCGCCAGAGTATAGGTAGCAGCATGTGCGGCTGTCCGCCCGAGCCATTGGCGCGTCACGAACCACATCGGGATGACAGCTAAAGTGCCCAGGGCTGCCGGTAATAGCCTCAAGGCTACAGGGGTGGCGCCGGCTAGTTTTATGCCGGCTGCCTGGAGCCAGACCCACAAAGGTGCGTAGCCGGTGGCAGTATCAAAAGCCGGGATTGTACCGTGGGCTAGGAGGGCCTGTGCTTGGAGCGCCGAACTGGCTAGTGAGGCATCGAGGCCAGGCGGTAAATTGATGAGGTCATAAAATCTCATGAAGGCTGCCAGAGCACAGGCGCTGGCCAAGACGAGACTGTCGGTAAACGGTCCGAGCCATGTAAACGGCGGCTTTACCCGGCGGGCGGTCATTGTTTGAAAACCACTAACTTATACATGAAGTAGTTCCAGATAAGACTGAGGATTGTGCCGCAGGCCTTGGCGGTGTTTTTGATAATGAATGGCTCACTCAGCCAGCGGTCAAGACCCAGGATATGAAAGATGTCGACGGCTAGGAGCGTTGGGTAATGCCAAACATCGGTTAGAATATGGATCGTGCCGGTTTGGAGTACATACAGGCCAAAGGCCGTGACGGTGTAGAAAATGACAGCCTGCTTGAGTATCGAGCCACCCTGACGCTCGAAGACCACCTGTTTGTTGGCAAAGAAGCTAAACGTCATGGCGCAGGTCGTCGATATGAGGTTAGCTGGTACGACTGCTAGATGGGCAAAATGGCCAAGTAGATTAAAGATCGTAAAATCGAGTACTGTGTTGAGGATGCCGACGAGCCCGAATTTACCTACTCTTTTAGCTTCAGTGACATCGTTTTGGTGTGATGGTTTCATGCGCTGTGTGTCTAAATTGGTCTAAGCATAACCGATATAACCAGGAAGGTGCAAGTTCTAACCCTGGAACCTTTCGAGGTCAGTAAATCTTCGCTGCTCAGGATGGAAATAGAGCTCAATATCACCGACGGGACCGTTGCGGTGTTTTCTGATAAGAATGTCAGTAATGTGCTCTCTATCGGTTTGTTTATTATAGTAAAACTCGCGGTAAATAAACATGACGACGTCAGCATCTTGCTCAATAGAGCCGGAGTCGCGCAGGTCGGCCAGGTTGGGAATTGGTGGTGTTCTCGATTCGACTGCCCGCGACAGCTGACTTAGGGCAATTACTGGCACACCGAGTTCACGGGCAAGACCCTTGAGCCCGCGGGAAATTTCTGAGACCTCTTGCTGTCGGCCTTCATTTGACCTGGCGCCACCTGAGATGAGCTGTAAGTAGTCGATAATGATTAACCCGAGGCCATGTTCACTTTGGAGCCGGCGGGCTTTGGTCCTCATCTCCATGACGTTGGTGATGGCCGAATCATCAATAAATATTGGCGCTTCCGACAGCTCGGCCATAGCCTCATTGATCTTGGGAAAATCGTCATCATCTAGAGCGCCGGTTCGTAATTTCCAGGAGTCGACACCCGATTCAATGGCCAGTAACTGGTCGATGAGCTGCTCCTTGGAGACTTCGAGGCTGAAGAAGCCAACCGGTATGCCTTCGCGGGCAGCCACGTGATGGGCTATATTCATGACAAAGGTGGTTTTACCCATTGAGGGTCGAGCGGCCAAAATGATCAGATCGGATGACTGCAAGCCGGCCAGTAATTTATCCAGGTCTTTGAAACCCGTGGGTACTCCTCTGAGCTTACCGGTATTTGAATGAAGCTCATTGAGCCGCTCAAATGATTCAGACAGCACGCTCGAGATAGGCACAAAGTTTTGCTTGAGGTTTTTTTGGCTGACTTCAAAGATAGTCTGCTCGGCTTTGTCGAGGAGTTGTTCGAGGCCGGTTTGTTCATCATAGCCGAGATTTGAAATGTCTGAGGCGGCAGTAATGAGACGTCTGAGAGTAGCTTTGTGAGCGACGATACTGGCGTAATGCACTACATGGGCGGCGGTTGGTACGACGGCTGTGAGGTCGGTAATGTAAGCGGCGCCACCTACACGTTCCAGCTCGCCGGCGGCCGACAGCTTGTTGGCTAGACTGACAACATCAATTGGTTGACGGGATTCGTAGAGATCGAGGATAGCATCAAAAATGAGTCCATGGCGGTCGTCGTAAAAATCGTCAGCGTGGACGATATCGGCCACTTTGATGATGGCGTCTTTCTCAATGAGGATTGAGCCGAGCAGACTGGCCTCGGCATCAAGGTTTTGGGGTGGCATCTTGGCAGCAGCATCAATGTGGGTGGCTGGCTGATCGTCTCGGTATCCTGATTTTTTGGAAGTTGCCATCATTCAACTACCTCCCCGCCCAGGATTTCTAGGGCCGATGCCATCAATTCAGTGTCGGGATTCGTTGCTTTGGTCGTCCGTCGGTTTGAGGGGGCAACCGCTTCGGTGACGGCTTCGATTTTGATGGTGTGGCCGTACACTTTGGTGGCGGCTGCCTCGATGAGACTCCGATTGACTGGCTTGAGGAATAAATCTCTATGGAAGTTGAAGCGGGGTTTGATCGTAATGGTATCGGCGGCAACAGCTATGGGGTACATTTGGAGCAGGGCGCTTAAGGAATTATTCTTTCGTTTGATAATCATGATCACTTTAGGCCACAGCTCGGCTGGTACATTCGCGGGGCTGGTGGCTTCGTTTGGCTTGGTGGCTGGTGTAGCCGGTGCGGCTTGAATTTGAGGGGTTTCAGGTGCAGCTGCGGCTCTGGTGTGAGCTTTAACCGATTTTGGTGAGGTAGCGGGTGGCTGCAGATCTAATGTGAGTTTCGCCAGCACCATGTCGAGCGAGGCTTCGGGCCAATTTGATTGATTGAGCGCTAGTAATTGTTCCAGGATGTTGATATGACCAGCTAAGGTGCGGGACGTCACCAGTGGTTTGAGCGTCGATGTGTCCGGCGGATTCTGAGCAGCTTGCCAGACAACTCTTCGCCACAGTCCAATTAAACTGGCAATAGCTTGGCTGGTCGCCACGCCACTGGTTCGCAAGCCGGCGGCTGTATCGAGCGCTCCGGCCGCATTGCGTTCGGCGATAGCTGTGGCGAGCTGCATGAGTTGTTCCTGGCTCATATGCCCAAGCAGCTCCTGAACGAGTTGGTCGGAGATGGTTTGGTTTTGAGCAGCATTGCCCACTTGGTCAAGCAGGCTCAAGCCGTCGCGGGCGCCACCAGCTGCAGAACGACTCAACCTGTGGGCGGCTGCTGGTTCGAGTTGCCAACCTTCCTTGGCGGCAACGTCAAGTAACAGCTGAGCCAGTATATCGTCGGGAAACGGCTTGAAGACAAAACGTTGCGTCCGGGAGATGATGGTATCGGGTACCTTATGAGCTTCAGTAGTAGCTAAGATAAACGTGACGTGGGCCGGCGGCTCCTCCAGGGTCTTGAGGAGTGCATTGAAGGCTTCGGTCGTGAGCATGTGGACTTCGTCGATGATGTAGACTTTGCGCCGACTCAAATTGGGTACCTGGGCGACTTTGTCTCGGAGGTCTCGAATGGCGTCAATCGACCGGTTGGAGGCGGCGTCTATCTCGATAATGTCGGGATTTGTGCCGGTCGCTATCGCGCAGGCTGCACAATTGCCGCATGGTGGTTGTACGCCTAGGCAGCAGGCGGCTTGGGCTAGGAGTCTGGCGACACTGGTTTTGCCGGTGCCGCGAGGCCCCGTAAATAAGTAGGCGTGGGCGATGCGGCCACTGGTGATAGCACTGGTGAGCGTCCGTACAATATGATCCTGGCCGACAACTTCGGCAAAGGATGAGCTACGATATTTGCGGTACAACGCGACACGGTCGGACATCCTGATAACAACCCCTCATCAAAAGCGACTCTTATAGCTCAAGTATATCTTAAATATGGGGCCGGTGCGACAAAAAATCCCGCAATCTAGTAGCGGCTATGCCACGCATGCTGATGGCATTTTTGGCCTCAACTGTCATTTCGGCGAAGGTCTGGGAATGCCCTTGGGGTTGGAAAATATTGTTCCAGCCAAATGGGTTGAGCTCACCGCGAGGCGACACAATCGTACCTTTGATTTCACCGCTAAAATAATGGCAGTGGCCGTTTTCATCCCGGTACCCGATTGTTGAGCGGGCAGTGGCTGAATTGTTGTCATAGCGGCTCACCAGGTCGGCTAGTTGTTGATTGGTCAGGCTGTCTTCGAAGAACTTGATGAGTGGACCGGGCAATTGGCCGAGGCAATGGAATACGAGGCTGGTATCTTCGACGAACATAGGCTCATGATATGTGCCGGCAGCCTGTGCCAATTTGTGCTCAATGATGGTATGGGCATCAAGACTTTGGATCTCATCGAGATCGAGAGCTAACTGGCTGATGTCAGGGATGATGGCGGCGACTTCTTTGAATTTACCCTGATTTCCAGTGATAAAGGCCGGACCCTTAGCCAATGACTGCCTCTATGGCGGCCCATTCGGCGTCGCCTTCTTCAGGAATGACCATGGTCACCTGGTCACCGGGCTGGGCTTTGAAATAGGTTACACTGGCAAATAGGACATGGTAATCTTTGCCGCGGGCTTCAACGTAGTACACGCCGTCTTTGAGTCCAAGAGTGCCGATTAGTTTGCGGCGTTCGACCGGACCGATTTGCTTATAGATAAAAGTACCGTCGTCACCGATAATGAGTTTGAGCAGGTCGCCCTGGACGAGCTTGCTCTTGGAGGCATAATTGGCCGGTACTGGGTATGATTTGCCGTCAGGGCCAATCATATGCTGTCCATCAAAGGCACCCTCGATGACCTTGCCGTTTGTCCCACTGGTTTGAGCGGCAGATTTGGCTTCGTCAGCCGACACCGTCTCCTCGGATCCCACTAGGCTTGTCAGTAATTCTTTAGCCCCGGCCAGATGTGTCTCAGCAGTCTCAATCAGCTTCTTGAGCGTCTTGAGCTGTTTTTCTGTTATATCGGCCATCACCGTAACTCCTTTTAACGGTTGGTATTGGTTTCACACTCGTTGGCTCTATTCTTACACTCTCAAGCAAACAAAGTCAAAACATTATGATAAAATGACGCTAGCTTAAGATAATGCGAGGCACAAGAATTATGGATTTAACGCAAGTTGTGATGGGTACTTTAGATCAATCAACCAAACGGCGGATTGCTGAGTCTAGTGGTGCGACACCGGATCAGGTGTCTCAGGTGATTGCTGCAGGTTTACCCTTGATTGTAGGGAGTATGGCTAAGAATGCCAGTACCAAAGCCGGAGCAGATAATTTGGACAAGGCCATCGCTGCCAAGCATGATGGATCATTGCTCGATAATCTGTCGGCGGTAACCGATAACTCTACTATTGCTGATGGCGCCAAAATTTTGAACCACGTGTTGGGTGCAAATAAAGAGACGGCTGTCACGAAAGTGGCCGAAAAGTCTGGGGCATCAACGAACGCGACTGCTACCATCTTGGCGACGTTGGCGCCTGTGGTGATGGCACAGCTCGGCAGACAAAAAAACAAAGGAAAATTGTCGGCTGAAGATATCGGCAATGTTCTTTCGAGTCAAAAAGGCGCCAAAGGTACGGCCCTCATGGACCTGGCAGTTAAATTCTTCGACAAAAATGGAGACGGTAGTGTGCTCGATGACGTTATCGGGATGTTTTTTGGTTCGAAGAAGCAACGTTAGCCGGCTCCATAAAACACTGGTTCGGCTGACAGTTGGATGTGATCTGGTTCTTTTGGCTTTATCGCCTGAGAGTTTAAGCCAAGATCAGCAATGGCATTGTCGACTTCGTTGAAGCTCGGTAGTTTTGCAAGGTGTTGGTCCCAGATAATCTGATCGTTCAGCCAATGTGAAATATATCCAACGCAATCGCCAGGGTCGATAGATGCCAGAGTATGATGGGCGGCCTGCAAAGCGGCAATGGTGGCTTGATACTGACCGGTACTGTATGAGAGTTGGTCGTGGATGTCTGCCATCAGCTTTGCTCGTTGCCGAATGAGTATTTGCCAGTCTTGAACTGTAGATTGATTAGGGTTGATGCCATATTTTTGAAGTTCAACCAGTCCCTCGGCCAGCAGATCACCGAACTCCTCGCTAGCAGCCCGGTTCGGGTTGGCGAAAGGATCATAAGGAGCTTGCGTCGCTGTGAGTTGAGTGAACTTGGTGCGTGTTGTGTTGCTCATCTGGAAAAACCAATCCTCATTTAGATATGAGGAAAGAAACTGTTAGTGGGGGGGGGAGATGTTGATTGCATTGCGAAACGGGCGGGCAACTGCCAGACCGGCAGTCATTGCCTCCAGGCTTGCCTGACTACTATAGAGTAGCAAAAGGTGACATTTGTATTGCAGCACGAGCCGTTGTGCCAATCTAATATCTGGCTTGGAGCGAAAACTGGGGATGATAATGGCATCAATCATACTGTATCCATATAGTCTCTGGTGCGAGCCTGATATTCTTGCCAGGCATCGGCCCGACTGAGATATTCGTCGATAGTCATCAGGGTGTAGCTAACGCCCTCATTGCCATAGATGATGTCGTTCTGGGCCGAAGCTGGTAGTTGGGCAACCATATGGTAGCCGAAGAACTTGGGGTTTTGCTGACCTTGATAGCGTCGGCTATAGACAATGTCTGCCGGTTTGATGCTTAAGCCGAATTCTTCTTTGACCTCGCGCGCGAAGGTCTCGAATGGTGATTCGTTGCCTTCCCGGCCGCCACCAGGCAGGTCAAGCAGGTTTTGGGCTCTCGGAGCGTCGGCGCTTCGGCGGTAGACAATGGTTTGTGTCCCAACCAAGACGAGGCCTTTGGCGCCACTAAATTCTTGGTCTCGTGAGAATGTTCCGGGATCAATGAGGCTGGTCATATGTATCGTCAATTAGCCCTTAGGGGCAACACCTTTACTCAGCATACTGGTTATGTTACATTTCTTGTATATGAAGCTGAATATCTATTCTAAATTACTGCGGTGGCCCAACACAACAAATCTTAAGGTTCGGGTGGCCGTGGTCATGGTCGCTGTTGGTGCGTTGGGCTATGTGGTTGTTCGGAGTTTGGCGGCAGGTCCCTTAGCTGCTTTTGAGGCCGAAGGTGGCACGCTGAACGGCACAGCAAGTGTGGTGGCCCAAACTGCTGCCTCCGGGGGCAGCATGGTTCAATTTAATGGCGCTGCGCCCACTCCCACGCCGACGGGTGGCAGTCTGAGCTTGTCGCGGATCCCCTGGGAAGGTGGGTCTGGCTATTGGTCACAGTTTCCTAAGGCAAATGCCGCTGGTTGGGATGATCCTAGCTTCTTTCCGATTACCGTCTTTATGGGTAATCCAGAGCATGCAGCCGAACTCAAGGCTCTGGGCATTAATACATTTGCTCCCGCTGAGCATCGGGCAGGGACCCTGTCATACATAGACAACACTCCTGGTATGTTTGTCCTGCCTGGGGATGAATGGACCCCTGCTGAGATCGGTAATCGGGCGAATGCCGTGGGTTGGTTTATTAGTGATGAGTGCGAAATGGGTTATAGCGGCTGCGACGGAACCGAAGCCCAGATCCTGGCTACTCAGCAATCGTATGTGACGGCCCGTCGCAATTTGAATGATGGGCGGTTTGTGATGGCCAACTTTGGTAATGGTATCCTGCGCACTTTCTGGGCCTCTACCACCATGAACCAGCATGTGCAGATGATGGATGTGTCGAGTGCTGATAAGTATACCTATACGAGCGCTTTCTTGTGGGGTTTGGTACCAAACTCACCTGATTGGCCGTCCGGGGCTACGGTGTCGTCATCGGCCAGTTATGGTTGGCAAGTTGATCAAATGAAGCGGTTCCAGGATCAATCGCATCTGAGACCGATTTGGACGTTTATTGAGACTGCCCGACCGTACCTGACCGAACCTGGCGCTCTCACGATTACGCCCAATCAGTTGGAAGGGGCTGTGTGGTCGGCAATCATTCATGAAGCCAGAGGTATTTCCTACTTCCAGCACAACAACGATGATTCGCTTGGCTGCCGCGGCGCCTACTCATTGGTTGATTGCTCTGGCACAGCTTTTGGTAACGCGATGTACCCCAAGATTACGGCGGTCAATGCTCAGGTGAAGGCTCTTGCTCCAGTAATTAACACCCAGTCGTATTACAACGCTTCTCGGGTAGTTAACGGCTTCACGTACTATTACTACTCGTTTAACAATGGCACCGATGCCATGCTTAAGACATACAATGGCTCGGCCTATATCTTTGCCGACATTGGTCTGCAGCAGTCAACAGGAAATAAGACCTTTACCTTGCCGACAGGCGTCAATGGTACAACTGTCGAGGTAATTGGTGAGAACCGCACGATATCCGTTTCCAACCGGCAATTTACCGACAACTTCGCCAGTGAATATAGCCATCATATTTATCGCATTAGTCTGTAAGTTCCTCAAATACTCACGAAAAAACTCCCGGGTTGCGGGAGTTTTTTCGTTGAAGCGATTGGCTCAGACTACTGTAGTTCGACGGTAGCGCCGGCTGCTTCCAATTTGGTTTTGGCTTCTTCGGCGTCAGTTTTGGCGACATTTTCTTTGACGGGCTTGGGGGCGCCATCAACCAGAGCCTTGCTTTCAGCCAGACCCAGGCCGGTGATTTCGCGGACTGCCTTGATGACGTTGATCTTCTGGTCGCCGGCGGCTGCCAGGACAACGGTGAAGGTTGATTTCTCTTCGGCCTTAGCCTCATCGTCACCACCAGCGGCGGGAGCGGCGGCTACCGCCATAGGGGCGGCGGCGGAAACACCATAGTGCTTCTCGAGGACTTTGACGAGCTCAGATAGTTCGAGCACACTCAGCTTGTCAATTGATTCCACCAATTTTTCAAACTTGGCGGGAATTTCTACTTTTTCTTCGGTTTTCTCTGCAACTTCTGCCATGAGAATAGATTCCTTTACGGTTATAATGCTGTAATTACGCTTTCGATTCCTGGAGCGCGTTGAGCAAGTTAATAATGCTGCGGACGTTGCCGGTCATGACGCCCATGAAGCCAGATAGCGGGGCGGCAATCGTGCCAACCACTTGAGCGATGAGTTGCTCGCGGGTTGGGAGATTGGCCAATGCCTTGACTTCGGTTGGGGTAAGCACCTGTCCGTCGCCAGTGATGGCGCCGACAATCTCAAGCGCGTCATGTTGCTTGGCGTATTGGAAGATGAGGCGGGCTGGAGCCACTTCGTCATCAAAGCCAATTGCCAAGGCCATGGGGCCAGAGAAGGTCTTGGGGTCGACGTGTTCGAGGTTTTTGGTACCGGCGGTAGCCAGGCGCAAGAGGGTATTCTTGGCGACCCGGTAGGTAATGCCGGCGGCGCGCAGGTTGGTGCGCAGTTCCTCGACTTCGGTCACGGTCAGACCACGGTAGTCGGTCATGACGGCCAGTTTGAGGCGGCCGAGCTCGTCGGTCAGAGTACTGACGGCTTGCTCTTTGGCTGCTCGAGAAATGGCCATAGTCTTACCTTTCTCAATTAAAAAATCTGGGTGCACACCACATCCAGACAATCGGTAGCTACATCTTGTGGCTGTTGGTATTAGCCTGGGTTGTAATACCTCGGTAGCAAATTAAGCCTGTGGTCGAACCACTGACAGCTACTGTCTTGGGTGAACATTGCCTATTGTATCTGTTGGTGGCGTTTGTGTCAAGCGCCTCGTACTGTGACACGACATATTGAACACCTTCCATTTAAACTTCACACTAGGAGGG
>CAYXSN010000013.1:0-45589 GCA_964467655.1 uncultured Candidatus Saccharimonadales bacterium | reverse complement strand
CAAAACACCACTTAAAAGACTGCAAAGTGTTCAATAAGTTTCTGTCACAGTAAGGGCCCGGCTGCTACCTGCTCCTAGAGCAGACAGCAGCCGGGCCGGTGGATGGGATACAGATCAGCTGGTAGTCTCCCCGGCCGCAGCTTCAAAGACTTGCCGCACCACCTCGGTAATGAAATTTGGCCGTTGGACCAGGTTGTGATCGCGCGGCCCCCGGGTATCATCGATGTGTGCTACTACCTGAGCGACCTGGCCCCAGTGAGTCACGGCCTGAGCGTTGCGAACCACTCCATCGTCATTCGGCGCACCCTTGATATAATGGATGGTTGGCACCAGTTCGTTCGGGCCGAGTGTCCGGGCATCAAAATGAGCCATCCAGGCGGCCTGGGCGGCCGCACCTGGATACGGGTACCACGTCGTCATGTGGTAGAGGCGCTCCAGCGCATCCTGATCGATACCTGGATCTGGCTGGGCCCGCGGCCGGGGAGCCGCTAGCCACATGCCGATGGCTTTGATGCCGGTAGCGATCGGCCCATGTCCTAGCCAGCGCATTACCTTGAAACTCCAGCGCGGCACCATGATGTCGTCCGCGCAGGCCGGTGCACTATCGAAGATGGGTGGTAGCGGCCGACCATACGGCTCAGCATGCCTTTCGGCCCGGTAGTGGCGCATGAGCTCAAACCACACCTGTCCGCCCATAGAGCCGCCGACCGCAGTCCAGGCGGTGGGTTGTAGGCTTCGAAGCTCAGTGGTCAACACCCGGTACAGCTCTTCAATCGAGAAGCCCTTATGCGGGTAGTCGAGTGCCACCACTGTCGCGAATTGGTCCATCTGGTTGTTGGCTAGGATGGCACCGACTGCCCGACCATCCTGGCCCCACCCCGGCAAGGCGAATACTACATTGTTCGTGTCGCCATTCATGTTGCTGCCGAGGAACCGGTAAACTCGTACGAATTGCCGGTAGTCTATCAGCCGGCCCATCACGATATCAAGAGCAATAAGCGCAGCTACGGCCGCGCCTATTGCCTCCAAGGAGTTCATCATTGCATGTCACCTCGAGTCGATAGCAGATCACAATGGAAAAGAACAGATGGTCAGGTGTTATTATTCCTATTTAGGTTACTTTTGTCAATATACCTCACATGCAGTGTGTCGTTTTACTATTCTGGGTCTTTATAGACTCAACGGGTTTGCCTCCTGTGACAGTGTTTGTTTTGATATAATTCGTCTATGAGTGAGTATGATACTGTACCGGTAGAGCGAGGCGGATCTCAGTTCGCTGACTATGGCTCTATGCTTGAGAATCATCAGGAATCTGACCACAATCCTGAACGTCGGCCGTGGATCCCACAGGAGATCGCGAAACTGATTTTTGAAAGTTTCAGGTTCTCACAAGGATCTGAAGCCCTACAAGTCAGCCTACTGGGGTACAGCCATTTGATGAATTGTTTACCGAAATGACAGAACATTTGGCAACGTTCATCGATGAAGAACTGCCACCAGGCAGCTATGAAGCCGTACGTCGTGAGGGAGCTGTTGATCGTTTTGTGGCTGCAGCTCGTGTTCATTTCGATCATTATCCTGATGATGTAGCAAAGATGAGCGATGAATGGCGGGGGCGGTGGGCAAAGCTTACCGGTGGCGCTGGGCAGCTTGGCGCCACGCCTGGAGCCGCCACCAGAACTTAGACGGCGATTCGCCTACGAACGCCCTTTTGGATACACCAACCTTCAAACTGGGCACATACTTGACGACACCGTATCGTGATAGATGGATGGCCAGGTCAACGTCTTCATGTACCTTTTGGCTGTCGGAGCACGTCTCAGACTTAACCTTAGCCCAGGCTGCGGCCGTGATAACCATATTGGAGCCATAGAGTGGTTCATGATGTAAGACGAGGCGCGATACGCCAAAGAAGCCGGCATTGATCACGACAAAGCCGATGAGCCGGCCCAGCCAGCGCGGTAACCCATAAGCATACGCGGGTCCGCTGATGGCATAGAGTTGATCGGCGTGGGCATCACATAGCTGATGGACGCGTTCAGCCCAATCAGGTGGCAGCACCGTATCGGCGTCGATTCGGCCAATGAGCCGGCCTGTGGCCTCGTTAAAGCCCCTGTCCCGGGCCGGAGCTATCCCCCTTTGTGGTTCCTGGATGAGCTTGACGAAGCTATACGATCTGGCGATATCATCGGTCCGGTCTTGTGAATTGTTATCAACCACAATCACCTCATCCACCGGCACTGTCTGGTGGGCAATCGATTCGAGGGCGGCACGCAACACCAGCTCCTCGTTGAAGGCCGGAATCACGATGCTTAATGTTGGTTTGGCATGAGCCATATTACGGTTAATGATACAATAAAGCCTATCATGACACACGTTTTAATCCCCGATGTGGTCGAAGTACAGGACCGGCCAGTTTTTTATGTACAATCAGGCAATCGCGACAGCCAAAACGTCGTTTTGGTGCTGCACGGTTTTATGTCCGACTACCGGAGTATGCAGGGCGTGGCCGAGCAGCTATCGGTGCCGGAAGACAGCACAATCGTGTTACCCGATCTGCCAGGTTTTGGATCGTCGCAGCCCTTTCGCCCAGACGGCGCTAGTCTCGAACACTATATTGACTGGATTGATAGCTTTTTGGCAGCGGCGGCCCCATCGGCTCGCAACGTCACCATCATTGGGTATTCGTTTGGGTCATATATCGCCGTTAGCTATGCTGCCCGACGCCCGGCCAAGCTCAAGAGTCTAATCTTAATTACTCCCGTGATTCGTGTGGCCACGCCGGTGCGGCTTTTTTCGTCTATCTTTGACAACTTGGCCGATTTCTCAGTGGCTGCTGCTCACGCTTTGTATAAATGGCGACCCAACTTTGATTTAACCTCACTCTACCTCACGCGCAGTCTCCATCCCGAGAAGGTGCTCAAATTACTCCGTCACCGGCGGGAAGAGCTCAATGATTTACGACCCGAGGTTGTGTTGGAGCTCACCCGGGAGCTTTTGAAATGCGACTTACTTGCATTGGCCCCCGAGATTCGCGTGCCGGTATTTGTACTAGCAGCCAAGCACGATACGGTTGCGGTCAACAGTGCTACCGAGAAATTCATAGCTGCCTTGGCAGGACACGGCTCATTGCACTATCTACCAAAATCGGGCCACTTAGTACCATTTGAAGAACCCGAGCTTATCAATGAGAGACTTGATAGCCACTATTGGCCCCACTTATGACCTGCTGTAGTCGCTAGGCGGCTTTGGCTGGCTTTTGGATGGCTTGAGTGTACACCGCCTGTATCTCTGTCATCACCTTATCAAGCGGATATGCTCGCGCTTCGCTGAGGGACGCCAAGCCCATGCGACGTCTGAGAGCGTCGTCTTCGCACAATTGCCTGAATCCCTGAGCATAGCCTTTACTGTCCGGGGGCGTGCGTATACTGTTGGCTTTGGTCACGCCCACTTCCAATCTTTCATCGCTGTACACAATCGGCAGCCCAGCGGCAGCGGCTTCCAACAGCACCAGACCCTGGGTTTCGTAGTGATACGATCCTAAGGCAAAAACATCGGCTTGCCGGTATAGCTGCCGCAAGTCATCGCCTGATTTAACCAGACCGTGGAAGGTAATGTCTTCGGTGAATCCACAGGCCTGAGCCTGTTCCTGTAATTGGTGGGCAACCGTGCCAGTACCCACGATCCAGAGCTTGGCAGCCGTACCGTTTGATCGTAATTGCCTGAATGCTTCAATCACCACGTCAACTCTTTTCTCAGCATCGAGCCGGCCAACCGAGATAATGACCGGGGTTCCATGACGTTGGTTGACAACCTCTTCAGTGGTCAGCCAGACCGGTTCGATACCAAACGGTATCAGTCGGCCGTGATCAGCAATTCCGGTTGCCTGAAAGAATTTAAATACTCGAGGTGACGGCGTAGTGTAGGCATCGGTATTTGCAGCAAAACGGGCCATACTGAGCCAATCGTACTTCAGAAATCTGTCTGATTGTTCATAGTAGTCTGCTAACTGTTTTGGCAGCGTTACTTTTGCGGGCAGGGTGCGAGTTGTCAGCGCTAGCCACAGACTCAACACGTTGGCCATAGGATAGTAGGGATGCAATACTGTGTAGTCCGCATGGAAGGTATGTATGTGGGGTACGTCGAGCGCGCGGCTCGCGCGGAGCGCCCATGTAAAGGCGCCTCTCTCGGAATGCGTGTGAATAATATCAGGCTTAAACTCGGCCAACCGCCGATTGTCGGTTGCCGACGGCCACAGCGTGCCCTCAGACATATTGGGTAGCCGGAGGGTTCTGACAATTTGCGCCCCTGGAGCATCGGCCTGTGATTTTGTCGGGCAAAATATCCGAACGATGTGGCCTGCGGCCGAGATGGACTGAGCTAAGCGCTCAACCACCCTGGTGGTACCTCCTGATTGAGGGTACCGATCGTCAATAAGTAAGGCTATCTTCAACTGTCGTTTGAGGTCCTTTTCGGCCGTCCGCCTGTGGGTTGAGCCAGTCAGTGTATACTAGGTTCATGGTAGCACATAATTCGATTCGGCATCGGCTGGTGCTCTTACACGGCATTACCGCGACGAGCCATTCGCTTAAGCAGTCTGGTGAAATTCTACGCGATCTATTGCAAGCCGATGAAGTGGTACTGCCCGATCTCCCCTTTCATGGTGCCGGCGAACAGCTACCCTCCTACAAAGTGCCTCACATGTTGGAATGGCTCTCGGCCCTGGTAGCCGATTCGCTGACAGACTGCGAACATCTGACGATAATTGCGCATTCTTACTCAGCTGCCCTGCTGCTTCTCTGGGCACAAGCCCAATCGAAATCTCTCGAGAATGTTGAGTGTATTGCCATTGCGCCTCCCTTGCGTATTACCCGGGTAGCTCGTCAGCTATCGCAAGCCATTTCCATGCTGCCAAAACGCTTGTCGTGGCATACTTTCGCCGGGCCAAGTATCAAGCCATTTCTTCAAACCCACATCTCGGCTTATCCTCGAAGAAAACTAGATCGTGACAGGATATACGCCTCAACCAAGCATGATGACAACAGTTATGAGCGGTACGTCGTACAGGTGCAGATGAATACAAATCTCTATGAGCATCTGGAACGTCATCCCATTACCGAGATACACGCGCCAACGCTACTCCTGCTTTGCGGCAAAGATCTAGTTGTTGATTCGCCTCGGCTTGCTCGCGAATTGATCGACCAAGGACATGAGCTACTGCATATCCGCTATGTTTCCAACTCCGGCCATCTGCTCATCTCGCAAGATCCTGAGAGACTCGTACGCATTATTCATGAATGGCAGCAGCTCAAACACTCCGAGCAGGCCGACTACTTGAAGGCAGCCAGCTCAGTGTAGGTGAAGCACTGGCGGCCTTTGCCATGATAATCGGGGTTGGGTGCGGCGCCATAGTTGATAGTTGATCTGCTTGAGGTCTGGTCTGACCGGAATGTGGCGCAGAGTTCGTATTGAGCCTGGTTCCCACTCGTGGTACCGTTGTTCATCACCCGGTATTCTAGGGTTCTGGCCCTATCAATCAGATCGGCAGTTGAAAACGTGATTTGGCTCAGGCTGGCAGGCAGCTCATTCTTGGTGAGGTAATAGTTATCGATTTCTGAAGCGATAGCCCTCATGTCGTTTGATAGCAGCTGGTCGGCCACGGGACCGCGCCGCACCAGATACAAACTGACGGCCGCAGTCAAGGATACGGCAATCACTACAGCGAAGAACAAGTAATACCGTTTCATGATTCGCCGGCGGCCTTCCTGTGGTCGTCCACCCAGTAGTAGCCGAAAATCAGGCCTGAGATGCCTACGGTGATGAGAGCGTGAAGCGTTTCGCTCAAATAACTGGCGTTACCCACGAGCGGCATGTTGCCAACATTCATGAGCTGGTAGATCCAAAATGCTGTACGTCCCAGGGCGATCACAAAGGTGATAATGAGCGTCAACTGGACGGCAGCTTTGCGGCTGGGGTCCGTCCTAATGGCCGGCTCTTTCAACTCCCGCTTTTTGAGCCTCAGGAACATAAAGGCCAATATCGGTAGACTCACCAATAAAGCTGCCGTGGCAAAGGTGGCGATGCCTTCATAGAGCGAGTCAGAATTACCAATGAGTGTGTCGATTAAACTGTGAAGAACTGATGCCAGCGACATGGCAGCCACCCACAAACTGATGAAGGTGATGAGGTATTCAAGGCCGGCAGTTGAACGGTAGCTGACTACTTTGACGATACCTGGCCGGCCAGCTTCAAACCCGGCTTGGCTGTGGGCAGTGGTATGGCCGGTGGCGGGCTCTGGTTGGCCTGGCGGCGGAGGTGGCGGCAAGAGACTGTCGTCTTCGGTCAGACCGGCCCGGGCGGTGGCTTCATCCCAGCCGGCCTCTACTAAGTTTTTGATGATTTGGTCGTCGGTGCGGCCTTTGCGGCGGGCCAGATCGATGTAATGGCTAAGTGCTGCTTTCATGAGGCCATTGTGCGCTTTGGAGCCACTTTAGTGCAAGAGACTGACTGAGCGGGCCAAAATGAGAGCGAGCGTAAATACCGACACCAGAGCTTGCAGACCCATGAGGATCTTGGCTTGATGAGTAACCGGACGGGCATCAGCCGGCGCAAAGTTGATAGCATTGGTCACCGACAAGTACAGGTAGTCAACCAGTCCGGGCTGCCAGCCACGGTAACTGGTCGGCAGGTCATGCTGGGTGAACTGAAAATCGCGGTCGTGCCGGCTAAGGCGGTGGCCGCTCAAGCCTGGCGAGTCAATCTCCCAATACCATAAGCCAAATACCAGGATGTTGGTGGCAAAGATTGTGACCGCCGCCGTGATGAGCTCGGCACCGCTCCAGGATGCCTGACCCATGATGAGCAGCCGGCTGATGAGTACAAAGGCCAACACGTTGGCGGCCGAAATTAGCCCCAGCAAGCCCAAAACCGACCGTCGAGGCCATTTGAGCTGCCTTTGGGCGTGATCCGGCGCCGCCAAGGTAATGGCCACCAGGAGCATGGCCTCTATGATAAGCATGCCGTTATGCAAATTGACCATGAAAGTCGGCAGTAGGTCTGAGGCCAGCACTTGCATGACGATGGCAGCACCCAGCACGCATTGGGCAAGCAGTCGGTCGTGAGCAGAGGTGTGGGCTCGTTTCATGCGCCGACAGACTCTGGCGTACGTCCGGCCTGAGGGTCTGGTGGGCGGTTGGGATGATCCTGAGGGGTGGCGGGATGCTCGAACCGGGCGTACAGCTTGACTACGTTTTCGCCATCGACCCGAGTAGCTCGAGCAGTCATCGTTAGGCCGGGGATTGGGGTTCTATAACCAGCCACTGCTGTTGTCTGCCCGGTATCAGGATCGGTTTCCTGGTGTTCGGCAGCAGTTGTAGCACCGATTATCCTTAACACGGCGCCCGCGACGAGCTTCGAATAATGAAGTTGGTGCTGTTCGTTGTGTTGGCGATTCACTTCTAGCTCGGCGGCTTCACCAGGAACAATATCAAGCGGCGTGTTATTGAACCAGGTACCAAGGTCCCGTAATGCATCTGTTAATTCTGCCCGGTAAGCTTGTTCCCAGGTCTGACCTGGTTCTGATTCTGGCCCTCCAGGCTGGCTCAGTACTTCCTCGGGAATTTTAGCGGCGGCTGGCGGGTGTGATGCCTGTTCTAAATAGGCATCAAACAGTCGACCGGCTTCAGAGCTGCGGGCCGATGTTTGCCTTATCGTACGGCGGACATCAGCCAATAAACCTCTTTCTGAGTTCAGCTTATCTAGATCTGGTATGCCAACTACTTCGGCTCCAACTGATTGGGTATCGTGAGACCAATCCTGATCTGATTCGAAGGCCGGTCGTTGGGGTGGAATTTCGGGCATCGGTTTACCTCAAAGGTTAATTCAGATACGACTATTATACATGTTATGCTTACATTATATGAAACGGGAGCGCAACATTAGGACTCGCCGCTTCAGACCGGTGGCCGCCATGTTGGCTGTGGCGGCCACCGGTGGTCTGGTGGCGTATTGGTCAAGAGCAGCGGAGCCGATTGCCGCTTTTGAAACCGAATCGGGGACGCGTAGTGGCGGCGCCCGGCTTGTTGCTAACGGTAGCGCCAGTGGTGGCAGTGTGGTGCAGTTTGCAGCGGCGCTGTCCGACGACGAGCTGCCGGCTAGCGTGAAAGCGGCGGGCAATTACACACTCAAGTGGAGCGATGATTTCGAGGGTTCAGCGGTTGATACCAGCAAGTGGAACGTGCTCAACAAGAGCAATTACGGCTCGGGCAACAATGAAGATGAGTGCTACACGTCTGCCAATGCGACGGTGGCCGGCGGGTTGTTAAACCTGACCGCCAAGCGGGAAACTGTATCGGGTTGCGGCACCAATCCTCAGGGTGGGTCGAATTATTACTGGACGTCGGGAGCTTTGACGACTCGGGCGATGGGGGGCAGCCTCAAATACGCCTTCACTGAAGGGTACGCTCAAGTGAAGCTGAAGGCGCCGCGGGGCAATCCGTACTGGCCGGCATTTTGGCTGGTAAGCAGCGGTGAATCTGGTGAGCCTGGTTGGCCTGACTACGGTGAATTTGACGTGGTCGAGCTGTACGGTGGCCACCCTGATTCGGCCTACGGGACACTTCATTACTCCGCCGGCGGGCATGTGCAAACCTGGCCGAACCAATATAACGTGGCCACCAAAGCGCCCAACTCCAACCAGGGCATCGTGGTACCACCGTTGGCGACGGGCGCTGCCAATGACTGGCACACGTACGGGCTACTGTGGACCTCAAACCGCCTGACCTGGTATGTCGACGGCGTGCCCTATCAGTATTTTGATGGCAGCAATAACACCATGTATACCGTGAGTGCCAGCGGTACGGCCACGGCCATGAAAACCACGTCTGCGCCGTCGGCGAATTTCTGGGGCCTCAAGCATTCAATCATCTTGAACCTGGCTTTCGGTGGCGGCGGCCCGGCCTATCACGGCTACACGGGCTACGATTCGGCCAGCGGCTACACCAACGGCAACCTGACTGCCGACCAGCCAGGCGCCATGCAGGTTGATTACGTCAGGATCTGGCAGAAATAGTTAGATGAGGGGCCTGAGGCGGTCCAAGTCGGCTAATCTGTCTTCGGCGGCATCGTCGGCTGCCGACTGTGCAGCATCGGCTTCGGAGCGGGCGGTTTCGGCTTCGGCTTGGGCGTCGGCTATTTGTTGTCGCCGGTTTTCGGCTTCTTCTCTGAGTTGAGCAGCCTGGTCTTCGGCTGCCTGGGCTTCGTTGTCTAAATCATCTGCAATCGCCATCACATCATCCTTCCCGTTAATGGGATGATTACCTTAAACGATCGGCCGCTTGGGCGGCAATGTGCATTCTTCCAACTACCGTCCGCGAGTGCTTTTCCGCGGCTTTTTGGCTACTTCTTTGATCTCGGCAATTTGATCTCGCAAGAGAGCCGCTTTCTCGAATTGGAGGTTGGTGGCAGCCATTTCCATTTGCTCGGTTAGCTCTTTTACCAAGCGGGCTCTGTCTTCCTTGGGAATGTCGGCTGGATTGAACTCGCGGACATCGGCAGTTTCGGCCTCAACCTCGGCCCTCATCCGCTCGCCCATGGATTTCTTGATACCCTCAGGTGTAATGCCGTGGGCTTTGTTATAGGCTTCCTGGATTTCGCGACGATGCTTGGTGGTGTCGATAGCGTACTTCATGGATTCCGTCATGCGGTCGGCATACATGATGACGCGACCATCCACGTGGCGGGCCGCCCGGCCAATCGTCTGCACCAGGGCCGCCTGCCCGCGCAAAAAGCCCTCTTTGTCGGCGTCAAGGATGGCCACCAGCGACACCTCGGGCAGATCGAGGCCTTCACGCAGAAGGTTGATACCGACCACTACATCGTATACACCGGCCCTCAGGTCTTGCAGGATATCAACCCGGTCAAGGGTTTGTACCTCTGAATGCAGGTACTGGACCTTGATGCCGGCTTCTTTGAGGTACTCTGTGAGGTCTTCGGCCATGCGTTTGGTGAGGGTAGTCACCAGTACCCTTTGGTGTTTGGCGATGGTGGTTTTGATCTCGGCAACCAGGTCGTCAATCTGGTGATCAATGGGCCGCACTTCGATCTGGGGATCGAGCAAACCTGTCGGCCTGATGACCTGCTCCACCACCTGGGACGACCGCGACAGCTCGAAGTCGCTGGGCGTGGCCGATACATACACCAGTTGGTTGACGTGCCGGTCAAACTCGGCGTATTTGAGTGGCCGGTTGTCCAGGGCACTGGGTAACCTGAATCCGTAATCAACCAAGGTTTCCTTGCGGGCCCTATCGCCGTTGTACATGCCCCTGACTTGAGGAATCGAAATGTGGGATTCATCGACGAACATCAGGAAGTCGTCGGGGAAATAATCAAGCAAGGTGGCCGGCTGTTCACCCGGCTCCCTTTCACCAAGATAGCGAGAGTAGTTCTCGATGCCCTGCACCATGCCGGTTTCGGCCAGCATTTCCATGTCGTATTTGGTACGCTGTTCGAGCCGCTGGGCTTCCAGCAGTTTGCCTTGGCTTTTGAGCAGCACCAGCCTGTCTTCGAGCTCCTGGCCGATCTTTTGAACGGCAATCTGCAGTTTTTCCTGAGGCGTGACATGGTGTTTGGCCGGAAAGATCTTTAATTCCTGACGGTCTGAGAGCATTTCCCCCGTCAGCGGATCGATCTGCCTGATTTTCTCCAGCTCATCACCGAAGAAATCAAGCCTGAAGGCTGTTTCATCACCAATCGGGAATATATCAATGACGTCACCCCGCACTCTGAAGTTGCCCCGAGCAAACTCGATGTCGTTTCTTTGGTATTGAATGTCTGTCAGTTGGCGTAACAGCTTATCCCGGAGCCGTCGCTCCCCTACCTTGAGATCTACCGTCATAGCCGTGTAGTCAGACACGTTGCCGAGGCCGTAAATGCAGCTCACTGAAGCCACAATTAGTACGTCGCGCCGGGTGAGGAGGCTCATGGTGGCCGCGTGCCTCAAGCGGTCGATTTCGTCGTTGATGGAAGAGTCTTTTTCGATGTAGGTATCTGAGCGCGGAATATAAGCTTCGGGCTGGTAATAATCGTAGTAGCTCACAAAGTACTGCACGGCGTTCTCAGGGAAAAACTGCCGGAACTCGGCGTACAACTGGGCCGCCAACGTTTTGTTGTGCGACAACACCAGCGTCGGCCGCTGTAGTTGCTGCACGATGTTGGCCATGGTGAAGGTTTTGCCCGATCCTGTCACGCCGAGCAAGGTTTGTTCACGGTCGCCGGCGCGCAAGCCCGCCACCAATTTAGCAATGGCTTCGGGCTGGTCGCCCGAGGGCTGATAAGCGCTCTTTAGCTTGAATTCTGACATAAACTATAGTATACAGTCCTCTTGTTGTTTTAGGGAGCTGTTTAAAAAGCTAATCGTTTGAAATGCCGGCAGCGGCATCGCGGCGCAGGCATAGTTCATGGCGCAGCAGGGCGTCGTCGGCCACTTCGCTGGGGTCGGGCGCTTTGTCGAAGATAAACTTTTCCATCTCGCCAGCCGACTGGATGGTGACGTCGCCGTAGTTGAAGATGGTTTGTAAAATGCCCTTTTTGTGACCCGAGACATCTTCGACGTTCCTGAAGTTTAGTTGGGATACCCGGCGGCCAAAGATGCCAACTTGAGCCACATAGATGAGGTGGACGTTGGTGAAAATAAGGACATTATGGCGATAGACGTAGTAACTCACGAGCAGAATCACGACGGCGAGGGATGTGGTCACGAGCATGAGGGCGAGTGTAACGGTAGGAGGAAATGGAATGGTTTCAGGAAAGTGCCCCATGGCATAGCCGAGCAGTAATGAGAATAGCTCAAGACCAATGGCGCCGAAAATGGCCGGCAGCAGCGCAAACGGGTGTTGGTACACCAGCCGCCTGACGGTTTCGCCCTCATCAAGGGTGATGCCGACAGGAAACGGTAGTTCCAGCGGTGTCAGGCTATCGTGGGGAGCTGTGGTGCTGGTGGAGTTTGCCATGCTTACCCTACGGTACCAATACCTGATACGGCCAGTAATACGATGAGCAGCGCTAAGCCGCCTAACTGGCCGGCAGCAAATAGTTTGTAATGGGCCTGGTGCCAACGTTGGAGGCCTTTGCGCCACGCCATGAAGTGGGTTGCCAGATAGACCATGAAGAGTATGAATAAGATACCGAGCGTCAGGAGGGTGCCCCAGTTGAGCGATTTGATGAGCGCCAACGGTGCGAACAAACTGCGATTAGCCGAGACGGGCGCGGCATCTGAGGTCTGCAGTTCTGATGGCGGCTGGGCGGTCGGTGACGGCGAGGCTTGAGCGATTATGGGAGTGGGCGAACTGGTCGGCGCTGGGATCGAGGTCGGCGTGGGCGTTAGGCTGCTGCGGCCCGGGGCGGGAGTGGCTGTGCGGATGGCCAGCCGGGGTGTGGCCGTGGGCTTGGGCGTCACAGATGGTGCGGTGCTGGCAGCCGTGGCTCCGTAGTGGGCCACTACCAGCGTGGTCTGGCCGCCCACGAGCGTGCCGTTTTGGACGGCAAAACCTACTTGGGTGTAATTGACGTTGAGGATGTTGGCCTTATGTCCTGGTGAGTTCATCCAGCCCTGAACGGTGCCGGCTGATGTATCAAAATCTTTGGCCAGATTTTCACCGGCATAGGTATATGGATAATTGGCTTGGGCGAACCAATACCAGGGCTGAATGCCGCTGGGCGACACGTGGGCCCAATAGTTTTCGCTAAACATATTGCCTGCCTTGAGTGTGGCCGACTGGTTGAGCCGGCTATCGAGTGTGAGCGGCGGCAGACCGGCTGAGGTCCGCTCGGCGTTGGTGAGAGCTAACAGGTCATTGACGTTGATGTTGGTGGCATAACCGAGCACTGCGCCCGAACCGAGCACCAGATTGGCGGCTACTTGCACCGCTATCACCATGGCGGCCACTGTGGCTAAGCCATGCCGGCGAATCAAATGGGGCCGGTGGTCGTTGTGCTCATGGGGCACCAACCACCGTTTGGCGTGCTTGATGGCCCTGTGGTGTAGCGGTAGTTTACGGCGGGTTTGTTTTGTGGCCATAGTATACGTTTTATTGTACACCAAAAAACCGGCTGCCGAGCGGCAAACCGGTTATTTGGTACGTTTTGTTTGGTTACTTTTTGAGGTTTAACCGTTGGCGAATGTAAGCGCCAATGGTGCCTGTCATGGCGGTCATGCCGACGAAAGCCATGAAACCTTCGGGGCCGGTAGCCGGCAGGGTTTGGCCGCTGCCTGTGTTGTCACCCAATACAGCCGGAGTGGGCGTGGGAGTGACAGCCGGAGTGACGATAGGAGTTACTTTGGGCGTAGGCGTTACTTTGGGGGTAGGTGAAGGCGTCGGAGTGGTGCAAACACCATTCTTACCCATGATCTTGCCGCCAATATACTGGGCATCGTCGTCAGTCAAAGTCTTGATTTCGGCGATGGCCGGAGGGAAGTAAAAGTCGAGCTGAGTGTTTTGACATTCAGCCGGCACGCCGACGTTGATTTTCTTGGTGACGTTAGCTTGTTTGCCAGGGAACACAAAGGTAGTGCTGGCGTACATTTTTTGGGGCAGGGCAGTCGAGTTGAACTTATTGCCATCCCAGCTGTCTGGCATGGTGAAGCTTTCGAGCACCAACGTAGTGTCTTCACACAGCGGGGCGCCGTTCTTGGTAGAAATGGTACCAGTACCGCGGGTAAAGGCTACGTCGTAGCTGGCGGCTTGGCTACCGTCAATGCAAGCTTGAGTTGAACTGGCTTGGACGGGAGCAGGACTCATGACCACGGCGGCAGCCAAAGCTAGGCCGGCGGTCGTTAAGGTGGCATTCAATTTATTCATACGATTTATAATCTCCTCCTCAAAAGTGGAATGATCAGTATATTATCATACCTTTAGCGTTTTGTCAATAGACATATCTATAACTCATGAAACAGCCCCTTGCAGTACCTGATTGACGCAGGGTTGCGTCAGTTCAGAGTACCACAAGGGGCCGCTGTTGGCGTGACTGGTGATGATGTCGGCTTTGACACATCAATCCCCTCTCTGGGAAGATCCAGTCGGCGGGCACGTGACGTTACCTGGCAGGCAACGTTTGAGATGGTTACCCGGCCCGACGGGCGCGGGTCCTGCGGCGCTTGAGAGCGCGGCGCTCGTCTTCACTGAGTCCGCCCCAGACGCCGGCATCTTCGCCGGTATCAAGTGCCCAACGCAGGCAGGTATCGATGACGTCGCAGCGGCGGCAAACGGCCTTGGCTTCTTCGATCTGAAGAAGCGCTGGACCAGTGTTGCCGATGGGGAAAAACAGCTCAGGATCTTCATCGAGGCAGGTGGCACGGTGTCGCCAGTCCATGATATTCACCTCCTTCCAAAGAGGCGGGTAATGGGTACTCACACTAGGTGTAGTGTGATATTTTCATTATGACATTATACTTGTCAAAAAGATAGTATGTAAGATGGGGAAATCACGGGTTTTTACTTTATTCGAGTGACTGCATCGAAGAAATGATTTCTAATATATGAATTTAGGGCAGATTCCGCCTAATTTTGAACAGTTTGGGTATTTGCATCTGTTGAAATGTGCCTTATTTGTGAAATTAGGCGGTTTTTGCCCTAAGTTGTTAGAGATACCATTAAAGTTTTTGAAAACTTGGAGGTATTAGCGGCAATCATGAGCGACATCTGACACTTTGTAACTGATCGGCTCGGTCAGTTTGGGCACCTGAATGATAAGATACCGGTTTGAAGGTTTGGCTGATACCGGACACAGGGGGCCCGGCGCTTGCTCGACAAAGCTGAGGCTTGATCCGGTATCGCTCGTGAGGACGGCTGTGGCTCTCAGCGAATAGCCGTCGGTATCGTGGTGGCCTTGCACAAACGCCACCACATCGTTTGAGTCAAAATTAACTGGAATGATTGGTGGCTGGGTCTGGGTGCCGGAATGGAGCTTTTGCCAAAGTTCCTGCCAATCCTGCGGGGTTGTTGCATGGAATTGGCCGCGTTCGAAATTGGTAGCCAGATCACCGTCAACCAGTATCTGAAACGTGCGAGTGGTATAGATAGGGCCAGTTGGAGCCATATTCTGGGCCGGGCCAATGAAGTTTTGATTGCCGGGACCACGGCAGACCGGCGGTTCGGTATCGGTAATGGGATAGCCGGCGGCGGCACAGGTAGCAAAATCGGTAATGTGCTCGGTGTGGCCCGACTTGGGCGCTAGGAGCACGAGTAGAACCAGCGCCGCTAGAGTGCCAATAGCCAGCCACCGGCGCCGTACCATGGGCTACAACTCGACAGTCAAATCTGGTAGCCGGCGGGATCTCACTTCGATGAGCTGGATGAGCCGTTCGACCAAGGAAGCGGGATCGTGATCAAAAATCAGACCAGCACGGCTGCGTTTGGCAGCCTTGAGCACGTCTTCGACCTCTTCGGTCATGCCGCCAGACCCGAGCAAGACGCCAATTGGTTTGCGCTCCTCGATAGCGATCGTCAGTTCGTTGAGTGTGCCGATGCGGCCGCCTACCATCACCACGGCGTCACACGATCTAACGAGCAAGAGGTTGCGTCCGGTGTATTCAAAACCGGTAAACAGGATGGTATCAAAAGCATCGAGGGGCAGACGGTATTTCTTGACATGAGCCAGGCGGCTGGCGGCTGGCGAGAAGCCGATTGATGTGATATTGGTGCCACCGGCAACTTTGGCGGCCAAGGCACCATAATACGGCAGGCCCCTGGTGGCACCGGTAGTTACAATGTGACCCCGCCTGACGATTTCCCTGGCGGCGGCCATACACAGCTCTTTGCCGGTCTCGATGGAGGCACCTCGGGCGGCGCCAGAAATACAGATTTGGTAGCGCAACTCATGAGCCTTGGTGGCCCGCAGCCGCGTCATGATCTGACCAGCCGTTCGGGCGCGATTACTGAATTGTTGAGTTTCTCGAGCAACTGTTCTTCGAGTACTTTTTCACCAAGATACCGAGCAAACACCTCGTTCCATAAGGCTTCCCTGAAGTGGTAGAGGTAACGATCTTGATAGTTGATGCTGTTGGAGTACCCCAGACTGATGTCCATGAGATTGAACGTTACGGTGTCGTGGGCTGGACCCTTAGTAACGGCCACGTAGTCAAGTCCGTCCCAAAATTCGAGCTCGGGAGCAATTTTGTACAACACGCTCTCGGCCCGGCGCCAGTGCAGGTCTTCGGGCTGCAAGTGCGGCTCAAAGATCTCGGGGTGCTGTTCATTCGTTAACTTACCAAAGTAGCGCTGAATGACCCGCCAGTGGATATGCAATGAATCGGTAATTTTGACGTGAGCCGGGTCGGCTATGAGTGTATCTGAGATAATGGCGCCAAAGTTGCTTTTGGTCTGCATGAGTTTAAAGAAGCTCGAGTAAAGCCTGATCTCGTTGTAATAGTGCAGCAACAGCGGCAAGACCTTGAGCGTAATGCCTTTCATGGTCTCAGCGCGCATCGGCATAATAGCTATGGCGCCCATTTCTTTGGAGTGAGTGATGTTGTGGCGCTTCTTCTCGATAAAGTGCTCGGCAATGTCGCCCCATTTTGAGACTTCAAACGGTACGACAGTGATGCGCCGGGCTTCGAAATCTTCTGGTCTGAGGTCGAGGTACTGCCGGTCGAAGTTGTTGAGCCAGTCGGGGCTTTCGGCAAAGCGCAAGGCCAAAAACAGCTCATAGATGTTTTCTTGCTCGAGCAGCCGACTCACCAGATGGTGACCCAAGCGGTCCATAATGGCCGTGGGCGGATTGGCTCGCAAGAGGTCACGGGCTTTGGGCTCTTTGAGGAACCAACCATCTTTGGGCACCGGTGCTGCGGCAGCGGCCTGGGCGATGAGTGGTATCATTTCGGCAATACTATCGGTCTGGCGGCCACCGATGGCCCGGGCTACCTTGTCGTCGTGGGCTGCCACTTGTTTGAGTAAGGCTTCGTACAATTGGGGGCCTGAAGCATTGGCGGTCAAACCGAGGTGTTTGGTGGCCCGCGCCGCTTTTTCGGTGATTTCGGCTGTCAGTTTTACATCGGCACCTTTTTGATGGGTAATAAGCTCCAATTGATGGAGCGCGTGGTCGAACAGCGGCTCTTTGGCCTGTAAAAATCTACCGATATTACTCATAGCTGGGTCACCTTCACTTTCATGCGCTTTACTCTGGGGGTTTTCAGGATACCGGCTTTGGCGCCAATCTGGGCCACCACGCTCGTGGCGTTGGCGCTGCCGAGTGACAAAGCGTCTTCGATGCCCAAGCCTTTGGCGAGGGCGGCCACCAACCCCGACCCAAAGGCATCGCCGGCCCCGGTGCGGTCGACCGGCTTAACTTTGGCATACATACCTGCCTGATACAACTTGCCGGCCACGGCGGCATACGACCCGGCTGCCCCGTTGGTACCTACTACATAGGGACAAACGCCATGGGCCCGCACGACGGTTTCAGCCAGATTCGCTCCGCCAAAGATTTGGGCCAACTCTTGAGCATTGCATTTGAGGACTGTGATGAGGGGCAGAAGGCTTCTGAGTTTTTTCATTTGGGCCAGTTCGGCATTACCGGGATCTATGGCCACCTGGATGCCATGATTATTGGCATGCTTGAGGAGTTTGGCGAGCAGGTCCATGTTGCCGGCGAGTGAACTGATGTAAAACCAGTCGGCTTCGAGCGTCCTGATGGCGATATCCTTGGCCTTGAGCTCGTGACTGGCGCCCCTGTGTGATAATATGGTGCGCTCGCCGTTTGAGGCTACCAGTATGACCGAATAGCCAGTGGTTCTCTTGGGATCTTTGACGAGTCTCTCGATACCCACACCTTCCTTGGTGAGTGTGCGCACCACTTCGATGCCGGCGGGATCGTGACCGATTTTGCCGACAAAAGCCGCCTGGAAGCCTTGGCGGGCGAAGGTGACGGCGGCGTTGGTAGCCCCGCCGCCGGTATCAAATACCACTTCATCGACGTCCACCTTGGCGCCCAAGGGGAACTGTTCGACATAATCGCGCGTGCGTACGTCACGGCGGGCGTGCAGGGCTTTACCCAGCATAAACACATCCTGGGTAGCAGCTCCAAAGGTAATAATCTTGACTGGCAGTTGATTCATACTGGTTATGATAATAGCAATTCTACTAACCTTTGGGTAGTAATGGGTATCATAATTTGTGAAATTTGACTTTTACAGCATGGCGTTATCTGCTATGATTATTATGGTGATGTTCCTTCACAACGGCGCTGGCGTAAGCGCGCCCCAAGCTCAACAGGAGTTCATATGACGATGATATGTCCTAATATCATGCCGTTTCCCGCGCTCGTGCGCGCCTGCCCGGCCATCGGTGACTACTCGACAACCGTCACGACCGCTGACCTTGTTAGGCTCGTCGCCACACTCACTGACATTGGTGCCGAACTGCCGCCAGGTTCGTTGTGCTACTGGCACGATGATCTCGGTGACGGTAACTACCACGTCAAGATTGGGGCAAACCCTGCCGCCGTGCAGCTGACTGCCGACCAGCTGGCCGCCGAAGGCTACCTTTCGGCCTGGAGGCAACCCAAGTACACCGTGCCCTTGAGCACAGATCATTTTCGGCCTTAATTGGCTGAGAAGCATCACCACCCGCCCGTGGCGGCCCACCTGCTACCTCTTTTCGAGGTAACCGATACTGGGCTGCTGCGGGCACAGCCTTTTCATCACCCCGTTCCCGTGCCCCATTTTTACTATGCATTCGAGACATGGGGCTACTTTATTCACTAAAATTCAGTTTTGATATGCCACAGCATATCTATTTCATATGTTAAAACATATCAATTTCATACATGCCCAAAAAACTTACGCGATACCCGTGAAATAGTCGGGTCAAAAGCTTGTTCTTGACTTAATCGATCAATTATTTTACTATTGGGCGGTTGCCGTTTCAATCTGACCGGCAGGCACACTCCAATACGAAGGGCTTAAACAGATGAGTCTATCGAGAAAGCTGGCTTGTTGGCTGGCTGGCATGATGGCCGCTTTGGTGGCGGCCGCAGGATTCCAGGTGGCGGCTAGTCCCTCTGCGGCCGCTGGCACTGGCTGCCCCCTGCCGGCTGCTGGCAATGGCAGCCGGCAAGTACTGTACGTCCCCGGCACGGCGGAGTCACCGCGTGATTGGCTGTCGCCTTTCAGGACGGTGACAGTGCCGGGTGGCAAGGTGCTGGTGGCAGACATGAAGTCTGACCAGACCTTGCGGGGTGCCAGTATGAGCTGGTACGTCAACAAGCGGGGTTGTTTCTCGGCAGTCCTCAAGGTGTCGTACCCCTCGGCCGGCCTGGTGAGGCTGACAACGCCGACGATCACCGGAGCCATGATTCAGGTGGTCATTCGGGTGACGGCCGATGATCTACCGACCTGCACCATGCCGCGGCCGACCAGTCCGCGTTGGGTGGTTTACCGGCATCCCGGCCGTCAGACGAGCGCCGGTGGCACGGCCATTGTTACCACTGCCAGGCCGATGGTAACCGCTGTGGGCGCAACCGCCACCCGCATCACCTGGGGAACTCGAGCCGCCCAAGGCGTCGTGACGGTGCGAGCGTTCTACGTGGACGGGTCGGGGCGATGCCAAGCCGCTGCCGTCAATGTGAAACCCGGCCGCACTGCCACATTGCAGGTACCGGTGCAGGGTACCCGGCTGAGAGGCGTCACCGTCGGCCTGTTCCAAGGTGCCGACTACTGATGTCCTCCAGGTTGGGGCCGCCTCACGCATGTGAGGCGGCCCCAACCACCCTTATTCATGTTCGTTTATTTGATAATTTTTGTGAAATATGATATAATAACTTTGTTAGACATTCTGGACAAAATGTCCGGAATTGACCAATGTTGTTCATCGACAACCGGAAGGGAGTGGTCACCGTGACCGCTCGATCTAGGCAATCGTTCGTGGCGGCCGGCTTGGTCGCTCTCGCCCTGGCGGGATGTTCAGCAGCCGACCCCGTGTCGGTAACCGACGCCTCAGCCGGAGCGGTGCAAGGTGCCCTGGTGGCCGAATCACCGGCCCTCACCGTGAGCCCGGCACCAACGTCGCCGGCCCCGGCGGCCAAACCTTCACCCGCGCGCTCGCCCGATAAACCGCAGCAACAACTCTGCAAATCAAGCGACGGCTTCAGCTTGCAGCCTGGTAGCCGCGTGGTGGCGGTGTTGCGCGGTACGCGGCCGCAAACGGTGCGCACCAAGGACCTGACCATCACGCGCCATCCTTCAGGCCAGGTGACCGCCAAGGGCAAATTGGCAACTGAGCTGACCATGCTCTATCGTTTCGGCTTCGACAAGGGTCGCTGCGTAAACGCCCGGTCTGCTGGTGCTACCTGGTGGCTCATGCCCGACGACTACGACGCCGTCTTCTACATGGCAGCCGCGCCTCAGCAGCCTTCCCGGGCCGCTAGCACCAAGCTGTGCTCCCGCCCCCAAGTGGGTAGCAATGACTTCGTCTACGACGTCAGGACGCGCAGCTTCAAGGTGCGCACGGGCGCTCTGAGCAGCCAAAAAGCTCCCAGCATTCGCAGCGGAGCCGTGTATGTCACCCCACCCGGCGACGCCTTCGTGACGTTTCGGGTGTGGTACACCAAAGACGGCGTCTGCAAATCCAAGCAGGCCTACGCTCCAGCTCCAGTCAGGATTGGTAACGATTGGCACCTGGAGTGGATCAGCGGCAGCGCCGAGTTTGGTGAGTGACGTCGCTTCCTGAACTGCCGCCCCACCAGCGCCCGCACCCGTCATTTCGCGATGACAGGGTGCGGGCAAGCACTTACTTTATACCAGCGATTAATTAAAAGCTTCTTGATCCACAGGACCGTGCGCGGCCACATGGCCGTGGCTTTGACTCTTGCCGGCCGAGTTGAAACAGTCAATTTTAGCTTCAACGACCGCCTGAACGGCGGCAATAACCGTTGGCATCAGCTTGACTACAGCATATTCATGGGGATTATCGGCAAGTACTTTCTCAAGGATGTTGCGATAGACTTTTCTCATATCTGAATTGATATTCACTTTGCTAATACCTCGAGTGACAGCACCCTCAAACTGCTCGGCCGGTGTGCCTGAGCCACCATGCAGGCTGAAATGAGCGCCGACAGGAGCCGCTGCCACTACTTGTTCGAGTAGCTCAAGATCAAGCTGCTTCGGCACTGGATAGGTGCCGTGCAAATTACCAATGGCTACCGCATAGGTGTCAATGCCGGTGGTTTCAATGAACTCTTTAGCCTCACTGGGCACGGTAAACGTCTGTCTGATAGTTTCATAATCGATGGCTTCTTCGTGGACATTGGAACTGCCGCCGAAGTAGTGGGGTTCACTCTCCACCAACGCGCCTGTGGTTTTGGCATAGGCGACCACTTCCTTGGTGGCTTCGATGATTTCTGTGAGCGAAGCGTCTTTTTTGGCCTGGGAAAAGTCGATATGGATGAACTCGAACCCGGCATCAATTCCGGCCTTGGCGGCAGCTACGCTGGGTGCGTGATCGAGGTTGAGGTAGGCTTCCACACCAAATTCGATCCGGTAATTGTCGACCAGACAGCGGGCGTTGGCCAGACCGATGGCATCTACTTCGCCGGCTGAAAGCTGGACGAGTACCGGGCTTTGCTTGGCGGCGGCCGCTTTCATGACGGCTATCAGTGTCTCCTGGTTGTCGATGTTGAAAGCGCCGAGAGCAAAGTGCTCGTCACGGGTGCGTTGGTAGAGCCGGCGGGCGGCAGCGATGTGGTGGAGTTTAGACATAAGCGGATTATAGCATGAGAGAGCTGTTACTTCCGACGCAGCATGAGAGCACCACCGACATACGCAATGCCGAAGAGCGCTGCGATAGCCGACTGGTACATGGGACCGCCTTGGTCAACCATTTCCAAACGGTATGCTTGGGATTCAATAGCCACAATGGTGACGGCAGCCAGTATCATCATGAGAGTTGTCGAGCGAAGGTGGCGGCGATTGATGTGTAGGCCGGCTTTTTGCAGTAATACCGCTGTCAGCGCAAAGACAGCGCCGTACGCGACAACCATAAGCGACATACTGAGCATGTATTCGAAAGCCCAGCCATTTTGCCACTGATCAAAATATGGATGCAGAATCCACAAGGCAGGTGCCATCCACAATCCCGGCAACAGCACAGCCAGAATGCCGGCAACAAATAGCACCAAAAACATAAGATCGTCGCGCGAGGCTAACGGGGTGACAAATAACTTTGATAATTTCTTGGCATGAGCCGTCTGATGGGCCATCGACTTACCGAACCTTTCGTTTGATTAATTCAAGAGCGTGCGAGACTACATGCGGAGCGGTCAAGCCAAAATGTTCCATGAGCTGGGCGGGAGTGCCGGACTCACCAAACCGGTCGTTGATGCCAATGCGACTCACTGGTACTGGGCAATGGTCGGCCAGGGCCTCAGCGACAGCTCCTCCCAATCCGCCCGCTACCTGCGCCTCCTCGGCCGTCAGAACCGCACCGGTGCGGCGAGCGCTGGCGCAAATGGTGATGGTATCTAGAGGCTTAACAACGGGTACAGCAATGACTTCGGCATCAATCTTATGCTTATGTTCAAGCGTTTCGGCGGCCATGAGGGCGTGATAGACCATCGTACCGGTAGCCACTATGGTGACGTCGTTGCCCGGACGATAAATCTGGGCTTTGGCCAGGCTAAAGGGCGTTTCGGCAGTAGTAATAATGGGTGTTTTCTCGCGCGCCAACCTGATATAAGCCGGACCGGTATGGGTAGCCAGAGCCAGGACGGCTTTTTCGGCCTGCAATGAGTCGATGGGCGCTACCACCGTCATATGCGGCAACACTCTCATGAGCGCAATGTCCTCGAGCATCTGGTGGGTAGCACCATCGGGGCCGACCGAGATGCCGGCATGTGAGCCGACAATCTTAACATTGGCCTCATTGAGGCACACAGTGGTCCTGATTTGTTCCCAGTTGCGGCCCGGTGAGAACGCGGCATAGCTGGATACAAAGGGCACTTTGCCGGCCATCGCCATACCGGCAGCCACAGTCACTAAGTTTTGTTCAGCGATGCCCACCTCCACAAACCGCTCGGGGTAGGATTTGGCAAATGCATCCATTTTGGTTGATTCGGTCAAATCGGCACAGAGGGCGACAATGTCTTTGTTCCTGTGGGCAGCCTCAAGTAAGCCGCGCCCGAAGCCGGCTCGAATGGGCTCTTGCAGGACATCTGGCTTATGCAGATCGGGGTTGAGATGCATATCTGTGCTGGTCATTGGTGCTCACTCCTGATGCGGCCGCTCAAGGTCCTTAAATCGTGCAGGGCAACGCGGGCTTGATCGGCTTTGGGCGGGGCACCGGGCACATCTGCGATACCTGGTGGATTACCGTGCCAGTGGAAATCGTATTCCATGTATTCGACTCCTTTACCGGCGATGGTGTGAGCGATAATGGCCACCGGCCGCTCCACGATGGCCCGCGCGAGGTCACAGGCGGCAATAATGGCTTCAAGGTTGTGGCCGTCGATCTCAATAACATGCCAGCCGAACGCCGTCCATTTGGCTGCCAAGTCATCCAGGGGCATCACCAGCTCGGTAGGTCCGTCGATCTGGATGTTGTTACGGTCGATGATCACCGTGAGATTGGTGAGTTTCTTGGCGGCGACAAACATGGCTGCTTCCCAAATGTTGCCTTCGTCGAGCTCACCGTCGCCAGTAATGCAATACACCCGCTGACGGCCGCCGTCCATCCTCAAAGCCAAGGCGGTGCCGGCCGCCTGGCTTAAACCTTCACCCAGTGGTCCGCTGGTTGATTCGAGGCCCGGCAGTTTGGTGCGCTCAGGATGGCCTTGCAGCCGGGAGCCAAACTGTCGCAGAGTTAGGAGCTCTTTGCGTGGGAAAAAGCCGGCATGTGCCATGGTGGCATACAGGACCGGCGCTGTATGGCCGTTTGACAGAAACAGCCTGTCGCGGTCTTGCCACTGCGGCTCTTTGGGCCGATAGTTTAATACGTGAAAATACAGGGCGGTAAAGATATCGGCCAAATCTAATGGGCCGGCGCTGTGGCCAGACCCGGCGGTGGTGAGCATATTGATAATGTCTTCCCTGATGCTCTGTGCCGTTTTGGCTAACTGAGCATAATCAGGGCGACTTGTAGCAGGCATACTAAGAGCATAACCATTTTTGCCGATTGGCGCAATTTAGCTGACGCCTTCGGCGATAGCCTCCATGGCAATAAAGGCAATTTCGGGGTCGGCGGCATCATGGATGAAGCTGCCAACGTCGAGCACGTCGGCCCCAGCCTCGATGGCCAGCCGGGCTGTAGTTTGATTGAGTCCGCCGTCGACAGCAATCTCTAGATTGGGATTCATGGAGCGGGCCTGGGCGATTTTGTCGAGGCAGTCGGCTCTAAACTCCCCCCCGTTATGACCAAGCTTGCCAGTAAACACCACGAGGTGGTCGATGTCACCCAGTACCGAGGCCGCTTGCTCGATGGTGGTTTCGGTATTGATGGCCAGCCCGACCTTGATATCGACGCTACGCAGATTCTTGAAAAGCTCGAGCCTGTCACATGGCGCTTCAAAGTGAATGATGACGAGCTGAGGCATGAGGGCACAGATGTTTTCGAAGTGACCTTCGGGGTGGTTCATCATGAGGTGCAGATCGAAGGGTACGCCGTCGATGTCGTATACCTGGCTTAAGGCCACTGTTTTGACGTCGGTAAACACGCCGTCGCCCACATCAATGTGTAGGCGTTTGGCCAGGCTTTTGACATTGCCGATCCGCCGGGCGTAATCGGCGGGGTCTGTAGCATTGATGGTGGGTGCGAGGATGGGCATTAGCCGTACAATTGCTCCAGTTCATCGAGGCGGCGCTGATATTTGGGATCGGCCTTGAAGTGAGTCTCCAAAAAGATGTCTACCAGCGTAATGGCTTCTTCGTCTGTCAAGAACCGAGCCGGCAACACGAGCACGTTGGCGTTGTCATCGGCCCGGGCACTGGCCGCCGATGCTTCGGACCAGGCGAGCGCCGCTCTCACGCCGTTGACACGGTTGGCGGCTATGCTCATACCTTGGCCTGAGCCGCAGATCAAGATACCTAGATCGTCATCGGCGCCACCCAGGATGCGACTGGCCACTGCATAGGCAAAGCGCGGGTAATCGTCGTCGGCGTCGAGGTTTTGGGCACCGCAGTCCTCTACTCGATGGCCCTGGTGCACCAGATGCTCAGAGAGCATGGTTTTGAGCCGAAAGCCGGCGTGGTCGGCACCCAGGTAAATGGTCATACCGAAATAGTTTTCCCGACGTTTATCACCATTTCAACCAAGCGGTTGGAGTAGCCCCACTCGTTGTCGTACCAGGCCACTACCTTGAGTAGGTTGCCGCCGACCACGTTCGTGAGTGAAAGGTCGACAATTGAGCTGTGGGGGTTGCCAATGAAGTCACTGGAAACGAGTGGCTCGCTGGTGACGTCCAAGATGCCGGCGAATTTATCTGAGGCGGCCGCAGTCTTGAGGGCTTCGTTGACGGCCTCGATGGTGACATCTTTGGTGGTCACAAACGTGAAGTCTGAAAGTGACACTACAGGGGTAGGTACCCTGATGCTCAGGCCATCAAATTTGTCGGCCAGCGCTGGGAAGGCTTTGGCGGCGGCCGTAGCGGCCCCTGTAGTTGTGGGTACGATGTTTTCGGCGGCATTACGGCCTTCGCGCAGGTCTTTGGCAGGGGCATCTTGCAGGGCCTGGCTGGCGGTATAGGAGTGGACTGTGGTCATCATGGCTTTTTCGATGCCAAAGCTCTCCTGGATGACTACAGCTACCGGCGTGATGCAATTGGTGGTGCAGGAAGCGTTGGAGATGATCGTGTCCGTGGCTGCCAGCTGGTCCTCATTGACGCCAATCACAAAGGTACCGGCGCCTTCGCCCTTGGCCGGACCTGATATGACGACCCTCTTGGCCCCAGCCTTGAGGTGCAATCCGGCGTCTTCAGCCTTGGTGAAGCGGCCCGTCGATTCGATGACAATATCAACGCCGAGGTCGCCCCAGGGCAAGGCGGCGGGGTCTTTTTCGGCTGTTACCTTGATGGACTTACCGCCTACGATAAGGTGGCTTTCGTCAAACGACACAGCCTCATGGTACGTGCCGTAGTTGGAGTCGTGCTTGAGTAAGTAGGCCAGCGTTTCGGTACTGGTGAGGTCATTGATGGCGACTACTTCCAGCTCCTCATGCGACTGGGCGATTTTGAAGGCGCTGCGGCCGATGCGGCCAAACCCGTTGATAGCGACTTTGTATGACATGAATATGAATGCTCCTGTAAGAAGGTTATGCTTACATTTTAGTGTATAAGCTTTAGCTGGTCTGGGCAATGGTTACTATTTCTGATATACTGCCGGCCACGCAGCACTGCCGATGCACCTACTCAACAGAATGGAGCACCACATGAGTGATCGTACGCGGTTGACATGGGCTGAATGGATCGCAATCACCGCAACGCCCGATCCGGCCCCTCAGGCTGCAAACGAGCCGCAAGACTCACAAGATCCCGAGGATGACCGCGATCGCGGCCCAGAGAAGGAGCGCTGACATGATTCGACGTGGCAAGCATTGGCGCGAAGCCAAAACAGTTGCAGAACGTTACGCTGACGGAGAGCCCCTGAGCAAGATCGCTAAGGATTACGATAAGTCCAAAAACACCATCAAGGCAGTTGTTGAGTCAACTGGCGAAAAAATGCGCGGCCGCGGTGGTAACAATCACAAACAGAAGTAACACCACGGCACCACCATGCGCTTCCGGGGATGATCCCCGGAAGCGCATTTTATTATTGCTGATTTGAAAAGGGCTCCTGGGGCATTATGCCCCAGGAGCCCTGGTAGTGCGATCAGGTCAGAGTAGGTTCTGATTTACGAACCTTACTCGCGCATGTGTCGGTCAAAATCCTGGAGCCGCCGACGCCGGGCGTCGTAGGCATCATCTGACCACGGGCGACCCTCTGCGGCTTCATCTGCCATCAAAGCGTCGTCTGCCTTTTCATCAGCCCTCGTGCGGTCGGAGCGCCAACCTTTATCGCCGCGTTTAAAAGGCTTCATTTCGTTCATTCACCTCCCTCACCTTCACGAGTACCTGTGCACTAGCATGTCAGTACACGGTGGTCGTTCCTGGCGGATGTTCGCGCTCGGCGTTGCAAGCGGGACATCCCACGATCCTGGATGTTCGCTGCTGATGTTTTGCGCAGTACCGCGTCATGGAGCTAGCGGTCATTACGCTTGGGTCGGGGATTGCGGGGCGGGGTGGTTTTGCGCGGGCCTTTCTTGTCTGGATTTCGTGTGCCAAACATGGTTTGCTCCTCTGCCATTGCGTGCTCATTAGTACGCTGAGCTTGAGGTGGCGGCATCGTCACCACGTTGATAAGCTTCCTGAGCGTCGCGACTGCCTTGACGTCCACGCTCGTTATACTTTTTCTCAGGATCGTCGTCGCTACCGGGTTGGTATTTGCGAGTGCGCATTCTAGTTACCGCCACCCCCTTTGGAATCTTTACGGCGGTTCTCGATTTCCTTCCGAAGGGCGTCGTCGTCGAGCTTTTCGCGTTCCGAACGCGGTTTCTTCTTCAGCCGATCCAATCGACCCTGTGCTTCGTCGAGCGGACCTTTGCCTTTTTCCTTGCGTCCAATCATACTGACACTTCCCTTCTTGGTGAGGTGATTACCCTCTACGGCGCTTGCGCATTTTTGCTTGAGCATCGCGCAATCTGGCTTTGGCTTGCTCAACCTCGTGCAGGGTTTGATCCTGAGTGGCCGGATCGGTGTTCTTGATGTGTCGTACTGCCTTATCTCTCCAATTCGCATCAGCGGCGGCCAGCTCCTTCTTGTCTTTCCCGCGTCTCCAGCTCATGATGCTCTCCTTTTGGGTTGGATTTGAGCTGCTTGTATCCGGCAATAGTTGAGAGCGCTTTTACCTCCTTGGGTAGACTAGCCTATGGCGCCAATGATGGCGTCAAACATCGTAAAGATGCCGGCCACGAACGAGATCAGAAGGTGGAACAGGCCCTTGACGATATTAGCCGACTCCTCAGGCATGGACGTGACCGCACGGAAGAGGAATAGTAATAGCAAAATGATGCCTGCTTTGCGCAGTATAGTCACTGCTTATCAACTCCTCTGGCGAGCTTAGCGGCGGCGCAATTCGGTAAGAATTTCTCTGAGTAAATACCAAAGCTCTCTATTGCCTTCTTCGATGGTCTCGCGTAGACGAGCATCGCGCTCATCCTCGGCGGTTTGAGTCGATTCCAACAGTACCTGGAGCTCTGCGATGAGATTTGCGATTTCGCGAGGGTACCGCACCCAGCGCATTTCGACGTTTGGTCCGCCTTCGACTGCCACAATTACATGGCCGAGCTCGAAGTACTTGAAACATTGCGCCACAACAAGACGAGGTAGAAAACCAACACTGCCTCTGATGTAGCCGCTCTGTTCGGTAATCTGTTGCCACCGAATGCCAGCGGGATAGAGGGCTTGTGTGAAGTTGATGTCGGCACCCTGGACGAATCGGCCGGTTGGTTTGTACAAATGTTTGAGCGGTTGCAAACCCTTACGAGTTACGAGCGTGACATAATTGAGACGCCACACGTATGCTATCCAAAGAGTCGGCAAGCTCACGAACATCCACAATGCAAGTAACTGCCACGCACCACTCTGAGCCAGGATAAAGCTTGCTATCATTAATCCTAGGCCGCATGCACATAACCAGGGTATTAAGAGTAGCCAGGACTGTGCCACGGCGAAGCCATGATACTCTTGGATGCGACTGCCGTCTCGGAACTGAGGTACTTTTTCGTCTCGTAATAGTGGTGGCGGCAATGCTGTCCGGCGACCTTCTTGTGGCGACACCATATATGTATGTCGTTGAAGAAACCAGGGCAGCAACGGCACATTGGGTGCGCCTGTGCTGCTCGGCAATCCGGCGGGAGACCGAGAAGAACTTGACCGCCGAGGGCCTTGAGGGCGACCATTCCAATGCCGCCACAAGCGTCGTAGCCGCCCTGCGGTGCGGCGATGATAATCCATCCGGAAAAACGGGATGAACGCCATCAGATAGTAAGCTAGGGCAGTGCCTCCAAGCACGAGGCCCCATTTGGCGATTGTCATAGGTACCCCCAATCAGAGGAATCGGTGGATTGTACTAAGATGGGATTTTTACATTCTACCTTTTTTATTGCTGTAAGTAAACTGTAATTGCATATTATTTTAGATGCTTGTACACTCTTGCTACGGTCAAACTGACCGGTACCACGGCAGAGATTGGAGCAGCATCACATGGCACGCAGAACTGGCGGCAACCGAGGCGCATCAGGCCGTAATAGGCGTGAGCAGAATCGGGAGCGAGGCCGGCGCACGGGAGGACAGCAAGGTGAGAGCGGCAATGACGGCCGGCGTCGGCCCCGGCCCGGTGACGAGCAGTGACACGGCGACTCACTATTTGCCCTGGCTGCAACATGCTGCCCTGCATCTGCAGGCAGCCATCTCGGAGCGGAGCTAGGCGCCGCCTTCGCTGACGGCGGTTGCAACAACCAAAGATGGCTCCTGGGGAGGTTCTCCCCAGGAGCCATTGTCTTGCAGGTGGCTGTTATATTGTCAGCCTTGGTACCATGGGTGCGCATCGAGCCATGATTTGTCGTTGGCCTTCCACGGATCCGCCAAGACTTCCCTGCCGGCGTTCAGCACGTCGGCTGCATCTGGGCCACCCCCAAATTTTCTCCCGAGGGAACCATGAGGGTCATGTGTGTTCTCCCTATATTTCCTGGTACGATACCGCGAGTCATCAGACATTGTCATGCTCCTCTGATTGTATGGATGTGATACTGAATTTCTTCGAGCAGGAGTTTGGCCTGCACTAGACTCACACCAAACGCTAGTAGTACCGCAGAAGATACGGCGATGGACTCCGTGAGTGGCCATAGTGCGGCCGTTAGTACCAGGCCCGCTGCGACATAATCAATTGCCATTGCCAGCTTAATGATCAGCTCTGGCGGCATTTCCAAACGAGCGTTACTCTGGTCACTGTTGGCATGGTGGTGCTGTTCTCGTTTCATGATGCGCCAGATTACTGCTGAGCGACTACTCGTAATTGCCCAGCGCGCGAGTAATACCAACCCCAGAATACTCCACTGAAGTATCCAGGCTACTATTGCGCCTGTCATGAGGAAAGTGTAGCGGCACCATCTGTCGGCGCGCGCGTCTAATAGTTCCCCCTGGTATGACGCCGTATTCAACTTACGGGCCAACTTACCATCAAGCAGATCTGTCGTCATTAATGCTAATGTGACTATGAACAGCCAACGAGAGGCAACAGTATGACCCGACTGGTTAAACAGAATGGTACCGGGCGCCGTTACAACAACGCCAAACCGTGACACCGAGAGCGCATTTGGAAGCTTCCTCAACCATCTAGCCATGAGTATCAGAAGTAACGACGCGGGTTGAGCCGCCCCAGAGCTTTATCCAGTGCAGCGTCAACAACCATTTCCGCAGCCGTTCGTACGTCATCCTTGAATTCTTTGTCGCTGCGATCACCCTGAATGGCTTTACGGACTCTGCCCCTTTTGTCATCTTTTGCCATTATGAAACTCCCTTCCGCGATATTTGAGAAGTGTTACCTGTTTACTCCCTGGATGGCTTTATGCCTTTTTCCTGAGCGACAGCCTCGCGGGCAGTTCGGCTGGCGGCGTCGATGTCTCCGCGCGATCCGTGGCGGAGCTGCTTCTTCCACTCGGCGGTTGCCTTTTGAGCATCACTAAGCTTTCGTTCCATATCAGCCTTCCTGTGTGTTGTGAACACATGCTACCGGCATATTGCATCCGGCTTGCTGCGATAATGAACTGCTACCCCTGGTTTGTCAAGCTTAGTTGACGGTTTTGTGGGCGCGGTCGATGCATTCGGCGATAATGGCGGCGGCGGCGGCGGTGTCACCCCAGCCTTGTACATCTGTGGTGCCGGGTTTCTTGAGATCTTTGTAGTGGGCAAAGTGATGAGCTACTTGCTTTTTCCAGGCCTCACCGAGGTCATCGAGGCTCTTCACGGCATCGCCCGTGGAACGGTCATCGGCCGGAACGACCACTACTTTGTGATCCATTTCGCCATCGTCTTCGAAGTTGAGTACACCAATGATCCTGCCTTCCACCAATACCCCCATCGGTATAGGCTCGGGCGACACAATCAGGGTATCAAGCGGGTCACCGTCTTCATCTAAGGTGCCGGGGATATAACCATAGTTGACGGGTTTGGCGAAGATGCCTGGTTCAACCCTGTCGAGCATAAATAATTCGCGCTTGACATCCCACTCGATCTTGAGTTGCGAGCCCTGGCTAATTTCAACAATGGTATGTACTGTCTGGTCTTCCTGGTTGGCCCAGGGCGTGAGTGCGGTCATATGAGGAGATCTCCGAGAAATTAATTAACTGGTTTTGTCTGGCAATTTTACCAGGTTTTGGGCGTGGCCAGATTGCCAAGCTACAATGTTGTCGGCCGTCGTCTGGCGGATACGGTCGAGGGCCTCAACACTATTGTAGGCATTATGGTTGGTCATAATGACATTGGGCATCTTGGCAAGCACGTCCAGGGCAAGCACTTGGCGGTACTTGGCATCGGTGATGGCATTGGCCTCCAAGAGAGCGTATTCGGGCGTTACTTGCAGGAACTCTTCGCCTTCGAGTACATCGAGACCGGCGCTGGCGACCTTGCCAGAATGCAAGGCGTCGATGAGGGCCGGGGTGTCAATGAGCGTGCCCCGGGCAGTATTTACTATCATTACACCCGATTTTACCTTGACGAGCGCATCTTTGTTGAGGATGTGCTCGGTTTCTGGCAAAGCTGGCGCATGCAAGGTGATGGCATCAGACTGGGCCAATAGTTCATCGAGCGACACGTAGGTGTAACCAAGCGCTTGCGCAGCTTCGTTATTGGGCATGGGGTCGTAGGCCACAACCGTCATGCCGATGCCGCGGGCCATACCGATAACTTTGCGGCCGATTTTGCCGGTACCAATCACCCCCAGGGTTTTACCGCCCAGATCGTGGCCCGTCAGGTCGGGCGGTGTCACATCGTGGCCGGCGCGGGTGGCCTCAACGCTGGGGATCAGGCGGCGAGATAGGCTCAGCAGCAGCATGATGGCGTATTCGGCTACCGTCTGGTCGCCGTAACTAGGCACGCTAGAAACTGTTATGTCGTGGTCGGCCGCGTATTTCAGATCAACGTGGTCAAACCCGGTCGAGCGGCAGGCTATGTGTTTGAGCTCGGGCATTTTAGCCATCAAGTCGGCCGTAACGGGACTGGTGACATGCATGGCAATTACCTGGGCCTTGGCTGCCTGATCGACCGTTTCGACACTCAAGCCTTTTTCGACAGAGACCAGTTCAAATTGTTCTTTCAGATGTGACTCAAAAAAGTTTTTGTCATCGGGAAACGCATCAAAGAATACAACAACCGGTTTCATGATTTGTCCTTCAATCTTGCCTTGAGGAAGGCTTCAAACTTAGGAGCGATGGTTGGCTCGTGGAGGGCCACGTCTACGATGGCTTCCAGATACTTTTCCTTGTTACCACAGTCGTGCCATTGGCCGTCGATGACCCGCCCAAACACCGTATCTTTGGTCGCCAACTGGTTGATGGCGTCCGCCAGTACCATTTCACCGTTCTTCTCGTTGGGCTTGAGATCTTGCAAATACGGATAGATCTCAGGTGTGAGCACTTGGCCGGCCGTTGACGCAAAAATCGTACCATCAACGTTGGGGGCGTCCTCGGGCGACGGCTTCTCGATAAGACCAGCGAGAGCATAGGTATCTTGCCCAACTTCGTCTCGGACGTCGGCAATGCCATAGGCCTTGGCCCGCGACTGCTCCATGGGCGTGAGTGCGATGACTGACTTGCCGGTGGTGTTGTAAGTTTCCACCAGGCTGACGGCCCGCGGGACAGCTGATCGGAAGAAATCGTCGGCGTACAAGAACAAGAATGGCTCATCATTGAGCAGGTGCATAGCATTGAGGAGGGGTGTGGCGGTGCCGTATGGGCCTTTTTGTCGCAAATAGACGAAATTGGCGAGCTCGGCGACTTGCACCATGCGATCGGCTAATTCATCTTTGCCGTCCTTGCGGAGCTTACTTTCCAGCTCATACTGGTGATCAAAATGGTCTTCAATTGCCCGCTTGTTGGCGCTACCAACGATGATGATGTCGGTAATACCGGCGGCCACTGCCTCTTCGACAACGTACTGGATAATCGGTTTGTCAATGATGGCTAACATTTCTTTGGGCATCGCCTTGGTCATGGGCAAGAATCTGGTGCCCAAACCGGCTGCCGCAATTACGGCCTTTGTAACTTTGGTTGGCATAGAGCCTCCTTCGCATTTGATACTACTACTAAACTTGTGTCCGCAGCAACCAGGCAGTTTTTTCGAACGTTTTGTCCAGCCACGGCCTCTCGTGCCAGGTGCCGGCGTCAATTTCGCGGCTGTGAGCCAGGTCTTGCGCAAAGGCTTCGTCAAGCTCCTTTGACAGGGCCCGGTGTTCAAACGAGATATCAAACTCGTCATTTAACAGGAGTGAGCGGTCATCCATATTGGCGGAGCCGATATGGCACCAGTGGCCGTCGATGGTGAGGGTCTTGCTGTGCAGAACTGTCGGGCTGTACTCGTAGATGCTCACACCAGCCTCGAGGAGCGGTGCGTACAACGACCGGCTACATTGCCTGGTAAACCTATGGTTGGTCCGGGGACCATTTGTAATAATTCTGACCTTGACACCTCGCTGGGCGGCGGCAATGAGGGCGTTGGTGATTTTGTGGTTGGGTACGAAGTAGGCAGTTGTCAGGTTGATGTTGTGGCGGGATTTGTCAAAAGCTGCCAGAAACGCATGTTCGAGGACGGCCGGCTGCTCACCACCTCGACTGGCAGTAGCCGTAATACTTACTGACTGGTGCCGGCCATCGGCCGGGATGGGGCTTAGCCCGAAAGCTTGAGGGACCGCCAGGCGCTGGCCAGTGGCGGTGCGCCAGTTGTCGGCAAACGCTGCCAGAAGCTCCATGCATACCGGTCCCGTGAGGCGGCAATGAGTTTCCCTCCAATGGTGCGGGCTATGAGCCCGACCGGTCCATTCCTCGGCGATACCGACTCCGCCGGTAAACCCAACGACGCCGTCGACCACCAAGATCTTCCTGTGGGTACGGTGGTTGGCCTTGAGGAGGTGCTTGAACGTCAGAGGCCTGAACCAGGCCACCTGTACACCAGCCCGTTCGAGTCTGGTGAGGGTACGCGTATCCATGGTAGCTCCACCGATGGCATCAATAATGAGGTGAACTGTCACCCCGGCTCTAGCCCTTTCGGCTAAGGCCTGGGCAAAGCGGCTGGCGATGGCGCTCTTCCAATAGACGTATGTGCAGAAGTCGATGCGCTGACGGGCTGAAGCTATGGCCTCAAGCATGGCCGGAAAGATGTCATCGCCGTTTTGTAACAGCGTCACCGTATTGCCTGAGGTCATGGCAAGCACGTCGGGTTGGGCTTTTCGCCCGCGTTGAGCGTCCTCATAAACGCCAGCGTGTCTTGATATGATTGGAGCATCGTGTCGTAGTGGTTGGCTTTGGGATACACAACTTGGCGCACCGGGCCTGAGCTGGTGGCACATAGCTGACTGGTGCCGGCTGTCTGTTGGGTGGCCAGCACGACGTTGTCGAGGGCGCCAGTATTGATGAGTTTGGCGCTGGCGGTCGGCAGACTGCCGACGGCATTGAGATCCATTTGTTTACCAAATTCTTCATATTGGGTACCCACCCAATTGTTGTCTGCCAGGGTTTTAATAAATTCAGGCGTGTATACTCCCGCCGGCGTACGTCCCCAAAATGGAATGTCGGTATCGATACAATGATTCGGAACATCAGCATCAAGACCCGACACCACCTTTGAGGTCAGCATTTCACCGAGCGGATACGCCGTCCGATAATAGTCTCGGTACGAGTACACAACGTATGGCCCGAACCAATTAATGTTGGCCCCGTGCGTGACATCGGCCAGGGTGGTTTTGACGCTCATGACCGGCCCATAACCGATGACGCCTTTGATTTTGAGATCAGGAGCGTATTCTGAAGCAATTTTGTCTGCCCATAAGGCAGCATGGCCACCCTGCGAATAGCCGCCGGTATAGAGGTTTGTCAGATTGAGCCGGTCTTTGGCGACGGGCAGGCTCTCAAGTGCCCTGACGGCGTCAAGCAAAGCACGACCTTCAAGCTCGCCAACCATATAATGGTGCGGCCTTGTAGGATCCCTCATGCCTTCGTAGTCGGTCGTCACGACCGCCATGCCCTGTACCGCATATGCCGTGAGATGCGAATCGTAATTGGCCCAGTTTGCTATATGAGGCTGTTCCAGGCTGGCAGCACATTTGTCACCGATGCCGGTGGTTCCCGGAGCAAACGCGTACACCGGCAAATTGGTGGCGGGGCTGGCCGGCAAGTAGGCCCGCCCGTACACCGTTACCCAGGCACCTGATGGGGTACGCGAGCGGTAATGAAACGTGGCTTTGGTGACGGCCGTTGACACCTGTGGCGTCAGGGCACCGTAATTTTCCCGAATCAGGTTGGCCGCTTCGGGAGCTTGCAGGACCTTGACTTCATCAATGGCAATCAGGTCGCCAGCCTTGATGGTGCCGGTCTGGGCGCTGCCAGGAGAGAACGCTTCGTTGAGCTTATCAAACCGACCTAAGACGTAGGCGGTACCAATGCAGGCGATGATGACCAAGCTGTACACGATGATGCGGGCGGTGTGGCGGCGCCGACGTTGAGGTTGCCAAGTAGGAGTGCTCATGGATGACTATTGACCTTGAAGCTCATTATATCAACATCAATGCCATGTTGGCGTTCTCGCCTGACAAATTTGAAGCCTTGGCGTTCATAGTAGCGGCGGTGATCAAAGGTGGCCAAAAATATAGTGCCGGCGCCACCGGCTGCGAGTTGTTTGATTGACCTCGAAAGCAGCCTCAAGCCGGTATTGGTACCCCTGTGCTGGGGCTCCACGTACAACCAAAATAACTGCGCCGGACCAGTTTTAGGCAAAGCGCCAATGCAGTAGCCAACTACCTGGCGTCCCTCGCGGGCTATCAGCACGACGCGCTTTTGGTCGAAACGGGCTTTGAGTAATTGAAAGAGTGAGTGGCTCGAAATAACCTGGCGCTGGACATGCGGCGGAAAATAGCCAAAATGCTGCTGAGTGGCTTGCTCGAACAAGCGAGCGAACTGCGGCAGCTCGCGGAGCCGCACCGGCGCGATGATGAGTGGTACTTGAGGATATTTTGATTGACGTTTTGTTTGAGATGAGGCCATTGTTACGTAGTTTACCATGAGCATTATCATAATTTGGAAACCCGCACCCAGGCTAGCCTGGGTGCGGGTAATTGCTACCCGACCTTGCGGGCAGTGCAACCAGCACTATGTCCGGCCGTACCGGCGATGAGCTGCTTGACACCAAGCAGAGGCAGCTGCTTGCCGGACGGGTTGTCGGTACTGACCGCGTTTGCCACTCGGGAGTCGGTACTGGTTGGCGGCCTGAAATACACCCAAACGTCGCCTCGGTACGGCCGTTGTGGCACCAGCCTGACCCGGTCGACCAGGACTGGCTTTGACGGATAGCGAGCTGATCCCCACGTGTGGGCGTTGGTCACCTCTATCCTAACCGTGCGCGGGCCGCGGCTGGGCTGGAAGATGGTGGCTTTGAGCCTGACACCAAAGAAACTCGTCTGCGGTGCAGTATCGCAGACGTATACGCCCACGACGTAGCCTCCGGGCGCAGTCGGGGCGACCGACACAGGTGCAGCAGCTCGCGAAGCCGCCTGGACGGGCTGGGCGAACGTGAGCATGGTGGCTAGCGCCACCAAAACAGCTGCGATGATGACCGATCGCCGTTGCCGGCGGCTCTGGATCCATTGCCGGAGCACTGACATGCTTCCTCCATCGGTAGGGTTGGGTTGTGGCAGTAGTGCACAGACGCTCGGTGACCGAACCCCTGCGCTTACATCATACAATCTGAACGCCATCTGGACTAGTCAGATTGGGCAGCTGGCCTAGGCTTTGCCCTCATTGCGGAGCTTTTGATGGCGGGCATGCCGGGCTTGCGTCCGGCGGGTGGCCTCGGTTTCGGCCAGATGCTTGACCTCGTCCATTTCGGCTTTGAGGTCTTTGATGTCCACTGAGTGTTTGTCGGCCAGGCGGCTGAGCGTCTTCATGATAATGGCTATTTCGTGCTCGGCTTGCACGTCGGTTTCGTAATCGAGCTGAGACCTGATTTCGGCTTTTTGAGCCGCCCGGTTTTGGCTAATCATGACGAAGGTCGACAAGAAGATGGCTTCGAGCGATACCGCCATAGTCAGAAGACCAAAGGGAAATTTATCAAAGGCGTAAGCTTCGCCAAACACACCTAGTCCGGCGGCAATCCAGAAGCCAAACCACAGTACGTGAAAATAGACAAACTTGATGTTGCCGGCAAATGACGTTATCCAATCTGATAACTTGTCCTCAAAATCCCTGAATTGTCTGATGTATTGGTTCGGGTTGATGAGCGCCATGGCTAACCTTTCTAAATCATTAAAGGCGGGCCGTTTCAGACCCGCCTAGATAGCCACGAAGTTCCGATCGGTTTTCTAGCACCTGCAGTACTCGAAGCAAAAGGAGCAAACTCAACTTTTGCATTTTTTCAATCGGGCTCCACCTCGCTATCTACTTAGTTTGTACCACGCTACCCACTTATAGGTCAAGAGCATTAGCACTATTATTTTGGCAAGCTACAATGTGGGGTATTTTGATATCTGATTTTTGACAAAAGTGGGTTAAAGCAATGGCAGCGAATAAGGCGATGTTCGGTATCCCCACAGTGAGGTTGTGAGCGGTGATATGGACATTTTCCACAGCCGGGAGTACAGTAGGACGGTTGTCAGAGTGTTCTGACATGTACCCGCCACCGATTGCGATGGAGCAGAGCAATGACACAGCCAACTTTGGTGCTACTCCGCTGGAATGCTGGCGGAAACCCCCATGGACCTCTCGACCAGCTGCACAGCGTCTATGAGCGCCGAGTACTTCAGGCAGTACGCCAGCAAGATGAACTTGAACCCGCTAGCCCCCTGACCGTCAAGCGGGTTCATAACCCGTTTGACTGCCACGAATTGGCAGGGGCTTTGGCGGAGGCGGTTCCAGAAACTGTGGTCCTGGTCGTAGATCAGTCAGAAGCCTTCCACGGCTTGTGCCTAGAACTGGCCACACAGTGTCGGATGCCAGAAGCCATGGAGTTGTCTGGTTATCATTTTCTGGCCGTAACCGTGGAGCGGCAGTCATCTGCCCAGATCGGACCGCCGCAGCTGGTGGCTACTCTCATCGATGAGCTGTGGGTGCTAGGCCATGAGACTGCTTCTCCTGCATGAACCTGGGGTTCTTGAAAGCATCAGCAGCTTAACGTCACCTTTACAGGATTTGCTGGGATCGCCCCGGCAACAACTGATTGACGGCGTGTTTGGCGCCTTGGGCACCGATGCCACAAGTCCCTCGATCGTTCAGACGGTGGCAGTGCGGGCAGCCGGCTTGCCCCGGGCTAGCGATCTGGACTATGGTGCCAGGTTAGTGAGGCACTACCGGCCCGAAACCGTAATACTGGTGTTTGCCCCAACAACGACTTCCGACCACCAGGTGGTACCCCGTTTCACCGTGCCTGGCGTGAGAGTTTTGAGCCGACAGCTCAAGATCACCGATGGAGTTTTCGATCTGGTGCCGTTTGCCGCACCAGCCGGGCTCCATCATGTCACCGAATCTGCCTGAGACGAAAGGAATTTCGTGATGCCCCGTAATGACGGTACCAAGAATGCTGTTGTCTTGGTGTTTTGTTCTGACGGCCGGCGAACAAAGCCGTTTGCCGATTATGAACAGGGCTTGAGGGATCGCGGCTGGAAGACCTATTCGGTTCGGACAGCTGGGAGCGCCCTGCAGTATGCCCGGATGTTCTGGCTGATTCCGGCCATGCAGCTCCTGCCGTTCCTGCGTCTGGGGGGTGCCAGGTACTTCTACCTGGAGAACCATCCCGACTGTGCCGGCCTGGCACTGTTCCGCAACTCCCGCCGTGAGAGACTGCTCATGCGGACGCGCGGCCTCCAAGACGAGCATAAGCATCATGACTGGTGTCAGCGACGAGCCGCCAGGCGACTGCACTGGTTCATGTTAGCCATGGGAGTCCGAGATGCTCAGATCGGCATCCAGGTGATTGACGAGCCTGAAACCGATGTGGCTAACAACACCGATCCCTTTCCTAAGGGTGCCCAAGTCATTCCGATGCCAGATGCCGCAGCTGCTCCGTGGTGGTTGCGGTGGCGCATCAAGCGGGTACTGGCGACCTGACTGTCTGACTACCTACCACCCCGACTGCCCCTTTGGCTCCTGCAATTTCTGCGGGTCGCCAAAGGGGCGGTTTTTATATTATTTGGCGGACCGGGGCTGGCGGCCGATTGATAATGGCGCCGACCCTGGATCATACAATTGCAAGCCGCTTGCTGATTTACTCCATTCAGCAACCACGCTATCGATAATCTTCCAAGAGGCCAGGATTTCGGCACTGGAGGCAAACAGCGATTGGTCGCCGCGCAGGCCGTCGAGCAAAACCCTCTCGTAGGCAGTTGGCTGCACATGGGCCGCAAAGCTGGAAGCATAGGCAAAATCCATCGACACTTTTTCGGTTTGGTCGGCAAAGCCCGGCCGTTTCGCCAACAGGTCGATCGAGATGCCTTCATCGGGCTGCAGGCGGAACACCAGCCGGTTTGCACCTGCTTCGGGCAAGCCTTCATCGGCAAACGTGAATTCAATTTCGGTGGTTTTGCGGTCGAGCGCCTTGCCGTTTTGAATGGTGACCGGCACACCCCGCCAACGGTCATTGGCGACATTGAGCCGTAACCGGGCAAAGGTTTCAGTAATGGAATCTTGATTGCCGGCATCGTCGCGGTAGCCCACGTACTGGCCACGGGTGGCCAGCGTCGACACTTCGTCTGGAGCTACCGGCACGATGTCTTCGAGCAGCCGCAGCTTGGCGGCATGCAGGGCGGCTGGTGTCCGGCCGACCGGCGGCTCCATCATCACCAAGGCCAGCAGTTGCAATAAATGGTTTTGGACGACATCCCTAAGGGCACCAACCGGATCATAGAAGGCTGCCCGGCCTTCAATGCCGATGGTTTCACTTGAGGTAATCGTGATGGCTTTGGTGTGATGTCGGTTCCAGACGGCGCCAAATACCGGGTTGGCCGACCTAAACACCAGAAGGTTCTGAGCAGTTTCCTTGGCCAAATAATGATCAATTCTGTAGATCTGGTCTTCGTGGAAATGGCGGGTCAGCCTGGCGATCAATTCTGTGGCACTGGCTAGATCGTAACCGAATGGTTTTTCGACCATCAGGCGGCTCATTTGGCCGTGACTACAGCCCCGATGCAGGCCGGCTTCGCCCAGCAGGTCGACCACCGGACCGTAGGCGGAAGGCGGGATCGAGAGGTAGAACAGCCGGCTCAGGCACGCGGCGGCCGCCTGTTCTAGCGCATCAAGCTTGGCGGCTAGGTCAAGGTACGCCTGGGGATCTGTCAGGTCAAGCGACATAATCTCGACCATATCCATGAGCCTGTCGAGCGTATAGGGATCGGGGGTCTGGCCGTCGGTCTGCAAACGGGCAGCCAGTTCTTTTTTCAATTGAGCTTTGTCTGGCGGCCGCCGCGTGATGCCCGCTATCGTCAAGGGTTCAGGTAGTAACCCGGCCAAGAGCAGATGGTAAAGTGACGGCAGTAAGTACCGGCGCGACAAATCACCGGTGATGCCAAAAATCACGATGGTGGCGGGTGGCGGCATCATGTCAGGCGCTCCGGTTTATCGGTTAGGATTGTGACGTTGGCAAAGTTCTTGAGCCACTGGCTGGGCTCGGCGGCGACTGACGCCTGGGAGCTATCAAGATGCTCAAGCACGGGCCATTTGGCGGCACCACACGCATATACCAAGAGTCTGTCAAGGCGGGACAGGCCCTGGGCCGTGAGGGTAATGCGGCGGTAATCCGGCCAGTTATAAGCGCAGACTGGCTCGTCGGTATGAGTGGCCGGGCTGTCTGGTTTGATGCCGGCGATGTGGTAATCGGGACCGATACCCAAGATGCCCAAGCTCTGGCTGGTCTGGAGCAACGATTCTAGTTGGTACCACCATCTTTGGGCGACCGCACCCGGCGGCTGATCGGTACTTAGTACCGGCAACAATCGAGCTCCGGGTACTTTGAAGCCTTGGCTCTCGAGCTGGCGCCAGTTTGAGTCGGCGTGGCCGGGTTGACCATACCGTTCATCGATGAGCGTAATAGTGAGGTGTTCCAGGGGCAGATTGAGGCTTTCGAGTTCTTTGGCGGCAGCCACCTGCGGACCAATCGCCGAGCCGCCAGATAACAGCCATACGACCGGCTCCCGCGACAACGCCGCTGCTACGGCTTGAGCGATCAAGTGGCCGGCGGCCGCAACCGATGTAACTGCCTGGTAGCGCATACCATGCATCATACCAGATGGTGGTAGTATGGTGGTATGAAGATTCTTGTTACCGGCGGTGCCGGTTATATCGGTAGTGTTGTGTGTGCCAAGCTGGTAGCGGCCGGCCATCGTGTGATTGCAGTCGATAACCTGGTAGGTGGTCTTCAGCCCATACTGCCCCACGAGGTGGATTTCCGCCCAGGCGATGTCGCCCGCATTGAACAATATGTCACTCAAGACGACGGCGTTGAGGCTGTCATGCATTTAGCCGGACTCATTCAGGTCGCCGAATCAATGGTTGAGCCAGCCAAGTATTGGCAGGCGAACCTGGCGGGATCGATTGCTCTGTTTGAGGGCTTGCGGCGTTTGGGTATACAGCGGCTCATTTTTTCATCGACGGCCGCTTGCTACGGCACGCCGGAGCGCACGCCGATTGCAGAAACCGACGAACCTCACCCCGAAAGTGTTTATGGATGGACGAAACTAGCTGTTGATCAGGTACTGACCAGCTATGCGGCAGCTTATGACTTGGCCGCATTCAGCTTGAGGTATTTTAACGTTGCGGGCGCCTACGGCCGGTACGGCGAGCGGCACCTACCCGAAACTCACATTATTCCCTTGGCCCTCAAGGCGGCTTCAGAGAATAAGCCTTTTATCTTATTTGGCGATGACTACCCCACTGCCGACGGCACCAATGTGCGCGATTACTTACATGTGGCCGATCTGGCGGATGCTCATATTTTGGCACTCGACCACCTGCTACCGGGTCGGCACGAAATCGTCAACCTGAGCACCGGACAGGGGTCGTCTAACCGAGAAGTGATAGCGGCCGTCGAGCAGGTAACGGGCAAGCCACTTGCTGTGGCGATCAAACCCCGGCGCTCCGGCGATCCGGCGGTACTGGTGGCTAGTAACGCAAAGGCACGCCAGTTACTTGATTGGCAGCCTCAGTACACACTCACCGACATGGTGGCTGACGCCTGGACTTACATGAGAAACTCGACTACGGCCTGACGTGGGTTTGCAAGAAGCCGGCGACCTGGGGGTAGTACTGGGAGCAAAGCGCCACGTTAATGGTGAGCAGCCCCGGAAAAACCACCAAATTCTCGATCCAGCCGCCGGTCGTCAGGCGCAGTGACCGCAACGGCGGGAAGCCAAATTTGACGGGTACCGGCAGCAGCCAGGGCACGCCTTCTTTGGTGATAGTATCCATAACAAGGTGCGAGAAGGCACCAATCATAAACGCCTGCCAGACTAAATTGATATCAATCGAACCCAGGCTGGGCGCCAAGACATTGAGGAGCCAATGGGTTACCATCCCCAGGAGCCACAGGCCAACGAGTGAGTGAGTCAAAAACCTGTGGCCACCCAGGAGCTTTGACATGGTCCGGCCAAACAACCCGGCCACCGGCAGATTGCGCCAAAGTGGGGCGGTCGGCTGATCGATATCGGGCGCAATGCCGCCCACTTGGTTGGCCAAAAAAGCCGCCAGAGCCGTCGCCGTCGACATTTGGGCCGGCGGGAACACGATCACGGCTATCAAGAGCGCCGTGAGGGCAGCTGTGTCATGGGTGCGGCCTGTCATCACAGCAATGGTACCACGGCTTCACAACAGTCGCTTGGTTGGATAGCAGTGGCTTTTGATCACTCCTGTGTGGTGTTAGTGTCCCCCTTCAACCCGAAAACCGGCTGCTTTCAGCTCACGGGCGGTCTTGGCCTCCAGCGCTTCGGCTGGACCTTGGCTGGCAAAGCTCGGTAAATGGCCATAAAGATCGGGCCTGAGTACTCCCCTGAGGCCATGTTTGAAAGGTTTGGCAGCATGAAAGACAGCTAAACCCGTGTTGTGCTGGGCCAAGCGTTCTTCGGGATCGTACCAGGTCTGACCGACGTACAGATGGTTGGCCGAATCTGATAATTGCACCACATACACCCCATAGCGCCGCCGGGACGGGACGAGCCTAACCGCCGAGATCAGGTCAAAACCAAATTCGAAATCGTCACGCCGCCTGGCGACATACTCTGCATGCAGTGAGTAGTTGTACAGCCGCTGAGGCACCACATGATCTGGCGGCTCGTAGATGTAGTCGATAAGTATACCCTGCTGGCGGCCTTTGGCGGCATAGATGAAATCGTAGAGCTGCTGGCGCCACTGAGCGTCTGATTGATTGAGGCGGATCAGGTCGGTTATATGAGCCATGGTTATACAAAGTGTATCAAGAAATGCTGCCGTCCCCGGTACCATGACGGACACGGTACCGGGGACGATGTGAAAACTACGAACGCTGGCTGGCCAACATGCGTTTGAGCAGCGTCTGGCGGGCCAACTCAGTGAAGGCCTGCCGGGCGTCCGAGGCAGCGGTTTCGTCATCAGGACGTGCTGGCGGGGCGAGGAACTGAAGGAACTCCACTGTTACTGGCGGCTTGCGCTCGAACCAGCGGCGCCAACCAACTGGTGGCCGGGTGGTAGTGCCAGTGATGAGTGCCGGTACTACCCGCACCTGGGCCTGCTGAGCCATGAAGCTCAAACCGCCCTTGAAATCACCGAGCGATTGCCCATCAGGAGTGCAGCCGCCTTCGGGGAAGATGACAACTACACCACCCTCGAGCAGAACCTTGAGAGCGAAGTCACTGGCCTGCCTAGCGGCGTCGGTGCCGCGAGCAACCGGAATGTGTCCGAACCAGCGCAGGATCGGCCCCAGTAGCCAATGTTTGAACAGGCTGTCCTTGGCCAGGAACACAGCGTTGCGGTTGAGGGCCGTAAACAGTGCTCTGGGCTCCCTGACTGTGGGGTGGTTGGCGTACACGATGACAGCTCCCCGTCGGGGGAGGTTCTCAGTTCCCTTGATGATCACCGGTGACATCCAAGGGAACTGCGCGTAGCGCCAATACAGGCGCAGTAGCCGCGTGGCTGCCCAGACCCGCCGCCGGAGCGACTTGGGTCGAGTGTCCGAAACACGACGCCTGGCGGATGATGTTCGTTGAGTCATGAGGCCTTCTCTCACGGTTTTTGGGTTGAGTTTTCAACAATGTTTTTATACCATATTGCTTTATGTATTGCAATCTTTAGATGTGCTATAATTCTATCGGTTCATCCAAAGTTGACCTATCCCAACTGTCTATGGAGGCAGCTGTGTTCACGCAGATCAGAGATCTTGTGGGAAAGCTTGATGAGTGGTTGAGCCAGGTTGGCCAACCTGATCTTGACTGGCGGTCATTCGCCGACCAATTCTACGGACTTATCGGTGGGTTATTCGCTGATAAGCGGGTGACCGCGCAGGCTGCCGATCCGACCATTGGCCTGGTGTATTGGCGCCAACTGCCCGATGGCGATCGGCTCATGGTCACAGCCACATGCATGAGTGGGCCCGACCAGCCACTAGTGGCTGTTGCGTGTCTTGCGAGTCAACCACAGTACCCGGCGTTGCCAACAACAGTTCACTGGGTAGGTATGCTTGATCTGAGGCAGCCCACAGCCATTTGGGTTCATACCATACGTGCCAACGATGGACATAATGTTCGATCTCGGCTCCTGGCCAGTCCGGTCGGTGTTCAGATGGGCGCCAATGATTTGTGGCTGGAATATCAGGGCGATCATAAGCCTTTGACGGTCACCCATTGGCTGACCGATGTATGGGGTAACCTTGCCTACCAGGCCAGCGTGTTGGAGTTCACAGTTGCCACACCAGCTGACGTCACTCGACTAGCGGCCTGGCGATGTCTGTATCAGGCACTGGGGTGGGATGCATACGAGGTATCTGCGGGCAAGCAACGGCAGTGGCAGTCGCCAACAGGTTCACCCAGCCAGATTGCCCAATCTCTGCCCCAACGGGTATATCTTGCTCTCGCCACTTGGCGGGGTTCGGCCGGAGAATAGAGGGTTGACCAACGTACGCTCCTGGAGTTCACACACAAATGTGAGTTCCAGGAGCGTTGTCACAGGTCTCGGTTTTTTGTTTTTTGGCCAGGTCATTAATTGACTTATGTAAATTTTTATCGTATTTTATACAAATCGGCACAGACTTGCCCGAAACCCCCAAGTGCGAAAATATCCGCTGACATTAGCGAGCCTCTGGG
>CAYXSN010000012.1:8334-48980 GCA_964467655.1 uncultured Candidatus Saccharimonadales bacterium | reverse complement strand
CAAAACACCACTTAAAAGACTGCAAAGTGTTCAATAAGTTTCTGTCACAGTAAGGCGCCTCTGCACAATGTGCTAGCAATTGGTTACAATACCGGTAGTGACCGACAGATCAAGGCCAGCCTTGAGAGCATTGGTTATCGAGGTCATGAGGGGCTCGGGTAGCTTATGTATGTCAAACCAACGCCACTCCTTGAGCTTGTGCGGTTCGAGTACCTGGGGCTCACCGGCGCTGCAGTTGGCCACCAGAGCCAGCGTGAGATAGTGGGTATGATTGTCGGCAAAATAATCATTGGTGACGGCTCTGAGGCGCCAGGCGTTTGCTGGTACCTGGAGACCGGTTTCTTCGGCAACCTCGCGGCTGGCGGTTTGGGCTGGCGACTCACCGAACTCAACATGACCCCCTGGCGGCGCCCAGACGCCTGAGGCATGGCCAGTGGTTCGTAAGCCCATCAAAACCTTGCCGTCGCGCAACAGATAGGCGCCCACACCAACGCCGGGCCCGACAGCTGGAGTTGGCTTAGTCATGGCGCCATTGCTCAAGGTGCTTCACGAGGTCTTGAGTGGTCCCCAGATGCGCCGGGAAATTAGCGATTCTGATATGACTGGTTTTGTGCTGGGCGTAGCCTCGACCGAGTTGGTGCCCGTGCCGGGAGAGCGAATCGATGACCGTTTGATTGCCGCCGGTAACTTCGGCCACAATGACCGTGACTGACCGATGAGTTTGTTCTGCGACGATTGCCTTGAGGTGAGGGTGGTCATCGATGGCTCGATACAATTGAGCTGCCTGATGGTGGAGCTGGTCCTGGATCTGAGGTAGTCCTTGCGTGAGATAGTCTGACGCCACGCGGCCGAGCAAATAGATGGCCAGTGTGTTGGGTGTTTCGGGCGTATATGATTTGGCGGCAAATTTGGCGAGCTCGGTGAAGCTATGGTAGCTGCCGATGGATTGACCGCTGGCTTGGAGCTGCCTAGCTTTGCCCAAAGCTCGCGGACTGGCAATTAATACGGCTAGACCCGGTGGTAAACCGAAGGCTTTTTGGATTGAGAAAAAGGCCATATCCACTTGGGCAAGATCTACGGGAATGATGGGGGTTGATGATACCAGATCAAGGGCGATCAAAACGTCGGGATTGGCCTGTCGGATACTAGCTAGGGTGTCGGCATCAAGTGTAGTACCATTGCTGGTTTCGTTGTGAGTCAGGGCCAATAGCTCAACGTCAGAGGGTAGTTTGAGGTTTTGGACCTCGTGGCAATCGGCGGCGCTGGCCGGAGTGACGCCAACAGTTTTACCGAGCTCCTGGGCGATGGTGGCAAAGCGCTGAGAGAAGGCTCCACAGACGACATGGTGCGATGATCGTTTGACTGTGTTTTCGATGATTCGTTCCATGGCCTCGGTGGCGCTGGCCAGGAACCAGACATGATAGTCGGCCGGAATATCGAGCAGCTGCCGCAGATTGGCGGTTGTTTCGGCGACGATGTCGGCAAACTGCTGACTACGATGAGATAGTGCCGGGATACCGGCGTCGAGGGCGTCATGCACAAATTCTGATAGTCTGGGATGGTTTTGGGATGGTCCTGGATTGTAGGTGATATGAGTGCCTGTTTGCATCATACCTAATATAGTAACCGAAGTTTAATGGTTTCGGGTAGTTTGGCGAGGGCGGCTTTGATTTCCGGCCCGTGAGCTTGATCGGTGTCAGTGATTGAGTAGCCGATGTCGCCAGCCGTGGCCAGGTATTGACCAACAGTATTAGCTCCCCGATCGGCTAGAAGTTGGTTGATTTTGGCCATGACTCCCGGGACATTGCGATGGATGTGTAAAAGACGGTGGCAATTCTGCTGGGCAGGGAGTGAGACGTTGGGTAGATTGACGCTCAAGGATGTGTCGCCCGTATTGACGAAGCCGATGATCTTGTTTGATACGAATGTGCCAATGGCGGCTTGGGCTTCTTCGGTGCTGCCACCAATATGAGGCGTGAGGATGACGTTGGGCAACCCCTGCAAAGGCGATGTTACGGTGCCGCCTTTGTCTGGCTCATCTGGGTAGACATCGACGGCGGCTCCGGCAAGCTGGTGCTGCCTGAGAGCCTGAGCAAGGGCTTGCTGGTCGACGACGTGTCCCCGGCTCAGGTTGAGCAATACTGCGGTTGGCTTCATGAGGGCAAGCTGCTCGTATCCTATGAGATTGGCGTTGGCTGCTCGCCCATCCACATGGATCGTCACGACATCGGCCGCCGAAAGTAGGCGGCGCAATGAGACACTTTGGGCATTACCCATGGTTAGAACTGTCTGGATGTCGTGATATAGCACTTTCATGCCCAAGGCTTCGGCAATGACTGATAGCTGCTTACCGATATTGCCATACCCGATAATGCCCAGGGTTTTTCCTCTGAGCTCGTGGCTGCCGTTTGCCGACTTGTGCCACTCGCCGGCGTGGGTTTGCATTGAGCGCTCGAAGGTGCGGCGCAGGAGCATAATCATTTCACCGACAGCCAGCTCGACAACGCTTCGGGAATTGGCGTAGGGGGCATTGAAAACAGCGGTTCCGTGGTCGGCAGCTGTCTTGAGGGCAATTTGGTTGGTGCCGATGCAGTAAGAACCAACTGCCAGCAGTCGCTGGGCATGTTGCAGGACGTCAGTCGTCAGCTTGGTGCCTGAACGCACCCCAATGATATGGGCGTGTCGGACGGCATCGATCAGTTCGTTGCCCGATAGGCTGCCGGGCAGGGCTTGCACCTGGTAGCTCTCACTGGCAAAAGCATCAATGGCGGATTGATGGATACCTTCGAGGAGCACGACTTTGATGTGGTCTTTTGGAAAAGGTTGGTTACTGGTTGTCTTCATCGTGATTATCTTGTTATATCTGAGCGTAGTGCCAAGCAAGCGTTCTGACGATGTTGTTGACGCTTGATCGAGCTGCCGCCGGTTTTGTTTGCCCACAGGCGAATTCGCCAATGAGCTGGCCGAGTTCGCCGGCTTGCTCGACAGTTAAGCCGCGGCTGGCAAGGGCGGCAGTGCCGAGGCGCATACCACTGGGGCGCCAGGCCGGCTTAGTGTCGAAGGGTAGCATGTTGCGATTGGTGATGATGCCAACGTCTTCTAGGGTTTTTTGAAATTCGAGACTGTCGAGACTATCGGGTAACTTAGTGAGACAGAGATGGTTTTGGCTGGGACTGACAATGTCGAGCCCGGCCGCCGCCAAGCCTTGTTCGAGTGCTTTGGTGGTGTCGACGACGGTTTGGCTGTAATCTTTGAAGCTGCGGCCGTCAGGGTATTGATCGAGGCCGTTTATTTCGAGGAGTGACTGCCCGACAGCAGCGATGGCGTGCAAATGCGGTCCGCCGTGGGTGCCCGGAAAGATCGTTTTGTTGATGGTGCCAATGTGCTCTTTTTTGGCAAACAGCATGGCGCTTCTGGGGCCCCTCATGGTTTTGTGAGTGGTCATCGAGATGAAATCGGCGCCGTCGGTTCCGGCTTTGAAAGGTGTGTCGTGGAGGCCGGCGGCTACGAGCCCGTTAATGTGGGCGATGTCGGCCAAAACCAGCGCACCGGCAGCATGGGCGGCGGCTGTGAGTTTGGCAAATTGATAGCTCCGGGGGTAGGCACTAAAGCCTAAGATGACGAGCTTGGGTTTATGAAGTGTGAGCTTGGCCAGGTAATCGGATTCATCGATCTCGAAGGTGCCACTGGCGGTTTCGGTGACGTCGTAATTGACGAGTTTGAAAAATTTGAGGAAATTTGAGGTGGCATGCAGGTGCGAAAGATGGCCGCCATTGGCTAAATTGAGGCTCATGATGGTGTCGCCGGCCTCAAGCATAGCCAAAAACACCACGGCATTGGCCGGTGAGCCCGAGAGCACCTGGAGGTTGACGTCGTACCCCCCTGTTTGGTCGAAGACAGCTAGAGCTTGCTCGGACACAAACGTCTCCATTTCGTCGGCGAGCATGTTACCGGCGTAGTAGCGTTTGCCCGGCTTGCCCTCGGCGTATTTATTCATCCAGACGCTACCAAGCAACTCCAGGACTTTGGGAGACGGGTAGTTTTCGCTGGCAATGAGGTTGAGGGTGTCGCGTTGGCGCTCAAATTCCCGAGCCGTAAGATCAAATAGTTGGTTCATCGCAAGTTGTATCCTTACTGTTAGCGTTTTTTGATGAGGCAACTTTGATTTGTTTACGGGTGGCGCATCGGGTAAGACCAAGATAACTTTGTTGCTTTGACTATATCAGATGAGGCATTATATTGACATGACCACTCTACCGCCACTGCCAACAGGTATATACCGCCATTACAAAGGACATTACTATCTCGTACTGGGTTATGCCCAAGATAGTAACGAGGATTCTCGGACCGTAGTTGTGTATGTCGGACTGGAAATAGGCGGTGCTTCGGTTGATCGCCCCCGAATGAATGTTCGCACGGTTGAAGATTTTTTTGCTGATGTGCCACTCATGGGTCAACGGTTTACCTATGTTGGTCAGTATCTTCCCAAGTCCTGAGTTGTCTGAGCGATGACCAACTCATAATAGTGGCCGGAGCCGCGAATGGTAGGTTGCCGGTAAGATTGCATATGACAAGTTGTCTGATAGGGGCTATAATTGCCTTTGCCCAAGACCACCATACCTTTACAAGGGTTGATAAGATGGGAGTACCATCATGAACACTGCTGATACTGATGGCAGGGTATGTGCTTTGTGCCCCGCCAATGGTCAGGTTGATATAGTTGCCGAAACAGCTGCCGGATACGTTGTGCAGGCACTTGATGAGACAGGTCAAGCCCTTCCTGGATGTTATCTCATTGTCCCCCGGTTTCATGTGACTACTGAAGATGACCTGCCGGCCAAATGGTGGCAGTTTATGTGCGAGCTACTCAAGCTGGTACCTGGTTGGACGCCCGACCAGCCGCGTAGTGTCGGGTACGACTTCGGAGCTGCAGCTGGTCAGCGTAATGGCCACATGTCTTTTCCCATAATCTGGCGTAGTGAGAACAGGAAACTGGCATCGCATGGGCTTGGCTTGCGCGCCTTGATCGGGGCAACCGACGCTCTGGCTGTTGCCAGGGCGAAATTGCTTGTAGTACCACTATTGCCTGAGTCTGATCGAACCAGCTTCATGGGGCTGGAACTGCTGACAGTTTCAGCTGTGGTCCTGGCGGCGTTAAATTATCTGGAGGATAGTGGCTATACCAACCCGCTAGCCAAGCTCGAAGCATTGGGTCTGCTACCGTAACAACAGGTACTCACTGAGCTTGTACCTGGTTCCGCCCACCTACTGGTCTTCGGTAGGTGGGCGCTTTTTATGGTTTGGGGTATTGGGCTTTGACTATGTATGTGCCATCGTGGTGAGGTACAAGTTTCATGTCGGCAAACAGCAACGGATCGATAGTTGATAACACCCTGTAGATATTGACCGCCAATTGTCTGATCTCAGTCTCGGCATGCTCGTTGGCTCTCATATTGATGATATGTCGCCACGCTCTTACGTTTCCTGTAACCATAGCAAACGTTTCGGTGTCGTTGGGTAGTTTTGAGCGAGCTGCTTGTTGGACCTTCTTGCGTAGGTCGGTTTTCTGATCGGCTGACATAATCTGACTACCATCTGTTTGTAGCTGGAGTAGCCTTTCAGTGGTATCGGCGTAGCGTTTGGCGGCATGGTCGATGTCTGATTCAAACTCTTGGTGCAGTATCGGATCCGCTGCATATTCGGGCCTTTCAACGAACCTCAAAACCTTACCTGAGACATAGCGTTGCGATAATTGGGAATAGCCCATGCCTGCTCGATGTCTGATCAGTTCGTGAGTTAAGCTACGTGAGACGCCATAGATAAATAAGCTGTAGTTGGCGTGTTCCAGTACCGAACCATGACCGCTTGAGAGGATATTATCAATGTATCTGTCAGCGTGATCGTTCATGGTGCGCTTTGGTCCGTAGCTGGCGTAACAGGCCTGACCAGCCGTTTTGACCAGAGCAGTAGCATCCGGTAATGGCGTTGGATCATCGAGATATTGGGGAAAATTAAGTTCAGAAGCGAAACCTTCGAGGAATTGACGCATACCACTCGTGTCGGTGCGGGGAGCTGCAGTCATGACTACACCTGGTTGTCTCAAATACGGTGTACCTGCTGCTGTGTGGTAGACAGGCGCATGGATCGCCGGGTAACGAAGTTGCGACTGAACGATAGGTGTTAAGCCGGATTCAGACATAGTGGCCTCCTGAGATTTTGCAGTTTGTAATGTTTCAACATACGACCAGATCGTGTCGGCAACAGTTTGTTTATCGGCTGTGGCATCAATCACCGGATACTGCCTGGCATGAGCCTCCGCAAGGTATCCTTGACGGGTTCTTTCGTAGAAACTGGTGTCGAGGTTGTCGAGCCGGTCGCTAGTACCACGGTCGGCTTTGCGCTGGATAAATGCCGCTGGCGGGCCATCAAGGATGATCACTAGATCGGCCGGCGTGTCGGCTACTGTGAAGTCGCAAATTGTTTTTATGGTATCGACAGACAACTGTTCTTGGCGGCCATACCCTTGGTAGGCAATGGTGGCCAAGAAACTGCGGTCGGCCACTACCCAGATCCCCTGCTCGAGAGTGCGGTTGATGTGCTCCATGAGGCCTGAGCGGGCAGCATTAAAGAGCAACACCTCGGTACGAGCCGACATCTCGTATTGGGGGTCAAGGATAATCTTGCGGACTGCGCGACCGACGGCATCGCCGGCAGGTTCGCGGACGCTTCTGGCCTCAATGCCAGCAGCCGTCAGCCGTTCAAGTAACAGATCACGCTGGGTGGTTTTGCCCGAACCGTCGATACCTTCGATGATAACGTATTTGCCACGTTTGAAACCTGAGCTTGTCATAGCGGTAATGGCTCCCAGCGGCCGTCCTTGAAGGCGCGTGGTAGCATTTGCTCAGGGCTCCAGGTACGGATAAGGCTAGCTAGGTCGGAGCCACCCTGGTATTTGCCAATCTGACCGTAAGGTCTTTCGACTGGACCTGTGTGATGGAAGACAATCTGGGCGACCCGCTCCCCGACGGGTAGTGGCACCGATTCGCGCTGGTTGAGGTTGTAAATCTCCATCGTCCAACGGTTGATATAGCCGGGGTCGCCCCAACCCGCATCGAAACAAACTGAGATGCCGTTTCGGCCCCAGCTGGATCTTGACTTCATTTCGGTGGTGCCGGGCGGATTGATACCAATAAATTCGTGGGTATGGGCCAATATTCGCTCGCCAGGGCGCAGAACAATAATCTGTTGATTTTCAGGAATACCCCGGAACGGTCGCCGACCGTATTTGGCGCACCAATCGGCGTGTTTGAGCGCGCGCAAAGGTCCGTTGAAGTACCTTTCGACGTCTTCTCCGTCGAAAGGATTGTAGGTATCGCGATTGTCCATGCGCTCGGTGGTGTAAAACCACTCACCTAGTGTGACGTCGACGCTTGATCCTCTGATGTTGTCTTCGACCAGGGGGTGGATAATAATCTGACCTGATTGAAGTGCGGCTTTGATGTCTGAATCACTGTATACCATATCTGGTAACGATCGTAGCACATCTGGATGCTGGTGGCCAAGCCTGATTTAGCGCTTGGTTGAAACGGCTGCAATAGTGGCGGCGGCGTCGATTTTGATGCCGGGACCCATTGAAGTGGTGGCCGATATAGCCTTCACGTATGTGCCCTTGGCGGCCGAGGGCTTGGCTTTGAGGATAGCGCTCAGGAAAGCGTTGGCGTTGTCGAGCAACTGCTCGTGTTTGAAGCTAACCTTGCCGATGGCTTGATGGACGATGGCTTGCTTATCGATACGAAATTCTACTTTACCGGCTTTGGCTTCGGTGACGGCTTTGGCGACGTCGGTAGTGACGGTGCCGGCCTTAGGGTTGGGCATGAGACCACGTGGTCCGAGGATCTTGGCAACTTTGCCGAGAGTAGCCATACCAGCGGGCGTGGCAATCAGGAGGTCAAACTCAAGTTTGCCGGCTTCAATGTCTTTGAGGAGCTCGGCTGTCCCTACGATATCGGCGCCGGCAGTTTTGGCGCTTTCGGCGTCTTTGCCATCCACGTAAGCAGCAACGCGCAACGACTTACCAGTGCCATGAGGGAGCGTGACGGTGGCCCGTACCATCTGGTCGGCCTGGCGGGGGTCAACGCCGAGATTGATATGCAACTCGACTGTTGAGTCGAATTTGGTGGTAGCGGTTTCGGCTGCTAGTTGCAGGGCACCGGCTAAATCGTAGGCTTGATTCCTATCAATCTTTTCGGCGGCGGTGCGGTACTTTTTGCCGTGCTGGTGTAAGGGGTTGGGCATTTGGCGGCGAGATGGTTTGGGGGCATTCTCGTCATCTTCGTTTGCAAGACGCTCCTCCTTGGCGGCCAGGCGGGCGGCTTCGGCTTCGGCTTCTCTCAGGGCTTTGGCGCTGTGCTTACCGGCTTTGGTGACATGCTCGTCCTGGGGAGCTTCGGTCTCGGTTGCGGTTACCGTTGTCTCGGTACTGGTGGCTTCAGTCTCGATGACTGTTGTCTGGTCTGCGGTTTGATCGGTGGATTTGGTCATGTGATGGTTTCCTTGTGGTCGTAGCGGCGCCGGTCGTGATTGGTCGGACGCCTCCCAGCTTCAATTAATTAGTCAATTACCTCAATGCCCATCGAACGGGCCTGGCCGGCGACGATTTTTTCGGCTGCTGCCAGATCATGAGCATTGGTATCAGCCAGTTTCTTTTCGGCCAGCGCCTTGACTTGCTCGCGGGTAATCTTGGCAACTTTCGTTTTGTTGGGTACGCCCGAACCTTTGTCGATGCCGGCGGCTTTGCGCAATTGGTTGGCCATCGTCTCACCTTTGTAGGTAAAGGTGAAGGTACGGTCTTCGTAGATAGTCACCTTGATGGACAAGAGTTGGTCGCCCAGATCACGAGTTTGGTCATTGAAGGCGTTGATGAAGTCCATCATATTGACACCGTGCGCACCCAGAGTGGAACCGACTGGGGGTGCCGGGGTAGCTTTGCCGCCATTGAGACGGAACTTGATGATACCTTTGACGGGCTTTTTAGCTTGGGCCATATAGATCTCCTGGTGGTTCAAGCGGCCGGCGACTTGTATCCGGCCTCCCACTTGATTATGTTGTCCTTAGTATAGTATCAGATGACATACATTTTGCCAAGAGCAATGTATTGTGTTATAATTTGGACTTCCAACAGACTCAAATGTGAGGGAGAAGCCATGTGGTTGTTGGGTGGGGCGGTTTGCATGGTCGTCGGGTTGTTGATGGTGTTTCTCATACATCATCCCGACTACTACTATTCAGCTGCCTGGAAGATTGGCGGGTGTGTTGTATTTGTCATCGGCCTCGTTGTGATCATCGTGGCCATGGCTCACGGTGATCACTGGTCCGATGTGGTCCAGTTGTTCAGATGGCATCGAGCTGTCTGAACGCCTAGCCCGGCTTAGAGTAATCTAGGCCGGGCTATATTGTTGGCAGACCAAGCTTCACGAGCGTACCACGTCCGGGCTGGCTATCAATCGTAATACTGCCACCGAGATATTCCATAATTAATTTATCGAGATACAAACTAAAACCCATGCCTTCATGATTGAAATTGATGGCGCCTTCAGCCTTGGCGAAGGGTTGGAAGACTGAGGTCGCGAAACCTAGCGGCATGCCCTGACCGTTGTCGCTTACCGTGATAGCGGGAACACCTTTGTCTGCCGATGTCGTAATGCTGATTTTGCCACCGTCAGAGGTAAAAGTGGTGGCGTTGTCCAGGAGTGACGTGAGCACAAACTTGATCCAGTCGGCATGGCGGAGCTTGGCTGTACCCTGAGTATTGATACTAAACTGGCGTGCGCCATTGGCATAGGCTTGCTGGAAGGGCTCAACTGTATTGGTGACAAAATCCTGCAATGGTATATCGGTTAGTTCGTCGGCGGCATGGCCGCTTTGGAGCTGGACCGCCAGGTTGAATTGAGCGGCTACATGCTTGAGCCGTTGGACTCCAGCTGCAATCTGGCGGGTGCTCGTGGCTGACTGGTTTAAGGTGGCTGTGTGAGTCTCAAGTTGGCCGACAGCACTTGCGAGTTGCCGTCCCGCCCCGGTGATCAAGCGGTTCCTTGACTCATCAATGTCCATTTGGCGGGCTTGATACGCTTGGTAACGTTGTTTTTCGATCGTGCTTATGCGCCGCCGGCGTAGCCAAATCGCTAAAGCAGTGGCAATCGTAACCAGTATGGCGATTTGAGTCATCGCGTTTACGATGCTCGCTCCGGCTGATTGCCCATCGGTGGCCAGCCATTGGTAGGTAGCGAGCACTAAACTTGCGATCACAATGGGGGCCAGGAATTGCGGTTGTAGCCAGAATCTCGTAGCTAGTTTGGCCGGCGTTGCGGGTGAAGGCAGACTGGGCTCTACTAGGTTTGCTACTTGGTGCAGGTTGGTCTCAATGACCTGTTTCAGCGGATTGACGATACTTGCGATCTGAGTGGCTGTAGTCGGCGGAATCTCGTGCAATGACGCTCCTAATTCGAGACCTCCTGACAGTAAGGTCACAGGAGTGCGCAAATAATGCGAAGCTAGCTGAACGAGCGTGGTCTTGTTGGCGGCAAGCTGTTCATCGCGGGCGGCTAGCGCCATGAGTGTCTGCGTGTGGTAGACCTCCTGTCGGGCTTGCATGTAGGTTAATAGCAAAATACAAGCTAGGATTGTCAGCAAAGCATAAGGTAACCCAGTTCGTACGGGTACCGGTATATTTTGGAGGGCGGCTTTCGCCTGATTGATAATCTCAGCAATGGCTGGCGGCAGACTCGAAGTGCCGGCTGTCGGTAGGCGGCTGGCTTCGGGCGTGGGCGTCGGTTTGATAATGGTGATATGAAACGACTGGGTGCTACCGAGCTGTGGAGGTGCGGTGTCGGTATACACTTTGAGCGTCAAGGTCGCCTGAGCTTCGTTTGGGGTTCGCCAATCGTAGGTGGCTGTACCTGTGGTATCGGGATCAATCCGGCTGAGCAGCGAGTCATTGCTGTACCATTCGATGGAGCCGAAAGTACTACCTTGGCCATTGAGGGGTGTGACAGTTAGCCGGTAGGTGCCGGCTGGTACTGATTGCCCGTCGCGAATATTGACGGAAACTTGGAGTGAGCCCACCGGAAATACGGTTACCGGCACTGGGGTCGGACTGGGGCTGGAGGAACTGTTAGGCGTCACTGTTCCTGTTGGGTCTGGTGTACAGGTAGTCTGCACGTTGCAGGCGCCGTAGGCGCCTTCGCCGTAGCTATCACTCGCCAGAGCGCTCGTGATAGCACTGGTCGCCACAAGGAAACTCACGATCATGCCAGATGCAACGATACCCACTCTCATATGTGCATTCTACAAGAAAAGCGGTTGTGCTTGGTAGCCCAGATTGGTACCATATGGCTATGTCACGGTTGCCGCAACCAGGTGGAGACGACGGCGTCTGGGGTGATATTCTCAACGATTTTTTGTTGAAAATGCACTACCCGGATGGCACGCTGCGGCCATTGACCCAGTCCCAGATCATCAACTTATCGGCTGATCTGGCAGCCAAGGCCGACGATGCGGGCGTGTTGCATACGACCGGCGATGAAACTCAGTCAGGTTCGCTTACTTTTCCTGAGCAGGCCGCGCGCACCGGTCAAATCATTATGTACTCGGTCAATGATCCTGGCGGGTATGTGCAAAAGAACATCGTGTTCAAAGATAAGGGTGTGTTGTCGCGGGGTGGCCCGGTGTGGATGGACTCCAGCGACCGAGTGCAGGCTTGGCTGGGTTGGCACGACCAAATTCCCGGCGGATCATCTCACCACGGGCTCGAGGTCAAAACGGCCGCCGACCCGGCTGGACCCAACTCAAGCGTGTTGGTAACTCGTTTCCGGCTGAAATCTGACGCCGACCAGACGCAAGTAGCTTTTTATTCTTGTGAGATGGTTTACATCGAAAACGGCATCTACAGCCCCGACACCCAGTTTGGCCTCACATTTAATACGCCCCAATCAGGATCGGTGGCGGCCGGTACCTCCAGCGGCAAATACACGCTTGGCAAAATCACTGTCAATGTAGATAGTAGCGGCGAGGCTACTATGGACTTGGGTGTCGGCCTCGATAACACCACGGGGGCCCATATCAGGGTGTTCCGCGATTCCAATGTACCGACGGCCAATTTTGCACTGTATGCGGCTGACGGTACCTCTACCCAAACTTATTACATAGATGCCAAAACCGGCGGCGTTACCCAGGCCGGGCGCACTCAGTACAAAACAACCGGCGGCATTGTACTGTTTAACCAGACCCCGACTCTCGACGGCAGTGGCCATTCCATCATGGATAACGATGTCTTGACCCAAGATGCGTCGCACAACGCTACATACCGGCTGTTTCGTAACACCAACACCACGCAAACGCGCACTTTTAGGATCCTCAAGGGTGACGGGACCAATACTGACAGTTTTGTGGTCAATGCCGGTACCGGCGACGTTACGGTCACCGGCAGTCTCAATGTCACCGGCGCCATTTCGGCGAATAACTTTTTTGACGAATACGAACTGCGGCGCTCATCAAATGTGTCGACTCTTAACCGGTTGCTGGCTGCCAGCAACCTGGCCCTGACAACCGGTACTGTGTATGGAGTACTCGCCTACGCCAAAACGGCTGGTAGTTTTACCAAGATCCGGATGGCGACCGGTACGACTGTGACGGCAGTTACCGAAGTGCGGTTGGGCATCTACAACTCATCAAACGTGCTCTTGGCTTCAACGGCCAATTTGAGCGGTACCATTACGACCGGCTCGACGCTCTACGATAACCTGGCTTTGGATACTACCGTGACAACTACTGTCGGTCAGCAATTGTATTTGGCGATTGCCTATACTGGAACAACGCTCAATGTGCGGGGGACGGCTTTGAGCTCGGCGGTATCTGGGTTAACGCCAGTTTTGGCCAAAACCACTGCTTACGCGGGAGGCGCCCTGCCATCCTTGGGCAGTAGCGCAACTGGCAACGTGGTTTGGATTGAGCTTGTACCATAATTATGGTACAGTAATACCAGTTCTTTGTGATGCGAAGTAAGATTCAAATCTGTCCACCCCGACTCCTCGAGGAGTAACCGTGACCGAAGTGCTGGAAGTTTCGGCTGCATTGCTGGAGATGAGAGCCCGTGCTCAACAGATTGGCCGCTGGCCTAGCTTGGCCGATGAGGGCGACTGTACTGATTTGCCATGCGGCGCCCAATACCCGCAAGGGTACGCACCACTGCCTGGCCCGTTCGGCTACTACTTGCAGATGCCCACAGGACTCTCGTCGCTGCAGGCCAATGAAAGAGAGCTGGTCTGGCTGTATCTGGCAACTCTCAACGGGCAAGCGTGGCGCGCGATCAGGCGAGAGGCCTTCAAATCCGCGGTGAAAGCTGTTACCCGACCGGGTTCGGCCTTCATGGGACACGCCGGATTTGACGGCTACACCTTCGATGCGGCACTCGCATCGGTGGTCAATCGTGGCTTGTTTCATTTAGAAACGATCGACGGCACCGCGTACCTCTACCCCACCATCGTCGTGGCGACAGCAGTTGCCACTCCTCCCATCACATCCTAGAACTACCCCAGCCCTGGTGCGCTACCGTGCGCACCAGGGCTCGTTCCCTTTTGGACCTTCACAACTGGTTTTTTAAAAGAGGAGGTGGCAGTGGTGCCACAACCCTTGCAGATAATCGTCTATTGGATCGTTGGATTCGGCCACGTATATGTGGCTATCTGGCGCACTGTTCGGCCGCGTCAGCTTTGGCTTTTGGCCAAGCAGTACCGGCAGCAACTCAAGTTTGCCTCGGTCGGCGTTGGTGTCTACATTGTAGGTGTATTGCTACTCTACTGGTTCATCGAAAAAAGCCGGTGGCAGTATTTGCCGGCCATTGCCGTCAAAACAGCCGTATCGGTGGACCTGAGCTTTTTCTTGAGTCGCTATTTTACTTGGCGGCACTACCGCGACAAAATTAGTTTCAGATATTCATGGCGGTGGTTTCATACTTGGCGGCTGTTGTCGGGTGCCGTTAGCGTCGTATTGTTCAACATACAAACGGCAGCCGGTATCAATTACCAGTTAGCCAACGCAGCCTGTGTGATTGTTGCTATGGGCATCAATTACACAGGTAACGACGAGTATACGTTCCGGCCTCGTGAAACCGCGGCTGGCCGGCCCGAATTGCCGCCAAATCTGCCCTACGTGTTTGTAGTTATTCCCTGCAAAAACAACAACATTTTTGCAACGGTCAACAGTTTGCTCCAACAAGTGGCAGCAGCCTATATTGACCTGGGAGTGATGATCCGGCTGAGGGTGATTGTTGTGGGCGACCCGGAAGACGTGGCGTATAGTACCGTCAGTATCCCCGAGTGGCTGAGGCTGCCGGTTGACCCCTGGCTCGTTCGCGTGCTTGGGGTCTCGCATGCCGATCCGTTTGTGTGGATGGCTCCTGGAGTGGTAGCGCCTGGTAGGGGCGGCCCCCGGGATTCACAGCTCAAGCGCTATGCGGGCCAACTCGTGGTGAAGCATATGATGGAACATGGCCTAGTGCCACCGCCAAAGATTAACTCAAGCATTATCGTGGCGATGGACTCTGATGTGTTGCCGCCTCAGGGTTGGCTGGAATGGCTGCTCTATCGCATGGCTGTCCAGGGTTACGAATGTGTAGCCGGACCCTTGCGCGGGTTGGGCGCGTTGTTCTGGGATGTTTACATCGACAAAACCAACCAGGGCAAAACACCTCGCATCCGCGAGCTGGTTGAGCTAACAATCGATATCCTCGGCAAATGGAAGCCTCCGGTGACTGCCAACCTGGCGTTTACGTTTAGGCTCTGGCGGCTGTCGGGTGGTTCGAGGCCGAATGTCAAACGTTCATATGAAGATTACACATTGGTGGCAGATTTCTTCAGAGCAGTCCCGCATCTGAAGATATTGCTCGATCCATACTTGAGTGTCGACCGGGAACATCGCACAGGTCTGAAGGCCTTGCGTGGTGAGCTGCGCCGTTCGGGTACCGGTTGTCAGGAATTCCTGTGCGAGTATCCTGATTCGCTATTTGCCGTTCTGAGATTGTTGCAGCTGGCGATAATCCCGCTGGTCGCATTGGGACTGGCGATAGCGTTGGTGATGGTGCCTGAGACGGTTGTGGTTCTACTGATGGCGGCTGTGGTTTCTCAAATGGCGGCCAATGTCATGATTGCCCGTAAGATTTACGCGATCGGATTTCCTTTCATCAACTGGCTGATGAGTTTCGACTTTATCACCGGTGTCTCTGAGAGGTATACCCTGCGGGGCTTTAAGGGATATCCGGCCATGCCCTTCGCGTTGGGCGAAACGGCTCCAGTGCGCAATACGCCCATCTCAATCGACGATCTCTTCCCGAGAGGAGGTGAAGCATGAGGCAACGTGTCCGACGGGCTGAGATAGCCCTCTGGGAAGCTACCGCCATGCTGGTTGTGTTGGCTACGGCTTGGTTGCTGCGGTTTCGACCATTGGGTCGGCCTGGCTATGACGTTGACGAACTCGTGTATTCGGCAGTGGCCGGAAACTGGGTCAACTACGGGTATTTGGGTCTCAAGCCTGAGTACATTGAGACGGGTCCTCGACCCTACGGCAGCCATCCGTTGTTTATGTTCTGGCCACTTATCGGCTGGTATAAGGCCCGGTACTACTTGGGTATTGAGCCGGCCACCGGCATTGAGGCCGAACGTGCACTGTCGGCTTGGGCCAGCCTGGTTACTATCGGGCTGGTTTGGCTGGTTCTGCGGTCAACGCTCCGGCCCGTTATGGCCGTAATGGCTGCCGGCTGGCTGGCCGTTGACGGTTGGGTAGTCTTTACGAACCGCGTCGGTTGGGTAGAAAACATTCAGATGCCCATCGGTATTCTGGCACTATGGTTGACCGGCCAGGCGGCTCGCCGCGTGGAATCTTACCGGACAAACCACCGGCGTTTACCCCTCGGCTGGTTACTGGCTGCCGGTTTTGGTCTCGGTTTTGTTTTGGTCTTCAAACATGTGGGGGTGTGTTTTACTCTCGCTGGTTTGTTATACCTGGCAATTGGCCGGGCTGGTCTGAAAGCACTCGCTATTGTTTGCAGCACCATTGCCGCCTGCATTGGTGGTTATGTGTGGCTGATGGTGCATTGGATTGGGACCGGTTATCTCAGGGACACCTACAACCAGTTCCTGAGGGTGACTGGCATCGTGCCGTCACCGGGCTCGATTAACAATACTAGCGATGTAGTGGGAGCACTTTTGTCCAACTACTCGATCTACCTGGTGTCGCTAGGTATTTTAGCTGTGGCCGGTGCGATGGCGGGTTGGCGGTTGATCCAGTTTGTTGTCCCACCCTTGCGGTATATCGGGGGCTACCAACAAAACACGCTCCCAATCTGGCGGGTTCATGGTTTGGTGTGGTGCTGGACAATCTGCACGTACGGTGTATTTTTGGTCGGACGGCTCAAACTGCCCCATTACCTCATCCTTTTGATTGTCCCGGCGGTGTGCTACATCGCTGCCGAGCTCAATTATTGGATAGCGCGTCCGGTAAAGCAGCGATGGCGCCAGATGGTGGCTATCGGTTTGACGGTAGCCGTAGTGGCCAGCGGCTTGTGGTCCGGGACCGTGAGGTATGTCGTCAACCATGATAATGCCGTGAAAGCGGCCATTACCTGGATGAACCAGCAAGTACCGCTTGATAGGTTGGTGCTCACCGATGAGTTTATCGGCCAGTGGATCAAGCAGCCCTACTGCCGGATTCGTCATGCGACCAGATGCGTTCAAGCGGGTGATACTCCTGATTACGTGATCACATACGCTACCAGGACTCAGAAACCGCCGACCGACCCGGCTTTGACTAGCCTGATAGCCAACTCAACCATTGTGGCCTCCTTTGAGGGCTATAAGGAGGTTGTGATCATCTACAGGCATCTGTAGCAACTGGTATCAAACAGCCCGGTAAGGTGGTGGAAGTTCCACTATCTTACCGGGCTCTTATCTTTTGGATGACTAAATCTTTTTAACCTGTAGGCTGTCGAGTTCGACGGGAGTTTCGCGGCCAAACATGTTGACCAATACTTTGATTTTACCCTTGTTCTCGTCGATTTCGTTGACCATACCGTCGAAGCCTTTGAAGGGACCGTCGGTGATGTTGACGGCTTCACCGACCGAAAAGTCGATCTTAAACTTGGGCTCCTCGACACCCATACGTTTCTGGATGTGTTTGACTTCGTCTTCGGAGATCGGTGTGGGGGTGGTGCCTGAGCCGACGAATCCCGTGACATTGGGAGTGTTGCGCACGACAAACCAGGAGTCTTCAGTAACTTCCATCTGCACCAAGACGTAGCCAGGGAAAATGCGCCTTTCGACAATGCGGCGGCGGCCGTTTTTGATCTCAATCTGGTTTTCTTTGGGTACAATCACGTCGAAAATTTTGTCAGCCATGTGCATGGTTTCAATGCGCTGGCGCAGGTTTTCGGCCACCCTATCTTCGTAGCCTGAATAGGTATGAATGACATACCAGCGTTTATGGGAGGCAGCAGCTTTGGTCATGGGAAATATTCCTTATAGTAACTTAAATTATGATTTGAGAATGAGTTTTTTGACAAGATATTGGAAGCCAAGATCTACCGCACCCAGGAAAGCCGCCATCAGCAATGAAAATATAATTACCGCGATAGTTAGCTGGATGGTTTGACGGCGATTAGGCCAGGTGACTTTGGTGAGTTCGACACGGGAGGCCGACAGATAGGTGCCCAGAGCGCTCAGCGGATTTGTCATGTAACGTTCCCGAAATTAAAATAAAGCCTTTTTAGCGGCTTTCATGTCAATATAGTGCCTCAATACGTGCTCTTTTGTCAACCCATCAGTAGCGGTATCAACAGGACTGAAGCTAGCAGGAAGCCACTGATAGCGGCTAGGATCACTAGATAGCGGCCACGCGCCGGGCCGGGCAAGCGACTGGCAAGCAGCTCAAACTGCTGTGCCGGTTGGTCAAGCATGATGATTTTGCGGTAGACACCGGCCCACCACGAGGCCGATCCGGCGCCCATGAGGCTACCGATGAGCCAGGTGACGAGTCCAATACCGATGGCGGCTACGGCATGTAGTCCGGCTGGTAAGAATAGATACAAACTAATGCCAGCTGCCAGTAAGGGTAGCACCACGATTAACTCGACGATACATGATAGTAATCTGATACCCACGAGCTCTAACCGGTGTCTGAAGAGTTGCCAGCCCAGTTTGTAGGCTTCAGCGGTGGAAAGATTGGTCAAAATGACGGCTACACCGGCTAGTCCCCTGGTGATGGCGGCAGCGGCCATCAGATACAGCAAGACGAGAAAAGCGCTATAAAGAGCCAAGATCTGGATCATTGCTGGTACTGGCCAGCGGGCTCCACCTGTGAGCAGTAGTGCTGTCATTGCCGAAAGGAGGGCGATCTGAGTGAGGGCGTAGAGGCTGTCGAGGCGCAAACGGCGGGTAAAACTGTTGACGGCGGCACTGAGTTGCCAGGTCAAACTGACGGGTCGATGATCGGCCTCGCGGGCTACGCCGTAGGTAATGGCGGCGTGACCGATAGTGCGGCCGATGTAATAGAGCTTGAGTAAGGCTACTGCCTCTACTGCCGCCACGAGCCAATGGTTTGCCAGGACTTGCATGACGGCCGCTGGACTCGTCGTCAAGAGATACCAGGCTCCTATAGTTGCCATAATCCCAGCTAAGAGTGCCGAAGCCATAGCGAGTATCAGATGGTGGCGCTTCGCTTGAGCTCTTAAGCTAAAGCTAATGACCGATCCAAAATGCAGCGGCGCTACTCCTACCCTGTGCACGTGATGAGCCGGCGGCTCTTGGTGGCGCGGTTTGGTGGGACGGTGGGTGATATCTGAAAATTGGCGTTTGGACGGTTCTGGTGCCGGCGCTGGTGTAGCTTCGGCTGGTCGAGTGACTCCTGATTCATTTTTGGGTTTGGGATCTGGCGTTGGTGCAGCTTGGGTAGTACTTGTTATGGCTTTGGGAACGTCCAGACGACCGGCTTTTGGTCGGCCTGGTTTGCGTTTGCGAGGCTTAGGAGCGGCAGGTGGATCGGCGTGGTCGACCGGGACTACTGGTGTGGTGTTGAGATCGGCTAATGTCCGGCTTGTGTGGTGGTTGGTGATCACCGCCTGCGACAGGTCGAGAATATGGGGTTTTGTGGCGGAACTTCCGGCTCCTGATTGGGGGGTTACTTCTGGTGGTGGTGTCGTATCTGTGGCGGCTACCGCAATGACATCGGCTTCGTTGTCGTGAGGTTCGATAATTTTAACTCCAGCCGGCAAGCCACTCGGTAACGGTTTGGCAGCTTTGACTGACTTGGCCTTACCTTTCGTGGCGGACTGTTGGCTCACCATTTGACCACAGTTAATACAAAACAACTGGTCTTGAATGGAAATTATGTCTTTTGATTTACAGTTTGTGCAAACCATTAGCATTATTTAAGCACACGATGGGGTCATCACTCAAACCCGTTATCCAATTTGTGGTGCGTAAACTTGTTAGCCGGTGGCTTGGTTTCGTCTGAGCCGATACGCGAGGGCGGCCAAACAGCCGACAATGATGATGACGAGCACTGCTGCGATGCCAGGCCAATAACGGCGCCAGCCTTCAGACGGGGCTTGGGTTTGACCACCCAGCTCAGATGGTGCTACCGATAGTTGGTTAGCCGACACTTGCAGGTCATTGGTACCGGCGGGTTGGAGGAGTTGACTGGCACCAGACTGGGGATTGGTTTGTGAGGCGGCTGGATCTGAGTTTGATTGGATGGCTTGAGTGGCTTGGAGGTCGGTAGCGGCCGCAACGGCTCTGGCTGGCGGACTGGCAATGGCAGAGACGAAGGCGACTAAGGCAAGTGAGAGACCGATGGAGAAGCGCATTGCCTCATTGTACGTTATGGGGCTGAGTTGCGCACGGCGACTTGGCTGGTTTACCCCCGGTGACGACGGCGCTCGAACTCCTTGAGGTAGCGCTTGCGCATGCGCAGGCTCTCGGGGGTGACTTCGAGCAGCTCATCGTTTTCGATGAAGTCGAGGCACTCCTCCAATGTGAGCTGGGTATGGGGCGTCAGCTGGGTCTTCATATCGGTTGAAGATGCCCGGACGTTGGTCAGCTTCTTCTCTTTGGTGACATTGATTTCCATGTCTTCCGAGCGGCGGTTGAGGCCGATGATCATGCCTTCGTAGACTTTGGTTTGTGGTCCGATGAAGGCGGTGCCGCGCTCCTCGACGGTCACCAACGAATAGGTGGTGGCAATACCGGTTTCAGCGGAAATGAGGACACCGTTGCGCAGTTGGGGTAGCGCGGGTTGCCGCTCTTCATAGCCGATGAGTAGGCTGGCGGTGATGGCAGTGCCTTTGGTGGTGGTCAGCAAAATGTTGCGTAGGCCCAGCATGGCGCGGGTTGGCAACTTGTAAATCAGGCGGGTGGTGGCTTTGGTGGTGGGCTCCATGGTCTTGAGCTCGGCGCGGCGGCGGCCCAGCTCGCTGGTAACGGCGCCCACGTGCTCTTCGGGCACCTCGATAGTCAGCTCTTCGACCGGTTCGAGGGTGCGGCCGTTGTCATCAAGTCTTGTGACTACTTGGGGGCGGCCAACTTCGAGTTCAAAGCCTTCGCGGCGTAGGGTCTCGATGAGTACTGACAGGTGCAGTTCACCACGACCGGCGACTAAGAAGTTGGTGCCGCGGTCCTGCACACGCAGGCCGACGTTGGTTTCGAGTTCGCGCTCGAGGCGCTCGCCGATTTGACGGCTGGTGGTAAATTTGCCTTCACGGCCGGCATACGGGCTGGTGTTGGGGCCAATCTGGATCTCGAGGGTGGGGGCTTCGATTTCCATGACCGGCAGGGCTTCGGGGGTGGCTGGGTCGGTGAGGCTGCCGCCGATGTTGGCCGCGCCGACGCCTGTAATCCAAACAATGTCACCGGCGACGGCTTCGGTTACTTCAACTCGCTCCAGGCCTTGGGCCAAAAACAGCTTGTCGGCTTTGGCGTTGGAGACGGTACCGTCGCGGTGGATGTACGCCAGCGGCATGCCGGCCTGGATACTGCCGCGCTGGATGCGCCCAATGGCGTATTTGCCTTGGTAGGTGTCCCAGGTGAGTGAGGTGACCAGCATTTGGAAGGGGCCGTCGGCTTCAACCCGAGGAGCGGGAATATCTTTGGTGATGGCGTTAAAAATGGCATCAAGATTGGCCGGGGCCTCAATCTCGGCTGGACTCGGCAAGTGGTTCCAGCTTTTGCCATCGCGGCCGATGGCGTAATACACGGGGAATTCGAGCTGGTCATCTGATACAGCCAGGTCGAGGAAGAGGTGTTCGATTTCGGCGACAACTTCTTCGGCCCTTTGGTCGCGCTTATCAATCTTGTTGATGACTACAACTGGCTTGAGCCCCAGATGCAGAGCGCGCGTGAGCACAAACTTGGTTTGAGGCATGGGGCCTTCTTGGGCGTCAACAATCAGCAAACAGCCGTCGGCCAGATTGAGTGTGCGCTCAACTTCGCCTGAAAAGTCGGCGTGGCCGGGGGTATCAATAATGTTGATGCGGTAGCCATTGTGGTTGATGGCAATGGTCTTGGCGGAAATGGTAATCCCCCGCTCACGCTCCAGGTCGCCGGTGTCGAGGATGGCTGACTGTTGCATTTCGGCCTGGTTGTCGCGGAAGGTGTGCGATTGCTTGAGCAATCCGTCTACCAAGGTAGTTTTACCGTGGTCGACGTGAGCGATAATGGCAACGTTTCTGATGTGGTCGGTGGATGGCTTCATGGATAGTATGGGCTCACATTGTAAAGCGCCCCGGCTGTGCTGTTGTGGCGCCGCGGCGTGGTTAATAATTATTCATATTTTAACATAAGAGCATCAGGGTGTCTAGCGCTGCTTGAACTGGCAGGATTATCGTACTGAAACTCGAGAATCCGTTGTTGAACAAATAACGTCTGCCTGGTATAACTAAGTTACGAATGCTGACGCGGAAACTGTGACACCCGCCGAGTTTGTCGGCTGCAACCGTAATTTGCATGAAATAGGCCGTAAACCCGGCAAAGCAAGGTTGGCACCACGATACCCTATCGTCCTTGCAAACTCCTCACTCTTGAGGCGGTTTGCGGGGATGTTTTTAGTAAACGAAGGAAATGATTATGAAACGGAACCTAGTCGTAGAGCTGAAGAGCCTAGCCGGTAAACGCGCCGTCGTACAGGGTTGGCTACATAAGCGTCGTGATCTTGGCGGAATCGCCTTTATCGTGTTGCGTGATCGGAGTGGTCTGGTGCAAGCAGTGGTTAAAGCTGAAACTGAGAAAATCAAGCTGGAGGGCTTACACAATGGTACCGTTCTGCAGATTGAGGGCCAGGTGGTGGCCGATGATCGTGCGGCTGGTGGCGTGGAAATTCATGAACCAGTTTTGACTGTGCTCGTGCCGGTAACCGAAGTGTTGCCCGTGGAGATTGATAAGCCAATCGACCATCAGAGTGAGAATTTTGACACATTGTTTGAATACCGGGCTTTGAGCTTGCGTAATGTGAGCGAGCAACAAGTGTTTTTGATCAGGGCGGCGTTACTGCGAGAAATTAGGTCATATCTTGATGCGCAAGGCTTCGTAGAGATCCAAACGCCCAAACTGGTGGCGGGGGCGGCTGAGGGTGGTGCCGAAGTTTTTAGGACCGACTATTTTGGTCAAGTGGCTACGCTGGCTCAAAGTCCACAGTTGTATAAGCAAATGATGGTGGGTGTGTTTGAGCGAGTCTTTGAAATTGCACCGGCTTTTCGGGCTGAACCCAGCGTGACTACTCGTCACATGAGCGAGGTGATGATGTTGGATATTGAGCTTGGTTTCATTGAAGACCACGATGATGTGCTCAAAGTGCTGGAGGCCATGGTAAGGCAAGTGGTGGAAGCCGTCTATCACCAATTTGGTTCTCAACTGAAAGCTATGGGTGCGCCTGAACTGGCCCTGAGGCCGCAGTTTCCCCGCTATAGTATGGCCAAAATCCACGAGTTGTATTCCAAAGCAACAGGTAAAGATACGACCAACGAATCAGACCTGCTGCCCGAGGAAGAGCGTTGGATTTGCGACTATGCTAAGGAGCATGACGGTTGCGAGGCGGTGTTCGCAACGGGGCTGCCGGTTAGCAAAATGAAGTTTTATCATATGAAGGCTGATGATGGTCAAACGGCGAAAAGTGCCGACCTCTTGTTTCGAGGCGTCGAAATTGCGACGGCGCCCATGCGCGAGCATCGGTATGATGTACTCGTCGAGCAAATGAAGGCGGCCGGAGTTGACCCGGCTGATCCCGGCTTTTCATATTACTTGCAAGCCTTCAAATTTGGCTTGCCACCTCACGGTGGCTGCGGGTTTGGCATTGATCGCTTGACTCAACTGGTGTGCGGTCTCGGCAACATCAAGGAGGCTACCCTCTTCCCGCGCGATACCAAGCGGCTGACGCCGTAGAGTTTTTTTACAGCACGTTAACGTGGAAGAAAACGCCGACCAGATAGGTGGCGCCGGCGGCCAACACTAGCACGATTAGCTGACGCGAAGCGGATCGCAGGATGCGGCCGTCGGTTTTGCTGCCCAAGTAGGCGCCAATGCCTAGGGCGGCAATCGCCGATAGTGCTAGCGAGGCGATGGCAGCTGGTAATCCTTGAGCAAAGAACCACGGTACTAGTGGGATGAAGGCGCCGAATGAGAACATTACAAATGACGAGCCGGCACTCCCCCAGACGCTGCCGAGTTCTTCGGGATTGATGCCGAGTTTGCCACGGGCATAGACTGTCATGGCTTTGTCGGCATCCTTGGCGATTTCCAGTGCGGCGTTATGGGCAGTGCCGGCTGAGACTCCGTCTTGTACCAGGATGCCCGTGAGCTCTTCATGGACAATATTCGGGTGTTTGGTCAGCTCGGCTCGCTCGTACGTTAAGATGCTCGACAGGAGCTCGACCTGGCCTTTCATGGAAATGTATTCTCCCACTGCCATCGAGAAGGCTCCGGCGATTAAACTGGCGAATCCGGCGAGTCTGACAAATTCCTGGGTAGCGCCGGCGCCGGCAATGCCGAGAATAAACGACACATTGGTCACTAAACCGTCCGAGATGCCCAACAATGCCGCCCGGGCGGTGCCCGAATTGGCGGTTTCTAGTTTGAGGTCGTGGGCTGTTTTGAGATTTGAAGCGGTTTTCATGGTTTCATTGTAGCAAAGCGTTGGGGGCACATGGTAGGCTAGGTACGTTACTTGCTCAGTCAGAAATGTGATGTTTGAACCATTCGATAGCCAGATCCAAAAGTTTTTGACTCACCCTGATGCTTTCAGATCTGTGGTGATACTTGTGGTTTGTTTGCTGTTGGGCTGGCTGGTCAGCAAGATATTGACTCGTTTGATTATCTGGCTCGTGCAATTGGTGGCAGTGCAAGCCGATGAAGCCCCGACCAGGAGAGCTCTGCAGTTGCGGCGAGTCGAAACATATTTGGGCATTGGGCTGGCTTTTGTCAGGGTGCTCACTATTACGTTGGTGGGCTTCGTCGGCTGGCGATTACTGGCGCCCGATAGCAGTGCTGGAATAGCTGCTATCGGTATCGGGACCATCTTTGCAGTGGTGTCAGGCGGCACTGTTATCCCGCTTCTTCGAGATATTACTGCCGGTTCGGCCATGATTGCCGAACGGTGGTTTTCGGTAGGCGATTACATTAGGGTGGAGCCGTTTCCAGACTTAGGCGGCGTGGTTGAGGCGTTAACCCTGCGCTCGACGAAACTACGCGGCTTAAATGGTGAAGTTATCTGGCTGCATAACCAACACATCCAGGCCGTCAGAATTACGCCTCGAGGGCTCAGAACGATCAGAATTGATTTGTTCGTGCGGGATATGCAAGCGGCAGAACAGCTGATCGAAAGGGCTTCAGCATCGCTGCCAACTGGTACAACCGCAGTCATGGGTGGCCTTAAGATTGTTAACCAGGAGTCTGTTGGTGCTGAGCGCTGGATGCTGACGCTCGAAGGTCAAACTCCTCCTGGCCGAGAATGGCTGCTTGAGACCTATTTTGTCGATACGCTGCGCGATCTCGACCAGTCGGTTGCCAATGAACCTGCAGTCCTCACACGTAAACCAATCGTTCGGTATATTGATGCTGCTGCCGAGAAGAGCTTCAAACGCGCTGTCAGAACCAGATAGTTTATGCTTTGTAGGGTTTGATTTTATCGGCTAGTGCATTGCCGAGCCAGCCGCCGAGTGCAGCTCCAACGAGTGGTCCAAATAAGGTCGCAAAGGAGATCTGGTTGGTGGCTAGTGCTACGGCGGGATTGATGACGCCACCCCAGATGCCACCCAGGTAATAGGTGCCACCTACGGCTACACCGAGAGCTACGCCGGTGTATTTGTGTTTCATAGCAACAATGATGCCCAGTACCAGTATGGCCGCGCCAGCTACTTCAACGAGAAAATCGTGTGTGGTAAAGGCGGCAAATTTCCAACCAACATTTGCCGATATCGGTTGTAAGTATACGTACGCGAGTCGGGCACTTACGGCACCCCCTACTTGGGCTGCCCAATACCATAGCATGGTGGTGGGACTGAAGCGGTTCACCACTGCCAGTCCGGTTGAGGCGGCAGGGTTGAGGTGCGAGCCTGAGAGCGATCCAAACAGTAATGCCCAGATCCCGTATGCGACGGCAGGGTTGAGGCCGGCTAATACAGCGCTAGCCAGTAGAAAGGTACCGACAATTTCACTGACTAGCACGGCTGACTTGGTACTCATGCTTCATCGTTCTCCTTATGCTGTTACTCTACCACCGATTTCGTGACCTGGCTATGCAGGTGGGGTTTGGCTGTGGCGGCTTCAGTTTGACTGGCGATCTCGAGCAGTCTTTGGGCGCTGGTCTGCCAGTCAAACCGGCCCGCCCAATCGAGGGCCTGAGCGATGAGCTGGCACCTGAGTTGTTCGTCGGTTACGAGCGCTATGAGGGCATCAGCGAGCGCGTGGGCATCGCCGTACGGAAACAGCCTGCCGGCGTGTGGTGCATGCACTGATTCCCTGAGCCCAGCGACATCTGAGGCAATGACGGGCGTGCCACAGGCATATGCTTCAATGGTGGTAATCCCCCAGCCCTCGGTGTAGGAAGGATTTACGACTACCCACGCCGATTGCATCAGGCTGACCCGCCGCTTATCCGATACATGGCCGGTGAATTTGACACGTGACCAGATGCCGAGGGTGTGTGCCAACTGTTTGAGCCTTGGGGCATCATCGCCAATTCCTGCGATAACTACCTCGGCTGTGGGCAGTTGCGGCGCGATGAGCGCAAAAGCTCTCAGCAGCGTGTCAACTGATTTGTAGGCTTTGAGTCGACCCACATACACAATCGTGGGGTGTTCAGATTTGGGCCCGGGTTGGTTTAGCTGGTGATCGACGCCATTGTAGACCACCTCAATGCGATGACTGGCGATGCCTAGTTCCTCAATCATGGCCGTTTTGGTCGACTGAGATACAGCGGCGTAGCGATGATGCCGGTATACCCATGGCATGGCCTGGCGCTCAAGCCATTTAGCCAGGGCGGCACTGGTTTTCGGCAGGTATTTACTAAAGACCCGCTGATGGACGTGGTGAACTATACAGATTACTGGTACTCGGGCATAGAGGGGCGAAAAGAATGGGACGCCATTTTGACAGTCGATAATAAGGTCGAACCGGGTGCGGCCGTGTCGTAGATAATATAGGGCAGCCCAGAAATAAACAGAGACAAATCCGCCCTGTCTGATGATATTGATGCCTTCGTTGGCTTCGAATTTGAGATTATCATGGTCCTGGCTACAAAAAATGGTGACGTGATGTCCCTGGCTGGTCCAGATCTTGGCAAGTTCGTGGTTGTATACTTCGGCGCCGCCGCCGGCGGAATGTTTGGTGTCGCGCCAATTCAATATCAGGATCCGTTTACCGGGTATCGCCATCTTGGTTCCTTTGCCTCCATCGCCGCCGGCGTAGTTTAACGAACAGGATGACAGCGCCGCCGGCTGCAATGGCTGAGGCTGCTAGATACTTGAAGAGTCTCAGTATTTGATTTGCGGGTGTGACTGGTGACTGGACTGATGGCCCCGAGATGGCGTTGCGGTCAGTTAGTTTGATAATGTCAAACTGACCAGAGTCCCGACCAGCAAAACTACTCAGCACCAGACCATGTTGGTAGATACTTGCTTGGAGAGCGGGACTGAGTGGGGCATAGCCATCAAGGGCCAGTTTTTTGGAAATGATGACGTAATCGACTCGCTGATTTTTGATTTGGTCGGCCGTTTTGGCGTTACTCACTTGGTACGGTAAACCTTGAAACAGGAATTGGCCTGGTCCGAACACGAGGATGGTACTGCCAGGGCGAGCATACTGTGCGATGGAGGTGATAGCTCTTTGCCAACTGTGGTCGGCTGTGCGCATCGCCAGAACGTAACTGACTGAGCTGTACCACACGAGTACCACGGCAATGGCTGACATGACAGCCCGAGCGCCTTGTTGCCGGTGGAGGGGCAACCTTTCGGCGAGTTCCTGATACGCCAAGCCGACAATCACAAAGCTTGGCACTAGTAGATAGTACAAGAACTGTTCTTCCATGGTGCCAAATGCGAATTCATAGGCTAACACCAAGCTCGATGCTAGGCCGATAGCTCCCCAGTGCCGCCGACGATCGAACGGTGAAGCCAGTAGCGCGATAGTACCTATTACTCCCAACCCGAGTATCGCGTAGGCGGGACCATAATGCTCTATGGTTTGCATGAGTGTCTGGAGTTTAGATGGTCCGTCCGGAGAATTGTAGCCCGTGGTCTGAATGACGCCGACAAACCTGTGCAAGCCGCTCGATTTCTCGGCCATAAAAGTTGTCCATTGGCCACTGGCAATCACTATGCCTATCCAGATTGCGTAAGGCACCGGTAGAGCTGCGAGCAGGTATTTGACGGCCGGTCGTGGTGGAGCTAAGCCCTGCCAGATTGTTATAAAACCTAGCAATACTATGAATACAGCGCTGGTATCTTTGCTAGCAATAGCGAGGCCAAAGGCTAGCCCACAGGTAATCCACGGCCACGGTTGGCTGGCCGTCGGCCGCCTGAGCCAGCACCACAGCCCCAATAATAGCCAGAGCATCGTGATGGTCTCCATGAGGCTTCTGGTGTTTTGCCTGATGGCTAGGCCGTCTAGTGCAAACAAAAGTGCCGTCATGACGCTCAACAACCGGCTTCGAGTTGCCAAATGGGTCAATTTGTACAACAGCACCACAGTCATGCCGGCTAGAATGACGTTGAGAAACCTTAGGGCATAGTATTCATCGAAGATGCCTGTTGGGCTTGGGCTTTGGTTGGGCCAAACCAATAAACGCCAGGCAGCCAAAGTGTAGTAATAAACCGGCGGATGTAAGAAAAACGGCTGGTTATCAAACAGGCGCGGGATGACATTACCTTGGTTGATACTGAGCGCGAAATGGTTATAGGTGATTTCGTCGATATGGATGTCATATAACCTGGTTACCGCAGCGCCCCTGATAGCCATTGTCATGATTACAAGGGCGCTCACTATCAATACTTGCTGACTGCGCGGTTTGAGTCTCATTCTGAAGGCGCCTCATGGGTTTGGAGTGCCTTAAGGTAACACCTAGCCTGTTGTTGAGCCAGTTCATCCCAATCATAGCGGCGGGCAAATTGACGCCGCTTGTCGGGTTGGCCGGCGCTCATATCGGTGGTTGCCTGGACTAACGTGCTTGCTAGGGCGGTGGCTAGGCGAGAGACATCATCGGCTGGGACAAGACGGCCATAGTCCTCGGGAATCACTTCACGCAAAGCCGGCAGGTCGCTGGCTACAACTGGGGTACCGCAGGCCATGGCTTCAATGGCAACCAGGCCGAAGGTCTCAAAGCGCGAAGGCATGACAACAACTGCCGCGGCCGCCAGCATCTGGTACTTCGTTGTTCCTTCGAGCCGGCCGGTAGACGTCACCCTTGATTGTAGCCCATGATTTTTGACGGCGGTTTTGAGCCAGGCTTCATCAGGTCCGGTACCGATGATCGTCAGTTGGGCATCGGCTAATTCAGGTTCAGTCATAGCTTCAAGCAGGACATCGAGTCCCTTTTGGACTTTTTCAATACGACCCAGGTACACAATGCCTTGTCGGGTTTGGGGTAGCGGCTGCAGGAAAGCATCGGCATTGAGGCCGTTGGCGATCACTTCAATGTGGGCTGCGGGTTGGTGGTTGGCGATGGCTTGGGCGATGGCTTGCGAGACTGCGATATAGCGCCGATGCAGCCTGAGACCTAGGCGTTCGATGAGCCAAAACGGCAGATGGTACTGGCGTGATTTATCTCTGGCGTTGAGCCACTGAACGACCGCCACGGTTGGCTTTTTGGTAAATAATGGTGACAGGCAACTCGAGAATGGAGCGGCAAAATCTTCGACTATCAGATCGGCTGGTTGGTGCCACAGTGTCCAAGGAATAGCAGCAAAATAGGTCAAGATACTGCCGAAGTATCCCCAGGGACGGCCAATTGGTATGTAGGTCACGCCGTCTTCGACCCGCCGGTGGGCACCTGGATAGTTGGTTGTGTATGCCATGATGTCAAAACGATCGCTCAGCCGTTTATTGATCTCGTGAGTTCTTGTGGCTCCCCCACCACTGCCCGGCTGACGGAAATCTTGAAATGCGAGATGAATGATTCGAGTCCGCCGATGAGAAGATGGCATACCGGTTATTATACTAACTGGTTATCTAGTAATGCCAGTTGGTGAGCAGAATTGATAGGTCATAAACATCAACTTGGCTGTCTTTATTGAAGTCCTGGAACCCTGGTGTGCTGTTCCAGCCAAGGAGTAGGGCCGACAAGTCATTGATATCAACGACGCCGTTACGGTTGATGTCGCCAGGGACAACCGGTACAGGTGTTGGCGTTGGTACCGGTGTGGGCGTTGGCGTTGGTACTGGAGTGGGTGTTGGCGTCGTTGGTACTGGCGTTGGTAGCGGGGTCGGCGTCGGTGTTGGGCTGGCCGTAACCACTGGAGTTGGTGTGGGGGTTTCTAGAATGTTGCAGGTCGAGCTGGCAGTGGTTGGCTGGCAGCCAGGGTCATTCGTGAGCATAATTCTATCTATTCGTACGCCAGGCTCGCGGCCACTGAGGATGATTTGCCGATATCCCGTGGCAAGTCCAACGCCGTAGATATTGTTTTGACTGCCATTATAGTAATTTACCCATTGCCATTGACCGGCAGTTAGTCCGCCCTCACCGTAGACAACGGCACAATTGCTGTCAGCTTGTACATACAAAGAATCATTGGTGCTGTCAGGGGCTTTCATCCTGACCCAGATAGCGTAGGTGCTGGTGACTGGCACGTTCACTGTGTAGCGAGCTTGCCCGTAGTTGGTAGGCGGATTATTGACGCAGCCGCTCGGGGTGGGTGTCGGACTAATGCAACCCGGCCCCGTATTGCCATCGGTACAGGCCGCAGTGGCTCTGGCGATGTCAACGGGGCCGGCGATGGCTTGGAAAACTTGATTGACGCTATTGGCGGTAGGGGTGGTATCTGGCGCTGTGGCTATTAGCTCTGGTCCAATAAGCGGCCAGCCGGCTAGGACACATGTGCCGATGATGGCACCACGTACCGATGGTTTCACTGCTGGTTGTCGAGGTTTGAGCGCACTTCTGTGGGGCTTGCTTCAGTTTCGCTGGTACCCGAAGCTTTGTTGAGTAAGCGACGACCGAAGACGGCGGCTGCAATAGCACCCATGAGCAGGATGGCGCCAATGCCGATCCATGGGCCATAATCTTTGAGTCCGGCAACTAGGTTCTTCCAGAAAGTGGTTTTATTTGATACCGTAATCTGTTGAGTTACCTTGTTGGTATTGCCGGCACCATCGGTCACCGAAGCCGTCACCGTGTGGGTACCATTGCTGAGTTCGGTGGTGTCTACCGTGTTGCTGACGGCTTTACCATCGACCGTAAAGGTGGGGTTGGCTCCCACTGCCGGGGCGTTGAGTGATATCGAGCCCGTAACAGGTAGTTTTTTGGTCGAGCCGGTTACGGATGTGACGACGGGTTTGGGTGTTGGCGTAATGACGGGGGCGGCTGTTGTGCCGGGTTTTGGAGTCGGCGTGACCGTGGCACTTGTGCCGCCAGTGACGGTGATAGTTGAAGTCTGGCGGCTATTCAGAATGTCAGTGGCGGTCACTGACACTAAGTTTGAGGTGCTGGCGAATTCGACAGTCGTGGCACCTGGGGTAGTGAGCGCTTTGAATGTGACTTTTGTCACCAGTTTGTTGCCTGTGAGAGCTGGGGTGCCACCGGCGGTTGCTCGAGTGATCATGATTTGTCCTGCACTGGCATTGGTGACGGCACTCAGGCCAAAATCGGCACCGGTGTCGGTGGTCGAAACGTATTCTAAACGGCTGGCGTCGTACGTTACATTGGCCTGGACGGCGTTCACTTGGGTGGCGCCTGAGTTTTCTCTGAGTTCAAGAGTTACTGTACTGCCGCTGGCGATGCTGGCAGTGGCGGGCGAGAAGAAGAGCGAGCCGGCAGCTGGTGCTGGGGTGGGAGTTGGTGCCAGTGTTGGAACTGGGGTTGGCGAATTGCTGGGAGCGGGAGTCGGTGTGGGCGTGGGTACGGGAGTTGGAGCTGGTGTCACCACGGGAGTGGGAGTTGGTGAGGCGACTGGTGACGTGAGCGTATAGGTAGCCCCTGCACTGGCTGTAAGGAGATCTTGAGAGTCGGTGCTGCGGACGACGTGTGAGCCGGCTGCCACATCAACTGAGGCTGTGCCAGTACCGGCAAGTGCCTTGAACGTGACCGTTGCAAAGAGGAAGTCGCCACTGGGAGGTGTGGCACCGCCATTGGTGGCTCGGGCCATCATGATGCTACCTGAGCTGGTCTGGGTGGAGGCTTCGAGCGGCAGAGCAGACCCGGCACTGTCCACACTTACAAACTGCAGTTTGGCTGGATCGTAGGTTAAGTTGGCCTGCACAGCATTGACCGTATCGGTGCCTGAGTCGATGCGGACTTGCACGGCCACATTGGTGTTGATCTGAACTGAGCCGTCAATTGGCGTGAGGTAGAGCTGGTTGGAAGCGGCCCGGCTATTGACGACTATGAAGGTTCCGGCAGCGGCCGCTACGAGCATGAAGGCGCCGGCCAGGATGGAGTTTCGTCCGAAGAAAGATGTGCGTTGAGAAATCATGTTTTGTTGGTTAAGTAATCTCATATGCTGCTATTGTCCTCTAACCTGTCCAGGACGTTAAGAGGCGGCTGAGGTCGAAGATATTGACGGTGCCGTCACCGTTGACGTCACCCAAGCCTGTTTGACCCCAGTGGCTCAAAAGGATGGAGAGGTCGAAGACGTTAACTTTGGTGTCGCTGTTGAGGTCGGCAGCCGATGGAGCAGGAGTTGTTGAAGGCGTTGGCGTGGGGGTAGGACTGACACTGGCTGTGGGGGTAGGAGTGGCAGTGTCAGCGCAGTTGTCGCCGGTGCCCGTGGGAGCGCAGGCGGGATTGAGGGAAAATACAACGCGGTCAACCGATACCCCCGGTTCGCGGCCCGTGAGTACAAACGTGTGGTTTCCGGCCGTGAGGGGCAGGTTGATCTTGGAGGCTGAGTTGCCATCTTGATAATCGACGAAAGTCAGCTGATTGGGCGTGATGGCGGCGTCACCCACATTGATGGCACAGCCACCGTCGACTTGTAGGTAGTATGAGTTGTTGGTGCTGTCAGGTGCAATAATGCGGCTCCAAACCCTAAAGGTGCCACTAACTGGTACATTGTAGGTGACGGTGACCATACCATAAGGCGAAGCCGGATTACTGCAGGCTGCCTGGGCGACAGGCGCTGCGGCTAGGCCGGTCGCTAAGTAGCCGAAGGCCAGTATAAGGGACGGAACTAGCTTAATGATATTGAGCTTTTTCATAACGTTGATATGTTCCTTCTTGACTCCATAATTAACCACTTATGCTAACCTGTCCAGTGCGAAAGTAAGATCGACAGGTCGAAGATGTTGACGGTGCTGTCACCGTTGATGTCGCAGGTATTGGTACCCGTGCGATTCCAGTTGGTTAAAAGCTGTGACAGGTCGAAGATATCGACAGTGCCGTTATTATTGACATCGCCTTGAACGAACACTTGCACGCTGAGCGCAGTTGACTGGGCTGATAGATTACCGGCTGCATCGACAGCAGCTACAGTGTATGAGTGGGTGCCGGTCGGTGCATTGGTGAGATTGGCCGTAGTAGTGGTGGCTGTACCTACCTGCGTGCCATCGCGGTACAGGCGGTAGCCTGTAACTGCCACGTTGTCAGTTGAGGCTGACCAATTGAGGGTTACTGTCAGTCCACTGACGCTTGATGATAAGCCACTGGGAACTGTAGGCGCTTGAGAGTCAGGTAAAGTGCTTACGGCAGTGGCGGCTGATTGAGCCGAGGCATTGCCGGCTGCGTCAATGGCGGCCACTGTGTAACTGTACGAAGTATTGACGACTAGACCCGTATCTGAGTAGCTAGGGCTGGGCTGGACGGCTACCTGGGTGCCGTTTCTGAACACCCGGTAGCCGGTGACAGCTACGTTGTCGGTGGAGGCTGTCCAGGCTAAGTTGATACTGGTCATGGTTTGGCTGGGTGACGTTGGCTTGCCTGGTACGGTGGGTGCTTGGCTGTCGGGTAGAGTGGTAACGTTGAGGGCAGTGGAGGCGGTTGACTGGTTGCCGGCAGCGTCAAAGGCGGCCACTTTGTAGGCATAGGTGGTGTTGGGGCTCAACCCTGTGTCGGTAAATGCGGTAGTAGTGGGGGTGCCGATGCTCACGTCATTCCTGAATACCCTGTAGCCGGTGACAGCTACGTTGTCGGTGGAGGCTGTCCAGGATAGTGTCAGGCTGGTCATATTACGGCTGGGGGCTGCTAGCCCGGCTGGTACCGTTGGTGCTGCTGTGTCGGCGAGCGTCAGTGTGGCGCCGTTTTTAACTGCTAGGATGTCGGTGTTGTCAGAGGCTCGTAGCAAGACTGATCCGGTTCCGAGTGTTAGCGGTACACTACCGGCGGCCAGGGCCTTAAACGTAACCGTGGTCACCAATTGGTCGCCGGTGACGGGTGCGGCGCCACCGCTGGTTGCTCTTACGAGAGTTAAGCTGCCGGTATTCGATGTGGTTTCAGCAACTAGACCAAAGGCGCTGCCAGTTTCGCTGACAGAGACATATTGGAGTTTGGTGGCGTCATATGTAATAACGGCGCCAACTGCGTTGACGCCCTGGGTGGTGCTGTTCTCGCGAACAGCTACCGTCACATTATCGCCAAGATTAACAGCTGTAGTTGATGGAACTAGGCTGAGTGATTCACCGGCGGCAAATGCGCGATTGACTACATAGTAGCCACCGACGGCCACGGCGACAGCCATAAATGCTAATTGTGCTCTCAGGAATGGACTTTTCTTACCGAGCAATTTGGGTTGATTCGTTGTTTTCACTAAAGTGCCTATGCTTTGATCGAATCTTATAACGAATCGTTGGAGCATTACAAGTATTCTGTGCAATATTTTTGCCTGGACGGCTGTTTTTACTTGTTATATCGGTAGTTTTGGCAATAGTGCACCGGTTTGCTGGCGATAAGCTTGCCAGCCGGGCTTGGTGGCAAGACGTTGTTCTGCTGGTGGTATGCCAGAGATTTTGACGATCAGCCAGGTAATCGTGAGCGCTCCGAGTGCGCTCAGCCACCAATATCGGCTCGGTGCTCCGATGAGCGCCAGGCCCCACCACAAACTGATCTCTCCGAGATAATTTGGGTGACGGATCCAACGGCGCAAACCAGTCGTGAGCAGACGATTGCGCTGGCCTGTTTTTAGGAACCTGGCCAGTTGATTATCGGCAATTATTTCCAACACCAAGCCGCTGCACCAGATAGTGAGTCCAATGTACGTCCACCAGCCAATGGCTGGATTGGTGTTGACGATTATTATTACCGGTAATGCTACTGCCGTTGCGAGGCAGGCCTGCAAGAGGTAGATTCGTGCAAATATTTGCAGTGGCAGCCACCGCTGTGGCCAGTTGCGCCGCAGCAGGACGTAGCGCGGATCCTCAATGGGGCTATGCCACCAACGCCGGCCAATGTACCAGCTGAGTCGTACTGCCCACAGACTGACCATGAGGAGCGCCAGTGTGCCGATGGTAGTTAAGGTAGCTATTTGTGACAGGCTGGTCCAGGCTGCTGTTGCAATGAGCGGCCCCCAAAAGGCATCAATGACATCATAGCGACGATGCCTCAGGCTACCGATGCAAAATGCTATCAGCGCCAGGCCGGTGGCAGCTAGGAGGCTGGCTAGAATCGCTATGCTGCGAACCATCGTTGGACAACGGCGTAGGCTAATGTGGATACCACTGCCGTTAAGACGGTTCCCCAGATCATGTCGACCACCACCACAGTTGAGCTAAAACCCTTGACAGTGGCTAGATTAGTTAGATCGTATGTGGCGTAGGCGACAAAGCCGAAGAGGGCACCGAGGCTAGCGGCACTCTGCCATGACTTTTGCGATAAGGCAGGGTTGAGGGCGAACACCACAATACCGACTACATAGATGACGTAAAACAGCACAGCCGCGATCATATTAGGCTTCTCGAGCAACAGACTACCGAGCTGACTATAGTAGAACCGCTTGGCGACTACGCTGAGCCAAATGGCATCAAAAAGTCCCATGATTGTGCCGGTCACTAATAGTTTGAGTAATGTATTCATGGATTAGATTATAACACGGCAGAGGTAAGCGTGAGCGTGATACTATATAACGAGATATGAAGCTGATTCTACCAGCGCAGACGGTATTCTCCTGGCGACGTTTTTCGGGGTTTGCGACCTTGTTTATGGCAGCGGGCATTGGATTGGTGTTGGTGTCCCGAGCGAGTGTGCCTCTGGCAGCCATTGAGCCGGAGACTGGTACGCTATCTAGTTGCGCGGTTGCCATTCCTATTTCAGGTGCTTCTGGTGGTGTGGCGGTCAGCTTTGCGTCGTGCATGGACCCAACGCCGGCGCCGACTGCCACTCCCCCACCCACAGCTGATGGCTGTACGCTGGCCGAGCCAATTGGTGGCGGTATGAGTGCGTATTCAAGTCTGAGTGGCGCTACTTTTAGCGCACGGGTCAATTCGGCTCCGGCCTCGAATACTGTGTCGCTGGCGACTAGTACGTACAGCTTCAGTGATTTTGCCGACACGGTTGCCGGTGTCCAGACTGGGGCCTCGATTACTGGAAGTGGCTTGGTGGGCTCGGGCATTGACCGTTCGATCCTGCAGATGGCACCCGCGAGCTCGACCAAGGCTGCTAGTGTGCCGACGGCTGCCGGTACTACCAATCAACTGTATCTGATGGCGTTTACAAAATCCGGCCTGCATCTGGATTGTTTTACGCTGGCGGGTACTCATCAGGGTCACCTGTATAACGGCATTCGCTTGTCGCAGGTAACAGGTGCTGTGTTGTCAAACCTGAAATTGGTTGGTACGAGTCCCGGTAACTCATATATTCCGCCCGGCGAAACGTTTGCGATTAACGATTATCGCGGTACCAATAACGCCTATACCAATGTCGAGATTGATGGTCAGGGTACGGGCGCTACGGCTTTTGGGTCTAATTCATCTGTCGGTGGTGTGTGGACCGATGACTATGCGCATGATCATCAGTATAGCGCCGGTATTGCTCTCTGGCAGATGACTGGCACGATGACGTTAACGCGTTTTCGATCAGTCAACAACCGGGTTGGAATCAATCTGGAACGCGTCAATGGGACGGTTAACATCACTCAGCCAACGCTCATGGGCAATACGGCGCACGACCTCTTTATCGGGAATGACCAAGGTTCGACCAAAGTTAACATCTATGATCCGATTTTGAGTCCTGGCCAGAAGATCCGTATTCACAATGCCGGCTTAGAGCAAGGTAATCCAAACCTGCAGGTGCTCTCGGATATCAAGGTATACGTCAATGGCGTTGACAGTACTGCTTCAATGGTTGTGTACAACTAGTGACCCGGCGTAAAACGAAGCATGTTTGAGGTTGGTCGCCTGCGCAATGTGTGGGTATTGGTACCGCCGAGGTCTACGGTAATGATGTTCATGCAGCAATCTCTTTGTATCCCACGATCTGTATGCCCCTATCGCTAAGCCACTGCCTAAACTCACCATCAGTGGCAAGCTGGGTGTCGCGCTCGCGTTCATACACAAGACTGCTCGACTGCTTAAGCTCTTCACTCACATATTCAGGGTGCAGACAGATTTCTGCAGTGTCGCTTGCTGCATGTCTATGCCTTGAGTGGCGACTTCTTTGGCTTTATTAGTGCTTGTTTTATATGTGCCTACGACTTCATAGCTAAGGGCTTTGAGCTTCAGGGCTATGGCTTTACCTATGCCACGAGAGGCTCCAGTGACGATTGCTACTTGCTTGGTTGGTGTCTTCATGTATTCAAGTATAACCTGATAGTAAGGGCTACAGTATTTTGCTACTACACCAAATTGGTCGCCTCATCGATAAACGAGTAATGTCGACTATCACGTAGTAAACTCACTCGATGTTTTCCCGCCCGGTCAGGATGTAATCAACGGCCACAAATTGGCTGGTGAGACTGATGCTGTCGCGGACGTGCTCGGGGTCGGTCTGAACATTGTAGCCGTTGACGGTTACGGTTCCGTTATCGGCTTTAAGCAGCGTCGACAAGATTTTTATGGCCGTGGTTTTGCCGGCGGCGTTTGACCCCAGGAGTGCAAAAATCTCGCCGAACTGAATCGCTAGGTCAACGCCTCGTAGCACGTGCGTGTTTCCAGACTATTTGTGCAGATTGCAGAGCGTAACAATTGCGCGCGGCATGCTACTTGCCCTATTTCTCTAGCTTCTTTGCCAGATTGGTGTTGAGCTTGTCGCGCTGTTGGTCAAAGTACGATTTCTCACCACGGACCAGTTCATCGGCGAAGGCTGCGACGTCTGGCCCGGTAATCTCGAGTACGCTTTTGCCGTTGGCGGCGGCTTCTTCGAACAAATCGACTAATACTTTCAAGGGCTCGCCCGCCAGAATTCCTGATGTGTGAAACAGATAATTCTTAATCTCCTTATAGGCCTCGGCGTATTCGGCCGGCAGCCTTTTTGCCCGGGCCTCATTTTCGATATAGGCTTTCTTTTCACCCATATCGCCGATAATCGCGTTTAGAATCCTGTTCATTTATGTGCTCCTTACTTCGTTAAGTTTTGAGGATACAAAATCCCAGCGTGCCCAGAAATTATGTAATTCCGCTTTACCAAGGTCGGTTAACGTATAGAATTTGCGCGGTGGTCCTACTTCGGACGGCTTCTTCTCGGATTCAACTAGCCCGTTGCGCTCTAATCGTACCAGGATTGTGTAGACGGTGCCCTCTACGACGTCGACAAATCCCAGTGTCCGCAGCTGTTGGGTGATGTCGTAGCCGTAGGTGGTGTCGCGGTGGATAATTTCGAGTACGCAGCCCTCGAGCACACCCTTTAGAAGTTCAGTTATGTTGTCCAAACGATCGTCTCGCTACTTAGTATTACTTATTACCACTAGATAGTATCATTATGTACTGAAATTCTTCAAGTCTTGTAGTTTGCATAACAAAAAATCGCGCCATGTAGCGCGGTTTAGTTGGGATAATTCTTGGCAGGAGTACCTGAATACCTATAGAACATCCTTATCTGTTGATGAAAACAGTATTTTAGGCCGGTATGCTACACAAGATCTTCAGGAGTCAAAAGATGTGTAACAGGATACTCGAAATTGCGCGTATTGCCACGAGCAACGACAACGCCACATCCAAGGATTTCACCTTCAAAACCATCGAGACCATTGAGAACTTTGGCCGATCGAACTTTTGAAGACAGCGGTTGTACCATCGCGCGTATCTGGGCAACGCGCGAGACCTCCAATAGTAGCTTCGGGTGTATTGTTGGTAGAACTGGTTCTTCCTGAACTGAGGCAATCGGAATACGATGAAGGCCTTCTCCAGTAGATCGATATATCGCATAACCGTCTCTTCACTAACCTCAAGATTACTGGCTAGCTCGCTGTAGCTGACCTCGCTGCCGATTTGATGTGCCAATAGACGTAGCAGATTGTTCCGAGCGCAAAGGCGTCACGATATAGATATTGGTTAGCGATCTCTCTCGCACGTACCGCAGCCTCAAGCTCATTCAGTGACCATAGCCCCGGGTAGCCACCATGCACCAAGAGCCTTTGCATGTAGCCGTCGGCTTCAATGATGTTATCTGCTACTTCCTTTAGCCCAAGGGGGTATAGTAGTATCTCGCGAGACCGTCCCGTGAGTGGTTCTTTGATCTTGTTCGCCAGATCAAGGCTAGAGCTGCCGGTTAGAAGAAGTTTTTTCTCGGGCATGCTATCGTGAATCAGTTTGGCGGTTAGGCCAATATTCTCTACCCGCTGCGCCTCATCTATAACGACCAGGTCTGCATCGGTGATGATAGCGCGCATCTGAGATAGAGATAGATCATTCCTTTGGAAAATCTCAAGGCGCCGACTAGCGCGGGAAATTAAGGTGATCGATGCACTCTTGAAAAACGTCGAGGACGTGAAATGTTAGGGCTACGTTTTGAGCGAGCGTTAGTGAAAGCCGCCGATATGGCCTCAAAGCTATTCAATTTATAGACAGTTCGCGCGCGATCTATCAGATTAGACTGGGATACGGTCAATTACCTGGCGGTCGCATAACTGCGACCGCCAGGTAATTCGTTATGACTAGGCGGTTCGTGGGTTACGCTTGCGAGCCGTCAGCTCACGATGCGTATTACGGTCTCCCCCCAGTTCCGTGATTACACCCGCCGGACGGAACGAGTTCCATGTATTCAGTGGCACCGCCGTTCGGTCGGCGGCTCCAACAGGCGATGGTGTCGTCGTCCGGATCGAGATCACTCGGCTTCGCGATGACATTGACCGTCAGCGTGGTGTCGCCTGGTTGAGATGTCTCCAAAGTGAAGTCGCCGGCTTCCAGACTGGTGCCGAGTAGCTTCGGGCCAATGGTGAGCTCGAGGTACTCGTGCAGCCCGGCCTCGGCGAAAGCGGCTGCGATTGCACGCAGCGTTGCTTGGAACCCTGCCGATGTCATGTCGACACCACAGCCTTCGTGCATACTTGCGGCGGCGTAACGGATCGCGACTGTTTCGCCGCCCGAGGTGATGGCCCAGGTCGACGGCAGCGCGCCCTGAATCTGGGCCTCACCGGCAGTCACCGGCCGCATGATGACCTGCCGACCTTCGCCTGGCTTCTCCAGGAGAACTGCGTCTCGGTCCCAGCCGGCGATCCGGTGGATGTGCCGCGGGTAGACGCTGAAGCGACACTCCGGGTCGTGCTGGTTGAGGATCTTTCCAGCCGTCCTGAGATGCCCACGGAACTCGTCTGTTCCCGGGTGAACGTCAGTGAAATCCGGTGCGGGTGTCAGGCTCATACCCGACTCCTCTCAATTGTTGGAACACCATATGAGTTGGTTTGACTCACTCTCGACAAGTCTTCGTAACGTCACGCCGCAGATGGTGTCTGACAAATACCCAAAGGTTAAGCACGGCAGGTGCTTAGTACACGCCAAAGATAATGCTGGTTTGCGGTATTGTCGCAATGGATCATAATAATTACT
>CAYXSN010000012.1:0-8234 GCA_964467655.1 uncultured Candidatus Saccharimonadales bacterium | reverse complement strand
GGCAGGGGTGGCAGGGGTGGCAGGGGTGGCAGGGGTGGCAGGGGTGGCAGGGGTGGCAGGGGTGTGGCTAAAGCCACCTCCCTGTGGTGCTCGGAAATCGGGTGAGCAAGCTCCCCCGTTTCCTGCGCTCCTCGTCCACCGAACCTAAAGGTTCTCGTCCCGCCACCGTATCATTGCCAAAGAAAATGCCCATCTTGTGACAGGCATTTTCTTTGGCAGGGGTGGCAGGATTCGAACCCACGACATCCGGTTTTGGAGACCGGCGCTCTACCAACTGAGCTACACCCCTACATTCATTTTTGACTGGATCATTGTATCATTCTTGGCCGGTGGCTGCCAGATCGGCGGCTTACGGCCTGAGGTCGCCAGGGAGTTTGCTAAGCTCCGGAATTTGCTTTTGGAACAGGCTCAAGATAGCAGCTGATTGACCGCCGAAGTTGCCTGGTGTTGCGCTACAACTCGATGACCAACTGCGCATGAGCGATTTGCCGTCTACCTGGACCTCGTAGACCATGCGTTTGCCTGTAGGGCAGACGCCGTCTTCGGGCGAGGTTGATCCGGCTGCATTACTCGATGGCGTGGGACTGGTGGATATTTTGGTAAACCCGGCGTTTTGCAACGCTACCAAGAAGTCTTGGAAGGCCGCCTGGTTGTTTCTATATTGGTATGAAAACACAGGATCGGTACCGTAGGCCTTGTAAACCCATAAGTCGCGGGTGTTGCTGGTGATGCTAAATGTTTGTTCGACGTGAGTTTCGGGCGCCGTGACCGGACCGATGACGGATAATTTGACGGTGGTACTCGAGTTGGCCAGGTAATCAGTGAGATTGACTTGAACTGGTTTGATAGCTGTCTTGGGGGTGGTGGGTTTCGCTAGAATTTTGTATGTCTGGTATCCGCCAAAACCCAAAATGGCTATCGCCAGTAGCCCGATTAATATCTTTAAGCCAAGCGGATTCATGGTTCTAGTTTAGCGCGTATTTGCCAGTGGCGCCAAAGACTATTTTGATTCTTTGAACTCGACGACTCGTTGCAAGAGCTTGGAGTACTTGCGGGCTGTGATGCGCCCTGTGGTGTTTTTGGGGTTCTTGGAGGTCGTATAGACTGTCGTAGGGTCTTCAGTGGACCGCAGGGTGATGAACGGACGGTTACGCTTTGGCATGTTAGTTTGATTCTCCTTCTTTGGGTACGATGGCAGCGCCGATAAAGTAAACAAATAGCCCCGGCAGCACGCCAGTAAAGACGATGGTCGCCAGTGTGACAAGCCGCACAACAGCGACATCAAGATTGAGGTAGTCGGCGATGCCGGCGCACAAGCCTGAGATTTTCTTATCGTGGGTTTTGAGTACGAGTCGTTTCATATGATTTATTAGAGGTTACCTGGAGCCCAAGGTGGGGATTGAACCCACGACCCCTTCCTTACCATGGAAGTGCTCTGCCACTGAGCTACTTGGGCGCATTTCAACCTCAAAACCATAGCATATTCGGCTGTGTTTGACAATAATGGATCCGCCTATCCCCAGTTGCTCAATACGAGTGACAGATCAAAGATGTTGACGGTGCCGTCATGGTTGATATCGGTGGCGGGGTCGGTGGTCTGCCATTTGCTGAGAAGAGTCGATAGATCGAACACGTTGACAGTACCGTCATGGTTGACGTCACCGGTGCGGCTGGTACCTGGTACGGGCATGGTCTGAAATAGATTGTTGAGCGTTTGCCACATGGGTTTCGTGGTATACGGGATAGCATCCTCGGCATAATACCAGTAGAAGTAGCCGCCAACGTAATAACTGAGGTTGATCGACAGATTGTAATAATAGGTGGCAATGTCTGTAGCTTTGGCGAGTGTCGAGCTGGTGGCGGCATTGGGCAGGCCGATCTCGCCAAAACCGAGTTTGGCATTCGGATACAACTGGTGTAGCTGAGTAAACAAGGTTGTGAGTGTGGCGGCGCTCGGTCGGTAATTGTTGCACTGGGTCTCATAGTAACTGATGAAGACGTAGTTGAGACCGGTGCGCATGGCGGCCGGCACGTAATTCTGCGAAAACTCGACCGGTCCAAGTTCGCTGGTACTGCCGGCGCAATTAGGATTGTACCAGAGCGTGAGGGCGCTCCGCCGGCCTGCCGCCGATACCTGGTTGTAGGCATCGGTAATCTTGGCAGACACTGTGGCATAGGGGCCGGTCCAATCGCCGTTGACCTCATTGCCTATCTCCCAGAGGTCGAGCTTGTCGCCAAAAGCGGCCAAAAAGCTGGCTGTGCGGTCGTGATATTGCTGGGTGGACATGGCGGCCAGGTATTGGGAGTCGGCCAGCTCCCCCATCAGATAACTGGACGGCTGGAGCTGGTTGACGGCGGCGGTGTAGTCGGCCGGTGTGGTGCCTTCGTCGAAGACGATCCGGGTGATGGGTTTTTTGGCAAAATGCTCAGCGGCTGCCACGAGATTACTGGTGCTCGAGACATCATCGGCCGTCACGCCGTAGAGCGGGCTCGGTAGCTCGCGCAACGTGCTGGTGGTTGCCGCCCGGGTGAAGTAATTGATGGCGATGCCCGTGAGCATGACGCCTGCGATCAGACCCAGGGTGAGCTGGGGGCTCAGGCCTCGGCGGCGGATGAATTGGGTCTTTGTTATCATGCTTATGATTATCATACAACACAGGCGTGGATCTGCCCTCAAAAGAGCACAAACCTCACCGTGAGGTGAGGTTTGTGCTCTGGTGCCGGGTACGGCGGTTCGTTTGCACGATGTCTTGGCAGAGATCGCGGTATGGCGAAGAAAACTGCACGTATAAGGCTTATGCTAGAATACGCTTATGGGCACATATTCACCGCCGAAATCAAGAAAACCACTCGTGTTGAAGTTACTAAGAGTATTTTTGTGGGTATATGTGTTGCCGCTTGCAGTATTCTTGCCACTCGCCCTTTTGACTATGACTTCGATAGGCGGCTTTGCTCTTATACCCCTATTCATTTACCTGCTTTTTCTCGCCCCTATCTACGGAACGATTTTAATTTGGTATTCATTCTCAAAATATAGTACTGCCCGGACTCGGCTGGCGGCTGCTTTGGCCGGAGTTCTTCTTTGGGCGATTGCCGTTTTGTACTTGGGACAATTCCTTCCGTTTTTGTAGAAGCGAAAACAAAAAGAGCCAAAACTTGGCTCTTTAAGCATAAGTGCAATGGTGCCGGGTGAGAGATTCGAACTCCCGAAGACGAATGTCAGCTGATTTACAGTCAGCCCTCGTTGGCCGCTTGAGTAACCCGGCGAGTGTGTTAAACGAAGGTATTGTAACGTGTTCCGACCGCTCGGGCAAGAGTGTGTTAGAATGGGGCCCATGAGCAAGAAACTTATGGTTTGGGTTGGGTCTGGTCTGGTGGTGGCCATCATGGCAGGGGCTACCTCCTATTGGGCTTTCCACAAGATTGGACCACTTGTGCCGCAAGCTCTGGCTAGACGAATGGATTTTGCGCCCTACACTCCTACGGCTTTGCCCAAGGGTTACTCGGTTGATCGCGATTCGGTGAAGTTTGAGGATGGATACTTACATTTCTCGATTGATTCACCACTAGGTAGGTTGGTGGTTACTCAACAAAAACGGCCTGCTAATTTCACTCTCGATGGCTTATCTGAGCAAGGCATGGATGAGATCCAGTTATTGACGGTACCTGCTGGTGCGGCGGCTACGGCAAAGCTGGGCGACAGGATATCTGGTTTTATCTTGTCTGAATCGACGCTCATTGGCGTGAGCGGCCCTGCTAATTTGCCTCGTGAAGCTATGCAGTCGGTGCTCAACGCCCTGCGCTCGTAGAGTCTTTTCAAGAAGATCTATCTTGGGCTGGATAGGTTGCCCCGGTATTGGAAATAGTCCACTTTCACTGTCCGGTTTGTGGTGCCAGCCGTCTTGCGTATGCCAAAGTACTGCCGCGTGTAATAGCTGTTTGAATCTGGAATGTTTGTGGTGATGGCTGACCCGAGCGACACGCCGTCCATGTAGTATGAGATGCTGTTACCGGCGCTGTTGACCACAATCTTGAACCGGTGCCAACCAGTGCTAACTGCGGTGCTGGAGGATGTTTTGGTGCGTGTACCGCCCTTGGCTGTGGCAAACCGCCAGTTGGTACTAGTAGATCGGTCATACTCGATGTAGACGCCGTTATCGCAGTCTGCGGTGGCCACCTCACACAGGCCGGCTCGCATCACATAGTCATTGGTGACGTCGGCCAGGGTGGGCAGGTTGATGGCAAATTCCATCTCTTCGCCGCCGCCAATGTAGTAGTCGCCATTGCCGCTACTCCATAAAATGTCCCGGCCGGTGGTGGTGGTGCCGGTTTCGAGCGAGATTTGACCTGGGCGATACGCCACATCGGGGAGTGGCCAGGTGGCGCCGGCGCCGGTTCCAGCTAGATCTTCTGCCCAATGATCCTGATCGATGAGGCCATCTAGGAATTCATCTGAGAAGTTGACACCCCAGCTGAGGCTACTCGGAGTGTTACACGCTCGCCAGACACTGTCAATGTAGCATCTCATTTGCTTCATGTTGGAGTTGTAGTACATGCCGCCCTCGACGCCGGTTGGGTCGCCGGCGTTGGTTTTGTTGCCCAGTACGAACAGTGTACCCACGGTGTCGCCGGCGGTCGGGCCGACGTACAGGCGGGCGTTGGTGCTATCAACAATAAATAAGGCTGTGGTACCGGCGGCGTTTTGCACCTGGAAGACTGCTGTATTGTCGGTGGTGGTTGGTTTGACTATGACGCTACCACTGGTGCCTGAACCGGTTTTGGCGCCACCTGAGATGGTGACATTACCACCTGAGCCGTTGGTGGAAGCTGCTGCACCACCTTGAACGACCACATTGCCCCCATTACCAGTGGCGCCGTTGCCGCTGGCGCCGGCTTGGAGTGTCAAGGTGCCGCCGGCTCCGGTACCGTTGCCTTTGCCGGAATTGACAGTCAGGTCATCACCAGCGGTGTTAGATACGGATTGATCATTTACCTTAAGTGTCCGATTAGCCCCTTCAAAGAATATGAAGTTACCAGTTAAGTATCCGGCATGGTTTTGAGTGTCTACCAAGAAGGTAGTGAAACCGCTGCCATCTTTGACATCCAGGGCAGCCGCTGACGATACGTAACCCAACGCCAGGGTGCCGCGCTCAACTATACTGGCAGTAGCACTGGCAGTACCAATGCTCACCTGGCGTGTGGATGAATCAATATTGAAGATGTTGTCGCCATTAGCATTCTGCAGGCGGAAGGCAGTTGCCGAGTTAGCACCCCGGAACAGGAAGTCGCCATTGGTTGCTGTGGTTTGGCCGCCGTAGACGGTACCGGTGCCACTGTCGTTGATGGTGCCGCTACCAGGCGAGTTGTTGGACAAGTAGTTGGTGTCGGAGCCGGCACTAGCAATACGGATAGCATAGTTGGTGACAGTGGCCGAGCTGTCGGTGATGGTGTTGCCGGTGATGGTGTTGCTGTCGGAGTTATTTTGGATATAAATGGCGTTGTTGTCAGTGCTGCCGCCAGAGTTTTGGATACGGTTACTACTCACGGTGTTGCTGGATGAGTCGTCCACCGTAATACCGTAGCCGGTGTTGGCATAGAAGGTGTTACTGCTGACAGTGCTGTCACCGCCGGTGTATAAGATGAGTGCATCGGTGTTGCTATCGAAGGTGTTGCCAGTGATGCTGCTCTGGACGGCACCAAATTGGAAGAGAGCTTTATTGGTAATCCCTCGGAAAATGTTGCCAGTCACTGTGGTATTGCGGGTACTTGATCCGTCTAGACGCAATCCCCAGTAATCGGCCAGGAAGGTGTTGTTGGTAAAACTGTTGTTGGCTGAACTGTCGTTGTAGACAGCCACCGGGGCAGTGCCACCGGCGTCGATGCTATAGAAGGTAGAACTCGTCACGAGGTTGTTTTCCGAGGCGCTCAGGTAGATGCCGGTGTCTCGGACGTCTTTGATATACACATTGCTGATGCGAGCGCCCATTCGGCCGGTTGACTGACTGCCCATGTGGAAGAGGTAGATGCCGTATTGGGTGATCGTGCCAGATTGAACTGCTTGCTGGCCATCGATTTGCAAGTCGCGGATGGCTATGCCGACACCGGTAGTAGTATCACTGTTCTCAATGAGATTGTCGGTGGCATCGATGTCGGCCAGTTGAACGAGTGTGCCTTGGCCAACGCCGGTTAGCGTGGTGTTATTGGGGATGAGGATAGTGGCATCAGCCGTGTAGGTACCGGCCAGTAGGACCACCTTCTTGCCAGCGGCGGCGGTGAGGGCAGCGTTGATTTGGACTTGGTCGCCGTCGTTGGCTGAGCCGGTGTTGCCATCTGCTACGTAGTCGGCAGCATCTTTGTCGGCTTGGGAGCTATTGCTAGCGGCTACAATAACTGCGTCAGTACGGTCACTCACCCACTTGGAGTTGTTGTATTGGAGCAACTGGTGAGTGGTGGTGTCGTAGTAGACCATGCCTTCGGTGGGCGAGCCGGGTCGGGAGGCAGTGTTGCCGCCGGTGATGGTTAGGGACCGGCTGGCAGCTACTGCGAGATTGCCGTTGAAGGTACTAGTACCGCTGCCTAAGAAGCTAAAGCTGGGATTGGTGGTGGCATTGCCGAAGCTGATGTTTTCTGAACTATTGGTGGTGTTGATATTAATGTAATTGTTGGAACCTTCTTGAATATCCCAAGCATTGGCAATGTTGTCGGTGAGATTTGGCGACAAGCCGTTATAGGCGCTCACACAGGCAGCTGTGGCCGCAGTAGTACAAATTTCATAGGTACCAGCCGTAACGGCCCGGTTGAGATTGTAGGTAATGTTGCCCGCGGTCTGGGTGCCGGTAAAGCCAAGGGTCGTGCTGTTGGTGCCGTTGCTGCTGGCTAGGCTTACGGTGCTGCCGCCCTGGAGGGCAAGGGCGGCAGTGGTGTTACCTATGGTAGTTGCGGCGGTGCCGGTGGTATTTATAGTAGTCGTACCTTGTATATTGGCACCGGTCATACCTTTGAATTGGATGTAGCCGCTGGAGTCTATTTGACCCGCGTAGATGGTGCCGGTACCGCTGTCGTTGATGGTGCCACCACCCAATGAGTTATTCGACAGATAGTTGGTGTCGGAGCCAGCGTTGGTGATGGTGATGGCGTAGTTGGTACCGCTGTGACTTACATCTGTGATGTTGTTGCCGGTGATGGTGTTGCTGTCAGACGTGGTAACACTTATGCCGTTGTTGTCGACAGTGCTGCCGTTGTCGGTCAGGGTGTTGCCAGATACGGTGTTGTTGTTTGAGTTGGTGAGCTGGATACCGGCAAAGCTGTTACCGTTGGCGGTGTTGCCGGTGATAGTACTACTGAAGGTGTCTGAGATTAGAAAGCCGTTGCTCGCATTACCCTTGGCGGTGTTGCCGGATACCGTTGTGTAACTAGTGGCAACGTAGAAGCCGTTGCCAGTGTTGCCGGTAGCCACGTTGCCCGTGATGGTCCAGTTGTACCAGCCGGTGAACCGTAGACCTTCACTGCCGTTATTTTGGAAGCGGCTGCCAGTAATGGTGCTATTTACAGAATCTGGGTCAGAGTTAACAGTCATACCGGCTCCGTCGTTATTTGATGATACGACCCCGACAACCTTGCTGTGTGAGACAGAATCGTGGAACTCTATGCCATTCGTTTCGAAGTTACCGATCCACAAGTTCTGGAGTGTGGCGCCGTCAGTAATGCTGCCCCCGGAACCGCCAACGCCACCCACAAAGTAGATACCGTTCTGGGTGATCGCCCCAGTATTGGCAGCCTTGTTACCATCTAGGCTAAGGTCTCGAATAACTAAGCCAGTGGCAGTACCTGCTTGGTCACTGTTCTCAATAAGATTGTCAGTAGCATCAATGTCAGCTAGTTGGACCAAGGTACCCTTGCCGACACCAGTCAGCGTGGTGTTGTTGGGGATGAGGATGGTGGCGTCAGCGGTGTAGGTACCGGCCAGTAGCACCACCTTCTTGCCGGCGGCAGCAGTCAGGGCAGCATTTATCTGGACTTGGTCACCGTCATTAGCGGCACCCGTATTGCCATCAGCCACATAGTCGGCAGCATCTTTGTCAGCTTGGGAGCTGTTGCTGGCTGCCACGATGATAGCATCGGTGCGGTCTGATACCCACTTGCTGTTGTTGTAGGTCAGTAGCTGGTGAGTGGTCGTATCATAGTACACCATACCTTCAGTGGGGCTGGCGGGACGGGAGGCGGTGTTGCCGCCG
>CAYXSN010000011.1:0-52507 GCA_964467655.1 uncultured Candidatus Saccharimonadales bacterium | reverse complement strand
AACAAAGGTATTAATGCGTGATGGGGTCGGACAGTTCGGGTGTCAATTTATACCTACCCGCAAAATGAGGCAATATCTCAAGCACGCCCATATAGCAAGACGAGCGCTGGAGGCCTGGGCGCGAATAGAGAAACTTACGGGCGAATTCCATAATGTATAATGACATCGTTGACCAGTTCTATATATATCAAGCGGTTTTTGTATTTCTGCCCTCTGTGGGCGGCTTCGCAGAAAGCTATCGCTTGGTAGTGGACTGGTCAACCGGAGCCGCCCACTTAGTGTTTTAAGAATGCCATGAATACGAAATATATTCTCTACGCAAGAAAAAGCTCGGAATCCGAGGATCGCCAGGTCCAATCAATAGATGACCAGGTGAGGATACTAAAGGCCAAAGCCAAAACGCTTGGTCTAGAAATTTCGGGCGTGGTCACCGAATCCAAGTCGGCTAAGACCCCTAATGCTAGGCCCCTGTTCAACGCCATGATGGAAAAGGTTGAAAATGGGGAGGCTGACGGCATTATGGCCTGGGCCATCAACAGACTTTCACGCAATCCAGTTGATAGTGCCCGCGTACAGTGGCTGCTTCAGGAAGGCCGTCTCAAGTCCATTATGACTTTTGACCGAGAATATAAGCCAGATGACAACGCCCTCCTTTTTAGCGTAGAGTCTGGCATCGCCAACCAATTTATCATCGACCTACGCAAAAGCACCATGCGAGGCACTCAGAGTAAACTGGAAAGAGGTGGCGTTCCATACCGAGCTCCCCAGGGCTACATCAATGACCGAGATGACGGTGTCCCGAAACGCGATCCCGACCGCTATCACCTGATCCGCAAGATGTGGGATATGCTCCTATCCGAAACCTACACGGTTACTCAAATTGCCACCGTTGCCAGCCAAGAGTGGGGCTACCGTACTCGAATGACTAAACGCACCGGAGGTAAGGAGCTAGCAACCAGCACGCTATTTAAGATATTTACGAGTCCATTTTATGCTGGGCTAATACCCTATGGAGACGATTCCTTTGAGGGCAATCATGAAGCTATGATTTCACTGGATGAATACGACCGAGCACAAGTTATCCTAGGCAAACGAGGGAAACCCAGGCCCCAGAAGCACGCCTACCCTTATACCGGCATCATTCGATGTGGGGAATGCGGCTGCATGTTCACCGCCGAGGAGAAGCGAAAGAAGCTCGCCACCGGGGTCATTAAAACCTACATCTACTATCACTGCACCAACAAAAAGCGTGGGGTTAAGTGCTCACAGCGCAAAGTCATGACCACCGAGCACATCGAACAGTTGATAGAGCAGGGGATTAGCAAGTTTGAAATCAGGCCTGAATTCAAAGACTGGGCACTAGAAATCCTAAATGAAGATAACGACCGGGAGATCGAAGAACGCACAAAAATCTATGAAACTCAGCAACGTCGCCTCATAGATGCCGAGCGAGAAATGGATAACCTAATCCGTATGCGATACCGAGAACAAGTCAGCGAAGAATTTTACCTGTCCGAGAAAAGAGAGTTAGAAGCCCAAATACTACGGCTCAAAGACCGGCTTAAACACACCGAGGGTCGAGCCAGTGAGTGGCGTAAATTAACCGAGGAAACATTCACTCTTGCTACCACCGCCCGGACCGCATTCAGGAAAGGGGATAGTCAGACCAAACGAAACATTCTCATGGCTATCGGTGCCAATCATGTAATGCTAGGCGGGGAACTCTTTATAGAAGCCCACAGCTGGCTTAAACCGATCGAGGAACGCTACCCGGCAGTCGAAGCAGAGTTCCTTCTGGCTCGAACCGCGACTGGCAAGAAAATAAGCCTCAAAGAAGCCAAAAAAGGCGCTCTCGCGCCCTTAATAAAAACTTGGTACCGCTGGTCGGACTCGAACCGACACGGGTTGCCCCACACGATTTTGAGTCGTGCGTGTCTACCATTCCACCACAGCGGCATATTGGTTTTTTTTTCGATATAATGGTAAAGTCTACCAAGCCAAAAATCACTAACTCCGGCGGACCCGCAGTTCGTAAACCAACATATCATATGTCTGACCCCAATAACACCCTTGATCTGAATTCGCTCCGTCGAGGCAGCACCGGCCCTCAGCCCGAACCCGAAGCCATCGGCACCTTCGAACTGCCCAAAGCCACGCCACCGCCCAGCCATAAGGCACCCGAGCAACCAGCCAACCACCCAGTGGCAGCCGACGCCATCCGCCGCCGCCTACATACCATTCCCAGCCCTCACACTGTGGTGCACGGCGATAGATTACCAGCTGCTCCCACAGCCAAGCTCATTACCGATAAACACACGCTCGCCAACCGACCAGATCTAGCCCCGGCGACAGCTCAACTCAAACTACCTGGCTTTGTGATTCCCTTAGCCACGGCCCTCACAGTGTTTCTAGTGGTATTGGTGCTATTCAAAGCCCCGGTATTTGTATCTCAGATCGGTTACACCTTTGCCGGCCCAGTCGCCAGCCCAACGCCAGCTGTCAGTGCAGTGGTACCAGCCGAAAATACCGTTTCAATACCCAAAATCGGCGTCCATGCGCCGGTGCAATACATCTCGGCCACCAATGAAACTGAGTTCCAACGAGCACTTCAAAATGGCGTGGTCCATTACGCCACCACGTCATTACCCGGCCAGTACGGCAACGTAGCCATCTTTGGCCACTCATCAAACGACTGGTGGGAGCCGGGTGATTATAAATTTGTGTTTGTGTTGCTTGATAGGCTGGTACCTGGTGACAAGGTCACCGTTGATTACCAGTCGCGCCGCTACACCTATGAAGTGACAGGATCAAAGATCGTTGAGCCCAACGCCATCGATGTACTCAACCCCACCGCCGAACCAACCGTCACGCTCATCACCTGCACACCAGCTGGTACCAGCCTCAGGCGCCTAGTGGTATCAGCTAAGCAGGTTGATCCCAAGCCCGTCACCACAGTTGTAGTTACAACCCCCACACCTCAGCCGGGGACCACAGAAACCGAGTTACCCTCAGGGAGTAAAGAGGGCTTCTGGAAGACCATCAAAAACGGTTTGGGTGGTCTATGGAACCAGCTCTTCCCTGGATCCAATTAACGGATTTCTGTAAGCGTAATAGCCACTCCACTACCAGCCGGTGCCGTCATCAAAACCGATTTATAATCATTCGTCGGTACCGCCAAGGTAGCCGACATGACCCCCAGGTCAACTACATTAAAGCCATCGTATTCACTCAAGTAAAGTTTACCGCCCCTCACGGTCAGCAGGTGGTAGTTGTCAAACCAGGTAATCGAGGTCAGACTCTCGGGCTGATCGCGCCACTCATAACTAGCATCATCGCCGATTAGATCATTGCGCTTGAGATCGTAAGCCACCTGCTTGACAGTCGAATAAAACAACACCAGATGCCCGTCTGGCGAAAAGTTCACATTATCCACATCCCGGGCAATCACTCTCGTGGCGGGGTTATCGCTATAGATATTGCGGTACAAAGTGCCGACGCGAGCAGTCTTGGGCACCACAGCCAGCACATCGCTACCGTCATAGTTGGCATACACCACACTATAGCTATCGCTCACAGGCAAGGCAGCGATCAGCTGCTGTTGGCGCCCCGAACGGTCGACGCTCCACAAAGACGGCACTGCCTGCACTTTGCGGACATACAGCACCCGATCACCGGCCATCCAAAACTGACTGACATTGTCGGCGAGCACTGCCGAGACTGAGCGGCTGTCCACGTCTAGACGGCGTAAGCCCTCGGGCGAAGTCCAATACAATTGCCGCCAACTATAAGCTGAAAAATTGATACCTGAAAAATCAAACTTAAAGGTATCAGTTAAGTTGATTACCTCGCCACCCCCGGCAGCCAACACCCGATAGGTCACAGTTGGACCGATTTTGGACCGCACCAATAAATGCGAAGCATCGTCAGACCATACGACACTTTCAAGCTGTTCCTGAGGAGCATCACCGCTAGCCGCCCGCGCCTGATATTGTTTGACTGGTTGAGCGCTACCGACATCCATGATGTAAACCGCCGGCGCAACACCTGGCACGATATATGCCAGATGACGACGATCAGCCGACACCACTGGCGCCACAAGCTGGTCACGAGTGTCCTGAACAATGCGTTTGGGCTCAGTCGGTACCAGGAGAGCATAATTGATAAGCGTGACCTGACCAGCAACTACTGAAACCGTTTTTTTCCAAGTTTGATAGCCGTCTTTAGCCAATTCAAATGTATGCTGACCAACGTCGAACACTTCCTGATAAGGCGTGCGGTCACCCAGCTGTTTGCCATCAGCCTTCACTTTGATCCGCGAAGGTAGCGACGCTAAAATCACATGGCCACGCTGAACAATCTGACCGGTACGCCAATCGTAGGCATAGTCATTACCATAAGCCACGAGAGCAAATGTCATCACGACAACCCCCAAGCCAAGAGCGACGTAACCAAATATGAGGAGGATCTTCTTAACCATGATGCTTTTTCACCAAGTATACCATCATTGGAAAAGCGACCTGAGGCCATTCCAGATAGTTGTCATCACACCAGGCGAGCCAACCAATTGGCTATCATCACCCTGTGGCCTGACAACCTCTCCGCTCGATGAGTCTTCGGGCGTTTCGGCCACAGTAGCACCGCTTGATTGCTGAACGCCAGCCAATTTGGCCGACACCACCAGCCGCCTGAGGCTGGTACCGGCCGGTGTACAAGTAATCAGAGACAATGTGGGTGTCGGCGTAGCATCAAGCACCGAAAACGCGGTTGGTTCAACTACCCGACTACCTGTTACTTGGTAGGTGTACCTTTTAGATTGGTAATCAAGGGTCACAAAATCACCTGGTACCAGTTTATCAAGTAGTACAAATACAAATTTATACTCGCCGGGCTGCCACCAGTCGTTTGATGAGTGGCCAAAGATGACCACATTGCCATTCTGACCAGGCATGGCGGTAGTGACATAGTGAATCACCCCACTGCGCAACGCCACCTGGATGTTTGCCTCGATCGCTGTCGGCTCATAAATAATCGGCGCCGAAACCCCCAGCTTCGGGATAATCAGGCGTGAAAGATCAGTGATCGGCACATTGGCAGCCACAGCCAGCGGTGTCGGGGAAGGAGCCGCTGCCTGAACGGCTGGTGTTGGTATAGAAGTGGGTTCAGCTTTGGCGGCCGCCAAATCATAGCGCCAGCGTGATACAAACACCGGCGAACTGAGTGCCAAAAACGCCACCGGTAGGGTAATCGCCGCTATTAATAACGGCCTCAATACCCAGCGCGACCGCCAATTAGCAGCTTCGGGTCGACTCGTAAATCCTGAGTCAGATAGAGATCTTTGAGGAGGCATACGAACCGGGACCTTACACCTACCGGCGTTTCGGCACGACCAGCAATTTGTTGCGTGAAGTCAACCAAACATGGAGTAGACCACCCGTTATCAAGAGGGCGCCCACGAAAGTCATAAGGGGTCCGGTCACGCCTGTCTGAGGCAAGTAGATTTGTGGTCGGGGGGTGGGGGTAATACTGGCCGGCAAGCTACCAGTACCGGTAACTTTAATCGTGACTGAGCAGGCATCACTATCACCGCTTTGGCCACTCAGCGATCCCTTCACTTTCAGGGTAGCCGTATAGGTACCCGGTTGAGTATAGGTATAGTTCACGACCGAACTACTACCACTGACACCATCATTGTTACCGAAGTCAAACAGATACTGACTGATGCTCTGACCTGATGCCTGACCCCGACCGGTGAAAGTAACCGCCAACGGAGCATTACCAGTGGCCACATTGGCTACCAGGTCGACGCATGCCACACTGATCTGAGGTGTTGGCGAAGGCGTTGGCGTCGGGGGTGCAGGAGTCACAGAAGCCGGCAATGTTACTGGACTAGGAGTAGGTGTGGGAGCTGGTGTGACGACTGGAGTTGCTACCGTACAGCTCGATTGGGTTCGACCAAAAATACGGCCACCGATATAGCGAGCGTCGTCGTCGGTTAATCCGATAATTGATTCATAGGCTGGGGGATAGTAAAAATCAAGCTGGGTATTCTTACAATCAGCCGGCACGGGCACCGTAGCTGTTTTACTAACGTTGCTCTGACCGCCAGGGAATGTGATGGTAGTCACCCCGAACTTATACTGAGGGACTGCCGATTGATTAAATCCTTGATTGTTCCAGGTATCGGGGATAGTAAAGCTCTCGAGGATAAGTTTGGTGTCAGCGCACAAAGGCCGGCCGTCAGCTGTCGATATAGTACCCGTACCCCTGGTAAACGCCGTCCTAAAGTTGAAAGCCTGGGTGCCATCGAGACAATTAGTATTAGTGGCAGCATCAGCTTGCAGATATAGTCCACCCACCATTACGGCCAACCCCAAAGCTGCGAGGATTCCACCGGTTTGCGGACGAACAGCTTGAGCTAACAAATTGTGGGATTGGCGACGTGTCTTCATAGGCCTGAGCATACCATAAGCGAAATAAAAGTAGAAGTGGGGTCGCAGTGAAATGACTGGGAAACCAAATAACTAGCTGCGCGCTTGACGCCACACTCGGTACAAACCCGTCACAATCAGGACAATACCAACTGTCGCTACGACTGCCGGTGCCATCAAAGCATTCTGCCACCAGACCTTGGTCGACTGAGTCGTGTTGGCACCCAGGACCGCCGGTAGTTGATTGCTATTACGAGCGGGACTCGGAGTTGCAGTTTGGAAAGCTACTGGTTGCGGTGTTGGGATTGGGGTTGGAGTTGGAGTTGTTTTGGAAGTTGGTGTCGATGTGACCGCAGCTTTGGGTGTAACCGTGACAACCGGTTTTGCGGTAACGGCTGGTTTGGGGGTCATGGGCTTGGCCGTCGGGCGCGGCGTTGGTGCCGGCATGGGGTCAATACAATCAGTACAACCACTAGCCGCCGAAGCGCTATCTACCGGACCAGCTACGATCCGCACAACCTGGGCAGCCGCCCCAGTTTCATCAATTGGTAGCTCAGAAACGCCACGAGGCACTGTTCTTGGCGTCGCTTGATCGACCACAGCCTGAATACCCGGCCAAACCACTGCCAGCCCACTGGCCACAACAGATTTATACATCAAAGACACATACCACTGTTTCATGAAGCGTATCTTACCATATCTGGATAATCTGTACCAAACTGGAACCAAAAGGCTATAATAAGACTCATCATGTTCAGTTTTTCTCAGAGGATTGCCATCGATCTCGGGACCGCCAATGTTTTGGTGTACGTCCCAAAACGGGGCATCGTGGTCAATGAGCCAAGCGTAGTAGCGGTTGACGACACGAATAAAATCGTCGCCATCGGCGCCGAAGCCAAAGAGATGCTCGGTCGAACCCCCGACAGCATCACCGCCAACCGGCCGCTGCGCGATGGCGTAATCGCCGATTACCGCATCACGCAAGCCATGATCAGACATTACATCAACAAAGTCACGGGCGGCTGGCGCATCACCAGGCCCGACGTCATGGTTTGCGTACCAGCCGGCGCCACTTCCACCGAACGCCGGGCCGTCATTGACGCCACTTTGGCCGCCGGCGCCAGGGCTGCCTATATCATTCGAGAACCAGTCGCCGCTGCCATTGGAGCGGGCATCCCGATTGCATCTGCTGCCGGCAATATGGTCGTCGATATCGGCGGTGGCACTACCGAAATTGCCATCTTAAGCCTAGGGGGAGTAGTTGCCCAACACAGTATTCGCGTCGGCGGCAACCGACTCGACAATGCCATTGCCGAATACATCAGACGCAGCTATGGCCTGGCGATTGGCGATAGGACCGCCGAGCAAATCAAAATGAAGCTCGGTAGCGCTCTGCTACTCACCAGGGACAAGTCAATGGAAATCAGAGGCCGCGACGTGTTAGCTGGCCTACCTAAAACTATTACAATCCATGCCAACGAAATCTCGAGCGCCATGGCCGACGAACTTGAAAAAATTATCCAAGCCATCAGGGTCGTACTCGAGCAAACTCCGCCGGAACTTTCGAGCGACATCATCGACCGAGGAATGGTACTCACCGGCGGGGGCGCTCTACTGCAAAACCTCGACAAGATGCTTACCCAGGTCACGGGTGTACCGTGCGTCGCCGCCGAAGAGCCACTGTTGTGCGTTGCCCGAGGGACTGGCCTAGCCCTCGACAACCTTGAAGAATACAAACGAAGCCTGGTTGCCATCAAATGACGAGACCGCGGGAACAGTCGTCACCAGTGGCTGCCCGGTTCATCCAAGGTGGACTAGTAGTTATTCTGATCGTCATGCCCTTCCACGCCTTTGTGACAACGTGGCTAGGTAGCTGGCTCGGCCAGCGCGGCGTATGGCAATCCTGGAAGGAATTACTGATTAGCCTGATGGCAATCGCCTTCATCCAGCTATGTTGGAAATATCCAACGTACCGCCAAATCTGGCAAACAGGCTGGGTAAAAACAATTTCGGGCTTCGCTATCATTGGCCTACTGGTAAGTCTGTTTGCTCTCATGCGGCACGACGTCGGACTCACACCCTTGGCTTATGGCCTCAAAATTGACCTTGAATACTGGGTAGTAGCCCTTATGGCGTTGGCCGTCGCCACGAAACAGATACTGCATCGCGCCATAGTCATTACGCTGGCTGCCGGAGCTGTGGTTTCAGGATTCGTTGTCCTCCAGGCGTATGTGTTGCCGGCTAATTGGCTCACCATGTTTGGTTACGGGTCAGGCAGCATTCCTCCATATCTCTATCTAACGGCCACTTCAGACACGCTAAGGTTTGCGGGCACGCTGGGTGGCCCGAACCAACTGGGCACCTACCTGGTAATCGTGATCGCCCTCACCCTCACCCAGCTGGTTCGCCGACCGTGGCTAGTGGGTACACTCGGCCTCAATGTGGTAGCCTTGTGGCATTCATACTCGCGCAGCGCCTGGCTCGCAGCCACAGCCACATTACCCATCCTCTGGATTCACATCCCTCACCGTCACCGCCGGCTGGCTGCCTTCGGAGGCATTGCCTGTTTGTTGCTGGCGACCATCATCACGATGGCCCAACTCAATAAATACCCGGCACTTCAGGAATCGTTGCTGCACAGCCCCGCCAGCCATCACCAGAACCCCGCCAGCTCAGACTCATTGAGGCTGACCAGCATTGTCGACGGGCTTGAAGCCGTCGCCGGTTCACCACTTGGCCATGGCTTCGGTAGCGCAGGACCAGCCACCTTCCAAGCCAACCAACCATTTATCATCGAGAACCAGTTCCTGCAAATTGCCTACGAAACCGGGTGGTTGGGGCTGGTGGCTTTTGGAGCTGGCTTAGGGTTTTTGATCTGGTCTTTATGGGTCGGCCCCTGCCAGCCCGTCGGCAAAGCCATTGCCTTAGCCTTAGCCGCCATCAGTTTTGCCGGGCTTATGCTGCCAACTTTTAGCGATTCAACTACCACACTCATCGCCTTCATACTGGCAGGATTAGCCATAGGAGAGGATACATATGTCAAAACAGCTCGGCTTTGACAAGATTGATATCTTGGGCGTCGATATTGATATAATTACCAACGCAGAAGCCTTGACAGCAATCATGGAGCTGAGCGCCCCGCACCAACCAGCTACCTACATCGTCAAACCATATGTCGAGTTTCTCGACAAAAGCTATCGCGATCTTGAGGTCAGGGAACTGCTCGACAATGCTGAGCTGTGCCTAGCCGATGGAGTAGCCCTCGTTTGGGCTGCCGCCTATCTGTACGCCGGACCAAGAACGTTGTGGCGGTTTGGCCTGAGCCTCATGCAAATTATCTTTCAGCCCAAAGCTTTATTGTATCCCCTCACCAGCCGAGGAGCCGGCATTAACTTTACGCTACAGCTCCTCGAAGTGGCTGCTCAAACCGGCCGACGGGTGGCTGTAGTCGGCGGCCCCAGCAGCCAGAGCATTGAGGCTACCGCCACAACGATCCGTCAAAAATGGCCACACATCGAAATCGTGTATACCCATCACGGCACCGACGAACATGCCCTGAAGGACCGCCAGTCTACTTCATGGCTGAGCCAACTCGCGGGCAAGTTAGCAGCGCAAAAGCCCGATATTGTCTTGCTAGGTTTAGGATTTCCTAGGCAAGAGTATGCGGCTGCCTATCTAGCGGCTCATCTTGACCATGGAGTATTTATTGGTGAAGGTGGCAGTTTTGATTACCAGGCCTTGGGAGGCAACCTAGTCAAGGCGCCCCGTTGGTTGCAAATTAGCGGCTTAGAGTGGCTATGGCGGCTGCTTTTGCAACCAAGCCGCTGGCGACGCCAAATGGCCATTCCCCGTTTCATGTGGCGCGTCTGGCGTCAAAGCCAACAGTAATGTAGTATTGACCTATACATAAATGGTTAAGCTTCTATCAGGGTAGACTATGAGTCAAAGACCCATCACATCAGCTACCGACGTCCATCGCAGCCGCACCGGCCACCCGGCGGTACTCGATTTGCGCGAGCATGCTACCACCAAGGCTCCATCACCGGCCCACCTCAACGGCCCCCAAGCCAGCGCTAGCCCCCAGAGGCACACCAACCACCATCAAATCAAAATCGAACACGCCAAAGCCACTCCCCGCAGCCCGATGGTCGCCAAATTCGCTGTACTATCGGCGACCGATGCATCGGCGACCTCACCCACAGCGCCATCACCTCAGATCACCCACGAGCTCGCCGAACCGCAGCCCGATCCAACCCTAGCCCCAATTACGGCCTCAACCACTCCGGCCATTACGCTGCCACCAGCCGGCAGCTCTATCAGGCCAACAGTTGCCATAGCCCAGCCCGCACCAGCGATACCCGTGACCCTGCCCGCCGAAGGTCCAACCACCGAGCCAAACTGGCGTCCCCACTTAGGACTAGCCCCTCGTTCCGGCCGGATCGTCACGGGCCTGACAGCAGTAGCTATATTTGCCGGCTACATCTGGCTACACAACTACCCCAAACTCGCCCTTGATGCCGCCAATTCCCGTGCCGGCATTGAAGCAGCTTTACCAGCTTACGTTCCTGCCAATTACAACCTGGCCAAAACCTCAACGGGGCCAGGTCTGGTAACGTTTGACTTCGCTAATCCCAATGTGTCAGAAATCCTCAAAATCGCTCAGGCCCGCACCAGCTGGGATTCCCATTCATTGCTCGACAACTTTGTAGCCAAACAAGCCGACTCGTATGCTACCGTCCAAGGCCAGGGACTCACCATCTTTATTTTTAATCAAAACCAGGCAACATGGATTAACCACGGACTCTGGTACCGTATCGAGGGTGCAGGCAAATTAACCCGCGAGCAAATCCTCCAGATTGCGTATAGTATGTGAGCAGCTAAGGCCGCGCGCATGCTACCATTAAAGGCAAGATAACGATAGGGGACACACCATGGCTGATGACCACAGCTGGGATAGGATTGTTGATGCGATTGATACCAAATTCGGCCTGACGGGGCATGGGCGCCAAAACCGCCCGGTCGCCGACGCCAGCCACCTCACTGAATCAGTGGCTTTCGTGACCTTTGTGAAAGATGGCACGACGTTCAAGCTGGAGCGAATCCAGGGCCCGGCTATTGTTGATCGGAAAACTGTCGGTGCCCGACGGGCTGGATCATCGGTCCATTTCGAAAACGTCTACGATCCCCATGAAACAAGCTTACGCACCAAAATGTACCAGCAAGAACCATCCGGCGAATGGACCGAAATCGCTCCAGAAAGTCTTGGCTTATGAAAATTGTGGTGGTTGGCCAAGGCGGCCGAGAAGCGGCCCTGGCTCATCATTTTACCGGTCACGGCCACCAAGTGGTCGTCACGCCCGGCCGCGATGGTATACCTGGTTCACAACGCATTGATCCATTAGAATTAGATGCCGATTTATTTGTGATTGGGCCCGATCTCGAAGTCGTCCAAGGGCTGGCCGATAAATTGCGAGCTCAAGGCAAACACGTCTACGCACCCGGACGTCAGGGAGGTCAGCTTGAAGGATCAAAAGTGTTCATGAAAGCTTTCCTGAAAAGGAGCGGCGTAGCCACAGCCGACTACGTTGTGTTTGCTCAGGGACATCACCAAAGCGCTCGCCACTATCTTGAATCGTCTCATGGCCCCTGGGTCATCAAGACCGACTATCTGGCCGCCGGCAAAGGCGTGTTGGTAACTTCAGACCGTCAAGAGGCGATAGCCGATGCCGAAGCTAAACTCACTAATGGAGCCATTGTGATCGAGGCAGTCTTACCGGGTCATGAGGTTTCGGTGATGGCCATCACAAACGGCCGTCAATACCGCTTATTACCGCTAGCACAGGATTATAAGCGAGTAGGTACCGGCGACCAAGGCCCCAACACTGGTGGCATGGGTGCCTTTGCGCCGGCAGTCGATTTGGTCGACCCCGAAGCCGTCCAAGCGGTTGTTCAGTCTATTATTCACGAGCTCAACCGCCAGGAGATTGATTACCGCGGAACACTTTACATTGGCCTCATGGTTGACGGACCCCTCGTGAGAGTCCTCGAAATCAATGTCCGATTCGGCGACCCCGAAACTCAAGTCCAACTACCTTTATTACAAAACGATTTAGCCCAGATCTTGCTAGCAGCTGCCCAGGGGCATGATCTGCCACCGCTAGAAACCAAAGGATCGGCAGTAACTGTTGTCATGGCAGCGCCGGGCTATCCTGAAGATCTCAGGCTGGATGACGAGATCGACGGGTTAGAAACCGCCTCGCAAACGCCCCGAGTACACATTCTTCACTCGGGCACCAGCCAAAACCCTGACGGCACATACTGCACAGCCGGTGGCCGGGTTTTAAACGTTGTTGGCATGGGCGAGACCATCGAGGAAGCCCGTTCGAATGCCTATAAAGCGGTGGCGCGAATCCACTGGACAGGGGAACACCACCGCACCGACATTGGTCTGGCGCACTAGCCCAGAATCAACTTTCGAGATATAATGAGCCCTATGTCAAGCCAACACGCGCATCAAGCTACTCGAGTCAGGTTTGCCCCGAGCCCCACTGGCCTCCTGCATATTGGCGGACTCAGGTCAGCGCTCTTCAACTGGCTATGGGCCAATCATCAAAACGGTACCTTTGTCCTGCGTCTCGAAGACACCGACAGGACTAGGTTCGTAGCCGACGCCGAAGCCCAGATCAGCCAAAGCCTGACGCTATTGGGTTTGGATCCAGATGAAAGCCCGCGCTCAGGCGGACCCTACGGTCCGTATCGACAGTCCGAGAGACTAACCATCTACCAGGAATACGCCAAAAAACTGATAGAGCAGGGGAGTCTATACCGTTGTTGGTGTAGTCAGGAACGGCTCGAAGACCTGCGTCAGCAAGCCCAAAGCCAAGGCCGTGCCTTCAAATACGATCGACACTGCCTACTCAGCCAAAACCAAAAGTCTGAGCACGACCCTCATGTGTTGAGATTTCGGGTACCAGCCGAGCCGACTACCATCGGGTGGGATGACGCCGTCAGAGGCAAGCTGAGTGTGACCACCGACACGCTAGACGACTTTGTGGCAGTCAAAGCCGATGGCTACCCCACCTACCATTTTGCCAATGTCGTTGATGACCATCTCATGAAAATTAGCGATGTCTTACGAGCCGACGAATGGATACCTTCGACGCCCAAGCATTTACTGCTCTATCAAGCCTTCGGCTGGCAGGCCCCGGTCTATGCCCACCTACCGGCCGTCCAGGGTCCAACTGGCGGTAAGAAATTATCAAAACGCGATGGCGCCCAATCAGTCAGGGATTATCTTGATGATGGCTATCTACCCGAAGCCTTAGTGAGTTTTTTGGCCACGCTCGGCTGGAATGATGGGACGACCCAGGAGATTTTCACAGTAGCTGAACTCATCGCCAAATTCAGTTTAGACCGCGTCCAAAAAAGCCCGGCTCGCTTCGACAAGACCCGCCTGACTTGGGTCAATGGCAAATTCTTACGCAGCTTAACGGCCACCTCTCTTGAACCTCGTTGCCAACAGTTTTGGCCAGCAATCGCTCGCGAAACTCCAGCTAAATACCGTCAAGCAGTTCTTGGCCTCGTCCAGGACAGGCTCGAAACCCTCAAAGACTTGCCTGGTTTGACGAGCTTCTTTTTTACTGATCCCCAACCAGCAGCCAACCCTGATACCGATACTACAGCCGTGCTACGACAGGCTCTTGAAGCTCTGCAGAAGTCAGATTTTAGTCTGGCAGACCTCGAAACCAGGCTCAGAGCCCTCAGCCGCGAGCTACATATGAAACCTGGCCAGTTATTTGCACCCATCCGTCAGGTGGTCACAGGTACCAAAACATCACCCGGGCTCTTTGAAACCTTACACGTTCTAGGCAAGGCCACAGTAGTACGCCGGTTGGAGCGCGTTTGCGGGTAATACCAGATTTGACAAGCCCGCTGCCGTTCACCTATAGTAGGGTCACGTTAAATGAGTGAGGAACCAGATTTCATGAGCGTCAAGTTTTATGATGTTAAAACCCGTCAATCAGTTGAGGTTGCCGAGGCTAACGTCACCAAGACCAAATATGAGCGAACAACCAAAGAGGGTAAAGTTCAGGTCCGTTATGCCCTGCGCGGTAAATATGAAGGCCGGAACCTGACAAAATTTGTCGGACAGGCCGACTGGGATGCTTTTGCCGGCACCGTCGAATAGTTAGATCTTTGTTCAGACTATAAAAAGCCTGCCGCTTGGTAGGCTTTTTATAGTGTGTCGCGAATAAGCAGGCAACAGGCAGTTCCAAGCATAAGGGTTTAGGGGTATACTGTAATGTATGTCCGACCTACCTCAGCTACCTGAGTTGCAAAAACCGTCACTCGGTCAGAAGGTGATGGTCTTTGTCCAGCGTCAAAATACCTGGCTTTGGGTAGCTTTGGGTATCCTGGTGCTGGCTGTTGCCGGTGCATTTACCTGGTGGAGTATCACCAAGCCGAGCAGTTCTCAAAAGGCACCCAACTTGAAGGGTGTTCCCGCCACCTCATCGCCGACCCCTACAGTCGCTCCGAGCCCCACACCCAACCCAAACATCTCACTCCTCACCGGGGCTACAGTCTCAGCCGATCAGGCTAAAAGGCCAATTATCGCCGTGATGGTGGAAAATCATCCCGATGCCAGACCTCAGTCGGGATTGCAAAGTGCCGGCGTGGTGTACGAGGCCTTGGCAGAAGGCGGAATCACTCGGTTCCAAGCTTACTTCCAAGACACCGCGGCACCAACTATTGGTCCCGTCAGGTCACTCAGGCCGTATTACATCGATTGGGCCCTCGAATACGGCGCACCAGTCGCTCACGCCGGAGGATCAGCTGACGCCCTCAATCTAATAGGGCCAACTGGCCTCAAAGCCCTCAACGCCTTGGTTATAGGGGCACCTACGTTTTACCGCACCAACGACAGGGTTGCTCCTCACAACCTCTATACGAATTCAAGTTTACTCGATAAGCTGTTGGCCGCCAAAGGTTGGGCTAAGGCCCCTTCATTTAGTCCCAATGCACGAACGGCCGATGCTCCCAGCAGTACTCCGGCCCATCCCAACATTCATATCGAGTATTCATCAGCTGGCTACGCCGTTGATTACAAATACGAAGCTGCCTCCAACAGCTACAGCCGATATCTGGCCGGCAAGGCCCATACCGACAGGAATAATGGCCAAATCATCAAAGTTAAAAACGTTGTAGTGCTCTACACGGGCACTACCAACCTCAATGACGGTTATGGCCATGTCAAGCTCGACACCATCGGCAAGGGTAACGCTCTAGTTTTCAGAGATGGCACGGCTACTACCGGTACTTGGTCAAAAGACAGTCGGACCTCCCGTACCAAACTGCTTGACGGCGGTGGCAAAGAAATTCCTCTGACTGTGGGCAATACCTGGTACAGCATTGTGCCCACCACTAAACCGGTCACCTATTAAGACGACAAGATTACCATGGTTAACCACCATAAAATTATCAAAAAAGCTCACCGTCACCTCAAAAAAGCTATTTCCGGCAAACCGTTACTCAAACGCCGCCACCGACAGCATATTCTTAAGACGTTTCTGATCGGTTTGTCGACATTGTCTGTTGGCTCTTTGGCCTACGCCATCACCCTGAACAAGCCAACGATTGGCATATCGGTTCACAGCTCAGGAGCCGGGGGTATTGTCATCAGCGCGCCAGCTACACCCACACCACGAACCGTCATCCAGGCTGCCAGCGGCCCCAAAGCCGAAGGGCCAGCCGCCAACACCGGCCGCGCCTCCTGGTATGCTTTAGGCCTGCCCCAACCAGACTCCCTCACCTGTGCTTCGCGCACCTACGCCCGAGGCAGCTACATACATGTCACAAACCTCAGCAATGGCCGCACAGTGATTTGTCGTGTCAATGACTATGGGCCAGAAGCCTGGACGGGCCGCATCATCGATTTATCACGAGGAAGCTTTACGGTAATTGACTCACTTAGCCGAGGTGTCACCACAGTTGAACTCAGACCCGTGACCGGCCCAGTTGGTTTCCTCCAGCCGACCGAGGTTGATGTCAACCTAATGGTCGGCTACGCCCTCTGCGCCACCACCAAGTCGCCAAGCTACTGCAACGAGCACCGACAAGATCAGTAACTGGTCTTATTTAACACCCAACAGCTCAACCTCAAATACCAGAGTCGAGTTCGCAGGAATGCTGCCATTGGCTCTGTCACCATACGCCAGATCAGGTGGAATAACCAGCTTACGTTTGCCGCCAACTTTCATACCGGCGACGCCCTGATCCCAGCCTTTGATAACCTGGCTGGCGCCCAACACAAACTCAAAAGGTTGCCCACGGTCAACCGAGGAGTCAAATTTAGTACCATCGGTCAGCGTACCGGTATAGTGAACCGACACCGTTTTACCAGCCACAGCTTCATCGCCGGTTCCCACAGTAACGTCTGTCACCTCAAGTTGGCCGGCTGAGACGGCTGAAGGCTGGGGTGATATTGTCGCCTGAGTATTAGTAGATGTTTCGGTGGGTTGTCCTTTGAGAACCATGGCACTCCCTACGATTAATACTATGACAGCCGCCGCAGCAACGACGACTAAAACCTTATTAACCATCTATCATCCTCACTTTATAAGGTTTAAGTTGTGTAACCTCTAGATTGTAGCATTAATTTCTAAAGACGTTGGCGCGTATGACTCCAAAGCATTACAATTATACCTATGATTCCTCCCCGCTTTAGCGATAGGCTATGGGCCCTTTTACTTATTGGCTCACTCATGCCTACGCTAATCCTCAGTTTCAGCTGGTATTGGTATGTCACCGACGGGAGCTCTCCGGCTATTTCACCCCGACTCTTTATGATAGCTGCAGCAGTGGTAGCCTTTGTGCCATCGCTGGCAGTGGGTCACCTACTTAAACCATATCTAGCTGGATCGATTAACCGACTCCATCGATTAGCTCAGGCACTATCTGCGGGCCAGTCGGTGGTGCATCAGCGCCATTCAGTCGCTGATGCTACCGAAATCGGCGACATCGCCTCAGCACTCAGGCAGGTGTCGGGAGCACTTGAAAGTACCCGTTCGCAAGCCCAGAGCGAAACCGAGCTCATTACCGCCGAAAGAAGCAAGTTACGCAGTGTGCTGGGCGCCATGACCGACGGCGTGTTCGCGCTCGACAGATCAGGCCGCATTATCCTCTACAACAAAGCTGCCGAAGACATTACGGGCCGAAGCTTAGGCGAAGTAGCAGGCCAATTAGCCGAAAAAGTCCTGCCATTTCGACGCAATGGTGAGCTGATTATGACTCGATGGCTCGGCGACCACGCCGACGCCGATCACCAGATTGGTACCTGGAAAGGACTCGAACTCTATCACGCTGACGGCCATAGCTTGTTCGTCAATGTGCAAGCAGTTTCACTCCACAACGACCCCAATGGCATTGCCGCACTGGTGACGTTTCATGATCTAACGGCTAGCCATCAGCTTGAAGAGATGCAAGTTGATTTTGTAGCTTTAGCAGCCCATGAACTGCGGACGCCCATCACTGAAATCAAGGCTTCTCTCGACATTTTAGCCCATGAAGCCACCAAATTAACTGCTTCCAACCGGCATTTTCTCGACCAAGCCATCACCAGCGCCGACGAACTCTCGAGCCTGCTCCATAACCTATTGGGAGTCGCCCGCATCGAACATGGCGAACTCAGCTGTAACCCGGTGCCAACCGATTTTGGCGCCTTCATGACCAAAACTGCTGAGTCGCTAACCAAGCGGGCCCTCACCAGCCAAAGGCGCTTATCACTGCAAATCAGCGATGATATACCCCCCGTAGCCATCGACCAGGTATCGATGAGGGAAGTACTATCAAATCTCGTTGACAACGCTCTGAAACACACCTCAGCCAAAACCGGTCGCATCACCATTACGGTCACACCATTTACCGGCTACGTCGAGATAGCGATCGAAGATAACGGTGAAGGTATACCCGAAAGTGCAATCCCCAGGCTGTTTACCAAATTCTTCAGGGTCAACGAAATGCAAAGCCGAAGCCGCGGTACAGGCCTGGGCCTCTACATCAGCCGGGCTATCATTGAAGCTCATGGCGGCTCAATTTGGGCACAGTCGCAGGTTGGTGAGGGCAGCACCTTTACCTTCCGCTTGCCAGCTGTTGCCACAAATGCTGACGCCGGTAATAATAATCACAAGACTACCATCACAACCCGAGGAGCCCATGGCTGGATCAAAAAGCATCCTATTCATTGAAGACGACAAGCCGATTGCCGAAATGTACGCTCGTCTACTGACCACCGGCGGCTATAAAGTTGACTACGCCACCGACGGCACCTCAGGGCTCGCTAAAGCCGTAGCCAAAACCTACGACCTCATCCTTCTCGACATCATGATGCCCAACAAATCTGGCATCGAAGTCCTCAAAGAGCTCAGGGGCCCCGAAGGTACCGGGCACAGTGAAACTAAGATAGTTATTCTCACCAATCTGGCTCAAGACAAAACCAGCCAAGAAGCCTTGGCTGCCCAAGCTGACGGTTATATCGTCAAAGCCGATATCGTCCCCAGTAAGCTTGTGGAAGTAGTCGACGAGCTCTTGGCGTAAACACCAATTGTTACGCCCGCTGCTGGCGACGTTCCTGCAGAGATTCCACCACACTTGCTACAATAATCACAGCGCCAACCAGTCCCGTAACGGCTTCGGGCAATTGTACATACAATCCTGCCCACAGTAATACAGCCAACGACCCCACGGCATAGTAAGCTCCATGCTCGAGATACTTCAAATGCGTCAAGGTGTCATGCCGTACCAGCCAGACCGTCAACTCCCGTATAAACATGGCGCCCACGCCTAAGCCAAGAGCAATCACTAGGACGTTGTTGGTGAGAGCAAAAGCCCCCACTACGCCATCAAACGAGAAAGAGGCATCGATCACTTCCAGGTACACAAAGCTCGCCGCCGCAGCCCGACCAGTCAGCTTAACCACGGCTTTTCCGCGTTGACGCCCTGTTTGGCTCATGCCGCCCCACTGTTCAAACAATTTACCAGTGCCCCGAACCAATAAGTAACTAATCTGACCAATCAACCCGGCCCGCAGCACAACTGCCGTATCATGTTCTGATAGACCGTACGCTAAACCAACGAGTACCACCAGGCCAATGAGGGTCGGCAAGAGTTTGAGCGACCCAGCCCGTGCCAGTGGCTTTTCGATAGTTTCAATCCAATGTACCTGCTTGGTGGCATCAAGCAAAAAATCAATAAAAATCATAAACAGAAACATGCCACCAAAAGCAGCAATTGGCAGGTGAGCAGTCTCCAGTTGATGTGCATATTCGGCCGGATGATGAAGTGCTAGATCAACCACGCTACCAAGTGCCAAACCAGATGTAGCCACCACGATGACAACGGGAAACAGCAACCTCATACCCACCACCGCAATCAATAGGCCAACTGTTAAAAACATCTCCTGCCAAAAATCAGACATCCGGCGCAAAATGCTAGCATTGATTACGGCATTTTCAAATGATAAAGAAATCTCTAAAATAGCAAGTATCGCAACAACAAGTGCCTGCTGAGGCCCGCCGATCAGCCAGCCCAAAACTAAGGCCAATATGACAGCTCCTATCGAGAAGCGGAAAATATTAAGTTGTGCGGAAGCCGAATTCATCTCTCATATTCTAGCGTGAAGATGCAGCTATGGGAACCCGAACCGGCTGGCGATACCGCCGAAGCTTGCATTTTTGCGAAGTATGTGGTATTATTCAGAAATCCGCTCTTGAGGTGGATGTCAGGTAACTAAAGGTCCAGATCGCTATATGATAACACTTGTGTTAAATTGGTCTAGAAGCGTTTGGAAAAAGCGCTCACATATCAAAACGCTCTGGGTCTTAAGGACCATCATCGTAGCCGGCTTGGTAGCCGAAATTAGTTTGATTGCTGCCATGCCCAGGTCGGGATCGGCCATCATTGCCGCCCAGCCCGAACAATATACTGAATTGTATTTTGCTACGCCAAACCAACTGCCAAAACAAATCGAGGACGGTGTTCCTGAAAATGTGGCGTTTAAGGTTGTAAACCATACCGCCAAAACCACCACATACCACATCAATGCCACCCTCACCGCCGACGGCGTAGTCACTCAACTCGCCAACCGTACTGTCACCCTGACCGATGGGGCGACAAGCAACCAAACCATAACTATTAATTTGCCTCGGCCAGGCCTGACAGGTGTTGTTACGATTACACTGCCAGACCAGAACCAGCAGATCCATTTTGAGACGAAGTCATGAAACACATCACTGTCATCATCCCTTGTTATAATGAAGCCGAGAGCATCGGCGCCGTCATTGCGGCCTTTCCCAAAGAGAAACTGAACCGCTACGGTTTTGAGTTGGAGATCCTGGTTGTCGACAACAACTCCAAAGACAACACTGCCAAGTTGGCTGCTGCTGCCGGCGCCCGGGTAATTAACGAACTCCGCCAAGGTAAAGGACATGCCATTCGGGCCGGCTTTGACGCCATTAAGCCTTCCACCGATTACGTTGTCATGCTCGACGGCGATGATACCTACAGGCCTGAAGAAATCATGAGGTTGATTGAGCCCATTGATTCAGGTTTTTGTAACGTTGTCATCGGTTCACGCCTGGCCGGCCATATCAGTGACGGCTCTATGAGACCGTTTAACCGCCTCGGCAACTGGATGTTCTCTCATCTCGTGCGTTATGCCTACCAGGTGAATGTCACAGACGTACTGACCGGCTATTTTGCCTGGAGCCGAGCGGCCGTTATGCAACTGAGGCCCTATCTGGAATCAGAAGGTTTCGCCATCGAAATGGAGATGATTACCAAAATGGCCCGCCTCGGCCAAGCTATTTACTCGGTACCAATTAGCTACCATTCCCGCTTAGGAGAATCGAGCTTGTCACCAATCGGTGATGGCTCCAGAATTCTAGCCATGTATGTATCGAACCTCAAATGGACCCCGGATCAGACCCTAAATACCGGTGCGGGAGCCACAGAACCTGCTACAGCTGGCGGAAACCGCTGGAGCCGGAGCGGCAGCCGCCGAGCCACCAACTTCTACGAATCGCTTGACCCTACCGTCCATCGATCAAGAAAAACCGGGGCCAGGCTATGACACGAGGCGCCGCCGGTACCCACCGCCGCCTAGCCATTGTCTCAGATGCAATCTATCCCTTCACCCGCGGCGGCAAAGAACTTCGTATTCACGCCCTCAGCAACCAATTAGCTCAAGGCGGTCTCGACGTCCATATTTACACCATGAGATGGTGGGACGGCCCCAATATTCGCCGTCAGGATGGAGTGACCCTGCACGCCATTTGCCCGCGACTGTCACTCTATACCAAAAGCGGACGCCGCTCAATCTGGCAGGGGATAGCTTTTGCCGCCGCCAGCCTCAAGCTGCTGACTGCAAAATTCGACATCCTCGAAGTCGACCACATGCCCATTATTCCGCTCTTTAGCTTGCGCCTCGTTGCCAGCATACGTCGCCAACCACTGTATGGCGTGTGGCATGAGGTGTGGGGGGCGCCGCTCTGGCAAAAGTATCTACCTCAGCCATTGGCGCAAATTGCCACCCTCCTCGAAAAATGGAGTGTGCATCTGCCTGACCACATCATCGCCGTCTCGGACCAGACCGCCTCAGCCCTCAGACACCAACTGGGCTATCGTGGTCCCTTAACGATAGCCGCCAACGGTCTTGATTTTCAGGCAATCGCCAAACTACCCAAAGCCCACCAAACCAATGACCTCATTTTTGTGGGCCGACTGATTGCCCACAAAAACATCCCGCTCCTAGTAGAGGCTTGCCAACTCGTAATCAAACAGTATCCCAAACTCAAGGTCACCATTATTGGCGACGGGCCTCAAGCTGCCGACATTCGAAACCAAATCGACTCACTTGGCCTCAGTAGCCACATCAAATTGCTATCAGGCGTTGATGATGATCACAAATTCGCCCTCATGAAAGCCTCCAAAGTATTTGTCACACCTTCCAGTCGCGAAGGCTTTGGCATCACGGTCCTAGAAGCGAATGCCGCCGGTTTACCGGTTGTCACTATCAACGCCCCCGAAAACGCCGCCAGACATCTCATAACCGCCGCCAACGGTACGGTTTGTGATGCCACTGCCCCGGCCCTCGCCAGAGCCATCTCATACTGGCTCGAGCACCCCCAGGCCCACCGCGCGCAAGCAATCGCCAAGACCTACGACTGGTCAGTGCCCGCTCAAAAACTCTTAGCTGAATACCAAACCCCATGACAGCCCATCGACCCAAGAAATTAGTACTCGTGACCCCATACTACTGGCCAGCCATCGGTGGGCTAGAGCACTACGCGCACACCATTGCCAAGGGACTCCAGGCGCAAGGTTGGCAGGTTGAAGTCATCACTTCAGGAAAAGTCGCTCAAACTCTCACTCATGAAGGCATCAAGATCCATAAACTGGCCACTAATTTAACGTTTTTTAATACACCTATCGGTTTCACCTGGACGCGGCAGATCAAAAAACTGCTAGCCGACATCAAACCCGATGTCATCAATATCCATGCCCCGGTTCCCAGTATGGCAATAGCGGCGTGGCGAGCAGCCAAATCCACGCCAATCGTCATAACGTACCACGCCGGTAGTATGAGAAAGGGGAGAATTGCTGCCGATGTGCCCATCTGGCTGTTTGAGCATCTAGTATTACCCCGAATGTTCGCCTCAGCCCGCCACATTATTGCTTCCTCAGCTTTTGTGCAAAACAGTTTTCTCAAGCCGTGGGAAACCAAAACCAGCGTCGTCACCCCCGGCGTTGATACTCAGCGTTTTAAAAGCACAGACCGAACTGATTTTAGTTCGCCCGTCAAACTGACTTTCGTCGGTGACGCCCGGGACAGCCGTAAAGGATTAGCTGTAGTATTGGAAGCCATGGCCGCCTTACCTGATTGTCGGCTTGATGTCATCGGCCAGGCTCCCGAGCAACCCCAGGAGCGCGTGAACTATGTTGGTCAGCTAGCGGGTGAGGACCTCGTCAGCGCCTACCAAACGGCAGACATCGTCATTCTGCCCTCCACTACCAACGCCGAAAGCTTCGGTATGACGCTCCTCGAAGGCATGGCCTGTGGCCGGCCGGTTATCGGTAGTCACATCGGCGGCATCCCCACCCTCATCGAAGACGGCATCAACGGCTTGTTGGTAGCTGCCGGCGATGCCGATGCATTGGTCGATGCGATTGAGCGATTAAAAACCGACCCGGCACTCGCTCGCAAACTCGGTCACAACGGCCGCCAAACCGCTGTGGTCAAGTATGATTGGCGTAGCCGCATCAAGCAGACAGCCACTATACTAGAGGCAAGCTCGTGAACACGAATACCAAATTCCCCAGAACGCTCATTTTGCACAACGTCGTCTCGCCATACCGACTGCCAGTCTTTGCCGCCCTACACCAGCAGACTCCAGTCGAGGTCTGGTTCACTCGTCGCAAAACGGCCGACCGCCAATGGGATACCAGCTTAGACGCAGCCACCTACCCGGTCAAAATCCTCAAAAGCTGGCTCATTGGCCCAATCTTTGTTAACCCAACATTACTCTGGAATCTGATCCGACAACCATTTGATATTTACTTGGTCGGCGACTTTCCCGAAACAGCCTTGGCTACCTTTACGACTATTTTCTGGGCAAAACTGCGGCGCAAACCCATCATCATGTGGAGCGAGACCACCGATAATGAGGTACTGTTTTTTCAAACACTCGTGACTTCAAACAACAAGTTCCAAAAGTTCATCCATCAATTATTGAGCCATATCGCCGCCGGATACCGCCGGGTGCTCTTGAGCCTACCCGATCATTTTGTTGCCCTATCGGCCGCCGCCAAACTCTTTCTGGAAGAGCAGGGGATAAAACCAGCCTACATGAGCACCGGCACTCAAGTGATGCCTGAGTCGCTATTACCGGCGCCAACGGTTAGCCGACGACGCGCCACACACAGTCGACCGGTTACGTTTTTGTATCTGGGATACCTCAACCCAGCCAAAGGCATCGACCAGTTAATTACAGCTTTCAAGCAGCTACCGCCCGCCCGCTGCCGACTCATAATCGTGGGTAGCGGCCCTGCTGACGCGTATTTACGCGAACTAGCCGCGGGTCAGCCAAACATCACATTCGCCGGATACGTATCAGATGGCACCGAGAAAGCCAATTACTACACCAAGGCCGATTGTCTGGTCCTACCCACATTAGGCGATTGCTGGGGTCTCGTCATCAATGAAGCGCTCCATTACGGTACCGCCGTCATCACAACCACAGCAGCTGCAGGCAGCCAAGTATTAAAGCCGTTTCCCGAATGCATCATCCCGCCACGCGATCCTCATAGCTTGCACCAGACGTTACAATATTTCTTGGACCACCCAGAAAAACTCAAAGTCATTGGCCAATGGGGCGCCGCGCAAAAGTCATTGACGAGTACCAACCAGGGTGCCAAACCCTTAATTGAAGCTATTTACGAAGTCAGGGGGCACTCATGAATCTCGCGTCGCAACAACGGCAGGTTATGGTGACGTTTGATTACGAAGGCTTATGGGGGATGCCTCACAAAGGCTTGTCCTACGACTTACCCGAAGTCACACAACAGCTACTCCGAGTACTCAAACACCACCAAGCCAAGGCAGTGTTTTTCACCTCGAGCAAGCTGTTCTACGACTATCCCGACACCATCAAACAAATTCACGACGCCGGTCATGAAGTCGGCGTGCACGGCCATGCCCACGAGCACCTCCATAACTTATCAGCCCAAGAGCGAGCTGCGTTTGGTCAAGATCTAGAAAAGGCCTGCCAAAAACTTGAACAACTCACAGGTCGACGACCAGTAGGTTTCCGCGCCCCCTATCTCATGGGCCCGCTATTCTATGTACCCGAAATGTACGAGTTACTAGCCGGATTGGGCTTTACGTGGATCTCCAACCGCGAGCTGAGAACACCCGAGGAGTTGTGGCGCCCCGACCGTTTGCCGTTTGGTAAAGTTATCCTAAAAATCCCGGCGGTCAGAAACTTGCTGCTAGCCGCCCTCAACGTCAATCTGCTCCTGCATGACAGGCCCACCAACCTGGGACTTTTGGCTAGTTGGCAGTGGCTGAGCCAACCAAAGCCTTTTAACCGTCCCGAGGGTCTGACCGAGCACCCGCTGGTTTCACCACTCGACTGCGACCTACTAGGTTTTCCTCAGCCAGCCCAAACCAGCGGACCGGCCATGACGACTTTTGCTCGCCAGACGATCCTTGAAGATTACCAACGCAGCCACAACTATTTCAATATAAATGCCCATGATTGGATTATAGGCACCAGCGACAGATTGCAGATTCTCGACGAAGTATTGCGTGTCATTCGCCAAGATGACCATAACCAGTTTATACTTCCTGGTAGACCAATATGAAACAAATGCTACATCTCTTCAAAACAACCTGGAAACAACCCTTATACCATAAGGTCCACGTACTCCAATTATTGGCTGGGGTGGCACTGTTTTTAACCGCTTATACTCAACCTACCCATCAAACGGTCAGATGGGCTTTGCTCGTTGGTTTCGTCGCCTTACCAGGCTGTCTCTGGCTCCAGGTATTAAAACTAGGGCACCGGTTTAGCACCGGAGAACGACTCATCATCGGGCTATTGCTAGGCTTGTTGACCTACATGCTAGGCGGCCTGCTTGTCAATTACAGCCTTCCCTTACTCGGATGGAACCGACCGTTTGCCACGCAGCCGGCTCTCCTTGGCTTCGGCCTGATCATCAGTAGTCTATGGCTGGCTAGCTTCTGGCGCAATCGTCGTGTCGAACTAAAACTACGCCGGCCACGACTCAGCTTCAATCTCATTACCGCCGGGGTTGTGTTCGGACTATTACCCATATTGGCCGCCAGCGGCGCCGTTACCCTCAATAATAATGGCCCTGAGGCTATTACGGTTCTGCTATACGTGCTCATTGCCACCTTGAGCTTCGGCTTAGTAGTAATGAGGAGATTCATCCCGGCGCCCTTATATCCTTGGGCAATCTTTACGATGTCACTGGCACTGCTATGGAGCACCTCGCTGAGGGGCTGGCACATTACCGGACATGATATTCAGCTCGAATATCTAGTCTATTGGTACACCACTCAGGCAGGCAACTGGGCAATGAGCCATTTTCAAGACCCATACAACGCTTGCTTGAGTATTACCATTTTGCCAGCAGTCCTCAAGAGTTTGACGGGCATCGACGGCAGTTGGATCTTCAAGGTGGCCATGCAGGTTGTGTATGCCGCCAGTATCACCAGCGTGTACTACATCGGCCGGCGATTCATTTCCGCCAGCATAGCTTTCTTAAGTGCTTTAGTGTTTATGACATTTCCCACCATCGTCATTGATATGCCGTACCTGATAAGACAAGAAATCGCCTTCGCCTATTTCTCGGCATTGGTATTAGTACTACTCAATCGCACCGGTCTCAAAACCAACCGCTGGCTGGTAGCCTTACTGGGTTTGGGTCTCGTGGTATCACACTATTCAACAACCTTTGCCACTATTCTGCTGCTGGGTGGCGTCTGGGCAGCTAGTCAGCTCTGGAACCTAGTTGGCCGACGCTGGGACAACCCGGTAGACCGACGCTGGCAACCAGTCGGCCTTAGCATTGTGATAGTGCTAGTCTTAGGTACTGTCTTGTGGACTGGTGTGTTTACCAAAACCAGCTCCAATGTTGTCAGAGCATGGGACACGGTCCGAGCATATGTTGCGAATGGCTTCAAACTCCATACCGCCAACGACAATTCAGGTTATACCATTATCAAATTGCCACAAATGACCGACCAGCAGCTGCTCGACTTATACGTATCCCAACCTTCAGCCGAAGCCAAAGATGCTATTGACCGCGCCGGCGGGCGTATCAGCGGCGCCCAGGCTATCCAGCTGCGGGCGTTACCAGAACCAGCAAGCCCCCTCACCAGCATCGGCAATTGGCTCAAAAGCCGAGGCATCACTCCTCAAGCTATGATCTTTGCCGGTAAGCAATTCTACACCTTTGGTCTGCAAATGGTATTAGTCGTAGGATGTGTAGCCATTTTCTTTGTCAGAAAGCGCTTGCAAATGCCGACCAATTTCATCTGGTTCGTACCGGTTGGACTGGCCTTAATCATCTTCCAACTACTGATTCCTTCAGTCGAATACGGAATTTTAAGAATGTTCCAACATGTGCTCTATCTGGGCAGCTTAATTATCGTACTGGGCACACTGGAAATCTTAAGCTGGTATAAACTACTCAAAGCCCATGCCGAAACCATCCTGGCTGCCACTGTCATGATCCTATTTCTGTTCGTATCAGGAACCGTAGGTGCCATCACTGGTGGAGTACCGGCTACTATCCAGTTTTCAAACTCAGGCTTTTACTACGACGCCTATTACACCACTGGCTCAGACGTGCAAGCTTTCAGGTGGCTACGCGACAATCGGGAGTTCGGCTTGCCCCTGTATACCGACGCCTTCACTCGAATGAGGTTACGCACTGAAACCACCCTAGTAACCATCGATAGCCTGGCGCCCAGCCATCTATCAGAAGAGAGCTATGTTCTCGCCTCTGGCGCCAATGTGACAGGACGGCGGGTAGCTTTGTATTACCAAGGAAACTTGCTGTTTTATGAGTTGCCAACTGATTTTTACAGCAGCCGCAAAGACTTACTGTATAGTTCCAATCGCAACGAGGTCTACCGTTGAGCCCCAAAGCCATCATTGAGCAAATTAAGCAGGATGTCGTCTTCCAGAACTCGCTCTACATCATGGCCTCAACTGTGGTTATGGCAGTATTTGGACTGATATTCTGGTCGATTAATGCACGGCTCTTCAGTACCGAGCAGGTCGGCTTAGCCGCCAGTTTAATAGCTGTTGTCACCTATATGTCTACCTTCTCGCAGTTAGGTTTTGATAGTGCCCTCGTGAGGTTCTTGCCGGGCTCCAACTCCAAGAGCCGAGTCATTGATACATCGCTGGTGATTGCGGGTCTATCAGCCCTCACGATTACGACGGGATTCGTCTTGCTCTTGCCGTTTATTTCACCCAAACTAGCGGCCGTTATGCCAACGCCACTCGCATCAGTCGGCTTCATTTTGGCTATGTTACTCATTACCAACAATACGTTGACCGACTCGATTTTCATTGCTTTCCAGGATGCCAAATTCATATTGTGGATCGATGTTGTTTTGGGGCTTGCCCGCATCGTCCTACCGTTTGCTTTAGTGACGTACGGAGCCTTTGGCTTGTTCGCCGCTCATGCCGGTGCCGTCAGTATTGCAGCCATTTTAAGCCTGATTATCATTATGATCAGATACAAATACCGCTTCAGGCCGATGCTTGATAAGCCTTTGGTCAAAGAACTAGTTCGTTATTCGACAGGCACGTACCTGGCCAGCCTTGGCGGTGCCTTGCCTCTAATGGTTTTACCGATTCTCGTCACCAACCAGCTAGGCACCGAATCGGCAGCCTACTTTTACGCCGCCATGACAATTGCAAACTTCCTGTTAATTATTCCGCATGCTAGCGCCAGCTCACTGCTCGCCCACAGTTCTAAATCCGAAAAACTGGAAGCTGTCCAATTGCGCAAAACCATCAGGCAAGGGCTGGCGCTCTTAACGCCCGGCATCTTGGTATTCGCATTGGGTGGCGGCCTGCTGTTACGAATTTTTGGACCCAACTATACCGCCGGCGGCTTCAGTCTCCTCAGGCTCCTGGCCTTGTCGGCAATCTTGGTCTTCGCGAACGCTCTCATGACAGTGTATTACAAACTGCATAAGAAAATGGGCCGAGTGATTACAGCCCAAATCATAAATATCACCATTATCTTAAGTTTATTCCCACTACTAGCTCACTGGCACAACCTTGACGGAGTGGGCATTACCTGGATTATCGGCCAAGCTGTCGTCGCTTTCACGTTGCTGACAGGTTTACCAATTACCTCCAAAATCACACTCAAAAACGTAGCGTATGCGATCAGCTATAACATTCAGTTGCCAGTAAACCTCATATATGCTTTTGGGTCATTGTCACCTTACATTGTGTACGCTACCGCCACTCATGGCCTGGGAGCCATCCCGCATCTGGCCGGCATTGCTCTCATCGTCATCGTAACTACCTACTGCTATGTGCCAACATACCTGATAAACGACTGGTTTGACAGAGCCAAGGATAAGGCGAGTGGCATCAAAAAATACCATGCTGCTGGCATTTTCGGTTGGGCCGCTGCCAGTACGATATACCTGACAGTGATCGCGGGCGCCTTGCTCCTGACATGGTGGATTAATCAGCAATTAGCCGCCAGCCTACTGATCTATCTAGCCATAATTTGTACCCTAGCACTTGTACACACCTTGGTAAGACGAACCAAAGTGCTCACCATTTTTATCCAGAGGTTTTTGAAATTTTGTGGCCCTTGGATCATGATCTACGTGGCTATGCCCCAGACGATCACCGAGCTTTTCCTGATTGGCGCCCTCATTGTCTATCCGACCAGTTTTATGATGGACCACGCCTACAAAGGATATTTCCGTGACCGCCTCAAGATTTCACCAGTCAGGCGGCTATGGGTGTACGGCAGCTATTGGACGCTAGTCCTGGCAGCCGTGAAACTACTGTTTGAGCCTGCCTGGCATGTCGCCGACGGTCAAATCATAAGAAGCGTCGCACTGTATATTTGCTTCTACTACGGCCTGGCCGCCACTGCTCGACTGTTATCAGATTATGGCATCTCGGGATCAGCCAAATTGCGTACCCAAGGCCATCATAACTATGAACGATCAAACATTATTGCCTACGGATTAATTCAATTCTCCATCCTGATTATTAGTCTGATTGTTACCTTGTTTTATACAACGTAAGAAATTCATGGTTATTCCCAGCAAAGCCTCAGGCAACATCTGGTACAATAATCCTACAAGTGAATGAGCTACCTACCCCACCCAGCCCATCCCGCCGCCGGCTGTTTTCATTCGGTTTCTGGTTTAGTATGGTTTCGCTCGGCGGCCTCCTGGGTCTAAGCGGTATCGCAGTACTCCAAACTGCGCCCGCCTTTAGCGGCAGACCAACCAGCGGCTCAATCCTTTCTTCAAGCACTATGGCCGGCAATATTACTCCCACTCCAGCCCCCACACCCACCCCGGTACCCGGCAGCACACCCAGCCCACCCAAGGCTGCTGCCAAACCCAAGCTTGGGACCGGCGCCAGTGCCGCCTTACAAGCCGCCCGCTCAGGCAGTACACCTTTTGGCGTCGCGGTTGGTGAGGAACTCACAGGATTGTCAGATGCCGCCCTCACGTCACGACTGGCCGATATTAAAGCTGCCGGTATGGGCTGGATCCGTCTCGACATTGCCTGGCCTGACGTAGCGCCCAATGGCGCCGGCCAATACAATTGGAGCAGCTATGATCGAGTCGCCAGACTTGCCCGCAACGCCGGTGTCAAAGTCATTGGTATACTCGATTACACACCTACCTGGGCACGCAGCAGTAGCTGTAGCGGCTCCCAGTTTTGTACACCCGCCAACCCCAGCCAGTACGGCAGTTACGCCGGCGCTACTGCCGCGCATTTTGCACCTTTGGGCATCAACGTCTGGGAGATCTGGAATGAGCCCAATATCAACCAGTTTTATGAGCCCTCACCCAACCCCAAGAGTTACGTCAGCCTGCTCAAGAGCGCATATCCAGCCATCAAACAAGCCAACCCCAGTTCCACAGTGCTCACCGCCGGTCTTTCGCCATCGGGCACATTTGACGGCAATTACTCGCCGAGTGACTTCTTGACACAAATCTATGTTCAAGGTGGCCGGGGTTACTTTGACGCTGTCGCCGCCCACCCGTACACCTATCCCGATTCTCCAGCAGCCAACAATCCTTACGATGCCTGGGGGCAATTAACAGAAATGCACAACATTATGACCAGTCGCGGCGATGGGGGTAAACTCATTTGGATTACCGAATATGGAGCACCCACTGGCGGCCCCAGCTCAGACCCCAATGACCATATCTCTGAGGCCGCCCAAAGCACGCTGTTGCGGGACGCCATCTATAGCTACCGCACTATGAGCTGGTTGGGACCAATGATGTTTTATACGTACCAAGACGCCAGCTTCAGCACCTCAACGAGCGAAAATTTCTACGGGCTGCGACGAGCTGACGGATCTGCTAAGCCCGCCTACACTACGATTAAAAGCATCCTAAACCAGCTCTACTAGGAGGGTAGCTCGGGGAAAATGTCGGCCATTTGGCGATAAACCATATCGCGGATTGATATGGGTGTATGAGCATCTGTCGGCACCACTGCAGTATATAAATGAGCGTCCTGAGACGTCTTCAAAGCTCCATAAACATGAGCTTGATCCCGACGGTCCCGGGCTATCACTTGCTCAACCGTGTGCTCAACTGACCGCTGAGCCGCCACCTCAGGAGAAACCGTTAGCAACAAACGCAATGGCGCTTCGGGCAGCACATGATAACCAATATCTCTACCTTCTACCAGCACGTAACCGTCGAATTCATTCACTTGCCGCCTGGCAGCGTCGTCAACCATCGCCCTGACTTCGGGAAAACCGGCAACGTGAGGGATCACGATACCGATTCCGGGAGTTTTAAGCTGGGTCTCGGCATCCACCGGCGCCTCATCGAGCCATACTTGGCCGCCGTGCATGGCGATGGAGTGGTTATCAATGGCCGCCACCATATCGGCCTCGCCCAGCTGTCTCACTCGATCAATCGCCCAGTCAAGACGCTCACCTTGGCGCACTCGACGTCGCTGAGCCTGAGCCAAAGCTGCCTCTAGAACCGCAAACGTAACCGCCCGATATAAATAACCAGTTGATATAAAAAGAGCTGGCACGCCTTTGGTCCGCAAAAGCTGTGCCAGCTCGTAGCCGAGCCTCGATTTACCAGTGCCGGTACCACCGTCTATGGCGACAACCCGCCTGTTAGTCAACTCAATCATCGCGGCCTATTATCCTCTTGGACGACCATCGCCGTCAAGAGGCCCCTAATAACAGGTACGAGGCCACGGTTGACAACCCCGACGATCATACAGGATTTGGGCCCTCAGATCCTGCTCGGACGGAGTAGCCGTCGAAGGCAAGCCGATTCCACCAACACTGCGCCAGGTCGCAAGGTCAAACTGATAGGCACCGTAGTAGCCGTTGCCGGTATTGATGGCGTAGTTACCACCTGATTCTCTCATTCTGATCCGTTGCAAAATACCACCCGCCCCAGCAGCATAATTTGCCGACACCGCCCGAGCAACAACCATTGGGGAATTTGCCACGGCTACGCCAGCCGGCAAGGGTCGATCCGGAGCCGGCGAGGCTGGTATAACCAGCGTTTGCCCCGGATAAATCACGTCGGGCCGCGTGATCGCTGGATTAGCGTTCCAGATCACTAACCAATTTGGCAAACCTTGGGCAACAGCAATTTTTGATAAACTATCGCCCGGCTGAACAACCACGCTTTTGTCGCCCTCGGCCGCCATGGCGGTGCCTCCTAAAACTACCGAAACTATCAGACCGATACCAATCTTAAACCATGTAGCGTGCATGTATGTCCTTTCCACGAGGCCGGGATAATATATCTTACAGACACTACCCACGTCCAAAGTTGTTATATACACAAGAGGGGAGACTACACGAAGCCAAAAAGCAAGAAATTAGCATAAAATCTAAAATATATGCTTATTTATCCACATATAATCATAACAATGACTAAAAGTTGAACATTTTGAGGCCAAAGTTGATAGGTTGCTGAAACGGCACAGACATTGTATAAAAATGTTATGTGGGTGGTTTTGATGCTAGATGGGCAGTTTTTGTCCCGCCAAAGCAATCGGGTATAATAGGTTGTAATGAAGCAATGCAGGATACAAAAGTAATGAGGGTTTTTGTGCTTCAACGGCTCGCAATTTCATCGAAACATATCGCAATCAGTCTGGTAGCAATCGGTGCCATTGCCTCAGGAGGGCTAGGCTATTTCCAGACCCAGAGGACGTTGGCTGCCACCGTCACCGACGAGCAAACAGTTGCCCCCAGTGGACCGGTAATCGTCGAGTTTAGCCAACAAATATCCTCGAACTTTACGGCTAGCATTGAACCGGCGGTTGAGGGTCAGTGGCTCCAAACCAAAGGCCTGTTTGGTGTCAGCAAGATTGAATTTAAACCTAAGACCAGGTTAGAAGCCAGTCGAGAGTACCACATTACAATTCAAGGCCTAAAAAGAGCCCTCACTGGCCAGAATATTCCAGACATTTCGAAAACCATCCAAACCCAAGCTGCTGCCGATATCGCCAGCAGCGCACCCGCCAACAAGGCCAGTGGCGTCAGGACGAGTGAGGTTATGACGATTACGCTGAAATCGGCAAACCGAGGTAGCCGAGAGTTGAGCGGTTTGCTGTCGCCCAATATACCGCTCGAAAAAAATTCGACCGATGACCAGACATTTACCTGGACACCCGTCACCCCCCTGCAACAAGGCACCACCTATACGTTTACCGTCAAGGATCTCGCTATTACCGACGCCACCAAGCAAGTGCTCACGAGCATCACATTTACTACAGTAACCGCCCCTCAAGCCGTATCCGCCAAACCGCAAGACCACGTATCTCCTGGCCAATCAATTGAAATAACGTTTGACCAGGCCATGGCCAAGGCAACCGACAGAGTTGTCTTCCAGACTCCCGGCAGTGGCAGCTGGAAAGATGACAAGACATTCAAATTCACTCCCACCAAGCTCGAACCAGGAGTAACATACAAATACACACTTCAAAAGGGGCTAGCTAGCCAAGCGGGCGGCCTATTTGAAACCGACCAGGTGCTGCAATTTAGCACAAATGGAGCCGTGTCAGCCAGTATTGGACCTAGTTCTGGTGAGGTAGCAACCAATGCCAATGTCACCGTCGCATTTGACCAGGCCGTCGACCATGGCTCAGCCGAAAGCCACTTTGCTATCACTCCGACTGCCAATGGTAATTTTAGCTGGTCGGGCAACACCATGATCTGGAAACCATCAACCGACCTTGCCTACCAGACCAAATACACGGCCACCATGAACCCAGGCATCAAACCAACCTGGGGCCTCACGAGCACCGGCACATACAAGGCCAGTTTTACTACCATAGCCGAAGTCATCAAACTCAATGTGCCCTTACGCAACGCTGATTACGGCATGGGCTGTGAAATCTCAGGCCTACACGCCTTGCTAGCTTATCGAGGAATCAGTACATCAGATTGGGAGATCCTCATGAAGCTAGGCTACAATCCTCGAGCCCGTGACCAAGCTACCAACACCTGGGACGACCCCAATAAAGTCTATGTCGGCTTTGCCGACGGCCGCGCCGGCACTACCGGCTACGGTGTGCACGCCGGACCGATTGCAGCCGTCGGCCGCATGTATGGCAAAACTACTGAGGCCCACTTCAATGTATCGGTTCAGTGGATTGCCGCACAGGTGCACGCCGGCCGGCCGGTCTTATTCTGGGGCTATAGCGATGCTGCTCCCCGAGCTGATTCATGGAACACACCTGGTGGCTACGTGGTCAAGACCATGTACCCTCAACACGGCCGCGTAATTTGGGGCGTCAAGGGTAGTCCAGACAATCCGATTGGCTTCTGGATGAACGACACCATTGGCCCGGCAACCCATTACTGGACAGCCGCCCAGGTATCAGCCAATATGAATGCAGTCCCAGGTGTGAGTAACCAAGCAGTTATCGTGTACTAGCTCAGACCAAAAAAGGGGGAATGCCGATTAAGCTGAAGTATTTAGATGGATTACGAGGTTGGGCTGCACTTATTGTGGTCCTGGGCCATTATTGTTTTGTCTACCTGCCCTATATCATCGACAAAAAAGGCTCGCCCCATTTTGGATTTGAAGCCACAATTCACACCACGCCATGGTATGTTTTGGTCAACGGCGGTTTCGCCGTCTGTATCTTTTTTATCTTGAGCGGCCTGGTATTAAGTAGCTCGTTTTTTGCCCGTAAAGCGGTCACAACGGTTCAACGCAGCGCCGTTAAACGTTACTTCCGGCTAGCCATCCCGGCGGGCGTTTCAGCCATTCTAGCCTATCTCCTGTTGCAAACTGGCAGCTTTCATAATCAAGCCGTTGCCGACATTACGGGCAGTGGTTGGTGGTCGCAATTCTGGCATAATGACTGGAATCTCTGGCAATCATTGCGTTACGGCTTTTATGAAGCCCTGACGAGCCCCTCAGGTCCCGAAACGCTCAATCCGGTACTATGGACATTGCAAGTTGAGCTGCTTGGCTCGTTTTTGGTGTATACCATTTTAGCCCTCTTCGGACATCTGCCGCAGCGCTGGATCGTATATACTATCGCGGGCTGGTGGCTCGCTAAAACCTACTACCTGAGCTTCATTATTGGCCTCGTCTTAGCCGACCTTCTCAGTCTCGGCGCCTTCAATAAACTTCCTTCACTCCTCAAGAAACTCAGCTGGTTACCACTGGTAATCATCGGCATCGTCTTAGGCTCCATGCCCAACGGCTCGCTCGACGGCACAGTCTTTCACTTTTTCTCAGGCTGGTATGAACCAAGCCTAGAGAAATTGCGCATCGTGATATTCACTGCCGGCGCCACTGCCCTAATGCTGGCCATCTTGATGAGTCCCTTCCTGCAGAGGCTCTTGTCCAGCCGGTCCTCCAGATTCATGGGCCGAATCTCATTTAGTCTCTACCTGACCCACTTTTTAGCCCTTGGCAGCTACTCAAGTTATCTCTTCATCACCACGCATCTGGCTGGCTGGCCATACGGCGCCTCAATCGCCTTCAATCTAATATCTGGTTTGCTCATGACTTTCGTGGTAGCCGATATATTCACCCGCCTGGTCGACGAACCATCGATCAAACTGTCTGCCTGGCTCCACGATCAGGTGTTGGCGCGACAATTCACGTTGAAGCGCCAATCGCGAATCCTCACAGTCCAGCCGGCTCCAACGAAAAACTATGCCTTGTCCTATAAGCACAAAGTGTAACCACCAAACAAAAAAGCTCCCGCGAAGGAGCATGCAATAATTCCTGGTAGTCCCGAGGGGATTCGAACCCCTGATCTTCCCCGTGAGAGGGGGATGTCCTAGGCCACTAGACGACGGGACCGCAAAACTAAAGAAATGGACGGTACGATCATAGCATAATTGACGAATTTGTCAAAATCTGCTACTATAATGGTAACACTTATTTAAATCGGCTAACGCGCTGCCGTAGGGCCGTCATGGTTAAAAAAACATGGTAACCATCTACTACCGTCATATTAGGTCCGGCAAACTCACCACGCTCAACAGTCCAAAAGCCGGATCTTGGGTGCACGCCTCAACCCCTACGCCCACTGAGCTGCAGGATTTAGCCAATACCTATCAGCTCGACCCGGGCCTCCTCACTGACGGCATCGACCCGAACGAGTCACCTCGCGTAGAAACCGAGGACGGCGCTACCTACATTTACACACGCTATGCCTATGGCGACGATGGCCGCATTTACACCTCACCATTATTGATCGTACTCGGCGATTCGCAGATTATCACCATCTCAGGCCGCAAGTTCGGTCGTTTGAGTAACCTGATCGAAGGCCGCCAGGCTATTGTGACCACTCAAAAGACCAAGCTACTGCTGCAAATACTGGCTGAGGTCCAGATGAGTTATACCACCAACCTCAACTACTTAAGCAAGACTATCTTGGGATTCCGAAGAGAATTGCGCAAAGAAAACATCTCCAACCAAGATCTCATCAACTTCATCGACATCGAAGAAACCTTAAATGACTTTTTGTCGGGACTCGTACCTATGGGAGCCATTTTCCGTAGTCTGCTAACAGGCCGCTATTTCCGTCTCTACGAAGAAGATGAAGACCTCATTGAAGACCTGTCACTCGGGATCACCGAGCTAATCGAGCTGACAAAATCAAGACTAACCAACATCGTCAACATCCGCGAGGCCTACTCGACGATTTTAGCCGGAAACCTGAATCGCACATTCAGACGTTTAACACTCATCACCATCTTTATGACAATCCCCATGATCGTTTCGAGCCTCTATGGCATGAATATCCCGTTACCGTACATGAATCAACCTTGGGCCTTCACGGGCGTCATGGCCAGTATCATGGTGAGCATGCTCGCCGCCGCCTATATGTTCCGTCGCAATCACTGGATGTAACATAAGCGACCTTGCGGTAACCAAACATAAGCAGCATAATTAGGTGCACAAGCTTATGCAGGAAACCACGGCTCGGAATTTTAGAATTTTAGCCTTTACCCAAGCCATTGCGGGAGGGGTTATTGCAGTAGTGTTCTTCGGGCTCCACAGTATCGGTCCCTCCTGGCTACCTGAAGGCAGCCCCACCTTGCTGACAGCCGTTTTAGGCGCCGTTGCCTTGGTGTTCTACTTGACGATTTATCAACTGACAGCCGACAAACATCTCGCCCTCTCCACTCTCGTACTCACCATCATATCAAGCACCGGCATCTTGCTCATGGTTATAGGCACCGGTGGCCTTGATTCGCCATTTTACGCTTTGTGGCTGCTTGTCATTGTGGCAGTAGGTACATTTGGCCGGGCCCAAATTGCCGGCGTTCTCGGTATTACCATCATGTATTACCTTATTACCGTCGTTCAGGAGGGCTATCCCAATGCAGAGTTGACGGATAGGGTAGTCCAGTTGGCAATCACCTTGGTGGCAGGCGGCTTATCAGTCTGGATCAACAATCACGCCCGTCAGACCACCAGCACCACCAAGGCCCAACTGCAACATGTGTCGGGCCAGTTATCAACTGAACAGATCAAGGCCGATACAATCATCTCAAGCATTAGCGAAGGCCTGATGACGATTGATGCCACTGGCCGAATCCAGCTCTTCAACGCCGCCGCCGAGCAAATTACCGGTTGGGATCAAACAAGTACCCTGGGTCTCGACTACTCAACAGTATTTAAGCTGACTAATAGTGACGGCACCGCTCTTAACCCCGAAAACGATCCCATCCACGAATCATGGACCAAGCACCAAAGCGTTGTCAGGCGGGACTTAGCCGCCACCAGTCGGAGTGGCCGTCGCCTGCAAATCAACCTATCAGTATCACCGCTGTTTACCTCAGGCGGCCAGCCCCAGGGCGCCATCGCCTTGTTTCGGGACATCTCCAAAGAAAAAGAGGTCGAACGTCAAAAAGATGAGTTCGTATCTACGGCAAGCCACGAAATGCGCACACCGGTAGCAGCAATCGAGGGCTACATCGCCCTAGCTATGAACCCCAATGTGGCCACCATTGACGATAGAGCTAAAAGCTACCTCGATAAAGCCCACCAAACCATTGCCCATCTCGGCGAACTGTTCCGTGACCTTTTGAGCGTTACCAAAGCCGAAGAGGGACAACTCACAGCCAAAATTGAGCCTGTCAATATCGATAAGCTCCTGACAGACGTCAATAACGACATGCAATTTGCGGCCCAAAAGAAGCACCTCACACTCATCTACCAAAACAGCTCGGCCGCCGGCAAGGCGATAGCGCCTTTGTATTATGTGGCAGTCAATAGTGAAAGATTGCGTGAAGTTGTCATGAACCTCATCGAGAATGCCTTCAAATTCACCTCCGAGGGTGGAGTCAAGATTACCCTTGAGGGTAACGATGCTGAGGTAACTGTCGCTGTAGCCGATACCGGTCTAGGCATTGCTGCGGAAGATATTCCACACCTGTTCCAGAAATTCTACCGCGTTGATAGCTCAGCCACACGCACCATTGGCGGCACTGGCCTGGGTCTATATTTGTGCCGGCGAGTAGTTGAGGCCTTTAATGGCCGTATCTGGATTGAGTCAAAATTAGGAGAAGGGAGCACTTTCAAGTTTACTCTGCCACGCCTCAGCCAAGCCGAGCTCGAACAAATGCAAGCAGCGCTCGCCACCAATGCACCAACCGCCCAAAATCCACCAGTAGCCCAAACTGCTCCTGCACTAGCCGCACCTCCACCACAGCCAAGTTCTGGGCCAGCCACAATTACACCGATAGCCATGCCGATACCGGAAGAAACAAACCATAGCGAGTCAGCTAGCCGCCATGTCCAATGAGCAAAAAATGGGTAAGGCCTTGCCAAGCATAAAGCGGTTAAGATAAAGTGGAGATACTATGGCAAAAATATTGTTAGTCGAAGACGACGTCAACCTGCGTGAAATTTATTCAGCCCGGTTCGCAGCCGAATCATATCAGGTAATCACTGCCTCTGACGGCGAAGAAGCCCTTGCCACTGCCGTGCGTGAAAAGCCTGACCTGATTGTGCTCGACGTCATGATGCCCAAAATCTCAGGATTTGATGTACTTGACATCCTCAGGTCAACTCCCGAAACCAAGACTACCAAGGTCATCATGATGACAGCGCTGAGCCAAGACTCAGACCGTCAGCGTGGCGAAGCCTTGGGAGCCAATAAATATTTGATCAAATCACAGGTTACACTCGAAGACGTAGTCAACGCTGTCAAAAGTCAGTTGGGCGGAGCCACGACGGCTGCAACCACTCCGACACCAGCTCCAACTCCGGTCACAGCTGCACCGGTAGTTCCGGCTCCGACACCGACCGCACCAACGACCTCAGCGCAGCCCCAACCAGCAGTCTCGGCCGTCCCACCAGTGCCTCCTCTGACTACCGAACCAATTGGAGCTACTACCAACGAGCCTACTGCCTGACACGGCAATGTCTGAATACTTGGTAGAGACGACCGGTTACCGTGGACCACTGGCAGTCCTCTTGGAACTTATTGAATCCAACCGCTATCAAATAAATAATCTACCGATTGCACTCATTACCAGCCAGTACCAGGCCTATATCAGTCAAACAAATCTCAGCTTGCAGGATCTGGCCGGCTTTATCGAGCTAGGTACTCGCCTGCTATACCTCAAAAGCCGAGCCTTATTACCAACCCCGGCCGCCGATCAACCCGAACTGGCCCGCCTAAATCACGATCTTTTGGCGTACCAACTCACCAAAAAGCACACCCAAGCCCTCAAGCATATGATGAGTCGTGGCAGCTTTCGGCGCCCCTACCAACGCCAACGCGACGCACAGCTGTCCCGGAAGCCCTTAGCTGTTGAAGTAGGGGTTATGAGCAAAGCCTACCAGCATCTCATGCTGCGTCAGCCGAAGCTGCCAGGAGCTACACAGACCCAACCGCTGCCCTTGACTGTAATCAGCCAAAAACTGCTATCCACCCTCAAATCCGGACCCGTAACGCTACCACTGACTACAACTCCACCCCAATGGCCTCTCGCAACAGTGCGCACTCTCAATATTATGACACTAGCCGCAGCTCTTGAGCTCAACCGCCAGACCATCGTTCGTGTGACCCAAAATGAGCCTTTTGGACCTATCACGCTTGAGGAGAATCAGTATGAATGAGCTCGACCAGTCCGCCCAACTATTAGCAGTGCTGTTTGCCAGCTCAAAACCACTGGCCGCCACTCAGCTAGCGCTGATTCTAAAACTGACACCCGACCAACTAACCAACGCGCTGGCTACTTTGAGGCAACGCCTCAAGCATTCAGGCCTGCAACTCATTCAGCAAGCTGGTCAGCTCGAGCTAGCTACCGACCCCGCTGCCGCCGATAGCATCAATCGCCTGCGCAACTCAAAACCAGCTACTCTCACGCCAGCCGCTCTCGAAACACTCGCCATCGTCGCGTACCGGCAACCAGTCAGTCGTCAGACTATTGATAACCTCAGGGGCGTATCATCCGAGATCATGGTAAATCATCTGCTCGACCAGGGCCTCATCGAAACTACTGGCACTACTGATACGGCCGACCATAGTCCTGTGTATGGCACAAGCATGTTGTTTTTGGAGCTAGCAGGCTTATCTGATATTACGGCACTACCACCAGTCGAGGAAGCCAATGAGACTTAACCAATTCCTGGCCAACGCCACCGATATATCGCGCCGAGCAGCCGACGTAGCCATCCGCCAGGGCCGCGTCCACGTCGACGGCAAATTAGGCAAAATCGGTCAAGACGTCAACCCCAAAAATGCCGTGTCGCTAGACGGCCAACAGGTTAAGATGCGGCTTCATCAGGCCACAATTATACTTCATAAGCCTGTTGGTTATGTCAGTAGCCGCCGGCGACAGGGGACCCATCCATCTATTTACGACCTAGTTCCACACGACCTTGGGCACCTGCAAATCGCCGGACGCCTCGACCAGGATTCAAGCGGCTTACTGGTATTAACGAGCGATGGTCAACTACTTTACCAGCTGACCCATCCCAAATTTGCTAAAATAAAAACCTATGAGGTCACACTTACCAAAATGCTATCTGAATCCGACCGGCGAAAACTGGCTGACGGTATCGTCCTGCCGGATGGACTAAGCCAGTTGCAAGTGATGTCTATGGATGGCCACAAGGTAATTGTTGCCATGACCGAAGGACGTAACCGCCAGATCAGAAGGACATTTGGGGCGCTCGACTACGGCATCACCAGGCTTCACCGCTTGACACTCGGACCTTACATGGTAGGCAAATTGCCAGCCGGCCAGTGGCAACTCGCCCACATCAAGGGACGCCTCAATGCTTAAAATACTATCGTTTCTAGTTATCTTTGCAGTGGCCACCAGCCATCAATGGGGATTGCTGACGGCCTCTCAACAACAAAGCCTAGCCCAGCTGGTAACCCAGCCCGAAAGGCTCAAAACCCAAGCCGAATTACCCGGCCAAGCTACTGACAGAACGAGCTTACAAACCGTCGCCTTACCGGTGCGCATACCCGGGCATAGCTCTCTTGTTTTGCCAGTCCGTAGCGCCATTGCCATCGACCAAGTGACCGGAACGGTGCTGTATGAACAAGCTGCCGACACCCAGCTACCCATCGCCAGCTTGACGAAATTAGCTACGGCCCTCGTTACGCTCGCCCACTATCAGCCAACCGACATCATTACGATTCCACCTCTGCCCCCATACCAGGCAGCTGATGCCAGGGCCGGCCTGGTACCAGGCGATCATTTTACCGTCCAACAATTAATTGCCGCTCTGCTCATACCCAGCGCCAACGATGCAGCCGACGCGCTCGCTATCAGTCAATCGGGTAGTATAACTGACTTCGCTGAAGCTCAAAATGCCAAACTAGCCAGCTGGGGCATTGCTGCTACTCATTTGTCGAATGCCAGCGGGCTGACAGATGATAACAACTACTCCACAGCCCGAGACCTATCAAAAATAGCCAACCTTGTCCTCGAATCAACCCTCATCAGGGAGACGATTGGTCAGTCATCGGCGGCTATTACAAGTCAGGAAGGTCGGAGCTATCAACTGCAAACCACCAACCAGCTATTGTCAACTAAAGAATTTCATGGTATAAAAACAGGATACACCGCTGCTGCCGGCCAATGTTACATCGGCCTCGCCTCAATTAACGGACATGAGGTCATAACAGTAGTGTTGGGCGCGGCCGACCGTTTCGGCAATACCAAAACCTTAACCGACTGGATCACGAGTTCCTGGCAATGGCTGTAACATCATCAAACTTACCCCTAGTAGCTATCGTCGGTCGGCCGAACGTTGGCAAATCAAGCCTCTTTAATCGGCTTGTTGGGAGTCGCCTAGCCATCACTCATGACAGTGCCGGCACAACTCGGGATACCAATTCAGGCGTTGTATCCTGGAACAAGCATCATTTCTGGCTCGTCGATACGGCGGGTTTAAGTAAAGCTGCCGACGAGATCGAAGCCACGGCTCAAGACCAAATCAACGAAGCCGCTGCCAGCGCCCAAGTCATCGTGGTCGTCGTCGACGCCGGCGTCGAACCGACGCTTGAAGACCAGGCAGCTGCCCGGCTCGCTCTCAAAAAAAAGCGCCCTGTCATCCTGGCGCTCAGTAAAGCCGATACGGCTCACGGGCAAGTGCTCGAGCACTGGCAATCGCTGGGTATCAGCGAAACAGTACCTGTTTCAGCGATCCACGGACAGGGTACGGGTGATCTGCTTGATGCAATTACCGCCAAACTTGACGCTCATCTACCACCTCAAGCCGATGACAGCGTTATTACGTTGGCGCTTATTGGCCGGCCAAATGTTGGAAAATCAAGTTTACTCAACCGTTTACTCGGTAAGCAACAAGCCATCGTCTCAGACGTACCAGGTACCACCCGTGACCTAGGTATCGCCGAAGTCCGGTATCATAATCAGACCATCAAGCTCATTGACACCGCCGGTGTGCGCCGACGTGGCCGCATTGAACAGGGGGTTGAAAAATATAGTGCCCTGCGCACCTTGGCAGCCATCAATCAAGCCGATATTTGCGCCCTCGTCATGGACGCCACTACCGGTCCTGTCGCCGGCGATCAACATTTAGCTGGACAAATCCTGGAATCTGGCAAAGGTCTGATGTTGATTATGAATAAATGGGACGCCGTACCGGATAAAGATACCCATACTCAGGATGATATGAGTGCTCTGGTCACTCAAAGCTTCCAATTTGCCTGGTGGGCCCCCTTAGTTTATACCTCAGCTACAGTAGGCCTTCACCTCAATGACCTAATGGAACAAACTGTCCAAATTGCCAAGCGGCGCCAAACCACGATAGAAACTGGCCCCTTAAACAAATTAATTGAGATGATGGTAGCCAAACAACCCCCGGCCGGCCTACGCAACCGCCAACCCAAGATCAATTATGCCACTCAAACTGGCGCCAACCCGCCGACATTCACCTTATTTGGCGCCCATACCAACTTTTTACATTTTAGTTACAAGCGCTACCTCGAAAATGGCTTCCGCAAATCATGGGACTTGAGTGGTACTCCTATTACCTTAAACTTCCGTGACAAACCCGGTCGTCACAGTAAGAAAGGCTAAGTCGTGAATGTAAAACTCATTGTTGGCCTCGGCAATCCTGGCGCCAAGTATCGCCACACGAGACACAATGCCGGCTTTATGATAGTTGACGAAATCGCCAAGGCACGAGCCGCCCAGTGGCAAACCGCATCCAAGCAGCATTGTGAAATTGCCCTAGCAGAATACATGAGCCAGCGTCTCATATTGGCTAAACCTCAAACTTTTATGAATGAATCAGGCGGGGCTGTCTCGGCACTTGCCGGCTTTTACAAAGTTGCTCCGGCGGATATATGGGTCATTAGTGACGACCTCGAAGTAGCGTTCGGCAGCTTAAGAGTTCGATATGGTGGCAGCTCAGGCGGTCATAACGGACTACATTCGGTCATGCAGGTGATAGGGCCTGACTTCTGGCGTTACCGCTTTGGCATAAGTGCCAATGACAGATCACAGCAACCCAGCGAGAGCTATGTACTTGATAATTTCACAGCCGTAGAAGGTCTGAAGCTACCTGAAAGCTTAGCCGCTGCGGGCCAGGTAATACTCAGCGACATTGAGCACGATCGACCCGAAGTCACAACCCACTCGCTGATCAATCAATAATCCAAATCAATAAAGGCCTGATGCGCGACGGTGTGGGTGGTCACAACCGAGCGCCTCAGGCCTTTATGGCACCCTTCAAGCCTCACCTCCAAGGTGTTTTGTGCAATGCGCAGATTAATTTTTGGGCATCGGGTTTGAAGGGACTCATTCGCCTGCAAGTGTTGGTACCGAAAGGAGGGTGCATTCAGGTACCATTGCAGGCGAATAAGTGGTATGTTTGTATGGTTCTTACCCGCACATAATGCGGATATGACAAGTATGTTAACACACATTACTAATTATGTCAACACTTATATATGAAAATATCCAAACTTTCAATCAAATCGCCTCAGTTTCCAGATAGCTTGCGAGCTTTAGATGATGCTCCAAAAAGCTTAAACGTTTTAGGAAATATGCCAACAGGGACCTATGTTGCCATTGTTGGTACCCGTAAGCCTACGGCCTACGGCCAGCAAATGACCTATGAGCTCGCCCGCGAACTCAGCCGGGCAGGAGCCGTAATCGTCAGTGGACTGGCATACGGTTGCGATAGCATCGCCCATCAAGCCGTGATTGATACTGGCGGCAAAACGGTCGCCGTACTAGCTCATGGCTTAGATCGGGTCTACCCAGTAGCCCATCGAGATCTAGCCAAAGCAATATTAGCTTATGGCGGCGCACTCATCTCGGAGTATGAGCCAGGAACAGTCCCGATGCAGTTTCGATTCATCGAGCGCAACCGCATCATCGCTGCCATCAGCCGAGCCGTTATCGTCACCGAAGCCTCAGCCCGATCTGGCGCCCTGTTTACAGCCAACCGCGCCCATCAATTGGGTATCGGCCTAATGGCGGTACCAGGCCAGGTCACCAATCCCAACGCCGCCGGACCAAACAATCTCATCCACGATGGCGCTACACTCATTCGATCCGCCGCAGATGCTATAGTCGAGTTGGGCTTCTTAGCCAAAGAAACAACACCCGTTCCGGCAGCCAGTGCCGAAGAAGCCCTCATCCTAGAACTACTCTCGGGTAATACCACAGCCAATGCCGAGTCGCTCGTGGAAGCGAGTGGTCTATTACCAGCAAAATTTGCCAATATCATTAGCCTGATGGAAATTAGCGGCAAAGTGCGCAACCTTGGTGCCGGTTTGTGGGCCGCCCGCTGACGAAAACACATATAGGGTTCCAATCATCGAAGACGTATAATCGCATCATGAACTCGCCAAACCTCAAAACCCTCATTGCTGACTATTTAGCTGACGCCAAAATGATGCAACTAGCTACCGTTGCAAATGGCAAACCTTGGATTTGCAATGTCTGGTTTGCAGCCGACCCAGACATGAACATCTACTGGTTCTCGGCTACCAATCGGCGACACTCACTGGAAATTGCTAACGATTCGCATGTGGCCGCTGCAATTTGCTTACCACGCAGCCCCCAAGATGCCGAACGGGGTGCTCTACAGATCGAAGGCACCGGCCAACTACTTACGAAACCTGCCGATATCGCCAAGGCCACCAGATATTACCTGAGTCGCCAGATCTTTAGCGTTGCGCAAATCAAAAATTTCATGACCCATCTGGACCGGCCGCACCGCTTCTACAAGCTCTCACCAGAACTGATTGTGCTCTTCGACACAGTGCATTTTCCCGAAAACTCGCGCCAAGAATACCGCCCGCAAGCTAGCCGCCCATGACGAAAGTTGCCCTCATTACCGGCGCCGCCAAGGGTATTGGAGCTGCCACCGCCATCACTTTCGCCAAAAACAAGTACGAAGTGATCATCAATTACCTCAGCGACCATGCGGCGGCCACTGATCTCGTTGATCGCATCAAGCAACAAGGTGGCTCTGCCAGAGCTATTTGCGCCGATGTTTCCACAGATACTGGGGTCAAACAGTTGTTTGCCGAGATCTCGCACCACTACTCGCACCTCGATGTGCTCATCAATAACGCCGGACAACCAGCAGAACCGGCTTTTGGCCAGCTCTCGGCAAGCTCTATTGCCGAGAGCATAGCCGGCAATGTGAGCTCGGCCATCCTGTGCTCACAAGCAGCCATCGCCTTGCTGAAGCCTGGAAGCAGCATATTATTCACCGGATCTATTTATGGGCTCAATTTTGGTGGCCATCCGCAGCTGATAGTATATTCGGCGGGCAAGGCTGCCCTCGTAAACTTTGCTCAAAGCCTAGCCGAGTCACTGGCACCGGCAATTCGCTGCAATATCGTTGCACCAGGCTACACCAAGACGCCAGCGTGGAATGGCACCAGTGAGGCCGATATCCGCAGGTTGTTAGCTCAGAATCTGCAGCCCGAGTGGATAGAATCTTCCGAAATCGCCGATGCGTTTCTGTTCTTAGCGCAGTCTCCCCATATTACTGGCCAGACGATAGTGGTTGATGGCGGCTGGCAGAAGAGTAAGACTATCTAGCTGCCTTGTCCCCAGGCCAGAACAGCCATTGAGCCACAATCTACCAGATATATTTTTCGACCCACCAGGTATCATTCAAGGCTCCGCCAAAACAACCAACGACAACTTCACACGGCTGTGATATAATCATTAGCTTTATTCACACCCAGACAAGCTCCAAACACAAACACCACTCCAACAGGGGAGTGGTGTTTGCTGATAAGCCCTCAGATGAGGGCTTAACGGAAGCCAAGCTTATGCGAACAAGTTGGCCAAGGTGACCAGCCGCGACGGGCGAATGTTTCCAAGAACTTAGCGTCCTGAACATCAGCCGGGGCTAAATCAGCCCGAGCATACCCACCGTAACCAGCCCAGGTCCGAATATCATACTGATACGCACCATAATACCCGTTACCCGAGTTGCGCGTATAGATGTTACCGGACTCACACAAACGCAAGCGCAGCATGTTTTCGGCAGTGGCAGCCGCCTGAACAACGGCCACGGTCTTGGAGACCGAAACCGCTTTAGCAACAGTCCGCTTAGTAGCCTGAGCCTTAGCTAAAGCTTCAGCTTGGACGGCTTGGGCGGCGTGCAACGGACTTAGCACCTGAGTCTCATAATCGAAACTCTTGGTACCGCTGACCACAACTGGACGGTCACTTACTAAATTGAGACTCACCTCTAGCGAACCCTGGGCGCCAGCCGAAGCTTCGGCCAAGGCGGCCGTATCCGTCAACGGGATACGTACCTGAGAAGCTAATAATGCCAATGACACTACTAACTGGGTGATGTTACGCATAGGGGCCGGTATGGCACCGGCTCATATACCTTTCGTTTACATATACAGTGACCAACAAAAAAGACCCGTAAATGGGTCAATTCCGAGGTCGCGTTGTATTGTACTACATTATAGCGCTTATGTCAATAGTTTTATCCTGAAAATGACAACGTGATACAATGCGCTTATGATTAGCGAGTTTTTTAACTGGTGGTATGGACCTGGCTGGCGCGACATGCAGGCCTCATTGAGCCAAACCGCGCACCGTATCTATTATGGGCTGTCAGTCGCAACGCTCCTATCCACCCTGTTTGATCCCTGGCGCCGAATTATCACCCCAGCCTCAGATGATCCTATAGCCGCCTTCAAGGCCTGGGGCGACAATCTAGTATCAAGAGGCGTGGGAGCCGTTATCAGGCTAGCTACATTACTAGTTGCCGGATTATGTCTAGCCGGAATAGGCATACTTGCAGTCATTGTTTTGGGCTTATGGTTTGTCTGGCCATTAGCCGGTCCGGCCATGGTCATAATCGGCGCCAGCCTGGCAATAGTCTCATGACCGAATTTACATTTGATATCAATGACCCACGGCTCAAGAGAATAAAACTCTACACGAGTCTTGGTGGGATATTCCAAAAAATATGCCTAATATTGGGTGGCATCCTGATCATAACCAGTGCCATTTTGGCAATCGTGGGCTCCTGGCTAGCCCTCAGTGCCCTTGGTTTGGCAATTTGGAGCTGGTGCCTGTGGTTGTGGATCAACCAAGATTTGCGCCACACCGAGACTCAAAGCTTCGAAACATCAAACGACCTGGCACGTATTCTGCCGACCGAACTCGCCACAAGATACCGGCCAGATATTTCGGCCAGCGAGTTGATGGCTATTGCCCTGCAAACCTGGGATGGCCAATTTGTGACCACACGGTTAGGTCTGGCGCAACCAGCACTAAATGGACAACATGCGAATATCCAACTCCTATCTCATGACGTACTCGTGGCAACCATTGATTTGTGCCGGTCCCTCAAGCTGCCAAATGTCACGAACGCCGCTATAGTCGGCGCGGCTTACCTCCAAGACAAACAGCTTCATGCAGATGTAACTGCCGCCAAACTCCAGGATAACGATCTAGGAGCTGTCGTCCGGTGGGCTTGGCGTCTCTATGAGATCAGAGAAGCCCGCAAGCCGCTGTATGGCGGCCTGGCTCGTGATTGGTCAAGTGGTTACGTGCCATTGCTCAACCGTTTTGGCACCAGCGTATCAGGAAATGTGGAGTTTGCCGGCAAGTATTTTTCGCTCCAAGAGCGCACCACTGGTCTTGATACCCTCATTGCCAACTTGAATGGAGCCAAAGCCTCAGTCGCCCCGGTAGGGGAGACCGGCATCGGTAAGTCGTCGCTCATCTATGGGCTAGCCGATAGATTGCTTCAAGGCGTCAATTGCGACAAACTAGCCGGCCACCAGGTATTTAGCTTGAATGCTTCAGTATTATTGGGTGAGGCTGAAAACTCAGGAGGCTTAGAGAATCTTGTCATGAGTTTATTCAACGAAGCCCTGGCTGCTGGCAATATCGTGATTGCCCTCGATGAAGCGCAACTATTTTTTGGACAGGGGACAGGTGCCATCAACCTCGGCCATGTGCTGCTACCATATCTAGGCGACAGTCGATTACCGCTGGTGCTAGCGTTTACGCCCGGCGAGTGGCAAAAGCTCAAAACCACCTCACCCAGTGCCGCCAGTTTATTAACACCCCTGATACTTGTTGAGCCAAACGAGGCAGACACACTAGCCATTCTAGCCGATAGAGCATTACTCATTGAATCCTCAACCCTCACTATTTGCTACCAGGCTTTGCAAGCTGCCTACAGATTATCGGGCCGATATCTACAAGAGGAAGCCTACCCCGGTAAAGCGCTCAAAGTCCTGGAAGCCGCCCTGCCCTATGCCCGCAACGGCTTCGTCGACGCCGAGAGTATCTCGGCAGCCATTGAGCAACAGTACGGCGTTAGAACTGGTACTGCTAACCCAGCCGAATCATCGGCACTACTAGAGCTTGAGGACAAAATCCATGAGCGCATGGTCAATCAAACCAGGGCCGTCAGTGTGGTAGCCAATGCCCTACGCCGTGCCCGGGCCGGTGTCGCCAACCCCAAAAGACCCATCGGCTCGTTTTTATTCTTAGGCCCGACAGGTGTCGGCAAAACTGAGTTGGCCCGCAGTTTAGCTGCTGTCTATTATGGCTCAGAAGCCAGCATCATCAGATTAGACATGTCCGAATACCAACAAACCGCTGATGCCGACAGGCTCCTTGAAGATGCTGGTACCAACTCGAGTGGCTTTTTAACCAAAATCAGAGCTACACCATTTAGTGTGGTGTTATTCGACGAAATCGAAAAAGCTCACCCCAATATCTTAAACTTGTTTTTGCAGCTCCTCGATGAAGGCAATCTCAGCGATCTGGCCGGACACCCGGCGTCATTTAAAGACACTATCATTATCGCCACATCCAACGCCGGCGCCGATGACATTAGGGCCAGGATCGATGCCGGACAGGAACTTGAAGACTTTGAGGCCGAATTCACTGAAAAATTAATTGATTCCGGCAGCTTTAAACCTGAACTACTCAACCGTTTCGACGAGATTGTACTCTTCCGGCCACTCAAGCCGGCTGAACTCCTTGCCGTTGTCGATATCATGCTGGCCGAAGTCAATAAAACCCTCGAGTCCCAGCAGATCAAAGTTGAGCTAACGCCAGCCGCCAAGCAACAATTGGTTGATACCGGCTACGATGCCAGACTCGGTGCTCGCCCGTTACGCCGCATGATCACCAGGCGAGTCGAAGACGCAGTCGCCGGCATGATTCTGGGGGGGAGCGCCCAAGCCGGTGATACTATCACCCTCGATGTCCAGTAAGTCGCAGGCTACGCCTGACGACGGGGACGACGGTGATAGGGACGTTGGCCGGGGGCCAATGACCCACTCGAATGGCGATGCTGGCGGTCTTGACGACCAGGACCAGCTGGTTGACTGGGCCTGACAACATCCTCATAAGCCCCGGGGCCTGTCAGTACAAAGGTAAGCGCCTTACCAACCTCGCCAGCCCGACCAGTCCGGCCAATACGGTGAACGTAGTCTTCATATACCTTTGGCGGATCATAGTTGATTACGTGTGTCACACGAGGAATGTCGAGCCCACGAGCCGCCACATCGGTAGCCACCAAAGCCTGGACTTTCTCGGTCCGAAAGGCTGCCAAGGCCTTTTGGCGCTGGGGCTGAGACTTGTTGCCATGAATAGCCGCCACTGCCAATCCGCGCAGACTCAGGCGATCAGCTAATTTCTGGACACCCCATTTCGTTTCTCCAAAAATCAGTACCTTCTTAAACTCACTTTGACCCAATAGCTCTATCAGTTTTTCTTCCTTGGCGGCTTTTCCGCCCTCGATTTCAATGATGTCCTGGTCGACATGGTCGCTAGTTTCCCCACGCCGCACGCTGACGGTCTCAGGGTCTTTCAAAATGGTGTGGGTCAATTGCTCGATCTCAGGCGTAATCGTAGCACTCAGAAATAGCGTCTGGCGTTGGCTCGACAGTTTATCGAGAATAGTCCTGATGTCCCTGATAAAGCCCATATCGAGCATCCTGTCGGCTTCATCAAGAACGACAGCGTCAAAATCGGCTAGACCCAAACCGTAATTTTCGGTCAGATCCCGTAACCTTCCAGGAGTTGCCATCACAAATTGAGGCCGCCGTTGCAACGCTTGTTGTTGCTTGGCAATTGAGGCACCACCTACAACCAGAGCGCTCCGTAAGGGCAAACCGGCAGCAAAGAGCCGAAACTCATCCTCAATCTGGACTGCCAACTCGCGGGTCGGCACCACAATCAGGCACCGCTTCACCTGGCCAGCCAACAACCGCTGCAACAACGGCAACAGGAAAGCAGCCGTCTTACCGGTACCAGTATTGGCTAAACCAATCAGGTCACGGCCGGCCAACACGAATGGTATCGCGCCATCCTGGATGGGAGTGGGCGACTCGTAACCATGCTTGGTAATATTGGCCTGCAAGCGGGCGTCAAAGCCAAAATCGGTAAACGTATGCATTGCCACAAACGGCGTTTCCTCAAATGCAGTCACAGCTTTGTTGACAAATTTGGCGGGATCGATTGCTTTTTGGTTGGTTTTTTTACGGTTTTTTGATGAAAACAACGGACGTTTGCCCCGGCCACTGCGGCCGAGTGAACTTTGGGGGTACAAAGAAAGCTCCTAATGGGTTGTGGCGCCCCGAGATTGGCACCTGGTGATGTGCTCGGAAAAAACTGTTTCGCGATTTTGAACAGGAGGGAGACTCCACCTGAAATTTCCGATCACGATCAACAATTACACCATATAATATCACAAGAATTATAGTTTGTCGAGTACTCGTACCCACATTCCACCCCGAAGTGCAACAAACCTGAAATAAAAACGGACACCGTGT
>CAYXSN010000010.1:0-61775 GCA_964467655.1 uncultured Candidatus Saccharimonadales bacterium | reverse complement strand
CAGTCGCCGTTTACGGTGTTTCACTCAGGTGTTGCACTTCGGGATTGAACCTAGGGCACTAAATACCGTATCATTACTACCTGCAAAAATGCTACGATGAGCCAAATAAGGAACCGATGCTATGTCACCAGAAATCGCCAGTCAGATTAGTTGGACGGCAGTCTTGTTGGCGACTGTCGCCCAGTTTGTAGTGGGAGCCATCTGGTATATGGCTCTGTTTGCCAAGCCATGGGGTGAAATGTTTGGCTTCGATAAGCTCAGTAAGACTGAACAAAAAGCAATGGCAGCCAAAATGGGCCCATTCTATGGCCTGCAGATTGCCGTAACGCTCCTCACGAGCTACGTGTTAGCTCATTTTGTGGCCGCCTTCCCGCAAGCAAGTGCCTACGGCATAGCTTTTTGGCTCTGGCTCGGCTTCGTAGTACCCACCCAGGTATCTGCTGTGATCTTCGGTGGTGTCGATCCCAAATGGATCCCTCGGCGCATCGGTATCATGGCCTTTGGTTCGCTAGCCTGTTTATTGACCGCGGCTTTGGTTTTCAGTCAAATCCATTGACAGTACCCGCTACCGGCTGGTAGCTTTGGTCACGGTAAGCACACAAGTTGAGGGACAAAATCATCTTTACGACCCCGCCCGCTTCCTGCTACCGTAACCACCATGAGCAAACACCTCGTTATCGTCGAAAGCCCTGCCAAAGCCAAAACCATCAGTGGTTTTTTGGGCAAAGATTACATTGTCGAAGCCTCGTACGGCCATGTCCGCGACTTGCCAAAATCAGGCATGTCTATCGACATCGAGCATAACTTTAAACCCGAATACGAAATTAGCCCCGACAAAAAGAAGCGTATCACCGAGCTCAAGAAACTCGTCAAAGCCGGCTCAGAAGTCTGGTTAGCCACTGATGAAGACCGCGAAGGTGAGGCCATCTCCTGGCACTTATGCCAGGCGCTCGGGCTCGATGCCGCCAAAACCAAGCGCATTGCTTTTCATGAAATTACCAAAACAGCCATCCAAAACGCACTTGAGCATCCCCGAACCGTCGACCAGCACCTTGTTGACGCCCAACAAGCCCGCCGCGTCCTTGATAGGTTGGTCGGCTACGAGCTCTCGCCTGTGCTGTGGCGCAAAGTCCAGGGCGGCTTAAGCGCCGGCCGGGTCCAAAGTGTGGCCGTCAGACTGATAGTCGAGCGCGAGCGGGAAATTGACGGCTTTTCGGGTGGCTCAAGTTTTAAGATTATAGCTGAATTCCGGGCTAACAACGGTGAGTCTTTTAGAGCAGAGCTGGCTACCAAGCTACCCGATGCCGCCGCTGCCCAAGAGTTCATGAAGAGCCAAATTGGAGCTACGTATCAAGTGGCCACCGTGGAAACCAAGCCTGCCAGCCGTAAGCCCACACCGCCTTTTACTACTAGTACCTTGCAACAAGAAGCCGCTCGCAAACTCGGCTTCTCAGTGAAACAAACTATGACCTTAGCTCAGAGGCTCTATGAATCAGGTCATATCACGTATATGAGGACTGATTCAGTTAACTTAAGTGACCAGGCGCTGGCCGCAGCCGGTGCAACCATCACCAAACAATTCGGCGCCAACTACCAAACGAGTCGCCAATACACGACCAAAACCGCCGGCGCTCAAGAGGCTCACGAAGCTATCAGACCCACCAATTTCGATGCGCCGGCTCTGAAGCTGGAGAGCGGTCAGCAAAAACTGTATGACCTGATCTACAAGCGAACATTAGCATCCCAAATGGCTGATGCCAAACTTGAGCGGACAATCGCCAACATTACAACATCAACGCGTCCTGAAACGTTTACCGCCAAAGGCGAGGTCATCAAATTTGACGGTTTTCTCAAGCTCTATTTGGCTCAAGAATCAGATGATCCAGCTGAACAGGAGGGCATCCTGCCACCACTGAGCCAAGGTGACGATCTCCCGCGGTTATCACTAGTTGCCAACCAGGTCTATGAAAGAGCCAAACCCCGCTATACCGAAGCCAGCCTCGTCAAAAGACTTGAAGAAATGGGTATCGGTCGGCCGAGTACCTACGCTCCCACCATTTCAACCGTCCAAGACCGCGGTTACGTCGAAAAAGGAGATGCCGAGGGCAAAGAGCGGCCGGTCAAACAGTTTAAATTGCAAGATACACATGTCATTGAAACTGATTCTATCGAAACCTACGGCGCTGACCGTGGCAAACTGTTTCCAACTTCTGTTGGTATGCTGGTCACTGATTTCCTGGTCAAGCATTTCCCGGCAATCGTCGACTACGATTTCACCAAAAAAGTGGAAGAAGAATTTGACGACATCGAAGCCGGCAAAACAGCTTGGAACTCTATGATTGCCGAGTTTTACGGCCCGTTTAGGGATACTGTTGATGCCGCCGCCGATATCTCGAGGGCCGAAGCAGCTGGTGCTCGCGCCATTGGCACCGACCCCGCTTCAGGCAAACCAGTAATTGCCAGACTCGGCCGGTTTGGGCCCATGCTCCAAATAGGTGAGGCCAGTGACGAGGACAAGCCGCGGTTTGCCGCCATGCCGGTGGGTGTCAGGATTGACGAGGTCACCCTAGAACAAGCCCTCAAACAATTTGAACTACCGCGTACTATTGGTCAAACCGCTGATGGCCAAGACATTTCGACCAACTTCGGCCGCTTCGGACCCTACATCAAGTGGGGCAGCCAGTATGCCAGCATTAAACCAGATGACCCCTTTAGCATTACTCACGCACGCGCGCTTGAACTCATTGAAGCCAAATTGGCCAGTGATGCCGCCAAACACATCAAGAACTTTGAAGGCTCCAGCGTCAGAGTAGCCAATGGCCGCTTCGGACCTTATGTGACCGATGGCAAAAAAAACGCCCGAGTGCCCAAGGACGTCGAACCCGCCTCGCTCACACTTGAGGAAGCCACAGCCTTACTGGCGGCCGCTCCCGCCAAAACCAAGCGGCGGCGAATCGTCAAAAATTCATAATAGTTACCGTTGTAATAAGAGCTGCTTCCTGATATACTCTGCTCCCAATTGGGCATTCGCATGAGTAAAAAAAATTACCGTAAATCCCGGCTGAAAACAGCATCAGGCCGCCTACCTCAGGCTGCAGTTTTTCATGAATCTTTACCCTACGCCCTCACACCAGCTCAAACATTGAGTCACTTAGCGACTCATTTAAGCGAATCATCACGTTCATGGCACCAGTGGTGGCAAAACTGGTTTGCCCACCTGGCCCAAACCTCGCTCACCTCAGCTAGTCTCACTGTTCGCTCAGTCAGTCATCGATTACATCGAATGCTACGGCCGATATTTCATCAAACCGTGATAATCGCCAAATTTGCCTTCGCTGGTCTGGCTGATAGGGCCAGTCATGGCTGGCAAACCACCTGGATAGTGTCGCTCTCAGCCATTGGTGCCGTTCGTACTTATGCGCCACCGCTCGCCGATGACCTCGCCCGGAGCCTACGCCGGACGAGCCAAGCCCTCAGGCATCGCCGGGCCAAGCTCATCTATGCAGTTACTTTTGGGCTAACACTAATCACCGGAGGCACCCTAGCTGCCATCACCGGGGCAAACACCCTCAAGAATTACGCCAACTCCCTGGCAAGTCCCGCCGCCCTCATGGCCGCCAAGCGCACCGGCATTACCATCCTCGACCGCAACGGCACGGTACTATACCAAGGGTACGGTGCTCAAGTCGAGGGCTTTGTACCTCTGACTGAACTACCAGCCAATCTGAAGAACGCAACGTTAGCGGCTGAAGACCCCAAGTTTTATGAGCATCCGGGTATCTCGTTCGAGGGCACCGCCAGAGCTGCCTGGGTTGATATCTCGCATGGTAGCACCAAGGAGGGGGGCTCAACCCTCACGCAACAGTTGGTTAAGAATACGTTGCTCACTCAAGACAAAACCTTTACACGGAAGTTCAAAGAATTGTTACTAGCGCTCAACCTCGAACGCCGATACAGCAAAGACCAGATCATGGAAATGTACGTCAACGACATGTATTACGGCCAGGGTGCAGCTGGCGTTACTGCTGCCGCCAAGGTCTACTTCCATAAAGACGTCAGGCAATTAAGTTTGAGTGAAGCCGCTATGTTGGCAGGACTACCGCTTGGACCGAACCGCTTTGACCCCAACTTTGACCTAGAGGCCGCCACCGGCCGCCGCGACTACGTACTGAACCGCATGGCTGATCTCGGGTATATTACTACCGACCAGGCCACCACTGCCAAAGCGCAAGTCTTAGCACTACCAGGTACTCCCGTTGCCAACAGTGCAACCACAGCAGCCGAACCAGTGACAGTGTACGCCCGTGAAGTAGCCATAAGAGCACCTCACTTCGTATTTTATGTGCTGGCACAACTGCGGGCCCAATACGGTGATACAGCAGTTGAAACCGGCGGTCTTACAGTACGCACCACGCTTGACTACAACAAGCAAACTACGGCGCAAGACTTGGTCACAAACCGGGTAGCTGCCCTGCAATCGCATCATGTCACCAACGGTGCACTCATTTCGCTTGATCCAACAAACGGCGATATTCTAGCGATGGTTGGCAGTATCGGCTATGGCACACCAGGATTTGGCAGTGTCAATGTCACAACCTCAAACCGCCAGCCCGGCTCCAGTTTTAAACCTTTGGCCTACGTCACGGCGTTCAAAAAAGGTTGGAATGGAGCCACAATCGTCGACGATGCTCCTTTGCGCATACCCCAAACCGACGGCACTGTCTACGAACCCAAAAATTATGACTTGCAGTGGCACGGACGCCTAACGTTGCGCAAAGCCCTCGACAACTCGCTCAATATTCCTGCTATCAAAGTTATTCAATACGCCAGTATCCACGACACGATTGCCACAGCCAAAGACCTTGGCATCACGAGCTTAAACGATGAATCACGGTTTGGCGTGTCGCTCGTCCTCGGTAGCGGCGAAGTTAGCCCCTTGCAAATGGCGGGTGCCTACGGTACCTTTGCCAATCAGGGCAATTACGTACCACCACGAGCCATCATTGAGATTAAAGACCGGTACGACAACATCACCTATACAGCACCCAATCCTACCAGCACCAATGCCCTCGACAGCCGGCTCGCCTACATGATCACCAATATTTTAGCCGACGACTCCTCCCGTCAGCCTGAATTCCCGGCAGATGGACCCTTAAAGCTCTCAAGGCCTGCTGCCGCCAAAACCGGTACGACCAATGATTTCAGAGACAACTGGACCGTCGGCTATACACCTCAGCTCGTCACAGCCGTCTGGGTCGGCAACAATGACAACTCAGCGATGACCGGCGTTGACGGCATCACCGGCGCTGCCCCAATCTGGCATGATTACATGGAGGCCGCCCTCGCCAGTGAACCGGTAAAAAACTTTGAACTGCCGGCCGGACTAACGATTGCCAGCATCTGCCCCGATGGGTCTTTAGCCGAAGGCTTTAATACAGGTATCACCGAGGTCTTCCTCAACGAAGCGCTTCCGACCACTCGGTGCCATGCCCAAAAGAGCGAAGACAAAACTGAAGATCCTGAGCAAACCGATCCCGGCCCTATCAGTTTCCTGACACGCGGCCGCGGTCGGCTGAATCGGTTACAATAGCCTCATGCAAGACCTCATCAAGCAACTCGAACAGCTCTCCACCGACGTCAAGCTGGCGATGACCGTCCTCGATCTTGATGCCGACCGTCAGATCATCAGGCAGCTCCGAACCGACACCCAAAAGCCTGGATTCTGGGACGATAGCCAGACTGCCGCAGCCATTAGCCAAAAGTTGGCAGCCCTCGAAAAAAAGGTGTCAACCTGGGATAAACTGTCAAACGAAACCTCCGAAACCCTGGAACTAGCCCGCCTCGAAGGTACCGATGCTGCCGACGACAGCGTTACTCAAGTGCAGGCCCTCTACCAACCGCTGGCCGACCAGTTCGCCCAGATGGCTTTTGAACTCAAGCTCAACGGTCCGCATGACCGTGCCTCGGCCATTCTAGAAATCCATGCCGGCACCGGTGGCACCGATGCCCAAGACTGGACGCAGATGCTCGAGCGGATGTACCTGCGCTGGGCCGAAGACCACGGCCTGCAAACCATTGTTTTAAGCACGTCGTACGGCGAAGAAGCCGGCATCAAAAGTACGACATTAGAAATTAACGGCGACTACGCCTACGGCAAACTCAAAGGCGAAGGGGGAGTGCACCGGCTAGTTCGTCTGAGCCCCTTCAACTCAGATAACCTACGCCAAACCTCGTTTGCCCTGGTGGAGGTATTGCCTCAACTCGAAGCTCAAACCGAGCTCGAGATTGACAACAAAGACCTGCGCATCGATGTCTACCGTAGCTCCGGCCACGGCGGCCAAAGCGTAAATACCACTGATTCAGCCGTCCGCATCACTCATCTACCTACTGGCACCGTGGTAGCCATCCAAAACGAAAGATCGCAACTCCAAAACCGCGAAAAGGCACTGGCCGTCCTCAAAAGCCGCCTGACAGCGCTCATGGAAGCCGAAGCCAAAGCCAGTCTGGGGGAGCTGCGAGCCAGCGACAAATCAGCCGCCTGGGGCAACCAGATCAGAAATTATGTTTTGCACCCCTATACCAAGGTCAAAGATGTGAGGACCGGTCACGAAACTGCCGATGCTCAAGGTGTACTCAACGGCGACCTCGATGATTTTATCGATGCCTATTTGCAGTCACAGATGGGTGAATCAAAGACCCAGTAAATATCCGGTCACCTATGGTACACTGATTGAGTAATGATCCTGCTCGACCGCGTCACCAAGGTGTACCCCAATCAGCAGATTGCTCTGAGTGGGTTGAATTTGCATATTCAGCCCAAAGAGTTTGTAACCATTGTTGGTACCTCAGGCGCCGGTAAGTCCACGCTCATCAAGCTACTTACTCGCGAAGAGGTTCATAGTTCAGGCAAGATTATCGTGGGAGGCCTTGATTATGACACCATCAAACCCCGCGACGTACCGCTCGTGCGCCGCCGTATCGGGGTAGTCTTCCAAGATTTCAAGCTGCTGCCCAACCGCCGAGTGGGCGAAAATGTGGCCTTTGCCCTCGAAGTCTCAGGCGCCCGCAGCCGCGAGATCAAAAGGGCAGTCCCCAAGATGCTATCGCTCGTTGGCTTGGGCCAAAAACAAAATGTCTTTCCTCATGAACTCTCAGGTGGCGAACGTCAACGGGTCGCCATCGCCCGAGCCCTTATCAGACAGCCCAAAATCTTAATCGCCGACGAGCCGACAGGCAACCTCGACCCCAAAAATGCCTGGGAAATTATCGAGCTCTTGCTCAAGATCAACCGGTTTGGCACCACAGTCCTGCTGACTACTCACAACAAAGAAATCGTCAACGCCCTCAAACGACGGGTGATTACCATCCAACGCGGGCGTATCACCAAAGACGAAGAACAGGGCCGCTACACTCTTGAGGGAGGCAAGTAATGATTACGCTTTGGCGCATCTTCAGAACGGGCATACGGAATTTCTTCAGAAATTTGTGGCTCTCAACTGCCGCCACAGCCGTTATGACCATCACGCTCACCATCGTACTGCTATCATTTATTTCCAACTCAGCCCTCACCAGTACCATCAAGAACGTTACCGACAAAATCGACATCTCAATATATTTAAGCGACACTGTCACCTCAGACCAGGTTAACAATCTGCAAAACCGCCTGCGTCAAAACCCTGACGTGGCTTCTGTACGTTATGTGTCCAAAGCCGATGCCCTAGCCGAGTGGCGTAAGCAACATACTAACGACCAAAAGCTGCTGCAGGCCACATCAGAAACCGACAACCCGCTGCCAGCCTCATTTGCCGTCCGGGCCAAAGACCCCAAAAAACTCGATTCGATCACCAATTTTGTCACCGAACCAGGCGTCGCGAAACTCCTTGATGCCAAGGAACCCATTAGCTACTCAGGCAAAAACAAAACCACGATCGACCGAATTGTCAGTTTTTCGAGCTTCTTCAAGAAATCAGGCCTCATCATCAGTGCCATTTTTGTGATAGTTTCTATCTTGATTATCTTTAATACCATTAGAATGGCCATTTTTACCCGAAAAGACGAAATTGAAATCATGAAATTGGTTGGCGCCACCAAGTGGTTCATCCGGGGACCATTCCTGTTTGAAGCCGCTTTTTATGGCATTATTGCCGCACTCATTGGTGTCGCTCTGAGTTACATACTACTATTTGCCGGCGGACCCCGAATCCAGGGCTATATCGATCTAGGCACAGCTATTGGCTTCTTCCAAAATTCTCCAGTACTGGTGATTGGCACAGCCATGTGCATAGGCATATTAATTGGCGTAACTTCAAGCTTACTGGCCCTGAGCCGATATCTGAGACTCTAGTGGTTTGACGATTATCCATAGTGAGTTATAATATAGCACGTCCCATCCGATCACTCTCCACAGGGAGAAAACGTGTTCAAACGATCACGCAAGTCAGTAGCGACAGCGCTTATGGCACTGGCACTCGCAGGAGGTGGAGTCGCGTTGAGTGCTGCACCTGCTTCAGCCGCAACCTGCTCAGGCCACGGCTGCGACAATAAGGACGCCAACGCAACGGGCTGCGCCTCGGGCGCCTACTCAATAGGCACCCAGAGAGTCTTCGACCACGGCATCAACATCGGCATGATTGAAGCAAGGTACTCGCCGGCATGTGGCACCCGATGGGTACGAACAACCTCCTTCATGGGAGCAAGATACATCCTTGCAATGATGTACGTCGGGAGTGGGCCAGTCCTGATTCAGGACGGTGTCTATGTCAGCGCATGGACGAACATGCTTTATGCACCACTGCCACTTCGTGCCTGCTATGGCGGATACATCAGTCCCATCAGTCCACCCAACTGGTGCTCGTAGCAAGCGTCCACAGTCACCCCTGTCGCTTCGGCGACAGGGGTGACTCCTATTTATTAGGATCGCACGAAGCCAACTTGTTTGACAGATATATAGGATCTGGTACGATAGAAATGCCTTGGAGGGGCACGCTCATTCGTACCAAATTTTTAATCAATTTCAGCCGCCAATTTATGACATTCACCAGTATTGTCACAGCGGTTTCATTGTCTAGTGGCATCGCCTTCGCCGATAGCTTTGACGAACAAATTAGCATACTGCGCCAACAAGCGTCCGCACAGCAGCAGCAAGCGGCAACTTTGCATAATGAAGCAACTAACTACCGTGATCAATTGCAGCGCTTGCAAGCGCAAATCAACGCTCTTAGTACACAAATCCGCATAAATACACTAAAATCTCAAAAAACAGCCGCCGATATTGAAAACGCCAAGAGCCGAATGGCTAGCCAAAAAGCTATCTTCAATGACAATATCAAACAAATGTATCTGAGCCAATCAATTACACCCCTTGAAATGTTGGCTTCATCTAGCAACTTAAGTGACTTCTTTGACCAGCAGGCATATCAGGACAAAATCCGGGACAAGGTCATGGCCGCGGTGAAAGAGATTCAAACGATCAAAGACAAACTTGAAAACGATCAGAAAGTTTTACAGTCACTCCTCGCCGACCAAAAAATACAACAAACCCAGATAACAGATGAGCAGGCCAAGGTAAATGATCTTTTAGCTATCGCCGCTCAGAGCGCCGCTGCCGCTGACCAGGCTGTCCGCGATAAAAATTCCGAGATTGCCAAGCTCAAAGCCGAGCAGGCTGCAGTACTAGCCGCGCAATACGTGGGCAGCGGCCTCATGGCTGGCGGCACCTGCGGCGGCGGCTATCCGGCTCGTTGGTGTAACGCCGCCCAAGACTCATTGGTAGACAACTGGGGGATGTACAACCGTGAATGCGTCTCCTACACTGCCTTCAAAGTGGCAGCCAGTGGCCGGTCCATGCCGTATTGGGGAGGACGTGGCAATGCCAACCAATGGCCATCAAACGCCAGAGCCGCCGGAATACCGGTTGATAGCAATCCCAAGGCCGGCGATGTCGCTATCTCAATGCTCGGACCTTACGGCCACGCCATGTACGTTGAGGCAGTCTCGGGCGGCAAAATCTATGTCAGCCAGTACAACTATGGTAACAATGGCGAATACAGTACCATGACAATTCCGGCAGCCGGGCTGTATTTCATCCACTTCCAATAACCTAACCAAGGACCACCCGTCACGTTGTGCAAAATCACGATCAATCCAGTATGGCTCGTTGCCAGCCTCATAGTTTGTACCGCCGGCGGAGTTTACGCCGGTGATGCCCTCAGCGGCCAGCTAAGTCTCCCAGGCCTGCACCGCACCAGCCAGCTAGACTTCTCGGGTTTAAACGATATTTACGGCTTGCTACAGCGCAATTTTGACGGCAACACCGATGACACCAAGGCGCTTGAGGGAGCCAAGGCCGGCTTGGTAGCTTCCGCTGGCGACCCCTATACGGTTTTTTTGACGGCTTCAGAAGCCGAGAAAATTACCAACGACCTAGCCGGTAAACTCTCGGGCATCGGCGCCGAGATCGGCCTCAAAAACAATACAATTACCGTGATCGCGCCCATAGCCGATGCCCCAGCCGACAAAGCCGGTTTAAAAGCTGGCGACTACATCCTCAAGGTCAATGATGAAGACACGACAGGCATGACAGTGGATGCCGCCGTCTCCAAAATCAGGGGCGCCAAAGGTACGACAGTCAAGCTCAAACTGGCCCGCAGCGGCGCCGACAGCTTCGATGTTACTATCACACGTGACGATATCACGGTACCAAGCGTCAAAAGCGAACTCAAAAACGGCAATGTCGCTTATATCAGGCTCACCCAGTTTGGACCCGATAGTGCCACCCAGCTGCGCAATGCCGCTACCACTCTCAAGAATCAGGGCGCCACCAAAGTCATTCTCGACTTGCGTAACAATCCCGGCGGTTATCTTGATGCCGGAGTCGGTGTTGCCAGTCAGTTCCTGGCTAAAGACCTCCTAGTCGTCGAGGAGCGCACCGGTGGTAAGACTACCGACAAGCTTACTGCCACGGGTAGTCCTACCCTGGCCGGCCTACCGGCAGTAGTGCTCATCAACAGCGGCTCGGCCAGTGCCTCCGAAATCGTGGCAGCCGCCTTACACGACCATGGCGCCGCCAAATTGGTCGGCGAGCAAAGCTTTGGCAAGGGCAGTGTCCAGACCATGAAACCGCTACCTGACGGCTCCCAGCTCAAAGTCACCATTGCCCACTGGTACACACCCGCCGGCATCAATATCAGCAAAGAGGGGATCAAACCTGATGTGGAGATCAAACAAACCACAGCCGACTATGACGCCGGTAAAGACCCGGTACTCGACAAAGCGCTTGAACTCCTCAAGTAAATCCCGCTTATCTTCAAGGCACCTCATATTTGCCGACTATGACAGGACGTTATTCGATACCAGCAGATTCACTGCGACGCTTATAGCAGTACTTAGCGACCGGTTCGGGATCGATGAAGAGCAATTTGAGACCAGCATGCCAGATTTTAGCGAACCTCAGAATGGCTACAATCTGTTTGCTCATACCACATCGTATGGATGCGAGAAAGCAGCCGTTATCAATGCCTTGCAGGCACTTGATACTATGGAATTTCTCTACACCGACAGTCCAGCATTTATCGAGAGCTTGTTGGCCAACAAGAGCGTTTCTTTGCAAATTACAACCACCGGCTTTACCAATTACCAACAGTTTAAAACCACGGGTCTCAGGCAAAAATACCCACAGCTACCCGTAACCATCCTAGATCAAAACAAAGGTCGCTGGCTGGCCGACCAGTGGCCACGCCATGTACCACCGTATGTGTTTGAGCGTCAAAGTTATGAACACGTCTCACTCATAGATGACAGCCTAGTAAACCTATTGCCCTTACTTGGATTTGCCGACATTAGCCTGTACCAGCTCCAGCGTCCGGAAACCAAATACCTGGCGTCCGATAGCCGAATTCCCACATTTGTAAGTTTGGAGGCCGTTTATCAAAGCATAACTAAAAACAGCTTGCGCTCCTAACGGCAGACGAGTATCATCTTGATGTAGAAGTGAGGTATCAACCCAGCTCCACCAGACCGCGAGAGCTGGATTTGCTAGTGTGCATTACAGCACAGAAAGGAGCTGTGTGGCCCAACAATCAACCACCAAATATATCTTCGTTATTGGCGGAGTCCTCTCGGGACTCGGCAAGGGCATCACCGCAGCTTCCATTGGGACCATCCTCAAAAGCCGCGGTTTTTCAGTCAATATCCAAAAACTTGACGTTTATTTCAATACTGATGCCGGTACGCTGAATCCGGCCGAGCATGGTGAGGTCTTTGTGACCAAAGACGGGGCCGAAACAGACCTCGACCTCGGCCACTACGAGCGATTTCTGGATGAAGAACTCACCAAAAGATCATCAGTTATGAACGGGCATATTTACGCCCGAGTGATTGCCAACGAGAGAGCCGGTAAATATCTCGGCAAGACCATACAGATCATCCCTCACGTCACGGGCGAGATCCAAGAGCAGATTATTCAGGCGGCCAAGGGTTTTGACTTTCATATCGTCGAGCTAGGCGGCACAGTTGGTGACATTGAATCTACTGCCGCCCTTGAGGCCATCAGACAGCTCAGGCGACGTTTGGGAGCCGATAACACGCTATATGTCTACGTAGTCTATTTGCCCTACTTAGGAGCTAGTCACGAGACCAAATCAAAACCAGCTCAAAATGCTGTTCGCGATTTGCGCGCCGCCGGCATCCATCCAGATGTGCTGATCGCCCGCTCTGAGCAGCCCTTCAATGGGCCCGTCAGAGCTAAACTGAGCCTGTTCTGCGATGTCGAAGAAGCCGGCATTATTCCCGTACCCAACGCCCGTTCAGTCTATGAAGTACCTCTGATGATCGAAAAAGAGGGCCTCGGTAGTTTCATACTCGAGAAATTAGCCCTCAAGCCTGTCGCCCCCAAGCTCAAGGAGTGGGAAGAATTATCACAGCTAGTGCACCATCCCGATCACAACACGCTCAAGATCGGTGTCATCGCCAAATACCTCGACAACGAAGACACCTATTTGAGCGTCTTTGAAGCCCTGAAATCGGCTGGCTGGGCCAATCACATCAGACCCGAGATCTGTTGGATTGATGCCGAAAAAGTCGAAAAAGACAGCTCACTTCTGGAAGGATACGCGGGATTCCTGGTCCCAGGAGGCTTTGGCGGCCGAGGAGTTGAGGGCAAGATCGCCGCGGCCACTTATGCCATTAAGCACCAAGTACCGTATCTCGGACTCTGCTACGGTCTACACATGGCAGTAATTGCAGCCGCCCGGTTAAACGGACTCAAAGACGCCAATACTACCGAGGTCAATCCCAACACGCCTCATCCGGTTATCGACCTCATGGAACACCAGCGCACCGTTACCGACAAAGGTGGCACCATGAGGCTAGGCGATTACCCCTGCGTCATCGACGCTCAATCCAAAGTCGGCAAAGCCTACGGCGAAACCGAAGTCATGGAACGTCACCGGCATCGCTGGGAAGTCAATAATAATTACCGCGATAGACTCCAAGCAGCCGGGCTCAAATTCGTTGGTATGTCACCAGACAAAAAACTCGTTGAGATCATCGAGCTCGCGAACCATCCCTTTATGGTGGCTAGTCAGTTTCATCCCGAATTCAAATCACGACCGCGACGACCACACCCATTATTTAACGCCTTTATGGCTGCCGCCAAAACCTACCAAGCCAAAAACTAACGGCTAAATACCAAAACGCTACATCACTAAAAAACCGGCTTCATGAGCCGGTTTTTTAGGCCTGTTTATTGCAAATTATTTGTCTGAAATAACTGAAACAATCCGGCGACGCACCCGAGTGCCGGTAAACTTCTGGACTTGCTTGGTGGCAAATTGCACAACGCCAGCCCGGGTGGCATAGAGTGTGTGGTCAACACCCACACCTACGCCGACACCGGCTTCCATCCTGGTGCCGCGCTGTCGTACGATAATTCCGCCCGGTAAAACGGTCTGTCCGCCAAATAACTTAACACCCAGCCGTTGGGCGGCGCTGTCGCGTAGGTTTTTGGCGGTACCGCCTGCTTTTGTATGGGCCATAGCTTTACGATTTCCTCATCAATAATAACCGGCGCCCCACTACTTGATCTGGCCGAGCATACAGCAGGGGAGTAGTGGCGTGCTTAAACTCCCTCAAAGAATAGCCCATTTTGGGCAATTCGTCAATAATTTTCAGATGGTGCCAGCTGCCTTGAAAACGCCAGCTCGGCGCACAGAGAGCCACAACCGCTCCTGATTCCAGTTGGCCAGCCCAGTTCAAGAGCGTCTGACGGTATAACGCAAGGACTGATTGCTCGATCTCCTGTAGTTGCTTTTGAGTCGGCGGGACGACCAGGGCCGGCCCGAGATAACCTTCGCTAACCACTGCATAACCCGGCGGCAATTTGACACTCCGAGCATCAGCCTGCAAAACTGCAAAACCTGGCAAAGCGCCATATTGCTGCCCTAGCCATTCGAGATTAGCTTGAGACATGCCCACCATGGCTTGGGCGACATCTGCACCCCAACAAGTCCTTCCCGCTAGGAGGGCTTCTTGCAAGACGACACCAGTCCCGCAAAATGGATCGGCCACAGGCACTCCTGCCGGTACTGTGTTCACCAAGAACTGAGCCAATTTCGGCGGCAGCATACCCACACTCGCACTACGAGCCGGACGAGCATAGTCGCGAGCAGCGTAGGCATCAACATCTTGCACCGACTCAGTACAGGCAATAATCGAACGGCTGCCAGCTGTAATAACGAGCAGCTCAAAGCCCTTATCGAGTACTTTGTTATACTTGAGACCCGCAGCCGTTACAGCTGTCCCCGAAACCGGCTGAACCAACCGCACGCTCCCTCGAGCCTTGAGTCTCTTCTTGAGCGCCAGTCCAGCGACTTGACTATCTCGCACCGCATAATGAGAGCCGTACAAACTCACAGCAAAGGGGGTCTTACCGTCTCGTAGAGGAAGTGAAGCTACATCAATCGGTAAATCCTGTACGCTAATATCGGAACCCGTGGACAACACCCTGGCCAACTTCACGACACCGCCAAGCCGGTCGATATCCAGTCGTTGCCCCACCAAAGCCGCTTGACGGCCAAAAGGCTGCACCGCTGCCTTGCCCAAAACACATTCCAGCTCAACAAAACCGATTTCCGGCTGCCGACCCAATATCGCAACATAATCCATAATTGCCCCTAGTATACCAAACCACCGCCGAAGTTCCCTCAACCCGCTCATCTGATACACTAGAACTATCATGATGCCACCATCAGCCACCGATCAACTCTCAGCCCTTTCCGTCACCCAGCTCGTCGACCTCATCAACGAGACATTAAGTTTTGCCTACCCCAATATTGTGGTCGAAGGCGAAATCTCAAGCTTCAAGATCAATCAAGGCAAATACGTGTTTTTCGACCTCAAAGACGATACCAATGTCGTGAACTGTTTCATGATGGTATACGCTCTCAAATTACCCCTGGAAGATGGCATGAAAGTGGTCCTGAGCGGCACGCCAAAACTCGGCAGATTCTCAAAATTCTCGTTAACCGTCAAGAGCTACGAAGTGGCCGGCGAGGGTCATTTGCGCCGGGCCATGGAGCTGCTCAAGGCCAAATTAACAGCCGAGGGCCTATTTGACCCAGGCCGGAAACGCTCACTACCCAAATTTCCTCAGACCATTGGTCTCATCACCAGTGGTACCAGTGCTGCCTACGCTGATTTTTGCAAAATACTGGCGCAACGTTGGGGCGGCCTCAGATTGCAGCTTGCAGACGTTACCGTGCAAGGCCAGACAGCACCAGATCAAATCGTTGCTGCCATCGAAACATTTAACCAGATGCCTCAACCACCTGACGTCCTGGTAATCATCAGGGGCGGGGGATCCCTCGAGGATTTAATGGCCTTTTCGACCGAACCAGTAGCCCGCGCCGTGGCCGCCAGCCGGACGCCCACCATCGTGGGCGTCGGTCACGAAATTGATGTATCGCTCGCCGACTATGCCGCCGATGTCAGAGCTGCCACGCCCACCGATGCCGCCCGGATCGTAGTACCAGACAGACGGGAGATTTGGACACAAGTAGAAGCCTTATCAGGCCGCATACATTCATGCCTGCAAACAGTCGCCAATACCTGTCGCCACCAGCTCGACCAAGCCTTAGTACAGATTGAGCAATACTTAAATCTCCCGAGACAGCGTGTGCAGACCGCCGAGCTCAGACTGTGGCATCACCTTGAACGATTACGCCATCAGCATCAGACAATGGTCACCCAGATCAATGTACTGGAGCGCCGGCTCGGTACAGTGAACCGAATCATTGGCGATAACCGGCGTCAGCTCAACCACAACCTCCAGTTACTGGCCGGGTATAATCCGAATGCCGTCCTCAAACGGGGTTACGCCATCGTCCGCCATCACGGTGCTATTGTCACGCGCAGCTCAAATCTCAAGACTGGTGACGAGATCATGATACAATTAGCCGAAGACCAGTTAGTAGCCGAGGTTAAAGAATGAGCCCTAAATCTTACGAATTCAGTAAACACTTAGCCGAGCTTGAAGCTATTACCGCATGGTTCGAATCAAGCGATGCCGACCTCGACCAGGGAATAGCCAAATTTGAACGAGGTATGGAATTGGCACAAGACCTCAAAAAACACCTGCAGCAAGTCGAAAACCGCGTCGAAAAAATCAAGCTTCGCTACAGCGACCAGACCGAGACCGCAGACACTGGCATATCCACAGAAACTACTAACCAAGCCAACTTGCTCTAGGCCAATTACTCATGTGGCCGGTGCTCCTCTTTGCCCTTGCCGCCAGTTTCGGACTGGGCGCATGGCTGGGCGCACCCTATGTACCCATCCTGGGCCAAGACCGACGCAAGTTATTAGAGCTAACAAACCTCAAGCCCGGACAAACTATCATCGACCTCGGGTCAGGCGATGGCCGCCTACTCTATGCTGCTGCCAGCCAGGGAATCAATGGTATCGGTTATGAGATCAACCCGCTCCTTGTACTCATCTCCACGATAGTCTGCTGGCGCTACCGCTCAAGAGTCAAGATCCATTTGGCAAATTTTTGGCAGCAACCATTGCCAAAAGCCGACGCTATCTATGTATTTCTAATCGACAGGTATATGACCAAATTGGAACACAAGCTAGTCTCAGATATCACCGAGCCTACCTTGGTGGTGTCATATGTGTTTGCACTGCCCACCGTCCAACCCATTCGAACCAATGCCACGGCGGCTGTTTATCAGTTTCCGCTCGCTCACCCGATTGCCAAAGCCAAATCAGTCTAGTAGCATAAGCAATAAGAGAGTCATAAGTCTATAAACGAACACAATGCCACCTCCCCAATCGCCACCACCAAGCCCCCTCTATCAAGCCATGACCCCCAAGAAGTCTGGTCCCCCCGTGACGCTCATTGTTGCTCTGCTGTTTGGTCTGGGTACGCTGGTATTTGGCGTGATGGCCGCCCTATTTTACAGCCAGGCTACCGAAGCCAAAAAAACTCTAGCAAGCAAAGTTGGTAACGCAGTGACAGCCGCCAAAGCTGAGCAAAAACAAGCCGATGATGAAGCCTACACCCTACAAGCCGAAAACCCTTACCGGTCATACACGGCGCCCGTAGCCTTTGGCTCATTCGAGATAAAGTTTCCTAAAAGCTGGGCAAGCTATGTCGAAGAAAAGTCCTCAGGTACCCAAGTGAATCTGCAGCTCAACCCAGACTTTGTCCGCTCTACCAACTCGCAAGCCGAACCAAACGGCGCCAGAATTATACTCCTAGAGCAAACCCAGAACCAATTTATGAGCACCATAGATTCCCAGGTCAAAAACGGCAAACTCAAAAAATCTGTCACCACTGTTTCGGGCTTACCAGCTTTCGACGTCACTGGCACCTTTAGCGATAAAAAGACAGTGCGTCAGGTTATCGTACCAGTCCGTGACAAAGTCATCCTATTCAATAACGAAAACAAAAATTACGCCAACGAGTTCAACGAAATCCTGGCCCAATCCCGTATCATCCCCTAACTTCAAAAGCTTGAGTTAAGCCGCTACCCAGTGCTAGGGTTAGAGGATGAAGGTGGTACATGACTAAGACATCAAAGGCATTGTCTGAACATTCCCTGACCGATACGCTTCGTGATGGCATTGTGATAGTCGACCCGAGTCGGCAGATTGTCTATGCCAATCCGGCGGCCCGGCAAATTCTCGGACTGACAGACCAAGCCATGAAACATCTGCCAAATATCTACGAAGCCGCCCAAACAGCGCGCCTCGACTGTGACAACCAAGTAGTTGAAAAATGTTTAGTCACAGCATTCAAGGGGCAACCAACGAGTTGCCAATTCACACGACAGCATAACCAACAAGTGCAATACTTTGAAGCCCTCTTGAGCCCTTACCAACCCGGCGGCGAAACGACCAAAAGTATTGCGATTGCCTTTCACGATGTCACGCCGTTATATCTGGAAAAAAACAAGTTAACCACCATGATTAACAACCTCCAAGACGGCATCGCTATGATTGACAAGCAAGGCACCGTCATAGAGTCAAACACTGAATGGCAAACGGTGTTTGATATCAAAGAATCGCCAGTCGGATTGCCGATTTTCACCCACACCAAGTCAGTCCATCAAGTAGCCTTTGATACCGATCTTGATGAGTTACTGGGCCGCGTCATGCTCGGCCAAAGCTCCATTTTGTATCTTGACATTGCTGATGCAGGCCGGCACATTCAGGTGTCATTCGGTCCGATAGTCATGAACGGTGAAGTCACCGGTGCTATGGCTGCCGCACGGGACATTACAACTCTGACTGATAAAACCATTGAAGCTGGCGCTATGGCCTCCAAGGCTCAGCGGCATCTGCGAGAGCTATCTCAATTGGCTGAACTGTCGGCCATCGTTGGCTTTAACCTCGAGAGTATTTATGAAAAATATGTCCAAAAGATCGCCATACTACTTGATTCAACCACAGTGGGGATCTATAGCTACGAACCCAGCCGGCAAGCCCTCATGCTTGCTTCGGGGATACCGGCAGAAGATAACAATCTGCCAGTCATTGTCTCCCTTGCTCAACGCCATCTAGCCGCCCAGGCATTTGCCGCCCGCAAGCCTTTCAAGACCGCTGCTACGAGGCGCCAAGCGGCATGCCTGGCATTACCGATTACCCATCATTCCAAATGCCTGGGTGTAATCCTTATCTACCGACCTAGCAGTTATGACGACCATGATGTTCGACTCCTCAGGCTGGCTGCCACAAGGCTGGCTGTCATCTCAGAGAACGCTTCACTCTACAACGACGTGAATGCCCGCCGCGAAAGATGGGAAGCGGTCTTCAGGTTTACCGAGGAAGGCATTGTGATCTTCGATCAAAAGGGGACCATTGTGGGGTTCAATCCAGCTTCATCGACCATCACCGGCTACCAGGCAGCAGATGCCATCGGCAAAGCTTTTGGCAAGGTCATCAAGACCGTCGGTCCGGATTCGGCCAACGCTGGCATTCCATCACTTGAGCAGGTCTTGGCTAGTGGCGCCACCATTACCAATAGTGAACAGCTCATTGAAAACCGCTCGGGCAACCGCATCTGGACCGAAATCAGCTACTCGCCAATCTTCGATGATAGTGGTACCGTCACCTCGGGAATTGCCATCATCCGCGATACTACCAAAGACCGCGAGGTCGAAGAGATTAAATCCGATTTTATCTCCATCGTCTCACACGAACTACGCACACCACTCACGGCCATCAAAGGCTTTTTATCGATGACTCTCAAACAAGATTTCGGAGAGCTCAGTGCCAAACAGTTCCATTATCTGAGCCGCGTCTACCAGAGCAACCAGCGCATGATTGACTTGGTCGAAGACCTCATGGACGCCACCTACATCGAATCAGGCAAAATCAACCTCACCATCGCCCCTACCTCTATGGAAGCCGTCATCAATGAAGTCGTCGCAGAACTAGCCGCCAAAGGAGCTGCTAAACAAGTGCTCATCAATATCAGACGGCGCAGCCGGTTGCCGTTAGTACTCGCAGACGAGACCAGATTGCATCAGATAGTGCTAAACTTGATTGATAACGCCATCAAGTATTCGCCCAATGGCACCGAAGTAGACATCACCTGCAAGGTACAGGGTGACAACTTGCTGACAACAGTTACCGACCATGGTGTGGGTATCAACAAGGGTCAGATTAGCCGACTATTCACCAAGTTTGGCCGTATCTATAACCCTTTGAGCGTTCAAGCTGGCGGCACCGGTTTGGGGCTTTATATCGTTAAAAGCTTAGTTGAAAACCACGGTGGCCGCATCTGGGCAACCTCAATCGAAGGCAAGGGCAGTAAATTCTCTTTCACCATTCCGGTAGCCAAACAGCTTCCCTTGATCGGCTAAGTCGGCTACACTAGTGGTGCAGCTCTAAAGAGGTTTTTAGGAGGATAAATGGCCAAGATTTTACTGGTAGAAGACGACACCATCTTGGTAGAAATGTACCAAGCCAAATTTGAACTTGAAGACCACGATGTCAAAGTGGCTACCAACGGCGAAGACTGCCTCAAAATCTTAGAGGATTTTCGGCCTGACTTAATTTTGCTCGATATCCTCATGCCTAAACTCAACGGCTTCCATGTACTCAAAGAGATCAAGAAACAACCTGAACTACGTCAGATTCCCGTTATCTTGCTCACCAACCTAGGTCAAGCCGAAGTCGACATGAACCAGGAATTAGCCAAAGCACTCGGGGTGAATGATTACCTGATCAAAAGCCACCACACACCCGATGAAGTGGTCGCCAAAGCCGTCAAGGTCATGCATAGCCATCGTCCGACTCCTCCTGCCGGCGAAGAGTAAGGCGGACCAGGCGATGCCGAGTTACCAAACGACTGGTTTGGTGGTCGGCCGGACCAACCTTGGTGAAGCGGATAGAATCATCCGCTTTATTACTCCAGACCACGGCAAGATAAGTGCCGTCGCTCGCGGTGTCCGCAAGATCAAAAGTCGCCTCGCCGGCCATTTAGAGCCACTAGGCACCGTCACATTAAGCCTAACCACAGGACGGGGAAGCCTCGATGTTATCACCGGCGCCAGCCTTCAATCGTATCCCCATAACCTTGCCAGAAACTGGCATCTCCTCGAACCAACTATCACATTAGCTGCAATCCTCGAAAGGCTACTCGAAAATGGTCAGCCCCAACCCTTGGCTTACTTAGCTCTCAAGACTTTCATCGGTGAGCTGAATGCCGGCAGCCCGCCCGGCTTGGTTGAGCTATGGTTCAGGCTGCAGATAGCCTCGGCCCTTGGCTATCAACCTGAGCTTGGCCACTGCTTACTGTGTAGCCATACCGGCACCGACAGAGCCTATTATTTCGACGCCACCCGCGGTGGCATTATCTGTCAATTTTGCGCATTGCCCGGTGCACCGGCCATCGATATAGCCGGCATCAAACTGTGGCGACTCATGGGCCAGCAGCCGTTCCACCTCATCAAACACGTCCAGGGCGCTCCTGAAATCGCCCAAACAACCCTAGCCCTAAGCCGTCATTTTTTCGATGAACATGTCAGGACAATCTAGATTCGCCCGGCTCACATGCCACATATAAGCATTAGCGTAAAACAGGCAGCCGTATTACAATGTTCACGAACTACTCATTCAATAACCTGGGGTTACAATGCTAAAGACATCGATCAACCGAGGCAAACACGCATTTCTGACACTTCTTACCATCACTTCACTCTTCATCGGTATACAGCCCAATGCCCAGGCAGTGGCACTACCACTTGATCAGGGGCCTGGTGGTCCAGTGCTCGTCATCCAGAATACTGCCAATAAATTTAGCCGTTACTATAGTGAGATCCTGCGAGCCGAGGGCTACAACACCTTCGCAACTGCCGATGTTTCTGCTATCACCGCAACCTTACTCAACCAGTATGATGTCGTGATTATTGGCGAAGTGCCACTCACTACGACACAGGTGAGCACCGTCACAACGTGGGTTAATAACGGCGGCAACCTTATCGCGATGCGACCAGACAAAAAACTAGCAAACTTGCTCGGTCTCACCGACCAAGCGGCAACCCTGGCCGAAGGTTATATGCTGCCGAACACGACAAGTGCACCGGGGCTAGGCATTACCAACCAAACCATGCAGTACCACGGTGTCGCAGACAAGTACGCATTAGCGAGCGGCACCTCAGCCGTTGCAACGCTATACTCCAACGCCACGACCGCCACGACAAATCCTGCAGTATCACTGCGCAATGTCGGAACCAAGGGTGGACAAGCCGCGGCATTCACCTACGACCTTGCAAAATCTGTCGTGTACACCCATCAAGGCAATCCAGCTTGGGCGGGACAGGAGCGTGATGGCAGTAGCCCAATCCGTCCTAATGACCTATTTTACGGCGCAAAAGCGGGCGATGTGCAGCCCGACTACATCAACTTAGATAAAGTGGCAATACCTCAAGCTGACGAACAGCAGCGTTTGCTCGGCAACATGATCCAAATGATGAACAAGGACCGAAAGGTGCTACCGCATTTCTGGTATTTCCCGAAAGGGTCCAAGGCAGTTATGGTGATGGCCAGTGACGACCACGGCACCACATCTGGTACCCAAGACAGTTTCAACCGTTTGCTGACTGCATCACCAGCCGGTTGTAATGTCGCAAACTGGGAGTGTGCCCGCTCTACTTCTCTCATGTACGACTCATCACCGATGACAGACACTACTGCGGCCAGTTTTGCTGCACAGGGTTTCGATATCGGGTCGCATGTCAGCACGGGCTGCGCAGACTGGACGCCAACTTCCCTTGAAAATGCCTTTTCGGCCGATCTGTCCGCGTTCGCTACCAAATATCCAAGCTTGACCGCACAACATGTCAAACGCACCCACTGTATAGCCTGGAGTGACTGGGCTACCGAACCCAAAACCGAACTCGCACATGGCTTGCGGCTTGATCTGAACTACTATTACTGGCCAGGTAGCTGGGTGCAAAATCGGCCCGGATTCTTTACGGGCAACGGCGTCCCAATGCGCTTTGCCGACAGCGACGGCTCTATGATTGACGTCTACCAGATACCCTCACACTTGGTCAACGAAAGCGGCATGGCCTTTCCGCAAGCAATCAACACAGTACTTGATCGTGCGCTCGGCCCCGAGGGCTACTATGGCGCATTTGGTACCCACTATGACTTTTCCGACAGCTTCGACCAACAGCTCATCGTCGCCGCCCAATCCCGGGGCGTACCGCTCGTTTCAGGACAACAGATGTTGAGTTGGTCAGATGCTCGCAACAATTCTTCACTGGGAACGCCTACGTGGAGCGGCAATAATCTCAGTTTCACGACAACAGTCGATGCTGGCACCAATGGCATGCTGCGGACGATGCTCCCGCTCAGCTCAAGCAAGGGTCGGCTTACAGGTATCACGAAATCTGGAGCGGCCGTTAGTTACACCACAGAAGTCATAAAAGGCATTCAGTATGCGGTATTTGCGGCCAGTACTGGCACATTCACTGCCAGCTATGCTACTGACACCACTGCTCCGACCGTAACAACTACCGTACCGAGTAATGGCGCTAGCAATGTGAGTAGTACCGGTAACATTACAGCTATTTTCAGCGAAGCAATGGACCATACCACCGTCAACAACACTACAATGTCCCTCAAAAACAGCAGTAACGTCATAGTTCCTGCAACCATCACCTATAACGCCCCCACTAAGCAGGTCATACTTGATCCCGTAGCAACCCTGTCCAGCGGCACGTACACCGCAACGATTCGCGGCGGCTCAACCGCTCCAGTGGTCAAGGACATATCAGGCAACGCGCTCGCAACCACCAAAACATGGACATTCACTGTCGTCGGCACGACGTGCCCATGTTCAATCTGGCCCGCAACGACTGTACCGACCAATCCATTGGCGAACGATACTGCGGCTGTGGAATTGGGTCTAAAATTCAACGCTGACACCGCCGGCAAGATTACCGCTATCAAGTTCTACAAAGGCGGCAGCGCCAACTCAGGTACCCACACGGTTACACTCTGGGATAGTGCCGGCTCGGCGCTGGCAACTGCAACGGTAGCCAATGAGACAGCCAGCGGTTGGCAAACCGCTACGTTCGCTGCACCCGTCACCATTGCGGCAAATACTACCTACGTGGCATCATACTTTGCACCGGCTGGTAACTACTCCTACGACAGTAATTTCTTTGCCACTGGAGTGGATAACACCCCATTACATGTGCCAAGCAGCACCGCTGTAGCAGGCAATGGCGTGTACAAATACGGGGGCGGCTTTCCGACCGACTCGTTCAATGCTACCAACTACTGGGTCGATGTGGTATATACCCCGTAGTAGCTAAGGTAACCAAGCCGTAAATCTTGCGCGGCTTTACAGCAGCCTCGTGCTACAATAGCTGCCATGAAGCACAGCACAGCCACCACACTCGAAACATTAGTTGCCCTAACCAAGCGGCGAGGGTTTATTTACCAGGGTTCGGAAATCTATGGCGGGTTAGGTGGTACCTGGGATTACGGCCCTTATGGCGTTTTGCTCAAAAATAACATCAAAGATATATGGTGGCGGCACTTTGTGACCGAGCAAGACAATATGTTTGGCCTCGACACCGCTATTCTCATGAATGCCCGGGTCTGGGAAGCCAGTGGCCACACCGGCGCCGGTTTCGAAGATCCACTCGTCGAAGACCTCGTGACCAATAAGCGCTACCGGGCAGATCACCTCCTCGAGGACCATGGCATTGACGATGCCGCCAGCCTGACAGTACCTCAGATGGATGCCAAGATCAAAGAGCTCGGTCTCAAAAGCCCCGACGGCAATACTCTGAGCACTGTCCGCACATTCAATATGATGTTTAAAACCCAGATCGGACCAGTAGACGATACCTCAGCCAGGGTGTACTTGCGACCGGAAACCGCCCAAGGTATGTTTGTAAACTTCAAAAACGTACTCGACAGCCTCCATCCACGCCTACCATTTGGCCTAGCCCAAATCGGCAAAAACTTCAGGAATGAGATTACCGCCAAAGACTTCATTTTCAGAGTGAGGGAACTCGAGATTATGGAGTTTGAGTATTTCATCCATCCCGACACTTGGGAAAGCGAGTTTAAACGCCTCATGAAGCTCTACTATGCCTGGTTTGAGCGTATTGGCCTCGAGAAAGCCGATATTCATGAGCTCGATGTACCCGATGCCGACCGGGCCCATTATTCCAAAAAGAGCATCGATCTCGAATATGCGTTTCCCTTTGGCGTCAAAGAGCTTGGCGCCATTGCTTACCGCACCGATTTTGACCTCAGCAACCACATGAAGGCGTCAGGCATAGATCTCAGCTATACAGATCCGACCACAAATGAAAAGTTCGTGCCTCACGTACTCGAACCCACATTTGGACTCGATCGGCACGTTTTAGCCGTCCTGGCCGCAGCCTATCACGAAGAGGCAGTAGGGGAGCATGATACTCGTATCGTTCTGAAGCTCAAGCCAGAACTAGCACCGGTAAAAATTGCTGTTTCCCCGTTACTGCGCAACAAACCTGAGCTCGTCGAGTCAGCCCAAGCCGTCTATCGGCAGCTCAAGCAACACTTTGGCCACGTCGTCTATGACGACAATGGCAATATTGGTAAGCGCTATCGTCGACAAGACGAAATCGGCACCCCCTTGTGTGTCGTCATAGACTTTGACACCCTCAATGACCAAGCAGTGACTGTGCGGCACCGCGACACCATGGAGCAGCAACGAGTGGCCATCAAGGATCTTCAAGATCATTGCAGCAAGGAGCTCACCTCATGACTCAAAACCAAGGTCCCCGAGTAGTGGTGATCGGTGGTGGCACCGGCAGTTTCACTGTATTGTCTGGCCTGAAAAACTATGTCAGAGATATCACCGCTATCGTCAACATGTCTGATGACGGTGGTTCTACCGGTAGCTTACGTGACGAACTGGGCGTATTACCACCCGGCGATATCAGACAGTGCCTGGTAGCCTTATCTGAATCAGACCAGATCATGAGAGATCTGTTCAATTATCGCTTCGCTGAAGGATCGCTGCAAGGCCATTCCTTTGGCAATCTTTTCCTGACTGCGCTCGAAAAAACCACCGGCAATTTCGCCCAAGCGGTTCGAACCGCCAGTAAGGTCCTCAACATCACCGGACGAGTGGTTCCCGTCACTCTGACGAATAGTAAGCTCGTGCTCACACAGCCTGACGGCTCTCGGGTAGTCGGCCAGCACTCAGTGGAGGGCGCCATCATCGACAGGTCTCAGCCGCCACATCTAAGTCTTGAACCCAATCCAAAATTAAACCCTGAAGCCAAAACGGCTATTGAAACCGCGGATCTGGTAGTGATTTCCCCAGGCAACTTGTACGCGTCCCTAGCCCCCACCCTGGTAGTCCCAGGACTCGGCGAAGTATTAGCCAGCACCAAAGCCTGCGTCGTCTATGTTACCAACCTAGTGACCAAACCGGGCCAAACCGACGGTTTCCAGGTACATGATTACGCTGCCGAGATCGAGAGATTCATCGGCAAAGCGGTACTAAACTTTGTCATTTACAACCAACACCAGCCAAGTCAGAAATTACTCGACAAATATGCCCGGGCAGGGGAGTACGCCGTTGGGTTTCAACCTGAAGCCTTAGCCAAACAACAATACCAGGTAATCGCCGGTGACTTGGTCGCCGATAGTATCCCGAGGCTCACGGCCGCCGACAAAATTATTCCCCGCACTCTCATCAGACATCATCCCGACAAAACCGCCCGCTTGATTATGCAGGCGTACTTTAGGTAACATTGGCGAGTAACCAGCCCGCTAGAAGGAGCTCAAACATTATGAACGTGACAACAGCCGTTATCTTTGCTTCCGGCGGCGGGACCCGAATGCTGCCGGCAACTTCAGCCGTCCAGAAGGAACTATTGCCCATTTTAAACCGCCCTGTCATCGACTACGTGGTATCGGATTTAATTGCCAGTGGCGTCACCAAGATTATCTTTGTAATCCGTCCCGACTCTCATGGTATGCAGGATTATTACACTGGTAACGCCGCCCTGGAACGGCAGCTTGAACGGCTCGGCAAACATTCAGCCTTACGGGAGCTTCAAGAAATCCACGAAAAGGCAGTTTTTAGTTTCGTTGAACAGCCCGAAAACGCCGGCTATGGAACCGCCGTGCCTCTCATGGTCGCCAAGCCCCATTTACCCAAAAACGAGGCGGTTTTTGTGGCCGGTGGCGATGATTTTATCTGGAGGACCGACGGCCGGTTTGAAGCTGCGGAAATGATAGATACCTTCGTCCAGAGTGGCGCCAGTGCCGCGGTTACCGCCCTCCAGTGCCCCGCCGACCAACTTCATCGCTATGGCGTACTCGCCACGAAACGCCAGGGATCTTTCGAATATCTCGAACAAATTGTCGAAAAACCAGAACCTGGCGAGGCCCCCTCAAACCTGATAAACATTTCGAAATATATTATCAGCCCACAAGTCTTGCCATTCCTGAAAAAAGTTAAGCCTGACCCCAAATCCGGTGAGCTCTACATTACCGACGCTATTCAGATGGCAGCCGCCAAGCTGCCCGTGGTAGTCCACCAGACCAAAGGCACCTACCTCGATTCTGGAAATACCGCCAACTGGCTGCGCGCCAATCTGGAAGTGGCAGCAGCAAACAGCGAATTACGGCAAATTATCAGGGATTTTGCCGAGGATTTGTAAGGGTCATAATTCCCGTTGACACGCCCGTCGTGTTATTTTATAATTCTGAGTAATTATGACCACAACTGCAACCTACGATTACAAGACCGCTGTCGAGCGCATTCTTCAGGAACTGCGCCGTGACCGTGACCGCCAAATTATTTCGCGCCGGTTCGGTTTTGGTATGAACCGCCGTCAGACCCTCGAAAAAATCGGGTCAGATTTTGGAATTACTCGGGAACGAGTTCGCCAAATTGAAAAAGCCGCTATCGTCAAAATGAGTAATGCCGGCTCAGCCGAAGTTGCCCAAGCCGGCGACATCCTACGCGACATTGTGGCCGAAGCCGGCGGTATTACTCTCGCCGACGATGTCGCCCAACAGTTGGGCGCCAACGACCTCGACACTCCCTACATCGTCTTCTTAGCCATGCTGTCAGGCAGCGTCGAGCTCATCCCAGAAGACGACGACCTGCGCCAAGCCATTACACTCAAGCCCATTTATGCCCGGCCCCAAGTGGTGGCTCTAATCAGCGAGGCCGTTAAAGTCATCAAGGACTATGGCAAGCCAATGACCTTGGTCAAAATTAATAATAAAGTGCCCTCTCAGTTCGAGAACCAAACGCTTGAGCAACTCTTGCGGGTCAGTAAAAAACTGGCCAATTTTGATGCCAAATGGGGCCTCATTAGCTGGCCTGAGGTCAATCCTAAGAGTATCCGCGACAAGACGTATCTGGTGTTGGGTCGTCACGGCAGACCGCTCCATTTCTCGGAAATTGCCCGCCATGTCCGTCAGCTAGGTGCCTCTAAGCGAGATGTTACTGTTCAGGCCGTTCACAATGAACTCATCAAAGACGAGCGGTTCATCCTGATTGGGCGGGGCATCTATGCCTTGGCTGAATGGGGCTATACTCCGGGAACTGTCGCCGAAATCATCGCCAGCGTCCTACGTGAAGAACAACCTCTACACAAAGACGAGATCGTCCGCCGGGTGCTCCTGAAACGACAGGTCAAAACCACAACCATCATTCTCAATCTCCAAGAAAAAGACCAATTCGAGCGCACCGCCAAAGCGACGTACAAGCTCAAAGACTAATAGTCGAAAATAGGGTACGATAGAGGTACAAGAGGGTACAATCCTATCGAAAATCTTACCTCGCTCATATTTGGCCCTTTAAGCCTGATTTTTCAGGTGATTGGGCTGTTACTATTCAAGTTTTACGGTTGGGTAGTAGTGGTAGCTGTCTTTGGCTACCTCATATTACAAAATCGAAATAAAAGTTTGTCAAGTAGCTCAAGCGTAGCTCAGCCTAATCTGGCAGATACTATCCTGTTACGAATTGATGTACCCAAGGAAAACGAAAAAAAAGAGCTGTCAGCGGAACAAATGTTTGCCTCGCTGCATGGTATCCTGAGACCCGATAGTGACCTCAGGCAGGGGAGTGGTCAAGAGCACGTCAGCTTCGAGATAGCCGCTCACTACAATTCCATCCAATTCTATGTCTGGGTGCCCAGGCACCTCAAGGATTTCGTGGAAAGCCAGATTTATGCCCAATATCCCACGGTCCAGATCAAAGAAAATGCCGACGACTACTCACAAGCCGAAGTGGGGGAGCGAGCCATTTACGGCGCCGAGCTGGGGCTCACCAAAGACACCGTCATACCGATTAAAACCTTTACTTCTTTCGAAGTTGATCCACTCGCCGGTATCACGGGAGTTCTTGCCAAACTCGACCCGAGTGGCGAAGAAGTCTGGATCCAAATACTAGCCCGACCCATTGACGACTCCTGGCAAGAGCAAGGCAAAGACTATATCGACGTCATCAAAGGGGGAGCCAAAAAAGACTGGCTCGCCAAACTGACCGAGGGTCTCTTGCAGGTTCCCATCTATGTACTGTCAAACTTCATTAGGGCTCTCTACGAGCCACCGGCCTCGACTTCGACTACTGCCGATGCCAAAGTAGAGCTGAGCCCAGGTCAGCAAGGCATTATTAAGGCCGTTGAAGAAAAAATCACCAAACTGGGCTACCAGGTCAAAATCAGGATCGCTTATCTAGGACCAGATGAGATTGTCGCCCGCCAACGTATGCAAGCTATTGTGGGCGGATTTAAACAGTTTAATACTACCAATTTAAACGGCTTTGCCATTGCCAAGACCTATGACACACCAGACTTTTTACAGGATTACCAATCACGTCTATTCTATGACCCCGGCTACATCCTAAACATCGAAGAGATCGCCTCACTCTACCATTTGCCTCACAAATCGGTTGCCACCCCCAACATTGTCTGGACCACCGCCAAGACCAGTGAACCCCCCTCAAACGTACCAGTTGATGGCTCCGCTGAAGCCGCTGAGATCAGTTTGTTTGGTATGACAAACTTCCGCGGCCAGCATCTCAAGTTTGGCATCAAGCGGCGCGACAGAGGCCGCCACCTGTACATCATTGGACAAACCGGTGCCGGTAAATCATTCTTACTGCAGCTCCTGACCTTATCCGACATCTACCACAACGTTGGGTTTGCCATCGTCGATCCTCACGGCGACTACGTAACCGATATCATGAAATACATACCCGAATACCGAGTAAACGACGTGGTCTACCTCAACCCGGCCGATCGGGATTTTCCGATAGCCTTCAACCCCATGGAAGTAACAGACCCAGCTATGAGAGACCACATCTCCTCGGAACTTGTCGGCGTCCTCAAAAGAATGTTTGACTCCTGGGGTCCACGTTTGGAATACATTTTGCGCTACACCTTATTAGCCTTGCTCGACTACGAAGGCGCCACCATGCTCGATATCCCTCGCATGCTCACCGAAAAAAGTTTTAGAAAAATGGTCATCAAAGAAATCAAAGACCCGATTGTCAAGAATTTCTGGATTATCGAATTTGCCTCCTGGAACGAAAAGTTTGCTTCAGAAGCCGTTGCCCCAATCCTCAACAAAGTAGGAGCGTTTGTAGCCAACCCGCTAGTGCGTAATATTATTGGCCAACAAAAAAGCGCCTTCAACATCAGACAAATCATGGATGAGGGCAAAATCTTGCTCGTTAACCTCTCACGCGGTCAGGTAGGGGAGGATAACGCCGCCATTCTCGGTGCTCTCATGGTCACCAAGATCCAGCTAGCTGCCATGAGTAGGGCCGATATGTCTATGGATCAACGCCGGCCCTTCTACCTCTACGTCGACGAATTCCAGAACTTTGCTACCGACTCGTTTGCCGTAATTTTGTCTGAAGCCCGTAAATACGGCCTCAATCTGACTGTTGCCAACCAATACGTTGCGCAAATGCCCGAAGTGGTGCGTGACGCCGTCTTCGGCAACGTCGGAACTATGATTAGCTTCCGTGTCGGGCCGGGCGATTCGGCAATTTTGGGTAAATATTTCGAACCTGTGTTTGAGGCCTCAGACCTCACGAGACTACACAACCAAAGTGTGTTTATCAATATGATTATTAACGGTGAAAAATCAGTGGCTTTTTCAGCTACCACGCTGCGTATGCCTGACCCTGAGGCCGATCTAACGCCTCAAATAGTTGAAAGAAATCGGCAACTTGTAGCCACCCCCAGGCTCCAGGTTGAACACGACATCAGGCAGCGCACAGCCGACCCCGAAGAATTAGCTGCTGAAGCCCGTGAACAGAATACGAACAAGAATTTTATTGGTTCGTTACGCAATCCCAGTCAACCAGCCAGGCCCAGCCAAGGCAGGGGAGACAGTAGCAATCAGGGAAGTGGTTCTAGCCAGTCAAGACCATCGCGGGACAATCACCCGCGGGACAATCACTCTTCCAGTCGCAGCACTAGTCAACAGCGTGGACAGACTGCAGCCAGTCTCCCCCACCGCCAACCAGATAATGTTCAGGCTACCCAACATGCTCCAGTCCAAGCGCTTGAGGCGGGAGAAGCAGTCAGCTTCCGACGTCAACGCTCAAGACCAGAAAAGACATGAGGTCAAGGTCAAGCCGCAGCGGCCAAAATATATAGCACTGAGCGATAACTAGGAGTTCAATCAGTGCGAAAAAAGGCGATAGGGGTATGTTTATACGTCAAAGTCGTCCTGATATCAATGTCGCACAATGTATATTTTGCGACAGATATCGCCTAAACAACAAGTAAAACACCGTTTAAGCTGATTATATCTGATCAGCTTTTTTAGCAAATTTTTGGCATTTTTTTGACGTTTTAAGCTGTTTTTACTGAATTGCAGCCACAAGCTACCTAATGTAATGCGCTTTTAAAGGTTATCATGCTCAAACAATATGTACAAAAACCGAACAGAGCCAGGGGAGAGCAGAGGACTTTCCTCGCCTACTTATAGTAGGCTTTGCCACTAATGCGCAAGTCAATGTATTCGTTCACTGGTTTCTTTTGGGCAATCGCAGTCTTAAGGACTGCGTCCAAATCACGTAATCCCTCCTCTGCCGGCCGGGCAGTATCAAAAATCAATTGGTAAGTCTTGGCGGTTTCAACCGTCAGATCAAGAGTAGTCTGGCCAACCTTGAGCTTAGTAATACCGATGCCCCGGGTATTCAAGCCAGCAATCAGCTCTTGGACAAAGCTGACAAATTGAGGCCTCACAACCGTCTGACCGGCTTCAACTGGCAGGTTGCTGCCATCATAGACCACGGGTAACTTGGTGTCGGCGGCGCTCAAGCCACCAATCGCACTACCGTCAGCGTCGAGCACCATCAGTTGACTACCCGAAAACCAGGCCAGTTTTGGAGATTTGAGCTCCACAGTTACATCGAGCGTATTGGGCCACCGACGCTGAATGGCAACGGTTTTGACGATAGGATGAGCCTTTTTGACTGCTGATTCCAATGTCGGAATGTCGACCGCTACGAGAGTTGGCGGCCACCATCCGGCCTGTAGCTGTCGCCAAATATCCTTCGTAATAGCCTCTTGCTGCTCGGAGGCTGCCACATTGACGTGCTTGATGGCCAAAAACCAAGTTGACGCGCCCAGAAGCCCGACACCTACCAACGTTATGACTGCCAGGCGTCGTAACCGCTGACTCATGGTCCAACCCAGATCTAACCTCACTCGCCTCCTAGCCGGTGCTGCCAGGGGCACGGAACGACCGTAAACTCCCCTTGAGGTTCGCACTACTCGGCGCTGGCCGTTCATACTCCCCTCCCCTCACCTAACGTGGGCCGGCCAATTTTGATGATTAGTTTGGCTAAATCGGCGGCAGCATCGGCCGTAGCAAAAGTCCCCATTGCCTGGGATAGGCGTCTTTGCTCTTTGTCGTCATGCAATATTTTGGCTACCTCCCCTACTAGCTTCGGGCCGGTCACACTCGTCCCAGATAACACCCGGGCCGCGCCAGCGCGGCCCAACACCCTGGCGTTGGCCACTTGATGACCAGCCATATCAGTGTTCGGTATTAGTACGGCTGGCTTATGGAGTGCGGCCAGTTCCGCCACAGTGTTCATACCTGCCCTGCAGACCACAACATCAGCAACAGCCAAGGCCAGTGGCATGTCAGCGTTCAGAAACGCAGCTACCTGGTACCGTGAAGAATCAGATGGCAAAGACCGCCGCCGCAATGCAAACTGCACCCTTTCATATTCACCCTCGCCAGTTACATGGATAACTTGAGCGAGTTCCAGCAAGCCATCGAGGCCTTCGAGGACTGCCTCGTTGATCTCCCGCGAGCCCTGAGACCCACCAGTCACTAAAACAACCGGCCGATGCTCATCAAATTTAAACCGGGCCAGACCCTCAAGTCGATGAGCCTTCAGGACTTCGGGCCGAACCGGGTTTCCCACAAACACTAAGGGCTTATCGTGCCACTGACGGTAGTACTTCTTTGGAAAACCAACGGCGATCGCGGTCGCCCAGCGACCAAGCAATCGGTTCGCTAGCCCTGGTGACACATCGGATTCATGAATCACGTATGGTATACGTAAGCTTCTGGCCGCCAGACCCACAGGCACCCCGACAAAACCACCTTTAATGAAAATAACTGCGGGCTTAAACCGCCGGAGTACCTGGTAAGCATCATGGACTCCCGCCACTGTCTTAAAGGCATCGAGGCTATTGGGTCCCAAAGTCCGCCAGTTCAGCAGCTTGCCAACATTGGAGTCAAAATGGCGGCGCCGAAATTTACCAGCCCGCACCGACGCAAAGGCTAGGCCTTTAGCTTTCACGATCCGTTCTTCCATACTATCAGGTTGCCCGATGTACAAAAGTTCTAAATCGTTATCGAGTGATCGCAACGCGTCGCTGACGGCTAGCGCCGGCATGATATGCCCGGCCGATCCGCCGCCGCTCAAGGCCACTTTCATGACTGCCCTCTCTAACGGTGTATTTAGAAATATTTAACAAGATACCCACTGCCATTAATGATACCAACAAGTTGGTCCCGCCAAACGAAATAAAAGGTAGCGGGATACCAGTTAATGGCACCAATGCCAACATGGCGCCAATGTTCACCACAGCCTGAGTGATGATCCAGAGACCAATGCCAGTCGCCACCAGTCGCCCAAATGTGTCAGGCGCCCGACGAGCAATCGCCAATGCCCGCCACGCCACCAGCACAAACAAAGCCACTATCACGGTAGCGCCAACGAGCCCAAATTCTTCGGCGACAACCGAAAAAATTGAATCGTTAGCGGCCTCAGGCAGGTAACCGTAAACCTGAATACTGTGACCCAACCCCACCCCAAATAAGCCACCACTGCCCACTCCCAATAAAGCCTGGCAAATATGATGAGAGTCATTGAGGGCATAGGCTGGATCATCACATCTGGGATTTAAAAACGTCATGACCCTTTCCATACGATGAGGAAACATCGTAATCGCCAACCAACCGGCCACCACGGCTGTAGCCACCACCGCCAGCAAGTGTCGGCGCCTCATACCGGCAACAAAATACATCCCCAGCATGACAGCACCCAACACCAGCATAGTACCCATATCTCGCTGCATAACTACCACAGCAAACCCAATGATACCGGCCATGATCAAAAATGGCATGACACCGTCAGCCAGTGATTTGAGTTCATCCCGTCGCCGCTCAAACCAAAACGCCAGGTAAAGAACAATGCCAAGCTTTAACACCTCTGCAGGCTGAACCGATAATGGCCCTAGGTTCAGCCAACGGGTCGCACCGTTTGTATGCTGCGACAGGCCAGGCACCAGGAGCGCTATCGTCATCACAGCAGCCGCCACAAGCACCCACTGGCCCCATAAACGCCACCGGTCATACCTGGTATAGGCCATAAGCACCATGGCGGCTAGACCCGAAGCTGCCACCAGTGCCTGTTTACCAAAAAAGCGATTGCTATCGACATTGCCAAGTTGTTTATAACTCAAAATAGGACTGATCGAATACATCACGACGAGGCCAATGGCCAGGAGGACCACCACAGCAATAGCTAAACTGTAATCAGGCTTATGGGTCCGCTCAGGCAATTGAGTTTCGTTCACGGTACTCTATTCCCCAGCAAGGCCAAAATGAGTCCAAGGGCGCCCACGACCTGGCCAATGACCCATAGCCGCATCGTCACTTTAGTTTCCGGCCAACCAATTGCTTCCAGGTGATGGTGCAAGGGCGCCGATATAAACACTTTGCGTCCCAAAAACTTCTTCGACAAAATCTGAATCACACTTGAACCGGCCTCAGCAACAAACACAGCTGCAATAATCGGCAACACAAAAACACTGTTTGTCAGCATCGCTATCACCCCTAAGGTTGTCCCGAAAGCAAAAGACCCACTATCGCCCATAAAAAAGCGAATTGGATAAATACTAAACCAAGTATACGTCAGAAGTACTCCTACGAGCGTCATACAAAAGCCGGCAATACCATAACTACCCTGGAAATAGGCTATCACCCCGAAGATTGAAAAAGCCGTCGACAACAAGCCACCCGACAAACCATCCAAACCATCAGTAATATTTACGGCATTAGCAGTCGACACCACCACGGCAATAAAAAGCGGGATATAAAGCCAACCGATATTAAAATCACCCACAGCCGGTACATGGATCAAACTGTAGCCAAGTTTGTAATAAAAATACAAAGCACCCAAGACCGCGATCCCAAATATCAGACTGAATTTAATTTTGCCCCTCATACCGGCAATACCAAGGCCTTCCGACCTGATGTTCAAATAGTCATCCAGCAGGCCCACAAGTCCTGCCGCCACAAAGACCGCCAGCGGCAAATAGGTCTGATTGCGCGACAGGTTTAACACCAGCGTAATCACTGCCGCCGCCACAATCAGGACCGCACCACCCATAGTCGGGATATTACGTTGGTGCTTAGCAGCATGCAACCGTTGGTAAACCGGCGCTGCTTCACCAGTAATAGCCGTCGAACGAGGCTGCTTCCACAACTTGTATCGGAAAGCTAATTTGGTGTAAACCGGCACCAGGAGCATTGACAATACAAAGGCACCAAACGCCATCATCCCTAGGCGAGACAACGACGTGACTTCTTGAGCGTGAATAAAATTAGTCGGCCAGAAATCTGCGAAATTCATGAGAATACCTTCTGTATTTTAGCAAAAATTATCATGAGCTGGTTGGTGCAATTGCATAATACTTAAATAACCATTTGCAAACATCACCAAACACTGGCACCGTTGTAGTCTCGGCAAAACCCTGAACCCCAGGTTCGTTGATCCGCACCATCACCACAAATCGCGGGTTATCCGCCGGCGCGTAGCCCACAAATGAGCCGATATTTGCACCATCGATATAGCCCTTGCCGTCTGGGCGCGGAATCTGGGCAGTACCGGTTTTTCCAGCTATTTTGTAGCCTGGATTCATTTGACCAGCTCGATAGCCACTGCCATGCTGAACCACTACCTGGAGCATTGTTCCAAGATCCTGCGCGGTTTTTTGACTAATTACGCCTGTTCTAACGGCCTTGGCTGACGTTGGCACCATCGAGCCGTCAGGTTTCATCTCCCCGGCCACCAAGCGCGGTTGATATAACGTACCACCGTTCGCAACCGCCGCCATGGCCGCTGCCATCTGGATCATGGTAACGCTCATACCCTGGCCAAATACCATATTGGCGTACGTTACATCATCGCGGTTAGCCGGTGGAACTGAACCCGCAGCTTCGGCAGCCTGCTCGATGCCGGTCCTTTCATTAAAACCAAAATGCTTGGTGTAATATTCATAGACCAGCTTTTTACCAGTTGAAGTAACCGCATCGGCATTACCTCCTATCATTTTCAGCACAAACACCATCCCGGTGTTCAATGAGTCCCGCAGTACTACAGTCATCGATTTACCGCTACCGGCCTTATCGCCTTCAGCATTGCTAATGACCTTGTCGGCAACTTTGACCGAACCTGTATCATCATAGGTAGTTTCGGGTGTCACTTTTTTTTGATCGAGTCCGATGGCCATAGCAAAAGCTTTCATGCCCGAACCGGGCTCAAACTGACTACTGACTACCTGATTCATAAATACACTATAATCAGCCACTTGCGAGTACGCATTCGGGTCAAAGGTAGGATAATTCGCCATGGCCCGAACGGCGCCGTCGGTATCCATGATAACAATGCTGCCCGATTTGGCTTTAACCGCCGAAATTTGTTCAGCCAACCGTTGTTCCGCCATCGCTTGGATATTGCGATCAATCGTCAGCACATAATTTTTGCCATCCTCGGCCGGCTTAATGACATTGTCGGCAGTAGCAATCGGAATACCTCGAGTATCAGTTTTGGCAGCGAGTTGGCCTGGTTGCCCGGCCAATTGCTCATTCAAGAAGCCCTCAACTCCATATTGGCCAATACTGTCGGCGTTCACAAAACCCAGTACCTGAGCCGCTAAACTTCCTTCTGGATACGTCCGGTAAGCTGTTGGCGTCAGTCCCACTCCTTTGATGCCCAATTCTTTGATTTTGGTAGCCATATCATTACTAATGCGTCGCTCCAAGACAGCATATTCTATGCCTTGGTCAATCCGCGAACGGTAATCAACTGCTTTTGCTCCCGTAATAGCAGCCAATTGAGTAGCCACGGCATCTCGATCCTCGATGTACCGCGGATCCACATATAACACATGCCTGGTTTGGTTTAAGACGATGGGAACAACCGAGCTCCCATCATATGCATAAAGCTCCCCCCTCGTTGCCGGAATTTGATACTTACGGGTATGCTCATCCGCCGCTTGGGCCTGATATTTGTCATGCTGGACAATTTGCAGATAACCCAACCGGCCGATAAGCACGCCCGCCAGCACTACAGCTGTCAGCTGTAGGAGTCGCAAACGGCTTCTCCAAATTATTCCTTCACGAATAGGCGTCACTTGGCATACGATACCTGAGCTTGAGGTATCATGCCAGAGGCCACCGGTGATGACTTGGTAGCAGCAATCGACTGCAATCTAGCAGCTTCAACACTCAAGTCTTGTTTTTGAGCAGCCACGGCGTCCCGTGTCTTGGCTAGATTATTGACCTTATAGCCCAGGGCTCCCGTTTTAGTGATTTGATGTAAATAGAGCAAAGCCAAAACGCCTACCACTGCCACGACCACAAAAGTTGCCGAGGTCGGTCCGAGTACCACCGTTGCGGGCTGACGGTACAAGTTCTGGTTTCGCCGCGCTGTAACAACCGCTGATGACAAAGCGCGTCTCCTTTTTTTGATATTTATTTGTTTGTTTTTTGAAAATCTCGTTTTATGAGCCGGCGGCAGCCGCCACCGGGCAGTTGGCTTAATTTGAACCAAACCTACCCGGAGCGGCTACACACCAAAAGAACACGCTACAGGTTATGAAACCCGAACGCGTACTGGCACTTTTTGAGCTTGTTTCTTGCCAAGCTGGCGAATGGTGACAGACATTAGCTGTCCCTCCTTTTGTTTTTGTTTATTTTTTCGACGGCTCGCAGTTTTGCACTACGGGCTCGTGGATTAAAAGCTATCTCGTCGGCATCTGCTACCAGCGGTTTCTTGGTGATTTTTTCCAAAGTCGCTGTGTGGCCACAAGTACAGATTGGCTGTTTCGGTGGGCAGATGCAATTTTTTGACTCTCGGTCAAAGTACTGTTTAACAATCCGGTCTTCCAGGGAATGAAAACTGATGATTGCCAGTTTCCCGCCTGGTACTAACAACTTTACCATAAGCGGCACGCATTGCGCAAGTAGTTCCAGCTCGTGGTTCACCTCCAGCCTGATAGCCTGAAAAGTTTTGGTCGCCGCATCAATATCTTTGGGCCGCCAAGCCACTGGGCGGACTACGTCTGCCAATTCCTTGGTCGTCTGAAGCGGCCGTGCCGTCACGATCGCTGCTGCGACCGCCCGAGCCCGTGGCTCCTCGCCGTACTCACGAAGTACCCGTTCCAATTCGACCTGTGGATAAGTATTAACTACAGTCTCGGCTGTCAAATCCTGAGTTGTGTCCATTCTCATATCGAGCGGACCATCAAACCTGAAGCTAAATCCCCTCTCGGCTCGGTCAAGCTGAGGCGACGACACACCAAGATCCATCAATATCAGATCAAAATCCCTCCCCTCTTCGACGAGAGATTCGGCTGCACTCAAGAAATCGTCATGTACAACACTCGCCTTGGGGAATTTGTCTTTCAGCACCTTAATGGCAGTCTCATCGTGATCCACCAGTAACGATTTATCCTCAGAATGAGTCAAACCCAATACCGCCCCCGCGTGTCCTCCCAATCCGGCTGTGGCATCCAGATATGTTTGACCTGACTGTGGCCCAAAGACAGCTAAAACTTGATCTAATAAAACTGGTTTGTGTTCGTTTACCATACACCGTCACCCAAACTATACCGCGCCACTTCAGCCCCGCCTAATGACTCAACGCTACGCCGGAAATGATCAGTGGATTCTCGCCGATAAGCACCGGTGCCCCCACGATTGGGATCATGAAACACCACTTCCTGAGGATTTATATCTATAATTACCACCCGATGAACCGCAAGACCCCGAGTACGGTTAAGATAGTGCGAATTAAGCGTAATGTCACAAATTCCTGGCTTTGCAAATTCGGCCACAACGTCAGTCCAGGTTATATTCTTCTTGGTGTAATAAAAATGTGGATGATCAAATACCAACGAAATCTGCCGGCCTTCATCAGCTAGATCAAAAGTGTTGTTTTGATAGTAGGCAAACTCATCTACAGACACCGACCGACGTAGGCCCTCGACACCGTTACGAGCCCAAGCTGCATAATCGATCTGATCGGTATCGCTGATGTACACCTCTCTATCCATCAGCCATTGCCAAACCCTAAAGCCCCATACCACATAACCAGGGTGCCAATTTGCGATCTTTCCGAGCTTCTCATAAGTTATATCTTCGTTGGGCAACAAGTACTTGGCCACCATGGTGTAACACGCCAGCGCACAGGCGTTTCCAGGATTGGCTTGGTATGGCACAGTGGTAAGTGTTGGCATCGGCTCTCATTATATATGTTTCCATCGCCAAAAACCCGCACGAGTATCTGCGGGTTTGATTTTGGTTTTCGAGTTCAACTACTTAGCAGTCAACTTTTGGTTTGAAAAGTTTTTGTTTTTCGTCACAAGCCGTATGTGGCTTGTGAGTAATTTGGAGTTCGCAATTGTGCCTCGCTTGTGCTAGCGCGGCACATGCATGTGAGATAAGGAATTACTCGCCTACTCAATACCATAAGCATTTTGTAGGTAAAATAATTCCTTTCAAAAGAGTGTGTTGTGAGGTGGAGTTTTACGAGACGAAAAGGTACCAGGCTGTTTTGGGATCGGCCGCCTCTGGGTCCGGGTTGCTGACTGCCAAGTAGTTGCTCTTGAAATGTTTGTTTTTGGTTTTGAAGGTTCTTTATTTTTTTAAAAAAATAAACCAAAGAATTAGTGGGGTTTGGCCATGAGGCGCCAATAACTGCCAGCCCGTACGGCCACGACATCGTGGTCAATACCGGCATAATCAAGCAAGTGCTGTTCCAAAACGATGCGCCCTTGCTTGGCGTCGAGTTGACTAATAGCTTTGCCCATCCGGAACTGGACGTTGAGATCAGCCGTACGCTCATCTAGGATATTACCCTTCAGTGCTGGCTCCATTACCTCATTCCAAGTTTTTTCAGTGTACAGATGCAAGTAGTGAGCAAAGCCTCTGGTAATAATCACCTTTCCGGATTCAAACTCGTGACGCAATTCAGCCGGAATGGTCAGGCGGTTTTTGTCGTCGAGTTTGCGTTCAAAGAAATCCATATTGTGATATTTACCGTCAGGTTTGCTACCCACTGCAACCCACTGGATTCAGTATAAGACGGTCACTTACCCACTGTCTAGCGTTATCTTATCCACAAACACGGGCCGTACAAAACAAAACTCCTGGTAAGGATTCCTTACCAGGAGTTTTGGCGACTATAGCAAGCGTCAATTACACAAAATCGGACTGGTACGAGTACCGTGCCGGCGGCGATACATGGGCGGCACATATCATCCACCGGCACACTACCAATACCAATCCGATTATCGAGTTACAAGATACAACTTATCACAGATTGACAATTGTGTCAATATTTTTCGACACGTATAACTACATTGCCCAGTGCCCCAAGGCCTGCTGCAGAGCTTGCACATGCCCGCTACCAACCGGTCCAACGAGACTCCAGGCAAAGTGGCCCTCTTGGTCAATCATGACCGCTGCCGCCTGTACAGCTTCCGGTGTGACGGCCCGAAAAGCTGCAATTTCCGACTCCATATCTCTGATTGATTCCCAGCCGTCATAGTTATCCACATACCAATTCATAACGTCGGCGGCGGTTTGAGTGCTGCGTAAAATGTTACCAATCATGTACTGAGTTGCTGTGGTCACTTCTTCAGCGGTGACACCATTACGAGCCACCTTTTGCATCTGATCGGCAATCAATTGAAAAAGCGCCACCGAATTGTCCATCGTCACAAAGCCTTGGAAGCCCAAAACGCTCAAGCCGGGTTCTGTCTGGCTAGCAGCCCCGACGGTATAAGCCAGCCCCCTGGTCCGGGCCGCCCCCAAAATACGTGACCCCATGGTACCAACCAGAATCGTCCTGAGCACCGCCAAAGCCCGACGGCTATCCCAAGACTGCTCTGGTACCTGGCGCTCTAACCGGTAGTAAATTTGGTTGATATCGCGAGCGGTCACCACTGCCGCCAGTCCCTGGTCAACCGGATGCGCCTGGTACTCCAACCGCTCCCCTTCGCTGATTTGTTGGAACATTGCTTCGAGGCGACCGAGAATACTTGTAGTCCGTCCTGACAGCGCCCCAGCCACAAAGAACCTGGCGTTGGCTGCTGCATGGGTGGTACTAAAATGCTTTTGGATATCAACCAAGCTAATATCCGCCAACTGATCAAGACGCTGGTCGTAATACAAGTATTGGTCTGGCTGAGTAGCTGCCGCCAGAGTCAGAGCGCACACAGCAGCCGGCTGAGTAGTGTTGCGAGACAGTTCTTCTCTCACATTACCGAGCTCAGCCGTCAGATGCTCTCTGGTGAATAAAGGTCGGGCCAGCTGCTCTTCAATAAGATCGAGCATTCTCTCGAGTTCGAAATCAGCCATTTCATAGGTGTAACCGTTGGCACGAGCTGTCGTATATGCGTTCACGTAAGCCCCGTTCTTGGAGGCCTCAATCATAAACTGATTAGCTTTCGGGTATTTGGCGCTCGTTGTCGCCAGCAAATGTTCGAGCACATGAGGCGTTTCGTAACGACTGCGGCTGCCAAAGACATACCCTGAATTAAATCTGACCTCAAGATCGATTACCTGGCTACCCGGTACATTAATCATCAAACCCTTGGCTCCCGACGGCAAGCTATGTTGGCCAACACTATGTTTCATACGATAGCCGCTTTCACGACCTCGGCATAATGCTTCGGCAGAAGATGCGGCTGCCAACTCGAGAAGTCATAATCGGTCTCGGGCACCCCAAATGAAGCCAGTTCTGGATAATCTCCCGACTGGGCGGCAAGGGTAGCCGCCGCCCGACATTCTTCGATTTCACCAACGCATTCGAAGGGCTTATGCCCCGCAAGGCCAAATAATTCCTTGAAGGTTTCAGCCAACGAGGCTTGAGCCAACAAATCGGCGCCAAAAATACTCTTAAGCTCTAGTTTTGGCACAAATGGCGTCAAAATCAAATAGACAAACGCGCATTTAGAACAGTTACCGCAAAACCCGAAACCTTGGGCATCGGCCTTAAAGTTACGATTACATGAGGAGTACAGTCCCCGATAGCGTTGCATGGGCCCATGCGCAAACAGTCGAGCAATCTGAAGCTCACCGAGTGGCCTGAGCAACGAAAATGTTCTCAAATCAGGTGAAATACTGGTGGCCACATGCCCGGCCAATAATTTTTCGTACTCAAAGGTTTTTGAATATTGATGATTGACTTCAACGCCGTCCCAGTGGGCATTACCCTCACCGGCCGAGGCTTCGTTACTCATGACGACCTGTTGCCGGCCTGTCAGCGCCGCCGCCGCTAGCCCGATCAGGGTGATGATTGCCGTCACCGGTACATGACCGTTATACGCCCCCTGCCGATTGAGATCGGCCAGTTGCGTATCAAACCGCCGGCGAATGGTTAAATGTTGGTGTCCAATTGCTCCAGCTAGCTTCAACAAAGCGTCATTTTCTTCGGGCATATATGTAGCGCTAAAAGTCGCAAACTCCTCGTTCATTGATTCAAGCAAGGTTGTGGTCACGAGTGAGTCTTTACCGCCGCCCAAGCCCACCACACTGCCTACCAGCCCTGGAGCTGAAACACCGGCAACCTTTGCACGCGGATCGGCTGCAAAGGTTGCCAACCGCTCAAACGGGATTTTGTGCTCGTAGCAAAGTTGGCCCAGTCCAAACCTATAGGTCGAGTTTAGGAAACTGGCTTCAGCTTCAGTCAAGCAGGCCGCCTGAGCATCGATTTCGGGTGTAAGCGCAGCCTTGTAGTACGATACACCGTTCACCAGCCACAAGCTCCTGATGACCCGCTCAAGCAAGGCCTGGTGATATCCGGGAGTTGGCTCAAATTCAAAGACCACTTGATCAGTAAAGATCAGTTCGTTATCGAACCCGTATTTCATCTCAATAGTCCGGCTATCCTGAAGCCAGCGAACCTCAATAAACCTAAAAACTTTATATTTTTTCATGCTTGCCTGACAATGCCGCAACCGCCGCACGGAACTGCTCTCCCCTATCTTTATAGCTCTTAAACATATCAAACGAAGCACACCCTGGTGACAAGATAACCACATCTCCCTTGTGAGCCAGTTTCTGGGCAGCAGCTACAATATTGGTCATGGTCGTACCGCCGTCAACAACCTCGTCATATCCTCTTTCATATAAACCCCGGCGGATGCTAGCCGCCGTCTGACCGATTACCACCACCCCTCTCGGAGCAGCCTCGGCTACAGCAACCAGCATCGGTGTGAGGTCAATACCACGATCATAACCACCGAGCACGAGCACCGGCGGCTGTTCAAAACTGGCCAGAGCTGCCATGGTAGCGTATTGATTTGTTGAAAATGAATCGTTCACGTAGAGCACGCTATCAACTCGTTCCATGGGCTCAAGTCGTAACGGCAAACCCTGAAAAGTCTTGAGCACCTTGGCTACCAATAGGGCGTCATGATGGACTAAATCCCAGGTTGCTGTGACTGCCGCACACACATTCTCAAGCATATGGGCACCAAGCAGCCCCACAGCTTTTGTCTCACAAATCTTGGTATTGCCTATGGTGACGGTTCCCTCGCTGATAACTGCTCCAGGTGATTTCAGGTAGGGTATCCTGTGACCAGCCGACAACTCAGCAACTTGCCGGCTCCACTCGTTGTGAGGGTGAAAAATTACTTTGTCTGAGGCGGTTTGGTAACGGGTAATGTTGCCTTTAGCAGCCACATACTCAGCTTCATCAAGATGCCAATCTAAGTGCTCAGGCACTATCATCAAGCAAACAGCCAACGCCGGGCTCTGCTCGAGATTCATCAGTTGAAAACTCGACAATTCGAGCACCACCCGATCTTCAGGACGGACCTGGTCTAAAAATTCCAGGGCCGGCCGGCCGATGTTACCGCCCAGCCACACCTTATACTTGGCAGCTTCCAACAGCTGGGCGATAAGAGTGCTTGTCGTTCCTTTGCCTTTAGTTCCGGTCACACCGATGATCTTTGCTGGGCAATGGCGGAAAAACTCGGCAGTAGCCGAAGTAATAGCCGGACCGGGGCCAACTGCCTGTCTGATGCGGTCGGACCTAATACCAGGGGAATGTACAAGCAGATCAAAACCATCGAAGTTATCAAGATAATGATCGCCAAGCACTGCCTGGACACCGTTGGGCAAGGCCAATTGGGCATTACCATCAAAAATTGTTACCTGGGCACCGTGCCAGCGCCAATAATCATATGATGCCCGACCCTCAACGCCATAACCGACAATCCCGACCCGCTGACCCTCGTAGCGTTTCGTGACTTTCATGTCTACCGCCTTTTCTTACGCTTCTTATTCGTGGCCTTGGTAGCCGACACTGGCAAACTACCAGTGGCCTTGGCCCGTCTTTGAGCCCGGGAACCAGCCGCACGGGCGGTGCCCTCCGCCGCTAGGCTCTCTGGATCAGTTGAACCTCCCCGCACCGTCGCCTGCTCGGCAGCTTTAGTAAGCGCAGTTTCCACTGGCGCATCGACAGGTGGGTCTTCCTGACGCACCACCATCTTGAAAATTGTACTGGCAATCTCAGCATCAAGTAAGCTCAGTAATTGCTTAAACATACGGTAACCTTCTCGCTTGTATTCTACCAGTGGATCACGCTGGCCGATCGCCCGCAGTCCAATGCCTCCACGCAAGTTCTCCATGGCATCAAGATGGTCAATCCACAGTCTATCGAGCGCCGACACATAGACGTACCGTTCCATCATTCTCATGACCTCAGACCCGTACTGCTCCAAACGCGCCGCATAGGTTGCCTCAGCCCTGGCCCGCACAAGTCCGGGGATTTCGGAGGGATGAGCCGCCGCTAGTTCGGCCGCCAGAGCATCATCCACAGGCACCAGATTGTTGATAGCCTCACGCAAAGCTACTTGATCCATCTCGCCAGTGCGGGCGTTAGTATGCACTGTCAGCTGGTTGGCCACCTGATTATCAATCATACTCAAAATATCGTCCCGCAGAGAGGTAGCGGCCAACGCCTTGCGCCGTCGGGCGTAAATTACTTCCCGGTGCCGGTTCATGACATCGTCATACTCTACCAGCTGTTTGCGGGTGTCAAAATTGTGTCCTTCTACCTTCTTTTGAGCACTTTCCAGACTGCGACTCACCAGCTTGTTTTCAATCGGCACCGAATCATCCATACCAAGCGTATCCATGAACCCGGCTAGCCGCTCAGATCCGAATATCCTCATCAGATCATCTTCAAGCGACACATAGAACTGGCTCGAGCCGGGATCGCCTTGGCGGCCGCTGCGACCCCGCAGCTGGTTATCGATACGCCGGCTTTCGTGCCGTTCAGTTCCCAGTACATGAAGGCCTCCCAGGACTCCCACGCCTTCCTCAAGCATGATGTCGGTACCCCGGCCGGCTATGTTGGTCGCCAGGGTTACTGCACCCCGGTGGCCAGCCGCCGCCACGATAGCTGCCTCAGCCTCATTGTTTTTGGCGTTAAGCACCTGATGCGGTACCCCTAGCTCATCAAGGTACCGACTCAGCCGCTCGTTTTTGGCAATTGAGACAGTACCAATCAAAACCGGTTGACCTTTGGCGTTTAGTTCGGCCACCTCAGCCGCTACTGCTCGAAACTTGCCGTCTTCTGTTTTGTAGATCCTATCTGGTAAGTCTTGCCTGATCATTGGCCGGTTTGTCGGAATAATCACCACATCAAGCTGGTAAATTTTACCAAACTCCTCAGCTTCAGTCATAGCCGTGCCCGTCATACCTGCCAGTTTCTCGTACAATCTGAAGTAATTCTGGAAGGTAATAGTGGCCAGCGTCAAAGATTCCTGTTGTATCTGGACACCCTCTTTGGCTTCGACGGCCTGATGCAAGCCCTCACTCCAGCGCCGGCCGGGCATGAGCCGTCCGGTAAACTCATCGACAATAATGATCTCACCATCTCTGACAACGTAATCTCTATCACGCTGGTAGAGCCCTCGAGCCCGTACTGCCTGCTCGATGTGGTGAACGTCATCAATACGGCCAGCTTCATAGACATTATCAACTCCCAAGGCCTGCTCAATTTTCTCAACACCCTCGTCAGTCAAGCTAACAGCCTTGAGCTTTTCATCAACCGTATAGTGTTCATCTGGGGACAAGGTGGCAGCCAACCGGGCAAATTCATAGTATTTATCGGTGGCTTCATTGGCTGGTGCCGAAATAATCAGCGGGGTTCGAGCTTCATCAATCAGAATGGAGTCTACCTCATCGACAATGGCATAGTGCAGCGGCCGCTGCACCATTTTGGCCAAATCATCGACCATGTTGTCGCGCAAATAATCAAAACCAAATTCGTTATTGGTGCCATAGGTAATATCGGCTTGGTAAGCTTGCGCCCGGCTAACTGGCCGCAAATTATTAAGGCGCTCATCGGCGTGTTCTTCGCTCACAAAATCAGGATCATAGACGTAGGCCTTATCATGGACAATTACACCCGTTGACAGCCCCAAAGCATGATAGACCCTACCCATCCAGCCACCGTGCAGACTTGCCAGATAATCGTTAACGGTCACCACATGCACACCCTTGCCTGTCAGGGCATTGAGATACGACGGTGCCGTTGCTACCAACGTTTTACCTTCACCGGTGCGCATCTCAGCGATTTTACCCTGGTGCAAAACGATCCCACCCACAAACTGCACATCATAATGACGCTGCCCAATACTTCTGTCAGCCGCTTCTCGCACGGCCGCAAACGCTTCGGGCAACAAGTCATCGAGCTTGGTGCCATTGGCTAACTTTTGCCGGAATTCACTGGTCTTGGCTTTCAGGGCATCGTCAGACAATTGACGATAGGCCTCTGCCAGATCACCTACTTTACTGATAGCTGCTTGTGCACGCTTAACTTCCCGGGCATTGCGGTCACCCAGTAATTTCTCAATGATACGTTTCACTCAGTCGTCTGCCCCATCCATTTGCTTAACAGTTTGCCTCGGCGAACAGCCTCATGGTGCTTGGCTTTGTATTTGCTAAGCTGGCTTGTCAGTTTGGCCTCCACAATATCAACTGCGGCAAACATATTAACGGTACCTTCGCGAGCCACCAGTTGCTGTTTGGGCAGCCTCAACACGGCATCACACGCAAACCGGTTGTCTTCCCGCCCACTCACATCTTCTTCGAGCACCACAGCAAGGTGAGCCGCTTGCTGGTCACTTCGGGCAATAAACTTATCAAGCCCACCAAGTTTCTCCTCAACGTACGAACGCAGCTTAGCCTCGACTTCAAAATTCCGGCCAGTTATATCTACTTTCATCTACAGTACCTCCTTACCGTAATATTTCGCGAGAGCCTTAGGCACTTTGATACTACCATCAGCCTGCTGGTGATTCTCAAGCAGCGCTATGAGAGGCCGTTGCGATAAGGCGGTCGCATCGTTGGTATGAACGAGTTGAACCTCACCACTACTCCGACGTACTCGCGTTTGCAACCGCCGAGCTTGGTAATCAGTCATGTAATCAGCTGTATGGGTCTCACGATACTTAGCCTGGCCGGGCATCCAACAATCGATGTCAACGCCTCTGGCATTTGGTTTACCGATATCGGCTGTACATTTCATAACTACCCGATATGGCAATTCCAGCTGTTGCATCAGATGCTCCTGAATGGCAATCAAAAACAGATGTTCATCTAAGGATGTTTCGGCAGTTGTCAAAGACTCCATTTCCAATTTATCAAACTGGTGCATCCTGATGATGCCCTCCATATCTTTGCCATAAGTCCCAGCTTCTTTACGGAAGCTCGTTGCATATCCGGCATATCTGATCGGTAGTTCAGCTTCTGGCAAAATCTCATTGGCATGCATCGAACCCAACACGTGTTCGGCACTCCCCTGCAGCCACAATTCCTCGCCTTCAATTTTATACCTATCGTCGCGAGGTTCGAGCCTATCCATAGCGTCATACAGCTCAGTCCGAATCAGCAATGGCGGCAAGACCGGTACAAATGGTTTTGTACTTACTTGTAAGCCAGCTTCAGTAGCAATCTGCTTGAGCACCGTTTCGTCAGTAATAACATCAAGCGCCATCGAGATCATTGCCATATGCAAGCGCACCAGCTCACCTCTGAGATAAGCAAAACGTGCCCCAGCTACCTTGGCTGCGCGCTCTTTATCAATCCACCCCTTGGCTTCACCGATTTGCCAGTGGCTCTTCGGTTCAAAATCAAACTGAGGCGCATTACCAACCGTCTTAGCAACCAGATTTTCATCCTCACTTGAACCTATCGGTACATCATCCGTCGGCAAGTTTGGGATACGCTTCATCAGGCCAGTCAGCCGTTGATCTACCTGTTCTAATTGAGTCTCCAGATCACCCAGTTGTTGTTTCAGTTGACGACCCTGGACCAGCTGGTCGGACGTCGGCTTGGTACCACTCATAGCCGACGATAACTCGTTACGCTGACGCCTCAAATCCTCAACCTTCACCATCAGATCACGCCGCTGCCCATCTAAAACTACGGCTTCATCGATTTGTTCAGGCGTGATTGCGGCGTTTTTATGACGGGCGGCCGCCTTCACGTCGTCTAATTGCTCTCTGAGAACACGCATGTCTATCATGGGCTTCATTATACTCTGCATCCATCAGATAATAAACGACTACAAGAAGCCAAAAGGACACACCTTCAAACGGGCTTAAACGGCAAAGATTACCATCAGAAACTGGCTGCCGCTGACTGAAGACGCTCCAGCAACCATGGGCGATCGAGGCTACTCAAGAAAAAGCCAGCCTTTGGACCCTTATCTTGACCCAAGATCAATTGGTACAAGGTGGTAAACGCCTGTGCTGGCTTCAAATTAGCCGATAGGCTAGCGGCGTAAATCGCATCATGCATACCTTGGCCATTTAAATCTGATTCTGTTGCAATAGTTTCGGCTAAAGTTGTCACAAATTGCCTTTGTTCGTCAGATAACGCCACATGAGGCAGCTCTGCCTGCACCTCAAACTTCACACTATCTGGAGCGTACGTTGTAAGCCACCGTGCCACAAAAGCTAGTTCGCGCTCAATGACCGGCCATTCCTGAGCTACTTGATCGTGGTAGCCGCCCCGTTCAAGCACCGTTTTTACCACAGCCACATCACCTTGTGCTGTTTGATAGACGCTCACCAAATGGTTAAAAGGCACACTCGAGATCACTTTTTGCTCACCAGTAGCTGCCGCCACTCGATAAGCTTGTTCAAACTCCGGATGCAAACCACCGTCAACCGCCGCCTCGAGCTTGGCGTACTCATCAACCAGGTTATACAAACCAAGGCCTGGATCGAAGTACACGACTCGCTTTGGTAGTGACCGCAGGATAAAAAATCTCAAAATTTCGGGCGGCATAATTTCCAGAGCCTGACCAGGGGTCACCAGATTACCGAGACTCGAACTCATCTTCTTAGTATCACCTACCATGTTCACCGTGTCGTACGGCAGGGGTGTAGGCGCCTTAGCCTCAAATACTTTGTCGACAAACTCAGCACCGGTGTCATATGAACCACCCTTGGTGGCATGCTCTTTGCCATAAGGCTCAACGTCCACGCCCAGCAACGCCCACCGCGCCGGCCAATCCAGCCGCCAATTCAATTTGACGCGTCCGTCATCGTACTTCATACTACCCACTTCACCTTGGGCATCTCGGTACACCAGGGTTCTCGTAGCTGGCTCAAGTTTTTCGAACCGCCATTCAGTAAAACTATTATTATCACTCAGGATCTGTAACGGCACCCAATCATTGGCTACCTCACGGTGTGATACATCAGCAAACACCCGCTTAATAACCTCAAGGCGCTCAATTGACCGCTCGATATATGGAGCCATTCGGCCATTTAAATAGAAATCCTCATACGAATGCACGACTTCCATTTCGACACCCATACGTGCCGCCGCCTCTTTGAACTCGGCTGAATAGTGCTGGGCATAGGAACTGTGGCAGTCAAAAGGATCGGGCACCAAACAAATCGGCCAACCCACAAAACTCTCAAAAGTCTCGGGCAAAAAATGGTATCGTTTGCGCAAAGGATCGAAGTCGTCAACCACATGCACATGCTTGGCTACCCGACCCTCTCGCCTAAGCGCCCAAGCAATCGCGTCAGCCGTGAGAGCTTCGCGAAAATGCCCAATATGGTATGAAGCTGAAGGCGAAATCCCGCTTGAAACCAGAATTTCACCACTGGGGTGTTCGGCTAACACCGACACCACAAATTGATCAAGCCAATACTGGCTCCGAGCTGCTGTCATGGCGCCAATTTTACCATTGTTATAGCGAAGAAGGCTACTCTATGCCACGAATGACGTACGTAATCGAGCCGGATGGAACGTCAATAGTCACTTCATCTCCGGCCTTTTTGCCTATAAGCGCCCGACCGATTGGCGACTGGTCGGAAATCTTACCTTCATCGGGATTGGCTTCAGTCGAACCCACGATCACGTAGTGTTGTTGTCCATCTTCGACTTCCACATGCACCTTTGAACCCAGGGCTACAACGCCCTTACTTTTGTGAGCTATCACTGTGGCATGCTTGAGGATGTGCTCAATCTCAGCGATCCGGCCTTCAACAAAACTCTGCTCATCCCGAGCCGCATCATACATTGCGTTTTCACTTAAGTCGCCATCCGCCTTGGCCTCTTTGAGCCTTTCGGCAATCTCATTACGTTTTGAACCAACCAGCTCAGCCAGCTCAGTTTTGAGAGCGGTGATGCCGTCGGCTGTAAGATGAAATTCGTTTGTTGTACCCATTGTGGTACCTCCTTATCATTGGCACGCCTGCCAAATTTTGAGCGAAAAAAATCCCCGGGAATGCCCCGAGTCGTCAGATGTTGTAATGTATTGACCAGCACAAGACTGATGCTTACCCATGTTCGCGCATGTGAGCGTTCACGTCAAGAGTTAATGTTGTCATACATTGCCAACTTAACCAAAACACCCTAGCGATAGGCTTTACCTGGGCCTTCTGTGAAATACCACTTGAGTGTTTCCCGCACTGCGGGAGCAGCAAATTGTGAGCCTTCACCAGAGTTTTCCACAAGCACGACGATGGCTATTTGGGGATTATTGTACGGCGCGAATGCTTCAAACCAGGCGTTTGGTTTGGATTGGTCGCGGGCGTCCTTGCCCGCATCATGAATCACAGTTTCGGCGGTGCCAGTCTTGGCCGCCACCTGCACGGGGACTTCGTCCTTGATCTTGCAACAGGCGGTACCCGAGGAGTCATTGACGGCCATCCACATGCCCCGTCGCACCACCTCAAGATTTCCGTCTGATATAAAACCGGCCCGGCGCACCACAGGCTTGGTGGTATCGGCTTTTCCGGTCACAGCATCAAGCACCTGGCTAACAATGTAAGGCTGCATCAGCTTACCGCCGTTGGCCACAGCCGCTGTCGCCAAGGCCATTTGCAGAGGTGACACCAGAAGATCACCCTGGCCCACTGAAACGTTGTAGGTATCGCCTTGGTACCAGGACTCGCCTGAAAACTGCTGCTTCCACTCCCTCGTTGGTACCCGGCCAGCGATTTCCCCCGGTATATCGATGCCCGATCGTTCACCCAGCCCAAACTTATGGTAATATTCGGCCAATTTATCAATACCCAGATATTTCAGGAAGTCAGTAAAACCACCCATAATTTCGTAGAAAAATATATCGGAGCTGCGCGCAATAGCCGACAATACATTCACTGGCCCTAGACCATTTGTGCGCTCCCAGCCATAGTACAATGCGGGTTTTTCGGGATCGTACTGGTTTGGCACCACCAGAAGCCCGGTATCATTGATGGTTGTAGCAGTGCTAATAATGCCTTCTTGCAAAGCGGCAGCCGCACCATAAGGTTTAATCGTCGATCCTGGCGCATAACCTCCTGAAACCACTTTATTAAACAAAGGCTGGCCCACGTCGCTTCTCAGTCTGTCGTAGTCTGCCTGGGATATACCGGTACTAAACAGGTTATTATCATAACTCGGCAGACTCACGGCCGCCAAAACTTCGCCGGTTTGGGGGCGAATAGCCACACCGGCTGCCCGCTTGGCCCCCGATGCCACCATCTGGCCATTAAGAGCAGCTGCCAGTTTTTGCTGAAGCTCAAAATCAATTGATAATACCAGGCTGTTACCTGCTTGGGGTTCCTTACTGGCAAGCAACCTTACAGGACGACCTGTGGCATCTACTTCGGTTCTTTCGCCACCATTTTGGCCTTTGAGTTGTTTTTCATATTGCAGCTCAACACCCAACTTACCAATCAGATCTGTCGGACCATAATCAGCGTGAGTCGTGGCTTCTTCGGCATTTACCCGGCCAGTATAGCCCAAGAAGACCGAGAGGAGGCCTTCATCTAGGTATTGCCTGATAGGATTAACGTCAAGGGCCATACCTGGTACCTCTGCGCTCGACTGTTCCACGAGCAGGGCCTGGTCTTTGGACACGCCAGCCGCCACCAGCACCGGCAAAGGACTCCGTAAGCATAGGGGTCTTGCAGTGGTCTTACAAGCCACCTCGGCTTTGTCTTGGACTTCAGCTGGGCTAACGCCAATCATCGCCGCCAATTTGAGGTACACTTGTTGCCTAGCAGCATCATCCCGAGGCAGATTCTGGGGCACCGCAGTGATGTCAAAACTAGCCTGGTTGCGCACCAGCTCACGACGGTTTCGGTCATAAATAACCCCCCTCGGCGCCCGGGACACCCTTTCATGGACCCGATTGCCTTCAGCCACAGCTAGATTGTTCTCGCCCTGAATAATCTGCAACACAAATAGTCTCAAGACCAATAAGCTCAATAGTATAGCTGAGGTTACTGCTACGGCCGTCAGGGGTCGGCGGTCGGTTTCGCCCTCGGTCAGGCCGGCATCAGCATCAGCCGGCAAGATACTCTCGGTCCATTTTTCATGAACCGAGAGGTCGCGGCCACCCCGGCCGTCTATCCTACCTGAATCCTCTAAATATCCAAATAATGATCGCTTCGCCAAATTAGTTTGTGACCCCCCGACTCGGCCAATACCTACTCAAAAATGCTCGACCAGCCAATACTACTACTGTATTAGCTGCCAGCTCAATCATCAACTTCACTGGCACGACAGTCCAGCCAACCTGGCCACCATTCACGAGCACCGATAACCAAATACCCAATGTCATAATGGTAGTAGCGGCAGCCATAAGCATCACTGGCACCCACCAGCCATCAAGCTCCCAGCCCACTTTGGTATTCACGAATCCAATCGCCAGCACCACTGCCACCAATACTGCCATCGACCAACCAAACCAGCTTTCTCCCGCCAGATCAAGGATAAGGCCACCAGTTATGGCCAAGCTGACCGCGGTGCTGGCAGGCAACCTCAAGGCGGCCAGTACAATCGTAGCCAATACCAGATTAGGCACCACACCAAAGGGCTGGATAAATGACAGCCACGACAACTGGAGCCACGCCGCCACCAATACAACCGGCCACCACCATCTCATGGCAAAACTACAGCCACAAAACGTAAGTCCCTGGGTTTGATACTCGATACGAGCCGAGCCGACTGAAAAACAACGTCAGATTGAGCATCAACTGACTCAATCTGGCCAATAAACAATCCAGTGGGAATATCTCCACCCAAACCACTCGTTGTCACGGTATCACCTGGTTTAACGGTATCTGACTGGCCAATTTTTTCTAAAACTAACCCTCCTCCCAACTGGCCCATGACGATGCCAGCCGCATTGGTATCCTGGTCTTTGGCCGCTAATCTGAAATCGGGATCACTCACCAGCGTAACCCGGGCTGAATGAGCTTGAACTTCACTGAGAACCCCCACCAGTGCCCCAGAGCTCATAACCGCTAAACCGTTTTTGAACCCATCGCTGCTGCCTTTATTAATCCAGGCGTATTGCCGGTATGAATCGGGCGCTGCTGCCACCACTTCGGCATTTATTTGTTTAATAACGGCCGCCGCCGACAATCCCAATTCCCGACGCAACATTTCATTGTCACGCTGGGTTTCAGCATCGGCAGCCAGTCTTTGCCGCAAATTGGCATTTTCCAACTCCAAACGGCTGTTTTCGGCTGCCAAGTCCTTGATATGCGTCCAATTCTGCCAAGTCTGGCCAACACTATGGCCACCTCCGGCAATTAAACTGCCGGCCGGCACAAAGGTTCTGGCCCAAAGCCAATGCACCGGACCCAGCATCTGCAAACGATCGAGTACCACCAAAATCCCCACAATCGCTACCAGTATCAGAATCCGGTTGAGCCAGTTTCGCCGTCTCATCGCGGAATCTTACCGAACTGGGTCGGCACAAGCACGTCTTTGAGGGCATCAATGTCTTCAAGCACCAAGCCAGTCCCCCGAGCTACGGCCGTCAGAGGATCTTCGGCAATATTCACAGGCATCTTAGTCTCACGGCGCAACGTCGCATCAAGCCCTTTCAGTAATGCCCCTCCCCCTGCCAGATAAATACCTCGTTCCATGATGTCGGCCACTAGTTCCGGTGGCGTTTCTTCGATGGTAAGTTTCACGGCGTCCACAATTTCCCTGATGCTGCGGGCCAATGCCGCCCGCACTTGGTCGGGAGTGATCATTATTTCTTTGGGCAAGCCGGTTACGAGGTCGCGCCCTCTCATGGGCACATCTTTCAAACCAGTAATTGGCGAGGTCGAGCCTATAGCAATCTTAATATTTTCAGCTGTCCGCTCACCTATCTGCAAATTAAATTCTTCCCGGGCATACTGGATGATATCATCACTCAGTTCGTCGCCGGCAATACGCAAGCTTCGGCTAGCCACAATGCCGCCCAGACTGATGATGGCCACCTCGGTCGTACCACCGCCAATATCAACAATCATGCTGCCAGCCGCATCCTGGATCGGCAAGCGGCTACCAATCGCCGCCGCCATTGGCTCCTCAATCAAAAAGGTCTGCCGGGCCCCGGCGTTGGTAGCAGCGTCTTCGACCGCTCGCTTTTCCACTTCGGTCACTCCTGAGGGAATACCCACTACCACCCGCGGCCGTGGCCAGAGGCTATAGGTTTCTTTGTGGACTTTGTTGATAAAGTACTTGAGCATTTGCTCTGTCACTTCAAAATCGCTCACCACACCGTCAACCAAAGGACGGGTGGCCACAATGTTTGCCGGGGTTTTGCCGACCATTTTCTTGGCCTCATCACCAATCGCCAACACCTGCTTGGTTTTGACATTCATAGCCACCACGCTCGGCTCATTAATCACAATGCCCTTACCCCGCACATACACCAGGGTATTGGCAGTACCTAAGTCGATACCCACATCATGTGACACGCGGCCCAGCAAACGATTAATCATACCACCAAGTGTACCAGCCGCCTGCAGATAGCATCAAGGTAAGATATGCCAAAAACAACTTGCACGGACCCATAAATCTCGGTACACTTAATCCCATGACCGTTACCACTTCCAGCCAAATAAACCGCCAAGCTCTGTTGCTGGCCGAGATTATTCTGCTGCCTTGTGGTGGCCGGTCACACGTTTAGTCCAAACCAACGTTAAGCCAAAGCCACCGCTCCCGAACCGGAGCGGTTTTGATTTGGACTATGTATCCTTCACAATTCGAGAGGAGCCACTCATGGCTGCCCCCACTGTCGCAACTGGCCAGCTCACGGCCAACACCTATCTGGCCCGGGCCGCCCAAGGCTATGGTCTGTTAGCCAAGAGGCTGCTAGATGGTCATTATCCGACTTCGAGCCACACGTTGGGTGCCGAGGTCGAAGGTAGCTTCTTTACAGGCTCAGGCAATCCGGCCTTCATCGCAAACTCAGTGCTCGCCTCGCCCGGTTTGCCCAACGACATTGTTGCCGAGCTCATGGCCTGCCACTTCGAGATCAATGTACCCGCCTTCTCACTGGCTGGTCGGCCTTTCAGTCAGTTCATTGCCACGATTACGCAAAGACTGGCAGCATTGACGGCCGCTGCCAGTCAGCTCAACGGTCGTATTGGCTTCATGGGTATTGCGCCCACGATGACAGCGCGCATGCTCGTAGCCCAAAACTACTCTGCCAACCCGCGCTACCACCAGTTGAGACGTTGGGCAGCAGCTCAGTGCCCGAGAACCCCCAATCGTCTCGGTGCCGCTGGCGCCAACTTCAAGGGCGATAACCGGCTCGACATCGAAGGCGCCAATGCCTCGCTCCAAGTTCACCTGTCTGTGGGAGCCGATCAGTTAGCCGGCATGTTTAATGCTGCTCACCTAGCCGCACCATACGTCCTGGCAGCCAGCGGCGGGTCGCCCTACCTACTCGGTGAACGTTGGGGAGCCGAAACCAGGATCCCCGTCTTCGAACAAGCCACCAATGACCGGGCTTTCTTTGGTGACATATGGGCCAAAAGCGCACTCGACCCATTCCGTTGGAGTATGACCTACAGCCCCATCCTCACTCCCGATATCGATCCACTGTCAGCTTTCAAGCTACTGCACGGTACAGTATGGCGATGGATCAGGCCGGTCATGTTCGAGAACGCCTTAACACTGGAGATCAGACCTCTGAGTACCGGCCCCACAGCCACAGACATGGCCGCCAATGCAGCTTTTCTGGTCGGTTTGACTTTGCATTACTACCAGCTAATCACCGGCATCACCCAAAACTTGGCGCTGGCCAGAGTGAAAGATAGCTTCTACGCAGCCGCCCGCAATGGCCTCAACGCCCAGTTCAGCTACAATCATCATGGCACACCACAGCATCCTACAGCTGTCAACGAGGTGTTGCCACAATTAGTAGACGAGGCGCAAACCGCGCTCATTGCCAATGGTGTTGATCCAGCCGAGGCTCAAGCCCACTTGGATGTTATCAGGTACCGGCTAGCAAACGGCCAGACCGCCGCCAGTTGGCTGGGCCAAACCATCACCCGGTACGGGCCCCAAGCTGCCACAACCCACTACCTCAGACAGAGCTGCGGCGGCCTTGGTCCGGCAGTTGCAACCTGGCCCCTCTCCTACTAGCTCCTCTCGTCAACCCGAATGGACTTTTGCTGGCTCACAAGGCCGCCAGAAGTCCAACCGGCACCGGAATTGACCCGCCCACAAGGCAAAAGGTCAATTCCGGTGCCAAAACATGTCATTATTGTTATAATAATCCGATATTTCCACCATGTCTAAAACCATAAACATCCAACCGTCAGATCAGTCCGCCATTACCAGCCTGCTTGAGCACCTCATTCGGATGCCCACTGTATCGGCAGACCGAGCCACCAACGCCGCTGCCCTCGATTGGGTCGAAAACCAGCTCGCTGGTCTCCCGCTGCATATCCGTCGCCTGACCAACCAGCAGGTGCCAGCTCTCATTGCCACAACATCAGGTACACCCGACCCCAAGGCCCCTCGCCTATGGTTGGCCGGCCATATGGATGTTGTACCAGGCCCCGCTAGGGTGTTTGAGCCTAGAATCGAAGACACCAGGCTCTATGGTCGGGGTGCTTCAGATATGAAATCAGCGTTGGCCGTATTTATCCATCTCCTGCAAACATTAGGCCAGAATTTGGCCAGCTACGACCTTGGCTTCATGATTACCTGCGATGAAGAAGTGGGCGGCTTTGATGGCGCCCACTGGCTCGTCGACGGCGGCTATCGAGGTGAGGCCATGGTACTCCCAGACGCAGGTAAAAATTGGGATATTGAACCAAAATCCAAAGGGATCATGTGGTATGAAGTGACCGCCACCGGCACATCTGCTCATGGTTCACGACCCTGGAACGGTGATAATGCCATTACAAAACTCACGGCCTTTATTGATACGCTGGCTAGCCAGTATCCCAGCGAGCCCTGCGGTGATGAACACCATGCACATGGTACCCTGAATGTCGGCACAATCGCCGGTGGCAGCATTGCCAATCAGGTCCCCGATAAAGCCATCGCCCATCTCGACCTCCGTTTGCTGCCAGATGAACTCATTGGTACCAAGCACCAAGAGCTCGAAGCCGTAGCCGCGCAGCACCCAGGTATTACATTGACACAGCTGGTCGCCGAGCCAGGCTTTGAATTGCACTATGATGGAGCACTGCGGCACTTCAGTCGAATCGCCGAAACGGTGAGAGGTCAAAAACTGTCGTCATCGCTATCTCATGCCAGCTCTGACGCCCGGCATTTTATACCAGTCGGCATCCAAGTAATAGCTGCTCGAGCCACCGGTGGCGATCATCATTCAGATAATGAATGGATAGACCTTGAGGACTTAACCGTCTACTACCAAATCATCAAACAATTTACCGAGGAATGGGCTAAACGATGAAACCATTTTTACTTCTGCAAAGCCGACCCGAAACTGCCGCCGCCGACAACGAATACGAGGCCTTTCGTCAGTTCGGTGGCCTAGAATCCCATCAATTACAACGCATTGCAATGCACCAGGGTGAACTGGGCGACATGAATCTCGAAGATTATTCGGGCATCATCTTGGGTGGTGGCCCCGGTAATGTTACCGATCCTGTCCACAAAAAATCCTCTGCCGAATTAGAATTTGAACCCAAATTGTACCGCCTACTTCAGGAAATCGTCGACAAAGACTTTCCGTTCTTGGGGGCCTGCCTGGGCGTCGGCCTACTCACTAACGCCCTCGGCGGGGTTGTCAGCCGCCGATATGCCGAAAGTGTCGGACCCGTCACCATCACCAAAACCGACGAAGGCCACACCGATCCACTCCTCGCTGAATTACCCGTCAGCTTTGAAGCCTTTGTTGGGCACAAAGAAGCTTGCGAAGTCCTGCCTCAACAAGCAGTATTATTAGCTGGCTCGGCCACCTGCCCAGTTCAATTATTCAGGATCGGGCGCAATGTTTATGCCACTCAGTTCCATCCGGAACTTGATGCTCACGGTCTGGAGTTACGCGTCAATATCTACCAACACGCCGGCTATTTTGAGCCCCATGAAGTCGATAGTCTAGTACAGGTTGCCAGATCTGCAGTTATCACAGAGCCTGAAAAATTTTTGCGGCGTTTTATTGAAAAATATGCCACGCCATAGCGGGCGCCACTACGTCAACATGGCAGTAACATCCGCCAGAGCCACCAGCTCAGTCTCGCTTGCCGTCCGGCGCTTAAGCTCAGCTTTATGACCAGCGGCCAAAGTCTTGGCACTCACGGTAATACGCCAGGGCAACCCGATCAAATCGGCATCGGCAAATTTAACACCAGCTGTGGCATCCCTGTCGTCATACAATACATCGAGTCCAGCCGCCTCCAACGTGGCCACGAGTTCGTCGGCCGCCTGCACGACATCTTGACCCTCACCCAGCCGGACAACACTCGCCGCGTAGGGAGCAATCGCCGCGGGCCAAATAATCCCGCGTTCATCGTGGTGCGCCTCCACGATAGCGGCCATTGTCCGGCCGATACCAATACCATAGCAGCCCATGTAATACGGCTGCCGGACACCACTGGCATCAGTATATTCAGCCCCGCTCATCAGTTTAGTGTAGTGATAGCCCAACTGAAAAATGTTGCCTACCTCAATGCCCCGCCGTTCAACCAGCTTGCCTCCATCGGCACTTTTCATACCGGCCTTGGCCATAGCAATATCACCTTCGATGTCGGGCTCCCAGTCACGGCCATAGTTAATATCCACCAAATCCTGATGCTTGGCGTTGGCACCACCATACATGTTGCGGATTGGCTTGAGGCTCGCGTCGGCCGCCACCACAATGCGGCGTCCCGTCTTAAGGCCTTTTTTGGCAATAGCCACCGGCGACAAAAACCCAGGCTCACTGCCCACATCGTGCCGGACCTCGTCATCGGTTGCCAGCCTCAAACCCCAGGCTTTCGCCAGTTGCATGAGTTTAGTTTCGTTGACGTCCAAATCACCCCTGATAACTGCCAAAATGTACCTGTCACTGGGTTCGTCCACAAATAACACGTCTTTGATCTGACGCCAGTCTTCTAGGCCATGATGGGCAATGCCGTCTTTCATGGTCCGGCCGCGTCGAGCTTCCACTGGCTTCATGGGCCGCAAAGCCTCCTCGGTGTTGGGTGCATCAAGCTCAAACTGGGCGACATCTTCGTGCGCAGCATAGCCGGTTCTTTCATCCACAAAATAGCGGCTCTCGCCGCTGTCGGCCCGAGCCACAAACTCATGGCAGTATTCGCCGCCAATGTAGCCGTTATCAGCTGCCACCACATCGGTTTCAAGGCCCAGTTCCTTGAAAATCGCCGTATAACAATCCCTCATACCATCGTAGATGGCTTTAAATTGCTCTTTGGTCGAAAAACTGTAGCCGTCCTTCATCACAAATTCCCGCACCCTGAGCAGACCCCCACGCGCCCTCATTTCATCCCGGAATTTCATTGAAAACTGGTAGATATGAAACGGCAGGTCTTTGTAACTGAGGTTAAATTTGCGCACGACATCAACAGCCATTTCTTCGGCCGTACCACCGAGGGCAAAATCGGCGCCCCGCCGGTCTCGCACTTTCATGAGCTCAAAACCCGCCGTCGTAGTACGGTTGGTCTCGGCCCACAGCTCTAAGGGGTGCAATACCGGGGTCACCATTTCCTGAGCACCCGTCTTATTCATCTGACGCCTCACGACATCGGATACTTTATGATGCACTGCCATACCCAGTGGCAGCATGAAGTAACGCCCGGCCGTACTTTCCCTGATGAAACCAGCCTGCACCAGCAGCCTGTGTGAAATAATTTCGTAGTCAGTACCTTCAGTCTTACTTGGTCGTCCAAACAACTGCGTCATGCGCATACCAATAGTCTCCAATAATTAAAAAGCTCCCACCCGCCCAAGCCATGCATACGATGTGCTTGAGGGGGCAAGAACGAGGTGTTGCTCGTGGTACCATCTTGCCTTTGTTTACCAGCCGCCCAGCAAACCTTGATTTTCGCTATAACGGGCGCAACCCGGAACGACTCATCGCCGCCAGCTCCAGGGCGGGAAACCCCTTCACAGCTATTAGGCTTTAGGTTAGCAGGACGTCACTGATATGTCAAAACCGACGTACTGTGACACGACATATTGAACACCTTCCATTTAAACTTCACACTAGGAGG
>CAYXSN010000009.1:0-64210 GCA_964467655.1 uncultured Candidatus Saccharimonadales bacterium | reverse complement strand
TCCCATACTGCCCTTTCTCTCACGAGATGGCGGACAGTTCAAATGTCATTTTTGACTGAAGCTGTACCCTACAATCGAGAGGCTTACCATGCCGCTATTTACTGTTCGCTGTGTGCCCAGCTGGCTACCGCCCGAGGACGACACAGTTGCATCGACGCCGCAACAAACCGTGACGCTGATCATTGTACGAGCACTCCCTGGAATCGTGGCGGATGCCTTCGATCGGGTGGATGTATATGCCGGCTTGACCGCGGACGAGGTGCGGGTTGATATTGCCTGGGCCCATCCACGAGGCCAAAACATCAGCGATGTTCAAATCTTGGGCCTGGTCGGTGGTGGATCATCTCACTATGAAGTTGAGGCTTTACGCAAGCAGACCGCAGACCTCCGAGATGCCGTTTGTCAGGCACTTCAGGAACTGCGACGAACAGTCGTGACCAGTGGCGCACCATGGCCGCAAATTGATATCGAGCTCCTGCCTGTGATGATGGTGGGACTGTCGGTCGATACTACGGGCCGCATCGCAGCTTCGTGGGGCGATCCGTCTGACAGTCCAGCTGAGCGACTAGCCTGAGAGGACAGGAAATATGTCTGACCAGATTAACTGGGGTACACCGCCGCCGGTAAGTGAACCAGGCTCCGGTACTTCGACACATCCGGTATCAGAGGATGTGCTTCTGGCTGCCATTCAAGCTTTCTGTGCAGCCACCGAAGCGGCCGAGGTTTCGCGGCGAGCTGGTCGAGAGACCGTCGCAAAACATCTTATGGGATTGGAATTTGGCCCTGATGAAGAAGATTACAGCTGGGCCGGCCAGACACTTGCGATGATTGATGCGGCGGCCGACCGCACGATCGCCCAGGCACGGGCTACCATCGAGGCAATCGTCGGGCGGCGTATGCCCGAGTAAGCTGCCTCAGATGCAATAACGCCCCACTGGCTCATGAGTTTAGACTCATGAGCCAGTGGGGCACTTTTCGTTGATAAATTGAGCCCCGCCAACCTCTCGTGAGGCTGGCGGGGAACGATGAGGCTAGTCGTCAGACATACCGTCCGTAGTGCCCTCGATGAAGTCACCAAAGGCGGTGGGGTAGGCGATTGCCGTCATGTGCAAACCTATAATTATGGCGGCGGCAGCCAATGCCATGAGCTGGATCCCTGTGTGCCATTCGAATCCTCTGACGGCCAGGGCCACAACTTGCAATATGGCTACTATGAGGATAACCCGCCGGATCCGCGGGCGGGCGTCCCAAAATTTGCGCATGATCACTCCCTGATCTGACGTGAGCGGTTTGGACGTTTGGGATTATACAGTGGATTTATGAGATGTGCTACCATAAGAAGTATGAAAGCTTTTGAGGTGATTGCCGTTACAGCCGGGCCAGATCCAGATGATGAACGGTTGTTCGTACTGACTGAGACTGAGCGGATTGATAAACTGATATCCGGTTACCGCCAGCCGACCTTATGGAAACGCCTGGCTGAGAGTGCAACCGGATTGCCTAAGCTTGAGGATCTCAAACATTACCGCCACAAGTTGGCTTCCTATAAAAACACGATTGACCGGTATGACCGGGCCATGGCCGAGGGATTGATACCATTTCGGATCGTGGTAGCCAATGTGGGTGAGCGGCGCGATTTTGACATCAGGACCCGCGTACATGTCCAGGATGGCGACTTGCATCTGACCAAGACTTTGCCGCAACGACCGAGGCGGCCTGACACGTATACTCAACATGTGATGGAGCCCTCACACATCGACCTGACGAGCGGTTTTATCCGCAGCAACATGAAGGTAGGCCGCCACAGTTTGGCGGCACGATTCACTGAGCTTGATCCAGGAGCCGATGCTGATTTACTCAACCAGACGCTGTTTGTGCAGTTGTCTTATGACACTCGTATGGATTATGAGTTGTCGTCAAAGCTCGGCGGTACTGTCCGCGGCTCGATCGAAGTTTAGTACTACTGCGCAGGAGCGGGTGTAGCGGATCCTTCCGGAGCAGCGGTGGGTGTTGGTGAGGTGGCTGGCGTGACGCTGGCGCCACTGGTCTCCAGGGCATTGTTGATGGCATCGCGCAGGTCGGCGTAACTAAAGCCCTTGCTGGCCACACCGTTGATGTAAATGGTAGGCGTACCGGCAACACCTAGGGCGGTACCGTCAGCAGTATCTTGGTCGATAATGGTCTGGAACTGCTTGTCGGTGACGGCTTTCTTAAACTTTTCGACATCAAGCCCGAGCTCACCGGCGTAGTTGGCAAACACATCGAGAGGGCTCGACAGGTTTTCCCAGTCTTTTTGACTCAAGTACAATTTGTCGTGCATTTCCCAAAACTTACCTTGGTCGCGGGCAGCTTCGGCAGCCTGTGAAGCCGCTTGAGCATTGGCGTGCTGGGTGAGAGGAAAGTGACGGAAGTAAAAGGTGATCTTGCCGGCAAAGTCGGCTTCAATTTGTTTGATGTCAGGGTAGGCTGTCCCACAGGCCGGGCATTGGTAATCGCCAAACTCGACGACCTGAACCGGACCACTGCCATGTGACGGCGTATTCTCGCGAGTCAGTTTCGATTTGTCACCTACGGGCTTGGGCTCGGCGCGGTTCGTCAGCACAAACAGGCCAATCAGGCCACCGACCACCAGTGTAAGGATAATTCCCATGGTTTTAGCTTCACTCGACATAACGGTACGTTCCCCTTTGGTAAGTATCTGGTTTATTGTAGCACCTTTGCTAAGATTGTTGCCTTGAGAATACAGTTGTCGGCCCCAGAGTTATCTGGGGCCGACAAGGCAACGCTCAACGCCGCTGGTAGACTTCCAGCTGACCGAGCACGTCCATCATGATGATGTAGTCCGTGTCCAAAAGCTCTGGGCGCCCGGAACTGATAATCAGCCGCAGGGCAGTTGGATCGTTGAGCAGATATGGGCCTCCATGCAAACTCCGGCCATCCCAACCAGGCTTGACCCCGATGAAACGGTTATCACGTACCCTGTCGACGAGATCGACGTCAAAGCTGATTGATGTACCGCCGTTATCGTTTCCCCGATGTGCCACCACCGTCCGGCCGACCGTCAAGAGATGGGCTTGGGGTGGGTCGTCCGGCATATGAAGCTCATAGAGATTACCTAGGTTGGCTACGAGCTTTGGCTGGCCGCCAGTATACCGTAGGTCTCGGTTACGAGTCACCTTGTCTAGCTCAACCATCACCTGTCGCCAGGCAGGCCCGAGGCGGGCTTGTAGCAAAGGGTCGGCGGCGGCTTGGTCTAATGTTGAAGCCTCGTAGAATGGGACTTCGTAACAGCCCATGACCTCTTGGAGGGGTACAATGCTAACATCGCCGTATACTCCAGCTTCGAGTTTACGGAACTCATCCCAGGTAATGGTGCATCGCCCATAAACGAGACTGGATTCGCGGCGGCGATAAATGCGTTTGATGCCAGCTGCCGTCGCCAATGGTCCAACACCATGGGCCACAATAATGATTGGTACACCGCCAGCTGTAAAACCCATGTATTCAGCAGACGTAGTATCAAACCACGATTGCCAGGGGTTGATCCAAGGAACCCTAGCGATTTTATCTTCGCCGGTAGCGGCGCGCAGGCTCATAATGTCCGGCAAGGTGGCTACACGGCCGCCTTTACCGGCAAAGCGCTTGGCAAATCCATAGGACGCGGGCAGCGTGTTACCGAAGAACGGCATGGCTTTCGCGCTTATAGCGACAGTCACCTTTACCTCCACAGGATCGGGGCCAACAATCTATTCAAGGAGCTGAGGCTATTGTATTAATTTACCTGTTCATATGCGAGCATAACTAAAAACCGGCGCCTGTGGCGGAGCCGGTTTGTAGATAACTGTTTGAATTGGTTACTTGGCTAGCTTCTTGAGCACCAGGAGACCGGTACGGGCGTTTTCGACAGCAGTGTAACCGGTGGGCAGGGCTTCAACAGCACCATCGCGCACGTCGCGGGCGAAGAAGTAGATGCGCTGCTGGCGGCCACCCTTGAGAGTAACGTCTTTCTGGTGCAGGTAGTATGTCTGACCTTTAGAGTTGGTTTGTGAATATGCCATATGATATTCCCGATTAATTATTAATTATATCTGTATTATCCTTATGCTGTTACAGATGTCAACAGATTTAGCGGAAAATGGTTGCGTTTTCTTAGTATTAGCCTTTCGGTACCGCAAGGTTTGCGCCTTGATGTCAACTATGTCATACTCTTTTCTACATGCAATTGGCTTCCGCGCCATGCATGATCTGACCAGGTATCGCACCTGACGGCACCTTGACGTGCTCTCAGATCTGCTCCCCACTCAGGGCGGGCTCGCACGACGGTCCTCCGAGCGTGAACTGATCAACGGCAGGTTGTGAGTGGCCTGGGGCCACTCACAACCTGCCGTTTACGTTATTTGATTATTTGGGGACATCTAGACATCGGCAAAGAGAGTAACCTCGTCACCTGATACCCGCAAAATGCCCCGAGTGATAGGAAATTCGAGCTGTTGAAATCCAGTATTGAGCATGATAGTACCGCCGGTGAGCAATGAGAAGAAATTGATATGGCCGGCCAAAATATCGAAAGGGCCGGTACGGTTGGCCGCACTCAACGACACAGCCTCGCCCTCGTAGTAGGTTTGGTAGGGGCTAAAGATTTTGACTTTGAAGCGCTTGAGTTTTTTATCCATGGGTATTACTCATTTGGTTAGTTTTTGGCTTCCCCGGTTTGAGTTTCAGTTTCGAATTCGCCTAAGCTCAATTGCTCGCTCCTGGGAACATGCTTTATTACGCGTCTGACAATATACGAATGGATAACAAAAGTATTTACGCCTTTGTCAAAGATTTTATTGATTTGGAGTTCGACTTTTAAGATATCGCCTTTGGCAAATGATTCTCCAGCATCAATTTGATTAAAGAAGTTGTCATCAATGATCTCAGCGGAAATTCTATTTCCCGCATAATAAAATTCCCATTTTCGACCCCGTTCTAGCATAACTTTATGCAGATGAAGGTCGGCGTTTACAATGATATCTTTTTTGTCGGAATGGATGACTTCACTTTTGATTGATAAATCACCAAAATCATCCCTCTCGGCTTCAAAGATTTTCTGCTCTCGACTATCAAGAATCTCAAATCCGGTGACTGAAGCATCTTCATCTAAGGCAGCAAAGCTGCTACTGACCGAGTCACTGACTGCTTGATTTTTGGAATAAATGTTATAAGTTCTATTATCAAAATATTGGACACTTCCTTTTTGATTTGTAATCTGGATCGAGTTACCTTCGGTTTGCACATTGGCGGGCTGATCTCTCCCGAGAAATTTCTTCAGGCTCAAGATCCCGCCTACGACGGTTACGATCGATGCTGCATATTGGACATTTTCGTTTGTAAATAATGATGTAACTGCTGTCTGAACATCATGGATATTGATACCGGCAATAAAACTTCCTGGCTCTAACGCTACGATCTTCAAATCAACTTTGCGATCTGGATCGAGTTCGCGATTAACTTCTTGGATAAGCACAGACAGGCTCATGAGCGAGCTAATGAAGGTCTGGGCATCTACTTGCTGGAGCTGCCCCTCATATACGACCCGTAAATCTGCTCTTACTTTAGCCACGCTCCCCTTTCTGCCTTTGCTTTATAATTTAAGTTTAGTGTACCATACATAAACCGAACTTTATATCGCACCTTAAATCAGAATCTCTTCGATGCCTGAGAGCGTCTGCTCGCGGGAGAAGAATTGGCCGGGAATGCCGTTTAAATGCTCGGTGACGTACATGGATTGGGCGAAGTATTCGATGAGCTTTTTGGCTTTTTGGTAATCGGCCCGGTCTTGGGGCGAAAGCTCGTTTTCACCGATGATGGCGATGATGTTTTTCAAGCTATCGTATTTTTGCATGATGGCCTGTACCTGAGTAACCAGCAGGTAGTGCCTGTCCCCCACGATTTCAGGAGTGATCAATGAGGAGCTGGTACGAATGAGGTCGACAGCGGGCCGGATACCGGCTTCGGCGACGGCACGGGAGAGCACGATGACCGAGTCGATCTGGGAACTGATTTCCTGCACGGCGGGGTCGGTGAGGTCGTCGGCCGGGATGTAGATGGTCTGAATGGAGGTAATGGAGCCGTTGGCATTGGAGTACAGGCGGTCCTGGAGGCGCTTAAGGTCAGAGAAGATGGTGGCTTGGTAACCACCTTCTGATGGAATCTGGCCCATCATGGTAGACAGCTCGTTACCGGCTTGGATGTGGCGGTAAACGTTGTCCACAAAGAAGAGGATGTCGCGTTTTTCTTCGTCTCTGAAGTACTCGGCGAGCGTAGTGGCGGTGAGGCCGACCATGGCACGCATAGCCGGGTTTTCGTTCATCTGGCCGTAGAACATGGCGGTAGTACTGAGCATGTCGCGCTCTTTGAGGGTGGAGTACAGCTCGTGGCCCTCACGGATGCGCTCGCCGATACCAGCGAAGAAGGCTAGTTTGGTGGGGTCTTTGCCGATGTTGTGGATGAGCTCCATGATGAGCACCGTCTTGCCCACACCGGCGCCGCCGATAATACCGATCTTGCGGCCCTTGACGAAGGGAGTGAAGAAGTCGATGACCTTGATGCCGGTTTCGAGGAGCTCATCTTTGTTGTCGAACTGCTGGGTGGAGATGGCGCTGGTATAAATGCTGCGGCGGGGATGCTCGGGACCAATGTCTTCGAGGTTGTCGGCAGTGAGGCCAACGGCATTGTACAGGCGGCCGAGGGCTTTCTGGCCGGTGGGCACACTGATGGTTTGGCCGGTGGCAACTACTTTGGCACCCCTGTGGACGAGTGAGCTGGAGACGAAGGCAATGCAGATGGCGTTACGGGCGGGTGTGTAGGCAGTGATCTCGAGCATGATCTCGGGATGGCCAGCAATGGTGAGTAGTTCTTTGAGGGGCGGCCTGGCGTCACCCGAGAAACCGACTTCGACGATGAGGCCTTTGATGCCGACGACGTGACCAACCTGGCCTTGTTGGGGAACAGGGGTAGGGGCAGGTGCGGGCGCGACCGTCACGGCCACCGGAGTTCCGGCAGCCGGCACATCCGGCCGGGGTGGGGTCGTTGGGGTTGTCGCCATAATGGTTATTCTTATAATACTACATTGGGCGGCGCAAGATTTCGGGAACTGATGTTGCGCGAATAGGGCAGTTTCCGCCTATTTTTTACTTTAACGACTATTGGTGGTACTATAGGCCAGCTGTACCTCGAAATTACCCTCGATCAGATCTGGAGATTGTTATGACTCTTCAAGACAACTTCGGTTATCAACTACTAGGCAGACTAGCAAATTGTCTCGCTCATAGTAGTGAACTAAATCACTTCAAAGCGAAGCGGTTTAAGTTATGGTGCTTGGCTGCCCTCTGTCTCTGCGGTGCCTGGGTGAGTCTCATCTGGTTTTCTGACCAGCCCATCGCGTATGTGGTCATTGCTATCTTGGTTGCCCTGATGGGCCTGTTTTACCGCTTTGAAGTCCATGTTACCCAACAGATGATAGCGTGCCGGCAACGTCATTTTGCCGAATGGGACTGCCATCATGGCGGTCCCACGTCTCGATGGTGAGGGTTACTCATGACAACAGTGGAACATGATTTAGACGAGATTCGTCAAACCTCCGAAGCCCAGAACAGTGGATTACGGTGGGGCATGGTGGTTGGGATGGTTATCGCGATCGCCATTCTGGCCAGTATCGCGCTGTCTTGGAATGACGCCGTCGAGACAAGCCGCCGAGAAGGCGAAGCGGCAGGTTATAGCCGAGGCATTACGGAACGCCAGCCTGCCATTTTTGAACACGGAATGCGGGTTGGAAAGTTTTATGACCTGCCCCGACCGTCTACGCCGGCAGTGGTAGCCATAGCGCCAGAAGTTATCACAACGTCCTCGGGAACTACGGCCTATAAGTGTGCGGCGGCCAGCAGCAGTTACCTTATGTTGGCCGATAACAATGTGGACATCGGTGGTACTTGGGTATCAACAAAACTTGTGGAATCCACCAGGAAATTTCGTGTGGCATGGTCGGGTACCGATGGCCTGTACTTAGATGTCAGATATACCGACAAACAAGGTAAGACACAGCAACGGTACATACCAATTCTGGCGGACGACAGTCAGGTTAGTCCCGAAAGCCGGCAGCTGGCTGAGAGGCTCGTTACCAAAAAGACGGTTCACCAATCGCTTCATGAGACAATGCTCAGTATGGTACATGCTGTCGATATTGACCTGCAGAGGCAATTACCCGACTGGAGTGGCAGTACGGAGTGGCCGGCTCACCTCGTGATAACTACGCACGTTTGTAGTTACCATCAGCCTGTAACTTCGAATCTGTATGACCCGTCATCACCGGCCAGCCTGGCATTCTTGCAGTGGAGCAAGTAATCTGGGCGGGAGGCCTTGGCTGGCACATGAAAATGTGTTAGCCAAGGTTTTTTTATTTAACCGGGCGTCATGGCATTCATGGAGTTGACGATTTCCTTGATGCGGTCATCGGCTTCACCTCGGCGGGCCCGGTTGTAGTTCATGAGCAGGAGCGTCTGCAGCTCTTTGGCGCGCTTTTTGGCAGCTGACATAGCCGTGAAGCGGGAGGCGTATTGAGCGAGACGTGATTCCAGGATCACCTGAGAGAGGGCGATTTCCATCATGACTGACTCCAGGTAGCGTACGACGTCGTCGACTGTCGGTTCAAACAGGTAATCGCGGGGAGAAATGACGTTTTCTTCGGTGGTTTTGGAGTTGGTAGCCAGAGCCCGGACCCGGCCGAGCAAGTCAATGCGGCCGACTTCTTGAACGGTCAGAGAGATGTAGCGCTGGTACCAGACTGTGGGATGGGCATAGCCGAGGAGTTCGTCGACAATCGGGCTGACGTCAATGGTTTGGTCAATGTCGGGCAGCCTGAAATAGCGTTTGATTTTGGCCTTGTTTTGTACGAACTGGGTGGCGCCGTGAGCCCCGATGACGATGAGGTCGGTGGTGTTGGGGTCGAGGTTATCGAGGACGGTACGCACGATGCGCTGGTCGATATCACCGGAGAGGCCACCTTCGGCGGTGAGGGCCAAAAAGACGTTTTCTTTGGTGCGCTTGGGACCGTTCTTACCGGTCAGGCGTTCAGTCGGATCAACCCGCAACTGCGTATAAATCTGCCAAAGCTCGGCGAAGAATTGCTGGCTGCGAACGACTCTATCTTTTATTTTGCCAATCCTCATGGAGGCAATTGATTCAAAGACGCCCGTTAGTTCCGAGACGGTACCAACTTGGCCGGCTTCTTTTTCGATGGCGAGCGAATTTGAGCTCATACTAGGTCAACTGATTATGCTTATGATTATACATGAGCCGGGCGGGCAGCATGCTACTTGGCTTTTTTGTCGGGCGCGGCGGCTGGGGGCGGTGCCACAGCAGCAGCCGGAGATTGGGAGCCAGCTGCTGGTGGAGCTGCCGGAACTGGCGGGGGTGCTGTGGGGGCCTGGACTGTCACTTCAGAGAGCAGCTTAGCGATGGCGCCGTCCCAGTCCGAGTCGGCGTTGAGAGTGGGTGCCAGCTCTTTGGCTTTGCGCTTGAGGCTATCGATATTAATGGTAATTTTGCCTTCGGTTTTCATGACAACGCCCAAGATGAGGTCCTGCTCATTGATGCTGTAGACAATGTCTGGTGGCTGCTTGAGCGCTTCGTAGATCTTCTTACCGAGCTCAAGATCGGCTTTTGACTCAATAGCCAACTCAGACCCAAAGTGGCTGAATTCGGCGGCTTGGCGGTAGGCGGCCAGTTTTTTGAATAAGCCGGCAGTGAGGGCTTTTTGACGCTTGTTTTGGCCGACACCACCGACACGGGAGACGCTCAAGCCCACCGAAATGGCCGGCCTGATACCGGCGCGGAACGCCTCGGTATCAAAGATGAGCTGGCCGTCGGTGATTGACATGATGGCTGTCGGCAACGGCGCCGTAATGTCGTTATTAGGCGTGAGAACGACGGGGATGGCGGCTAAGGTGGCGCCATTTTTGGCAAGACGACCGGCCCGCTCAAGCAACGAAGAGTGAGCATAGAACATGTCGCCAGGATATGACGCCCGGCCCGGTGAGGTTTTGAGGAGCAGCGATAGTTCGCGGTAGACCTTGGCGTGGTTGGATAGGTCGTCGTAGATAATAATGCAGTCTTTACCGTTGTTCCACAGGTACTCAGCGATGGTGGCACCAATGTACGGTGCCAGATAGCTCTGTGTCAGCGAGTCGAACACGCTAGCCACAATGACCACACTGTAGGCGATGGCGCCCGACTTGTTGAGCTTGGCGATCAGGCTGTCGACATCGGCTTTTCTTTTGGAGATGAGCACGTGGATAACAACCCGATCGGTGCCCGCCTGGGCCATAGTTAGTTGCATGGTGAAGGCCGATTTTCCAACCTTATTGTCGCCCAAAATAGCGATACGCTGGCCCTTGACGAGCGGGAATAATTGGTCGGCAATAGCAACTCCTGTCGACAAGGGGTCTTTGAGCTCTTGGCGCTCAATGATGCCCGGAGCTACCTTGAAGACGGGGTCGAAGCGGGAGAAGGTGATGGGTCCTTTGCCATCGAGCGGCTGACCGGTAACCGACAACACCCGGCCAACAACCGACTCGCCAACCCCCGTGACCAGCTCAGGGGCCTCCAAGACAACTAGGGTGCCGATGGCAATGGTTTCGGCGGACATATTGAGCACCATGACGGTATCGAGGTGGACCTCCCGGACCATACCTTGATGACCATTGTCGAAGTACACGAGAGCACCAACGGCAATGTCTCCCAGCCCCCTAACCGTCACAATGAACCTGTCGACCGCCACCACTTCACCTGTGGCATTGCCGGCCGCCACCAGTTTGGCAAATTTGGGGTTATCAAACACTGCGAATAATTCCTGCTAATTTGGTGGAGCCGCCCAGCAGTTGTTGCTTCCAGGTGTAATCGTAGACATGGTTGGGCGTGCGTACCACGATGCCGCCGCCCAGATTCCTGTCGGCCACAAAACTGATGAGACTGGTGCGACCGACGTTGGCCCTGAACCACGCTACCAGTACGCGGCGCTCTTCATGATTGGGCATGGCAGCTAATTTGACGTGGATCTGAGGCAAATCGAGAGCCCTGAGCTCAGTCAACAGCCCTTCGAGCGTCTCCAGGGTGGGCGTTTGGTCGCCAAAATGACTCCGAATGACCACTTCGGTTTCGGCACTATGGTCGGGCTCAGGCCTGGAGACTGTCACTCCCACCTGGCGCTGGACGCGCGTCTGCCGGTACCAGTCGGTATATTGTTGGAGGTCGTAGATGACCGACTCCAGCAAATGGGGGCTATAGACTTCGGGAGGCAGTTCATACGCCATCTGACAGATCCTTTCTAATTTCGGCTTTGTGAGCCTCAAGACTGGTCAGAATAAACTGCATCTGGGCACCGAGGTCGACTCCCGAACCCAGTGCTTCAGAGATATAGCTGGAAATGACGTCACCCATTTTGGCATCAAATTTTTCGATCAAGTGCTGTCGTTCTGTGGCCAGTTCTTGTTCCATGCCTTGGCGCAGCTCGATCCGCTGGTGTTCGACTGCCTCCCGAATCTGGTTCATAGCCTGGGTCGCCACGTGTCTGACTTCTTCCAGAGTTTTCTGATAAGCTTCGAGTTCTTCCTCGATGACCTTCGTGGTCAGACGGGAGACTTCCTCACTGAGTTGTTTTGACGTGCCCCGCAAGTCGGTGCCAAAAGCCGAGACAGCTTTGGTGATTTCGGCGTCGTAAGCGGCGGCTAGTTTGGCTTGCAGCTGCTCCACAGTCGGCTGTGACACAGTGACTTTGGGGGCTGTTTGCTCACTCTTGGTGAGTGATTGGCGCAGTCTCTGCATACGGAAACTTTGGGCCACAATCACGATACATAATATTAGTATCAAGGCAGCCAGGCTAATTAAGACTATTGAATCCATAAACTCCTTACCTTGCTATCACCAAATACATGGCTACACCAGCCGAAATTAATATACCTACTACTACCGCCATGACCTGAAGTAGTCCCCTGAGAACCGAACCGCGCGACAAGGGATTGCGGCCGATGGAAATGATGCTATTACGCACCGCAGCGTACAGCAGCACCGTCACACACACCAGAGCCACAATCAAGATGAAGCTGGCCAGAATAATCCTGATAGGCGAAACGGCCTTGCCGGCCAGGTTGTTTGACAACGATTGTAACCAGTTGGGTATGGCATAGGGTTGTTTGCCTTCGGTGGCGGTGTAGGCTGATACGGCGATAACAACCGGAATCTGGCCGATCGTGACTTCCCTTTTACCCGTTGAGTCCTCGATTTCGCGCTTGGTGGTACCCTCACTGTCAGCCGTAAAGTCGGTCTGGGCAGTACCGATCACCCTGGTGGACTCCGCACCTACTTTTTGGCCAACGCCGGCGATCGGCGAGATGGTAATGTAATCACCTAGATGGACGTCGCCGCCGGCCGTTGACACGAGCAAGCTGACAGTACCAGCCGTGGCTACTTGGACCTGTTTGGCACTGCCGCCCGATAATGATATCGAAGCTGAGGAAGGTGGTACGACAACCCCGAAGAGGCGGCTGACATTGGCAGGAGTGGCCACTACTACCTTGCCGGCACCTGATTCATCGAGCGATACTAAGCTACCCGTTGCGATATCACTATCGACGGTATACCCTTGGGACAAGCTCGCGCTCACCGGTGCGGCGGCCAAGACCACCACCAGATAGAAGGCGGGTAGCAGCGCTTTCATGATGTTCATAACTGCTTATGATTATAACCTCATGCTGGGCATTATGGGAGTGGGTGGACACGCAAGAACCCAGTTGCTATGCTGGCGGTAGCACTAATGAAGATGGAGTTACTGTAGATATGGATGTCCGCCGACAAGCTAACGATAATTCTTTTGCTGAACCACAAGTTGCTCCGCGTTCTCACAATGGCCGGTCTGGCCGAGGTGTTCTACCCAAAGTCCTGATGGGCTTGGCCGTTTTACTGGCGCTGTCTGCGCTGGCTTGGCTGGTAGTCATGAGCGCGGGCTACTTTAATGCCGGCAGCTCAGTGAAGGCTAAGCAGTATCAGGCCGTCTTCCTCACCAACGGCCAGGTTTACTTCGGTAAAGTCAAAAACGTGAACGCCGACTATGTCAAACTGGAAGAAATTTACTACCTGCAAGTCCAGCAGACAGTCCAGCCGAAAGACGGTAAGGCAACCGACAATTCAAACCAAGAAGTATCATTGGCTAAGCTGGGCGGTGAATTGCACGGGCCTGAAGATACCATGTTTATCAACCGCGACCAAGTCTTGTTTTGGGAGAATCTCAAGAATGATGGCAAAGTTGCCAAAGCTATCTCTGATTACAAAGAGGCCGGCAACAAATAAGACCACAAGGGAGTTACGGGGCGAGAAAGGGCCGCTTGCAAGAGCGGCTCTTTTTATATCTGCTCCTTGAGTTTGTATCAAAAAAGTCCCGGACCGGGACTTTTTTGGTTGGTATCAGACTAGTCAGTCTGACTTACGAAGCTAGGTCGTAGTCGCGCTGGCCACCGCCGAAGCGGCGGTCGTTGCCTTCAGCCTTGGGACGGGCTTCTGAGATGGTCAACTTGCGGTTGTCCAGCTCGGCTTGGTCAGATTGAGCAATAGCGGCATCCGCAGCGGCATCATCGGCCATTTGGACGAAGCCAAAGCCTTTGGAACGCTGGGTTGCCCGGTCCATAATTACATCAGCGCTGACGACTTCGCCGAACTGGGCGAAGAACGCCTGCAGGTCTTCACTAGTAGTAGTATACGGCAGATTGCCGACGAACAATTTTTTGGCCACGAATGGGGCTCCAACTTATTTCTTCCGCCTTCGGAGCGGCTTAATCTATACCGCCGCATAATAACCTATCAAGAGCCGTTTGTAAATGCCTCGGCTCGATACCAGGGTGTGAATGTGAGCTGAACACAGGCTAATACCAGATATAACTGGGCGGCCAGGCCAAAAACTGCCACCAGGGCCCAGACTACGCTCAAGTACGACTGCTCGGTACTAAAACGACCAAACAAGTTAAACCAGAACATAATCCCAACCTGCAACAAGGCTAGGTTGGCCAGCAACGCGCCGGCTGCTACAGCCTTGATGCCCAGGGTTTTGGCGGGGTTGGTGTTGCCGCCACGATTGGTATAAGCGGTCTTGAGGGTTACCTCGTTGCGCGCCTCAATGAGGGCGTTATAGGCAGCCCAACAGACCAGATAGGCGACCAGCCCAACTGCTGCCCAAAAAGCCATAACGGCAAGCTGTGAAATAATCGGCGATTGCAGCCAACTATCGAACATGGCATGGAACTGATTGTTCACCGAGGTGATGGCCTCTGAATTAATATCGAGCATCTCCAGTATGCCTTTCGAGTGGGCGAATACCAGCATGATGCAACTGACAATAAAAGCCACGGCATATTGGACTGGTGTGGGAATAATGATTGCCAGAAACCGGTTTTGAAATGATAATGGTGCGCTCATCGGTGGGGCCTCCTAGGCCGCATTTTAATCAATCCTAAGGCTAAAGCACAAGCGCTACCCAGTAACAGGGCGCCAGTGAGATCCGTCGTCCACAGCGGCCCGTGTAGGCTGATGAGATACTTTGAACGGTCGGGAACCGGCGCGGGCGTGGGGGTGAGCTGAAGATGCGTGTCTAAGTAGTCCTGGTTACATTTGGCCTGGGCGATCGATGTGGTATGACCGGTGCAGGCGGCCTGGGCAGCTGCATAGGCTTGGGCCTGAGTGGCCTTGGCGGCAGTGGTTACTGCAGCTGCGGCGGTGGCATCCCGATCGTACGAGGCCGATAAATCATATGAGGCACTGGTAGCCGAATGGGTATTCACGAAAGTATTGAGGTTGGCACGGTTGGCAGTGGTATCGGTACCTGCTATGTCGGCGGCTTCAACACTCAGCGCCAGCTGGCGCGCCTCCACCCGGGCTTGGTTCCAGGATATACCGGCGGTCACAGCCAGTAATACGGCTACGACCAGAAAAGGGTACTTTTTGATGAACTTCATGAATGCAAGCGTACTGTTTTTGAGGTATTCCTGTAAAGCTGCCGTGGTAGAATGAGACAATCATGGAGTTTATCCCCCGCTCATCCTCGTGGCGTGAAAAAACCTTGGTTAGTATCCTGGGCGGTTTGCTGGTGGTGGCCGGCGTAATTATGCTGGCCTTGCCTGGCCCGGGCTGGCTCACAATTATTGCCGGCGTGGCTCTATGGGCCCGTGAGTATCGCTGGGCCTGGCGACTGCAGGGTTGGCTGAAGTCGCGGTTGCCACAGCGGCGGCGAGGACAGCGGCAATCTGAGGATCAAACACCGAAGGAATGATCTGGTCGGCAGTTGGTGCGGGCACTAAGCCGGCCAGAGCTTGGGCGGCCTGCAGTTTGATGGCCGTGGTAACTGCCGGCGTGCCGGTGGCTAGTAGCCCTTGAAACAGTCCTGGAAACACGAGAACATTGTTGATCTGGTTCGCAAAGTCTGAGCGACCGGTGGCCACCACGGCGGCGCCGGCGGCCAGAGCGTCGGCCGGCATGACCTCGGGCGTGGGGTTGGCCAAGGCGAACACAATGGGGCGCGGCGCCATACTCTTGATGTGATCAGTAGTAAAGGCTCCAGGTACTGTCACGCCAACCACCACGTCGGCGTCCTTGAGTGCCACAGCGACATCACCGGCTAGTTGGCGGGGATTGCCAAGCTGAGCCCACCGTTGTTTGTAAGCATCGAGGTTGGTGCGAGAGGGCTCGACGATGCCCTTGGAATCGGTGAGTACCACGTCGGTAACACCGTAATCCACCAGTAACCTGAACAGGCCACTGCCGGCCGCACCCGCTCCCACTACCACGATGCGGCAAGACTTGAGGTCTTTATTTACCACTTTGGCAGCGTTGATGAGGCCGGCTAGCGCCACAATGGCCGTGGCGTGCTGGTCGTCGTGCATCACGGGGATGTCGAGTTCGGCTTGCAGGCGTTCCTCGACTTCATAGCAACGGGGAGCCGAGATATCTTCGAGATTGATGGCACCAAACGTTGGGGCAATGGCCTTGACTGCCGCCACGATTTCATCGACGTTCTGGGTATTTAAGACGATGGGCCAGGCGTCGAGTCCGCCAAATTCTTTGAATAAAATGGCCTTGCCTTCCATCACTGGTAGCGCCCCCAGAGGGCCAATATTGCCGAGGCCCAAGACTGCCGAGCCGTCGGAGACCACCGCCACGCTGCGGCCTTTGAGCGTCAGGGCAGGGGCTTCTTCGGGATGCTCAGCCAGGCGGCTGGAGACTTGGCCGACGCCCGGCGTATAGAGGGCGGCCAACGTTTCGGGTGTGAGTGGCGTTTTGGAGACGACGGCTAATTTGCCTTGCAGCCGGCGGTGGAGATCAATGGGGTCAAGCGGGGTAGAGGGGTTTGTCATGAGGACTATTGTAGCGCAGTGGCGGTCTTGTATGTTGATTGACATATCAGCTGAATGGTTATAGAATATGCCGAGTTATCACAACAAGATAACAGATCTATGAACCTTCACAGCTTCCACGAAGGGAGTCCGTCATGCGAGTACGCCATCTCATGGCCACTTTGGTCATGGCCGCTATGAGCTGGTTGCCGGCAATTAGCGCGATCAGCACGTTACCGACCGAGACTCAATGCACTTCGACAATTGTCGATGGCGCCAATTTGTTCAAAGGCGATATTGCCGCCGTTAGTAGTGCGGCCGATCAGCTCGAGACATTGGCCCCCGGCACCGTCGTTGTTGTGCGAACATACCCCAAAGTTCGGGAGAGCTTGCGAGCAACCCTGACGGCTTCGATTGCCGACTGCCCAAACTGGCGGGACGCTCAGGGGCGCCAGGCCGCCAGCTCGCTGTTTTTCATGGTGTCACTTGATACCGCCAACCACCCTGGCCACCGAGAACTGGCGATCTATGCCGGTGACACTTTCGGTCCGGCTCTGGTGGGTAGCGGCGCCGAAGAGCGTATCCGCCTCAACACCATGACGCCCCTGTTCAAAGAGGGCGAATTTGCTCGAGGTATGGCGACTGCCATGCAGCAGTCGTACCAAGTACTGCATCCGGCACCGGTTGGCGCAGATCCGATTACACCGATTCCAGGTGAGCCGGCGGGTGTTCCCGGCGAAGTGCCAGTGACCGAAACGCCACGATCAGACTCGACACCGACTGATTGGTCATGGATTGGTACGGCCTTGAAATGGCTCGTCAGGATCATTCTGGGGGTAATCGGAATCGTCGTGCTGTTCTCCGTGATATCCGTCGGATGGGACAGGGTGTCTCGCTTGATGCGAGAGCGACGGCGTCACCGGCAGCTATTAGCAGATGCTACTCGACTGCAGTCGACCTTGACTGAGCTCATCAGAAGGGTCGAAGTACTGTCGCGAGACGAGCACCCCCTGGCACCCGGATGGCTCAACCAGCTTCAGGCTGCCGCGGCCGGTCTGCAACAAGCGGGCACTCGTGCTCCAGTACTCACTGCCGGAATGCCTGGCTGGCAGCAGACGGCGCACCAGATCTCTGATCATGTATCTGATTTTGACTCCCGAGTCAGCCGGTGTGCTGCTGAACTGCTGACGTCTCAGGCCCGTTACGTTGCGACAGCTGGCTTGGTGCAAGATCTGATCAAGGGAGGCTGGACTCCCGATGACCTGGCTGCCAAGTTGGACAAAGTGCGAGGAGACTTGGCGACAGCCAATGACCACAAGCAGGCCGGGAGAGACGTGATTGCCGTCATTCTGCTTGAACTAGCAAATGCTGAGATCGACCAGTTAGTGCCTGCACTACAGCAGATCAAGGACCGGCGTGAGGCTATTGCGGCCAAGTTGCAGAAATTGCAGCCAATAACTGCCCAAGCTATGGCTAGTATTGAGCAAGCCACTGGCATCATTACTCGCCTAAGCTCTACCTATGCACCGAGTGCCTGGGAACAGCTCAAGGGTAACGGTGCCAAATCGACAGCCTTGCTGGCAGATGCTCAGAAGCAGCTAGAAGCAGCGACCGCCAGTCTCACTAGCGGCGATCTGGATACTGCGGACAGCCAGTTGGTTCAGGCAGAGAAGCAGCTTGCCGAAGTCAAATCGCAGATGCGGTCGGTTCAGACACTGGCCTCAAGCCTTGACGACACGGCTGCCGATCTACCCCGCTTGCTGAAGGCGGCCCAACAGGCCCTCGAGCAAGCACGGAAAGCCGAGCATGATTTCGACACCGATGCCGGCGACGCCCACAAGGCTGAGTTGGTGAGTGTCGCCGAAATGCTGGCTGAAGCCGAGCAACTGTGCCACGTGGAACCGCTTGATCCTCTGGCAGCAGCTAACGCGATTCGTGAGGCCGACCTCCGGATCGACGCGGTCTTCAAGGCAGTCATGAATGAGCACCAGGTCGCTGAGCGTGAGCGACAGCGTGCCATCGATGAGGCAACGTCTGCCCAGGCAGCTGTGGCTAACGCCCGCGAATACCAACAGGATCACGGCAGTCATGTGAGGCCGGAGGATCAGGAGGCTCTGGAGGCCGCCCACAAGGCGCTCAAGGATCTCAATCAGCTGGTGGCTGATGATGGTGCTGTGCCGGCCGATAAGATCAAGGCGGCCCAGCGAGCGGCAGCATTGGCTGAGCAGGCTTTTAGGCCGGTGCGCGAGCGAGTGCTGGAGATCCAGCGCCAACGTGAAGCGGCGGCCGAGGCTGAGCGCCAGCGTATCCGACGACAGCGTGAAGCTGCCGAGGCTGCGGCTGCTGCAGCCGAGGCAGAACGTCAGAGGGTGGCTGCTCAGCGGCGGGCAGACCAAGAAGCCGAGAGAAGGCGTCAAGCCTACTCAACACCGAGCTACCCTCACGTTGAAATCCCGGGAACCGGCAGCGGTACCTGGGGTGGCAGTTCTATCTGGAGTGGTTCAGGTAGTAGCGGCACCAGCGGCGGAAGCAACACCTGGTAAAGAGATGCACTACCCACTGGGGACGGAGACCAGCTAATCAGATGATTGGCCCTCCATCCCCAGTGGGGATTTTTTTATTTTAGAGCCGGACCAGCCTACAACTCAGGCCCGTGATGCGGCGCCGGTGATCGGCCGTATCCTGCTCGCCGTTGTTTTGATTATTTTTGGCCCTTTTATCTGGTACGCTGTTTGGCCGGAGCGGGGAGCCTTACGGTAAATGTACTCCCCCTGCCTGGTTTTGAACTCACACTGATGGTACCGTGGTGCAGGTCGACAATCCGTTTGGCGATCGACAGGCCCAAGCCATGGCCGCCGGGCTGCTCGCCAGAATCACGGGCGCGCGAGGTATCGGCCCGGTAGAACCGGTCGAAAATGTGGGCCCGGGCGGCTTCGGGTATGCCCATGCCCTCATCTGATACGGTGATGACGACGTGATGGCCTGACACTGAACTGGTGGCTTTGACGGTACCGCCTGATGGCGAGTATTTGATGGCGTTATCGATGAGAATAGCGACCAGCTCTACCAGGCTGTCTTTGTCGCCGGTGATGCCGTGATGACCAGGGGCCAATTCGAGCTCAACACCGGCAGTGGCTACGGCCGCCGCAAATCGCTCGGCGGCGTCATTGATGATGTCGGTGGCTGGAGTGGCTTTGATAACACTGGGATCGAGGCCGTTTTCGGAGCGAGCTAGCCTGAGTAAACCGGCAGACAAAGATTCAAGCTTTGCAATTTCTTCGAGGTTTGAGGCCAAGAGCCCCCGGGCATCGGTGGCCGAGAGCTGCTTATCGCGCAAAGCCACCTCAATCTCTGAGCGCATAGCCGTCAGAGGTGTGCGCAGTTCATGGCTGGCATCGGAGGTAAAGCGGCCTTGTAGTTCCATGGCTTCCTGGATGGGCTGGAGTGTCCGCCGGGCTAGGTAGTATGAAACGCTGGCCCCCAGCAGGAGCATGCCACTATTGAGGAGGAGCAGCCAATTCACTAGCCGATCTTGGGCCGAATCGAGCTCGGCATCGAGGTAATCATTGAGGGCGTGGCGGCGATCGTCAAAGGTGTCGGGCCAAGGCCCGCGGTTTAATACTGATCGCTGTTGCCGCACATTTTCGGTGATTTGCCTCATTGATACCTGGTAGAGGGCTACACTGAATAGCCCTGACACCACCATGATGAGTGCCAGGTACCAGAGGGTTAATTTGGCGGCGGCTGAGCGAAACATGTATTAATTATCGTCGACGCCGAGCTTGTAGCCAAATCCCCGGGCAGTATGGATGAGTTCGGGGCCCCGAAACGGCCTGTCAACTTTAGCTCTAAGATAGCCAATATAGACTTCAAGGGTGTTGGGTAAAATGTCGGCGTCGTAATCCCAAACGTGACTAATAATATTTGATTTGGAAAGAATCCGGTTTTGGTTGCGAAGCAGATATTCGAGGAGAGCGTACTCTCTCTGGCTCAAAGTCAGCTTGCGGCCGGCCCGTTTGACCTCGTAGGTTGAGGTGTCCATGGTGAGGTCATTGCAGCTCAATACATTTGAACCGACGTCTTGGGGGCGTCTGAGCAAGGCCCTGATGCGGGCGAGTAATTCCTCGAAGGCAAAGGGCTTTACCAGATAATCGTCGGCGCCGGCATTGAGGCCTGCTACCCTGTCGGCCACCTTGTCCTTGGCGGTTAGCAGGATGATGGGCGTCCTAATGTTTTCGGCGCGCACTTCCTTGATGATATCGACGCCATCGAGCAAGCCCGGGAGCATTCTGTCGAGGACTATTACATCGTATTCTCCGGTGAGGGCTGAGCTTAAGCCTTCATCGCCGTCATAGGCTACGTCAACCGCATAGGCTTCTTGCTCTAAACCGCGCTTGATGGCGCCGGCAATTTTGTGCTCGTCTTCGACGACTAGGATTCTCATGCCTTGGATTATACGCTCAATTCGCTGGGAGCCGGCTGAGAGTTATCACCATACAGCCGCCCTCATGCTGGGCACGGGGGCGGGGGCGGCGGTGAAGCGACAGTGTACAATGGGGTTTATGAAACGCTTGACCTACCATCACCCCCGCGATACCTGGCGCTTTGGTGTGGTACTCGTGGTGGCTGCTGTGTTGGCGGCTGGTGCCTGGTGGGTCCGGCGCGAGGGCCTGGCATTGCCGCTCATGACTCCGGGGCCGACGGCGTCGCTGGTGCCGACTTCCCCTACCCCAGTGCCCTCACCGGTGGCCGTGGCGGCCAAACCTTGGGTGCAAGACCTAGTGGTGCCGTGGAGTCTACTATTTACCAGCGATTCACGGGCGTTGGTGACCGAGCGGGCGGGGCGGCTACGGGTAATCGAAAATGGTAAGTTGCTGCCGGCTCCGCTGTTTACTTTGGGCGACATCTCAAACGTCAGCGAAGAAGGCCTAATGGGCCTGGCCAAAGACCCGGCTTACGGCTCAAACAAGCTGTTGTACGCCTGCTATGCCTACAAATCGGCCGGCGCTTACCGCGACAAAGTGGTGAGGTTTGAGGACCGCGGAACGAGCGTTGGCCCCATGACCACCGTGATCGACGGTATACCGGCGGCGGCCAACCACGCTGGTTGCCGGCTGGGCTTTGGACCCGAAGATGGCAAACTCTACATTACGACCGGCGACGCCAGCCAGCGAGCCCAGGCCCAAGACAAGGCCAGCCTGGGCGGCAAAATCCTGAGGGTGAACCCCGACGGCAGCATTCCGGCCGACAACCCCTATACCGGCTCCCCCATTTGGACGCTCGGCCACCGGAACCCTCAAGGGCTAGCCTGGCAACCGGGTACCGGCCGGTTGTACGCCAGTGAGCATGGGCCATCAGGCTGGGACGGCGATCCTGGTGGCGACGAGATCAACCTGATTGCCCGCGGCGCCAATTACGGCTGGCCGGTCGTCAGTCACACGCGGACTGATAGTAAATATGTGAGTCCTTTGAAGGTGTATACGCCGGCGATCGCCCCTAGTGGCATCTCGTTTTATAACGGCTCACTTATTCCGCAGTTGAAAGGCCATTTGTTGGTAACGGGGCTAGCCGGCACTGGGTTGTACGACCTGGATTTGAGCGCCGATGGCCAAAGCGTTATCAGCTCCACCAAGCTGAGTGAACTGAATGTGGGCCGGTTGCGCGACGTGATTCAGGGGCCTGACGGAGCGCTGTATGTGCTGACGTCCAACCGCGACGGCCGAGGCACAGTGCGGACCGGCGACGATACTATTTACCGGCTTGCGCCATTGACCGGACAATAGGTCAAAGTTATAATCTGGGACGTACCACATATTCCGGAGTAGCTCAGTGGTAGAGCAAACGGCTGTTAACCGTTGGGTCGTCGGTTCGAGCCCGACCTCCGGAGCCAAATCAAGCATTAACAGAGGTGAGACTGGTGTCCTAGACCGGTCTTTCTTTATTTTTAGAGTTTACTTCTTAAAAATTTACCCCTGTCAATAAGTTCGAGTCCGGTTCCTATACCTTCTGAATCGGTTGGAACCGGAAAAACGATCGTAATTAGTCAACTTGCCTCCGTAATCTGGTTCCGAAAGTGACTGTAAAGCCCTATAGCAACCAAGCAGCGGGAAAGGTGACCGGGTTCCATGACCGATTGATTTGCAAAGAAGTTATTGACAAATTCACTTTACTTTGGTAAACTGTCATTCATGTCGCAAGATGTAAGTAAAGTATGGAAGGATGTTAATGCCCAACAATTGGTTGAGGTGTTGCTTGCTATCCCTGATGAATCTACAATGCAGAACTTTCTGCGTGATGTTATGACCGAAAAAGAGATTGTGGAGATTAGCGCACGATTTGAAGCCGCCCGCATGCTTACAGAAGGCAAAAAATATGCAGAAATCGTTGCTACAACAAAGCTAAGCAGTCGCACCGTTGCCCGCATTAGTGAGTGGTTGCAAAACGGTTGTAACGGCTACCAAGCCGCCTTACAAACCGTTAGTCACCACCATTCACATATTCCGCCAGCCCGTGCTGATTAAATAGTCACTTCAGATAAACGATAGACGCCAGCACGAAGCTGGCGTTTTTGTATTTGAAGAAGTTAATCAATAAAGGATAGAACTATGAGAATTGAATATACCGAGGCACTACAAATTGTGCCAGTGACAGATATAGCCGAGTTAAGTCAAAGACAAGTCAATACTGCGATCGGCACTTACCAAAGAGCTTTTGGAAATCCACCATACGACGAGGCTTTCACCGATGCAGAAGCGGTAGATGCCTTGCAGTACATTCTGGATAAAAACGGTGACCTTGTGACCGGTCAAACCAACGATGAAGTTATCGCATTAGCTGGTGGATTCATGAAAGCCAGAGGCGTCTACTACATCGAAGAGCTCGCGGTTGACCCGCGTAGACAGGGACAAGGGCTTGGCCGTCGAACTCTAAGAGCCCTGATTGAAAAAGCACTTGACCGAGAGCCTACCGCTCTAGAGATACGCACAACTACACGTAATGACAAGGCCATTGGGCTCTATAGCTCAGAAGGCTTTGTCGGCCAGCCAATAACTGAAGTCGTTGCCCAAACACGACAAGATGGAAAGCTCGCCCTTGATGAGCGTGTCTACCTAATAAAGAACCTTAAGGAGAATGAGATGGAAAAGCCTAAGTCACTAAAACGTGCGGCCATTGTTTACCCGTCTGGTAACACTACTGCTGTCGTTTTTGACCAAATGTTAAACACCGACAGAGAAGAACTAAACTCGCTAGTCATGGCAGCTTGGAAGAACCAAGAAGCCGAACAACCGGAAGTTGAGCAGTGCTGTTTTGTTACCTTGCCAAAAGGTAAGGAAGCGATTGCTCGGGTAGAAATGTTTGGCGGCGAGTTTTGTGGCAATGCCACGCGCAGCGTCATTCAGCTCATTACGGAAGGAAAAGATTACCAGGGCATGATTGAAGTGTCAGGCGTAGATAGGCCACTTAACTTCAGTGTCAGAGATAGGGTAATTGCAGTTGAAATGCCACTACCACAAAATGGAGGCCTGACCTCTAAAGTTGCAGAAGGAACTCTTGTGCGGCTTGATGGTATTGCCCAGCTGGTAGTTACAGATGCAACGCTGCAACAAGACCGAACACCGCGCGAACTGCTTACTGAGCTGCTAGAGCAAAATAAATATGACTTGGCCGGACAACCTGCTGTTGGCGTGACCTACTACGATAGGACTAGCAAAAAGGCTGAATTTGGTGTCTGGGTTAAAGAAGTAAATACTGTTTTTGATGAGACGGCATGTGGTAGCGGTACATGCGCTATAGGAGTTGCCTCCGCTATAGATACTAAGCAAAACCAGAGGCTTGAAGTCATTCAGCCATCAGGTGAACGCATTACAACCGAAGCTGCCATAGATAGTGCTTCAGGCGAAGTGGTTGCCTCTAATATCGCTGGCAAAGTCGCCGTCCTGTACGACGGTGAATTGAGTTTGTCATGAGTAAACAAGCAACCTATAAATCGCTCGAAAATAAAATGGTCAGGTACGCCGATTTGGTTGGCGTACCTGTTAAACCGATACAAGAAAAGTTGGTACCCATTACATCGACTAAAAAACTAACAACTAAGCCAATAAACAATGACATGCGGGTATATACCGGTGACTTAATTTTTGTACGACAAAGTGTACTAGCAAAACTGACTAAGGCGGCGAATCTGTTGGCGAAAAACAATCCTGAACTTCAACTTCAGGTGGTCTACGGCTACAGGGCGCTAAGTATCCAGCAAAAACTGTTTTTGAAATACAAAAAACTGTTGGAAAAAGAATTTACAGGCAGAGAGTTGCTACAAGCCACTCACCAGTTAATTGCAGTCCCTGAAATTGCCGGTCACCCTACAGGCGGGGCCATAGATATTCAAATAACTAAAAATGGAAAGCCGCTAGATATGGGCACACTGATTTGGGAGTTTGTTAAAGATTCTTTTACTTTTTCGCCATTCATCAGCGAAGAAGCGCAAAGTAATCGGCAACTGCTCCGTAAGGTCATGATGCAAGTCGGCTTCGCTCCTTTTGACGGTGAGTGGTGGCACTTTTCATATGGCGATAAAGAGTGGGCTAAATACTATGGCCAGCCAAGTGCCGTCTACGAACAAATAGAGTTTACAGCCGACAAGGGGTATAATGTTATTTGATATTTTACAGATGTAAGCTAAAGTAAAGCGAGCCTAAAATTTAGGTGGTAGAAACACTTGGTTCGAATCCAGTCCCCGGAGCCAGTTATTATCATTACGACACGAGGCGAGAGCATCGAACGGTTTGTTGAGGCTAATTTGGATGGTTTTACCGTCCAATAACAGGTTCTGACCAAGCAAACCGATTAACTCTCGCTTTTCGTTTGGTTCGGCGGCCATAAATAGTTCGCTGCCGCGTGCGGCAATGTCCATCAGATAAGAAACGGTCAGATAATACTCTTCGTCGGCTTGGGTGAGGCGGGCTAGTTTCTTCTCGTGGTCCTTTTGCTGAGTCCGCCATTTGGTGGGCATATTGTCATATTCTGCCTGAGTAATTCGCTCATTAACGTTCTCCTTAATTGATTACATATGTCAGCAACTATATACTAAACTCTGACATTTGTCAGTAGCGGCTTACTTATGTAAGCAATACGCTTGATGCATGAAGCCACTATCTGTTGATGTTGTTTATTCCGAGGTAGGCAAGCGTATTGTTGCCGCCCGTAAAGAACGCGGCATGTCTCAGGAGCAGTTGTCGGCTAGCAGCGGTATTGATAGAAGCCACATGGGCTTCATCGAGCAGGGCCGACGGAAGCCTACCCTATCGACGCTGGTTAAGATTGCAAACTCGCTCGGCATGAGCCTAGAGCATTTGTTTAAAGGTCTTTAGTCGCGTCTTTCCGCGCTGAAAGGTTCGCATGAGCGACTGGAGCAAATATTTCGAGAGCGACAAACAGCTCGTCTGTTTGGTTTTAGCTCACAGGATAAGAGGTGTTAACGAGGTTGTCGGATCGGCTGCCTACCTGGCGCCTGGGATTTTTATCACGGCGAAGCACGTAGTCGAGAAGGCTTTTATTGATATGGGTATGGCAAGGCAGCTAAGCATGCTCGAATCGGATACGAATGTGACCTTCGAGGTTGACCTGCTACATGTTCTCAAGGATAAGCAATTACTGGTATGGAGAATAGGCAAGATACATATGGTTCCAAATTCGGACCTGGCGATTTTGACGGCCCAGGCAATTGATGGGCCATTGCCCCACGAGGACGTCGATAACTTACCTCGCCTTACGATAGACTTGCATCCGCCTCGGTCAGGAACCATGATGTCTTCCCTCGACTATGTCGGAAAACTGGACGAAGCCAATGTTCGCCTGGAGGGCAATAAGACCCGCCATACTCTCGTGATGCATGATGGCGCAGGTCCAATTACGGGGCGTCATCTTTTCGAGAGGGCATCGAGTGCCCAGCCGCCTGTAATCGAGGTGCCATATGAGATTCTGCATTCAATGAGTGGCGGCCCATCTTTTAACCATCTCGGTTACTTTACGGGTATCAATAGTGCTGGGTTGGCGCCTGAGACCGCTGGCGATGCCGAGCGATCGATTATTTCTATGCTCTGGCGGGTGGTGGTTGCGCCGATTGAAATTCCGCGCGAGGGCGGATGGCAGAAAACGGGTATCATGCAGCTCAACCAGGAGGGTCATATACCAATTCGTGGCCTCGACCACTTTACCTTCCATGAAGCCGACTCAGCTATCGAATGGAAGGGCGATGTGAGCTGTCCGACTTGCATCGTTTCAGCCGTCTAGGCTAGCAAATCTTTTGGGTTAAACTGAATATTAGGCCATCTACCTAAGCGAGGAATTTCATGAATCAAATCCACCAAGCCGAGCTGCTCGAAAAACAAGCTGGTGACCTTCGCAACAATGGTCAAGGCTTGGCGGCTGTCGAGAAATACAAGCAAGCCGCTGCCCTGTTCCTAGAGGCTGGCGAAAAGCAACGGGCAGCCGAGTGCTGGCATATGGTCGGAGTGAGCTACAAGGTCGAGAACGACATTGACGCTGCCATCGAGACGCTTGAAAAGGCGGCTCAGCTTCACTATGAAACAGGCAATGAAGCTGGTGTGGGGCGCGTCTATCGGGATATTGGCATCGCCTATGCTTATCGCAAGGAGCATGACAAAGCCATCGAGTGGCTAGAGAAAAGCGAAGAGGCGCTGCGTGGTAGCGGGGCTGACGCTGAGCTGGGTATCACGGAGTCTAAGATCGGGTTGCACTACCTGGAAGTGCAGGATTACGACAAGGCCGAACAGTGGCTTGATCGAGGTTTGGCCACGATTCGCAAAGAAGGCCATTGGTTCTACGAAATGACGGCTCTGTTGCACTTGGCGGCCCTGCGCCTAGTTCGGGAGCAGCATTCCGAGGCAATTACGGCGCTTTGGTCGTGCGTGGGCCTTATTTTCCAGGCGAACGAACAGGACGGACAGAAACGACGGCTGGCTCAAATTTACGGCCTACTGGCTCACGGCTATCTTGGAGTGGGCAATGCCAAGAGCGGCGCTCAATTCTTTGAGCGAACCGTCGATCTGCTGAGACCCATGGCGGGTAATGTATCCGAGGTGGTTTACGAGGACATTCGGGCACGGGAATTTGCCGAGCGCCTCAAGACAGCATCGCGGCCAGACTACGATCAGCTGGCTGCCAAAATCGATCTGACGGCCCTTCCGCATTAGATCGCCTGTGGCGCGGGGCGCGCAAGTTTGCCCCGCGTCAACCCAAGCCGTCGCATCAAATCTTTAAGGTAGCTATCGTCGACTTGATACTCAAACGACAGGTTCCTGATTGAATCATGGATGGGGAGCCAAAGAACTTATGTTTAAAAATGAGACTGTTTAGGTCTCATTTTTTTATTTACTTTTATTCGTTCTAATTAACAGCAATTTATCTACATGGTTATTGTAGTATTTCTGGATTGTTAATTACAATCTCTCGTTATTGATAATAATAATCCATATTCTGTATCTTATTTTGTTAATCAATCTTCATTCTATTTGTTAATTAAACAACTTGTGTTACTACAAATAGTATGCTACCATTGAGTAAATAAGAATCGCTACTAAACGTGTCTACATTTAACCATCATGATCTTCGTCTGGTTGATCCCGGATTTGGTTCAAGTCTTACGTCAACAATCATCGAGTTGGATTCCTTACGAAATAAGAGGCTTGGCGGCGGCGTTCACCCCGCTGTGTTCTTCCAGCTTAAGGAAATCTTTCAGCTACTAGAAAGTCTTGGCTCGGTCCGGATTGAAGGCAACAATACTACCCTCTCGGAGATTGTGGAACAAAAAATTGAAGGGTCGACTCCTAAGGATGAGTCCTCAAAAGAAATCGAAAACATGGAAAAGGCGATGGACTTTGTGGACGAGAATATTCGGCCCGGATCTACGCTTGATCACGCTTTTATCCGTGAGCTTCATAAAATTGTTGTTTCCGATCTAAAGCCATACCCGGAAGGTGAAGGCGATAGAACGCCAGGGCAATATAGGGGTCATGATGTGAGCATCAAGCACGCAGAGCATCGCCCCCCATCCCATATACAGGTTCAAAGCTATATGGATGAGCTGGTTAACTTTATAAATGCCTCCTTAGATAAGCAGTATCTGCTTTTAAATACGGCAATCAGCCATCATCGTTTTGCTTGGATCCATCCCTTTGGTAATGGGAATGGCCGTGTAGTTCGGCTTCTAACATATGCAATGCTTATAAAGCAAGGATTTAATGTATCCGAGGGGCGAATCCTCAACCCAACCGCAATTTTTTGCATTGATCGTGATAAATACTATTCAATGCTCGCTCTGGCGGATAAGGGCGACGTTGGCGGAATCCTTGAATGGTCCGGTTACGTTCTGTCTGGGCTGTTAGAGGAAATCAATAAGATTGATAACTTACTTGATATGAATTATTTAGTAAATCGAATTCTTATCCCTGCAATAACCACATGCAGAAATAATAAGAGCCTAGGCGCTCTACAGGCCGACATTCTCGAAATAGCCGCAAAGAAAATGGTTATTAATGCTGGTGATATTCACCATTTAATGCCCAAACAGGTCTCAGCTGGTAGATCAAGAGAGATCAGGAAACTTAAGGATGCTGGCTTACTACTGCCTCTCGACTCGCGTAGTAGGATATCGGATAAGGGTAGGTCGTATGTATTGGCGTTTGCAAATAGCTATCTTTTGCGCGGAGTAATAGAGGCGCTCCGCAAAGAGAGCTTTTTAGGAGTTCAAGCACTAGATAAACCTAAGCTTTAAGCATTAATTGCAGTTCTAACATCGTTCACTACGCGGAGCCAGGAACATGTTGCTTGCTTTTGCCTACGTAACGAGGGGTGCGGATTTCCTGATGCTGAAGTTGAGTTTAGCCTGATAGTGGAGAAGACATTTAAGGCTAATCAGCCGAAACGCACAGACGCCCCGTAAGAACGGCCCCGTTTCTCACGAAACGTCTGTGCCGCCCTTACGGGGCGAGTTGGTCGCGTTTCAGTTTGCCGGTACGGGCAAAACCGTTGGTACAGGTTGTCTGCCTTCCCACCTCCAAATGGTGCCGACGTGCTCGGTCAGGCGAATCAGGTGGATGACCCGGTCCAGATACCAATCTTCCGGCAGGTTGGCGGACTTATCCTGGACGAGACGGGTCATGATCGAACTCATGGTGTCCCCAGGCCGGCTGGCTGCCGTCCAGTCGAACGTTTGGTCGATGGTGCCGTGATCGTGGTAGACGACTACCGCATACCGATGTTCAGTGACTTGGTCGTCCGACTCGTGGCTTTCGGCTGGCTCCTCGGCCGGTTCGGTTGTGCCCGATGGCTGGAGTGCCAAGGGGATCGGGTCAGGCTCGACCTCAATGAGTGGACAAATCGTCTTCTTGGCGGCCGTGAGGGCCGTCCAGAGCAGGACGAAGAAGTCCAGCACGCCAAGCAGAACTCGGCCGGACCATTTGGCTGCACCGGCGAAGCCAAGTAGACCACGGTCAACGGCGGTGAGCGGCTGGCTGGCCGAATGCTGGTCGGAGACCTGCGCGTTGATGGCTGTCGCGGCTTGGTACCGGCGCTCGATGGCTTCGACAATGGCACGGACCGCTATCACCAGGGCGATGATCGATACAACCACGATTCCGCCGAGCGCTACCCGCAAGAGCGTGATCTGCCAACTGGCCGCCAGCCAGTCGATGACGTTATGCCATATCCGGACCCAGAAACTCAAGCCGATCCAACTTACCTGAGCATAGGCAAGGCTGGCGAGCAGCAGCATGAACCAGGTGCTGAGCCAACGCAGCCCCCGCGTGGCTGGATGCCACGTGAGGAGGCGTTTCAGACCCCGGCCCACACCGATTTCATCGACGATCCAGAGGATCGTGATCAGGCATGCCGCGACGAGCATGACCACCAACCCGAGCGCGATGACTTCGACGATCCCCACGAAGAACAGCAGGGTGAGCGGCCCGCTCGAATAGGTGTCTTCTGCGTCGCGGAAAGCCGACCAGAACTTGGTCTCATCCGGCTTTTCGGCTAGCGTGGCGTACAAATCGTGTACCACGGTAGCGGCTAGGGCCATGTACAGCAGGTTGAAGGCAACTGCCAACACCCAGACCGCGGCCAGCTCAAATAGCCAGATGCTCAAGCCGATGAGGCCGGCCAGCAGCACTAGTGGTGGCACCGGGATCTTGACGTTGTCGAAACTGCGCCGCAGCACGGTGCCACTGTAGCTCGGCCCGAGAGCCATGAAGCGGCGGATAGCCCAGTACGGAGCCTGGAACATCACGACTTCGCCGATGTGGCAGCGGCTATCGCGGACGCCCTCAGGCTTGAAGCGTTGGCCGCGCTGGCGCTCGACCCAGTGATAGACCCGCGTAACCCAGCGGTCTGTGGTGTAGGGCCGGTCGGGGGTTTGCCGAACTGAGTCGCCCCATTGGCCAATCTTGGTAGCTGCTTGTCGCGGCCAGCTTGTTTGTTGTGGGGCCATGACGGGCTCCGTTCTCGAGGTACGGATGGACAGGATGTGCGAGGAATCCTCAGCGCCGCAAATTATATAATAATTTTTTCCGATTATCAAATGCGCGTTTCCGGAGCTGGCTGAGGAGTGCTTAGCCTAGCTTAGGCCTTGGCCCGCTTGGCCAATATGCCGGCAACGGACGGGCTGATGGCCTTGTCGGTGCGGTGAATGCAGCCAATCCAACAGCACGGGCGGCGCTTGCCCTCCTGGAGTTCGGTGACGGTACGCTGGATGTGGTTGCGTCGGGCGGCTTCCTGCTTGACTTCGGTGTTCCAGCAGATCCACTCGTTGCGAGCCAGGGGCGTGAGACTCTCCCAGGCGGCAATGGCGCCCGGCGCGGCCGCAAGGGCCCGGCGCAAGTCGTCGGGGAGCTGGTGGACGGTGCCTTCGGAGAGGGTAACTTTGGTCATGGGGCTATTTTACCTCATGCGTTAGCGGCGAGAAGGCGCCTTTAGGCTTTCGTTCATCCACTTGGCGGCGGACCGATTGATGCGAGCGACGGGCAGAAGTTGCAGCACGAAGGTGTCGTAGCTATGGATTGTGGCGACCTCGGCTTCGATTTCGTCAAACAGGTCTTCGGCTGATTCCATGATTATGGCTATTTCATCAGCTGATTCGATCTCGTGCTGCCACCAATACATGGAGCTCACGGCTACGAATTTGGCGCAACTGATGAGATGTTTGGCGAGCAGTCTTTGAGCGATTTGGCGTTCTTCGCCTTTGCTGCAAGTTAGCCAGAGGTAGCAAAATTTTCGTTCTGGTTCTGTCATGGGGCTAGCTAGTTCAGGCGCCATATTTGATATTGCAGGGCAGTGGCGATTGATACCCATACCAGGTACGGCACATATGCCAAGGCCACCCATTTGTGGTACGGCCAGATGGCTACCATGCTCCAGATGATGGTGACTTCCACGAGCACGATGACGAGCAACGAGAGGAGCTGGTTTCTGAGGCCAAACTGGACGGGCGTGAAGGCAAAGTTGGCCGCCAGGTTGAGCCAAAACGGTAGGGCAGCGGCCAGCGGTAGCTTGCCTCCGAGAAATCTAGCCAATACGTAGATGTTGACGGCAAAAATGATAGGGTAAATGGCAGTCCACACCCGGCCAAAAACCGCCACCTCAGGCGCCCATGACGGCTTAGCGAGTGCTTCATACCAACTACGAGTATCCATGGTTACCAGTATACGTTGGTGACGGCTGGGCAGCTAGCGCGTCAGGGCTTAGATAGCGCAGGAGTTACTTTAATCGCTCGAGCACGCCGCGGCGCTTGACGATGTTTTTGTAATCCCATTGGATGGTTTCGGCTTTGTGGAGCCAACGCTTGAGGTCGGCTGAGTTGATTTGGGTTACATCGGCGTAGAGGGCTTGGGCGGCTTTGAAGCTGCCCGAGATCTTGAGACCGGGTTCGTCGAACGACTGGCCGCTCCAAAATAACAGCTGCACGTCTTGCTTTCTGACCGCGTAGCCGACAACCGGATTGCCATCCAGGAACCAAACGGGTGAGCCATGCCAGATCTTGGATTCAGCCTGGGGCAGGGCTTGGTTAATCTGATCGGCCAGCGAGTCGCAGATGGCTTGGTCTGAGGGTGTTTGGGTATGGTTGTAGGCTTTGATGGCTTCGTTCATGAGCGCTTTTGCGCCTTCCATCGCTCGAGGTGGGGTAGTTGCTGCTGGGCCAGCCAGCGCATGAGACGGCCACTCCCCTGCTCTTTGAGGGCATCGTCGACAATTTTTCTCATATCAGCTAGGGTGCAATCCGGCCCGATGAACTGGCCGTCTACATAGCAGAGTTTGCACCATTTTTCACTTTTTGCACCGCCGGCCTCGGTGCCGCGGCAATCACCGGCTTTTTTGGTTTGGAGGGGCATGCCGCAACTTTGGCATTGCTTAGCCATTCTGGACCGGTCCGATGTTCACCATCCACTTCATGCCGAACTGGTCGGTGAGCATGCCAAAGGTATCGCCCCAGGGAGCTTTGTCTAACGGCATGGTGACATGGCCGCCTTCACTGAGTTTGTCCCAGTAGCCACGCAATAGCGCTTCATCATCGCCGCTGAGCGACAGGCTCATTTGTGAACCACTATCGAGGGGCATACCTGTGGGGGCGTCTGCAGCCATGAGTTCGATGCCGTGGTCGCCTTTGAGGTAGGCGTGCATGATTTTGTCGGTATCTTCATCGGCTACCGGCATACCACCTTTGTCCTTGAAGGCGCCAAACGTATCTGAATACACTTCGCCGCCGAAGACCGATTTGTAGAACTCCATGGCGCTTTTGGCTTCGCCGTTAAAGCCAATGTAGGAATTAAGTTTGACTGCCATTGTGGCCTCCAAATTTTAGTTAATGGTCGTTGAGCAATGGTCTGACCATTGTAGCAGTAAATTGGGGCTAAAAATCAGTTATAATCGCCAATAATGGCAGAGCATACAACCCAACCAACGACAGTATCTGTTGACCAATTTCTGGAGGGGGTGAGTCCTCAGCGACGGACCGAGGCGCACCAACTCATGGAAATTATGCAGGACATAAGTAGTTTGGCGCCCAAGATGTGGGGACCGAGCATTATTGGTTTTGGTTCGTACCATTACAAATATGAAAGCGGCCGCGAGGGCGATATGCCACAATTGGCGTTTAGCCCGCGCAAAGCAGCTGTCACCTTGTATATCCAGGGTGGTTTTGACCGGTATGGCCAGCAGCTGGCACGGTTGGGCAAACACAAAACTGGGGTGGGTTGCTTATATCTGAATAACTTAGCTGATGCCGATTTGGGAATTTTGCGGGAAATTCTCGAGGACATTTACCGTCGGGGTACCGGGCCAGCCGGCAAGGCTGTAACCGTTGAAGACTACGTGGCGCAAGTGCCCGAGGCAACCCGGCCGCAGTTTGATGAATTGCGGAACCTGGTGAAAGAGTTGCTGCCGGGAGCGCGGGAATTGGTGAGCTACGGCATTTTGGGTTACAAAATTGATGACAAGCGGGCACGGGTGTTTATCTCGGGCTGGAATGACCACCTGGCGATTTACCCGGTACCCCATGATGAGGCCTTGGCGGCCGAGCTGAAGCCGTACGTGAAGGGTAAGGGGACACTGTGGTTCGGGCTCGACAAGCCGCTGCCTCAGGCTTTGATCAAACGGGTAATACTGGCTTTAACCTCAGCTTGAAGCAATGAAGGGGGAAGGCTTGAAGGCGCCGATTGCTGTGACGTTTGTGCAAAAGATTGAGCTCGTGCCCGGAGTGTGGGAGTTTTGCTGGCGGCCTGAACAGCGAGTGGAATTTACCCCTGGCCAGTACGCCGATTTTGAAGTGGCAGTACCCGACGCTGGTGGCAAGCAAACCCACATTGAGTCGCGGACGTTTACCTTGGTGTCGCATCCCACGGAACGAGATTTGCGATTTATGATGCGCTTCGAGAAACCTGGCAGCCTGTACAAGCGGGCGCTCATGGCTCTGGAACCTGGCGCGCCGGCGGCCATGACTGAGCCGATTGGCTTTGCCGTACTGCCGGCGGATATTGATAAGCCCTTGGTGTTTGTTGCCCAGGGCATTGGAATTGCTTCGGCTTTGAGCCCTTTGGCGGAAATCGGCCGACAGGGGGGCCATGCAAGCCGCGACGTGTCGGTGTGGTGGGCGCGGCGACCTGAGGAAAGGGCACTGCTCGATGATTTTGCGTATAAAGGGTTGGTTGGCAGCCGGCATGACGTGGTGCGGCCGACGTGGCTGACGGCCGTTGAGGTGATCCGCTTAGCGCCCCAGAATGCCCTGTTTTACTTGTCTGGCACCCAGTACTTTGTGTCGGCCATGGGTGACGGGTTGCACCAGTCCGGAGTGGGATCAGCTGATATTATCTTTGACTACTACGAAGGCTACGTTGAATTATAACTGTTATACTTACCTGAAGAGGTACCATTATGAGTGAAACGACAGTTCTGCCCTACCCCGCCCCCGTCTTTAGACTGCCAGCCGCCGATGGCCAGATGGTCAGCTTGGCTGACTACGCTGGTACATGGCTGGTGCTCTATTTTTACCCCCAAGACGACACTCCCGGCTGTACCGTCGAGGCCTGCAGCCTACGTGACGCCCGCGAAGACCTGGTAGATTTAGGAGCAGAAATTGTAGGGATCAGCCAGGATGACAGCTCGAGTCATGAGCGGTTTACGGCTAAACATAACCTTAATTTTCGATTGTTATCGAACCCGAGCCATTCGGTCATGGATGCCTATGGCGCCTGGGGCAAAAAGATGTTTGGCCATGAAGGTACGTTACGCAAAACGTTCATCATCAATCCTCACGGCCAGGTCGTCAAAGTCTATGGTCGCGTGACGCCTTTGGGCCATGGCAGCCAGATTATGCGTGACCTCAAAACCCTCCAGCAATCCTCATGAAATATCTGGCCCTGTTGCGCGGCATCAATGTCGGCGGTAAGCATGCAGTACCAATGGCCGATCTGAGGCAATGCTTCGAGGGGGCCGGGTTTGCCGAAGTGTCAACCTATATCAATTCCGGAAACGTCATTTTTGAATCTGCTACCTTAGCTGATGCAGCCTTGGTCCAAAAGGTGACAGCTGTCCTGGAGCAACGTTTCGGCTGGCCAATTGCTTGCGCCGTGATTTCGGCTGATGAATTTGCGGCTGCCATGGAGCAAGCACCCACCTGGTGGAACCAAGATCCGACAGCCAAAAACAATGCCATTTTTGTGATTGCCCCGGCCACGACCGTTCAGGTAATGGACATTGTGGGTGAAGCCAAGTCTGAATATGAGTCGGTGGCGGCAGCGGGGCCTATTATTTTTTGGACAACAACCTTTGCTAACTTTAACCGCACACGCTACAGTCGGATGGTTGGCACCCCGGCATACCATCTTGTGACCATCCGCAACGCTCATACTACAGTGAAACTGCTGGCATTATGCCAGGCAAAGGATTAGATTAGAGGTATCAGTCAGTAAGAGCCTCTCAACGATGCGGAGATACTGCCAGAGCAAGAAGATGCCGTCAAAATGGCCGTCAGCTTGCGCTTATGGTTGCAATTTTTAGTTAACTAGAGTAAACTATTGGCTATGAAGAAGCCTGATATACCAGTGTCACAGCTTAGTGATTTTTTGGCTGAAGTAGTCATGACAAGCTACTATCTAGCAGAACCACCAAGTCGCTCTGCGGAGCTGTTGCACGATGCCGAAATGAGGTGCTTAAAGGTTATATCGGTTTTTGGACCCCTGCAAATGCGTGACGTCGCCGCAGCTCTCCATGTGACGAAACCGCGAGTGACTAAGCTCGTGACCGATCTCCACACCCGGGGCTTTCTGGAATGGACAGCCGGTCAGGACAAGCGCTCCAAATTGGTGCGAGCGACGCCGGCTGGCCAGGATTTGGTGGCGGCTGTGCGGCAACGGTACCACGATCTGGCCATGCGGATCGAACATAAGCTGGGTTCTACTAAAACCCGCCGCCTCCAGCAATTATTAGCGGAGATTACCCCGCTAACCGACTTTGACGCGACCATTAACCATCTGAGGTAAATGTATGAGATATGTAACTTCAATTGCCAAAACTACTTTATTAATGGCGGTGCTGACCGGTTTGTTCCTGGGGGTGGGCTACCTCATGGGTGGCCGCAGTGGGGCAGTCCTAGCTCTGGGGCTGGCGGCAGTGATGAATTTTGGCATGTACTGGTTTTCGGGCAGTCTGGTACTCAAAATGCAAGGGGCACAGCCGCTTGATACCAAACGCTTCGGCTTCATCAAAGATATGGTTGAGGAACTCGTCAAGGCCGACGGTCTGCCGATGCCGGCATTGTATTTCGTGGATACTCCTATCCCCAATGCCTTTGCGACAGGGCGTTCACCCAAGCACGCTGTGGTGGCCGTTACTCGCGGTATCACCGATCTGCTTGACGAGGCTGAACTCAAGGCCGTGCTTGGCCACGAACTCGGCCACGTGAAAAACCGGGACATGCTGGTTTCCACCATTGCTGCTACCATGGGCGGAGCCATATCGATGCTCGCAGAAATGGCTTTTTGGATGGGCGGACTGTTTGGCAGCAACGACGAAGAAGGGAGTGGTAACCCCATCGGTAGCTTGGCGATGTTCATTATTGCGCCGTTGGCGGCCATGCTGATCCAAATGGCCGTGTCGCGCAACCGGGAGTTTATGGCCGATGACCATGGGGCCAAGCTGGTGGGCAGCAGCCAAGAGCTGGCCAGCGCCTTGCAGAAACTTGAGAGTTTTAAGCCCCGTATGGCCAACCTTCAGCCCTCACCCACCCAGGAGGCCACGGCCCATCTGATGTTTATGAATATGTTTCATGCCGAAGGCCTGGCCGGCCTATTTTCGACCCATCCTTCGACGACAGCGCGGGTGGAGCGATTACTGAAGCGTTGAGCAAACAGGGTATAGCCCTCAAGGCCTTGGTCGTATACGCTTATGATTGACTAGAATAACCATAAGCGGTGCTATACTGAGGACTATGGAGCTACTTGAACATCTCGTTTTTTATACCCACCTCTTAGGTTTTGCGGCTGTGGTCGGCGGACTCATGACGCAATGGGGTTCGGGAGCGTATCGGGTAACTCCTTGGGTACTCTGGGGCGCGCGATGGCAGCTGCTGAGCGGCCTTGTATTGGCCGGACTGGAGCGTGAGGATATCAACCAGATGGCTTTGGGCATAAAATTTGGCTTGCTGCTGGTTCTGATTGCCTATCTTGAAAGCCGCAAACAGCCGGCCCGCCAGATGAGTAAACAAGGCGTCCAGTTTGCTGGCATAGTGCTAGCCGGTATTGTGGCGGCCGCCTTATTTGTGAGCGAATGACCAAAACGAACCAATCTAAAAAGACCATGACGCCAAAACCTTCGAACCAATATCAGCGCCAGCGATTGTCATTTAACCGGAAATTTGCCGTGCTTTTGGTGGTGGCAGTGGTACTGGTTGGCAGCGTGATTGTATATAACCTGCGAGCAGCAACAGGCGTAGTGGCGCCGGCCCAAGAAGCTTATAACCTATCGTATGCGACGGCACACAGCGCCCAAAAACTTGATCTGTATTTGCCGGCTCGAACCGGACGGGCAGTTCCTGTGATCGTCAACATTCATGGTGGCGCTTTTATGGAGGGCGATAAAAGTGACGAGATGTATAACGTTGATGCCCTCCGCGGTCAGGGCTGGGCAGTCGCTAACCTGAATTACCGGCTGAGTGGTGATGCGCGCTTCCCGGCTGGCGTGCAGGATGTCAAAGCAGCCGTACGCTGGTTGCGGGCACATGCCGCCGAGTACGGACTTGATACCGACAGGTTTGCGGCGTGGGGCCGATCGGCTGGCGCTTATATGGCTCTCGCCCTGGCGGTTACTGGCGACCAGAGTAGCACGTTTGACGGCGGTAACCTAGGCAACAGCGGCCAAAGCAGCGCAGTCCAAGCCGTTGTCAGTTTGTATAGTCCGACCGATTTCGGCACCATGAATGAGCAGGCTGCTTCATACTGCAGTGATTATCAAGACCATGTCGCCGGAGACTCGCCTGAGTCGATTTGGCTGGGTGGACCAATCCAGAATTCATCTTTGTTGAGTGCTGCCAACTTGGTGGGCTACGTTCAGAATATTAAAACTTTGCCGGCTTTTTACTTTGCCCACGGCCGACAGGATTGTACCGTCGCGTATCCTCAATCTCAAGAGATGTATGACGCTGTCCACGCCCGGGGAGCCGTTTCTGAGATCCATCTCGACTCCAGCGCTGGTCATGCTGATGGCGGACTCGATTCACGCACTGTTAGCCCTGGCGTGGCTTTCATCAAAGCTGCTTTCGACCGCATCCAGTCAACCACGCCGGTTCCTACGCCGACCGCTACCGCATCGCCCACCCCCACGAGTACGCCAGCTACGGGCAGTGGATCGTTGTATTTCAGTCCCGCAAGCAGCAGTCTCGCCAGCGGCAGTACCGTGACATTGGAAATCCGGGAGAATTCCGGTACTACTCAGGTTAACGCCGTCCAGGCGAACGTGACATACGATGCCACCCGGTTGCAATACGATTCAGTGATTGATACTGGTGCCGACTTCGGACTGAGTGCCGTTACCAATGCCACGAGCGGCCAGGTACTGATTACCCGCGCCACCGCCGGAGGCACACCGGCGCTGACCGGCGACAAATTGGTCGCCAAGATTGTTTTCAAGGCGCTGGCTACGACTGGTGCTACGACTGTACAGTTTGCGGCATCATCCAACCTGGTAACCACGGCGGCAACCGATATTCTAAGCAACCGCCAGCCAGCCGCCATCACCATAACTACCAGCACAGGCGCGACGCCAACACCGACCTCGACAGCCACTCCGCGGCCGACTGCTACTCCGACGCCGACCCCCCGGCCGACCGTCACGCCCACACCAGTACCAACGCCCACGCCGACACCAAAGCCAACGCCGACACCAACTCCAGTGCCGGCTGTGCCAGGCGACACGAACCATGACGGGGTTGTGAATATGTCAGATCTGTCGCAACTACTCCTGAGCTGGAACAGTCTCAGCACCCTCAACGACTTCAATCATGACGGAGTGACTGACGTCTATGACCTGTCGATTCTCTTGAGTAATTGGAAGTACTAACCCAACAGATGTATGATATTGTTAACGTAAGAGCTTTAAGAAAAGTTGATGGCAACTCGTAAAAAATTACCGTCCAAGCTGCAAAACCGGCCCAAGTTTAATATGCCACTGGCAGGTTGGCTGGCTTCTATTACCGTCATGGTGGGCGTTTTTGTGGTGCTGTTTTCACGGGCAGCCGGCTCGGGTAGCTTGTACTTCGATCCCCTGTCAGCCGAAGTATTAGCTAACAGCACTGTCACACTGACAGTGCGAGCTGATAGTGGGTCCACACCCGTTAATGCGGTCAGGGCTGACGTCAAATACCCGACAGGCAACCTCGAATATGTGGGATTAGATACTATTGGCAGTTCCTACGGCGTCGAGGCACCCACCAAAACCGGCAATGGCGCTATCAGTATCACCCGGGGTAGTATTACGCCTTTGACCGGTGATCACCCCGTGGCTAAAGTGACCTTCCGAGTGAAGGCTGGCCAGAACAATAAAGTGACGCTGGCTAATACATCAGTTTTGGCTAATGCTAACTCAAACACCAACATCCTTGACTCACTGCAGGAAACCACCTTAAGTGTCCTGACGGGTCAGTCACCCACGCCCACACCAACTCCCGTAACCAACACGCCGACACCTCTCCCCACGACAACACCCGTCAGCTCCAATCCCACGCCGACGCCAATCTTTGGCACTCGTACCGCTACCCCAACGCCTTTACCTACGCCCATACCCGGCACAACCACGAAGGTAGCCGTTGACGGCAAACCGGTAACTGGCTCAAATCTTGATACTAATAGCTTAAGCGATGGCAAGCACACCGTAACCACTACCACGACCGACTCCACCGGCAATATCGTCCAGGAAACCACCAGCACACTCAAAGTGAACACCAATAAATCTTTCTGGCAGAATGCCGTGCTGGTAGCCCGGGAGAACCTGGTAGCTGTGGGTCTCATCGTCTTCCTGGTGATCGTGGCTGTGGTAGCTTTCGTGCTGTACCGCCGGCACGTTGCGCAGTCCTCCAATCCTCTCGCTTGGCCAAAATAGCCCAACAGATGTGATACACTAATTGGTATGATTGCACTGCTTGGTTATATCGACCCTTCGTCCGGTAGTCTGTTTCTTCAGATGGTCATTGGTACCGTATTGGCCGTTGTGTATGCCATCCGCCATCAAATTTCCCGCTGGTGGCATAGATTGACCAAGAGAAACTCGTCATCAGGACACGGGCTAAAAGCAAAGCCCGACAAGCCTGAGGACGAGGCATGACGGAGCCAGACGTAAGCCTGGCCGCTACATCGTTTCGCGATCCAGCCGGAGCTATGACCCGCCGAAGCGGTAAAGTTTACCGGCAGGTGTTTCCAGCGGGCCGGCGCGATTATGAAGCTGCTAGGGATAGCGGATTGTTTGCTGAGCTGATCGCCAGAGGTTGGCTGATACCTCATCGAGAGCTCCCAGTATCTGAACTGGGAGGCTGGCCGGGTGGGGCCGCCTACATTTTGGAGCCTGAGCAGCTCGACTGGGTGTCGTACCCTTATGAATGGGCTTTTTCTGCCTATAAAGATGCTGCGTTACTGACCCTTGATGCCCAACATTTGGCACTGGAGCAGGGCTTCATTCTCAAGGATGCCAGCGCATACAACGTGCAGTTTTGGCGAGGCCGACCTGTCTTGATTGATACCTTATCTTTTGAGCCGTATGCAGGTGGCCGAGCCTGGCAGGCTTATGGCCAGTTTTGCCGGCACTTTTTGGCACCGTTGGCCCTGATGGCCAAGGTAGACATTAGGCTCAATCTTCTGATGAGAGATTTTATTGACGGCGTGCCGCTTGATTTGGCAGCGGCAGCCCTACCAACCCGGAGTAAGATCAGGCCGGGGCTGATGTTGCACTTGTCGATTCATAGTTCGTCGCAGCGGCGATACGCCAACAAGCCCGTCAAGCAAGTTGTCCGTCAGGATGAGGCTGGTCAAAAGCTGGCTCGCCAATCACTTCTGGGCTTAACTGATAGCTTGCGTCGAACCGTAAAAAGCTTGCGTTTGCCGCGAGGTGCGGTTACTGAATGGGGTAAATACTACAGCTTTACTAATTATTCTGATGCGGCGGCTACCCACAAGATCGAGATCGTCAAGCAGTACACTGCGGCGATTCAGGCGGCCGAGGTCTGGGATCTGGGCGGTAATGATGGTCGGTTTAGTCGAGTGGCGCTGGAGGCAGGGGCTCAGAGGGCCTTATGTTTCGACATTGACCCCTTGGCAGTTGAAAAAAATTACCGGTACGGGCGGGAGCACCAGGAGACAGCTTTGGTGCCCTTACTACTTGATGCCACGAACCCTTCACCGGGCATCGGCTGGGCCAATCAGGAGCGGCCTGGCCTGCAGACGCGAGCCGGCGATGGCCATAACCGGCTGGTGTTGGCTCTGGCACTCATTCATCACCTAGCGATTTCCAATAATCTGCCTTTTGGGCACATCGCTCAATGGTTTGCGAGCCTAGGAGAGTATTTGGCTATCGAGTTTGTACCCAAGGATGACTCCAAAGTGCAAACATTGCTGGCGACTCGCAAAGATATATTCGACCAATATGACCAGCTAGTATTCGAGAAAGCTTTTGGCCGGTATTACACTATTATGCAGCAAGACGGCGTGAGGGAAAGTGGTCGGCAGATGTATCTCATGCGGCGGAAATGATCGACGCCATGGAATGGCTATCAGAGCAACACATGCGCCTGGCTCTTGATCTGGCTGAGGCGAGTCGGCGATGGGATGAGTTTCCTTTTGGAGCCGTCTTGACTAGGGGCGAGCATGTGATTGCCGCCGCCGAAAATTTCGAGAAGCGGCGAGCAGATGTGACAGCCCATGCCGAAATGGTAGCCATTAGTTCGGCGTGCCAACAATTAGGACGCCGCGACCTGAGCGACTGTGTATTGTACTCCTCAACCGAGCCGTGTCCCATGTGCTCGGCTGCCATTTTTCAGTCCAATATTCCGCGCATAGCTTTTGGTCTGTACCGCGAAGACTTACCCCATTTGTTTCGTCGGCGTAAAATCAGGATAGCTCAATTGGCAGAAGATTGGGATTATCGTCCCGAAGTCGTGGGAGGCATCATGAGGACTCAAGCTCTAGTGGCTTTTGCGGGCCTAGAACGGCCTTGGAGAGTGAGTGGTGCCCACCATTCCGATACGCACATCAAAACTCCTAGGCCAACGTCTTAAGTGCGACCACAGCTGCAAACCGGCCTTCCGGTAGATGCTCCTCGACCGACCTGACGTGAGAAAAGAATCGCGAATCAGTTCTCGTATTAATTGATAGATCCTCAATCTGTGCAGCCGGGACTCCGGCCTTGAGGAGTTGGTCATGGTTGTAGGCCGGCACATCAACCGCCACCCGACCATTCGGTAACTTCTGCATGAACGGCCGCCATTCGGGACCGACTAAGTCGCTAATTACCGGCTCGTCAAACACATACGACTTAGATCTGATAGCCGGCCCACAAACCACCCACATATCCTGGGGATGGCAATTATAGTGATCCATCAGGGTTTGCACGACTTTGGTGGTTAGCATGAGGTTCGTGCTATTGCGGGCGGCGTGTAGCAAAGCTACAACGTGTTGCTGACTATCATAGATCATAATTGGCAAACAATCGGCAATGCATAGAAACAAAGCAATACCGGGTTGCTTCGTAATAAAAGTGTTTGCTTTGAGGCCGGTTTCGGCCGCTTTCATGCCAATGCCTCTATCGGCCGAGGTTACACTATGAATCTCAGCCTCTAGGCCTCTTTGTTGGACCGCGTGGTCGAGGTTGAGACCAAGTTTATCTAAGTAACGGCGGCGGTTGGACTCGACATCTGGCTGAGCACCAAACCGATAGTCCATGTTGCCATCAGAAACGTCCGAAAAACCATGGCTGAGCTCCGGAAATTGCAAAAATGATTGAGCCTGAATCATATATGTTTGCGCCGCTCCGTTAGACCTGCACAATTTGTAACGTGGGTGGCTGTAATGATTCGAAAGCAGCAAGCAGTCGACGGAATCCAGGATCGGTTAGCTGGTCGTAAGAGGGAGCGTTTAGTTTGACTACCTTACGAGGGCCCGGCTCGGTGGGCAATGAGAACTTCATATGTCCCTGAGCTGGAATATAGAGCTGGCAGCTAAAGTTTTGCTGAGAGAAACTCACAGGAAGCCTCTAGTACTTACGGATGAGGCCAATAACCACGCCCTGGATCTCGATGGCCTGACCATCGGGTATGATGATCGGCTCCATGGCGGCGTTTGAAGGCTGGAGCCTGATATGACCGGCCTCACGGTAGTAGCGCTTCAGTGTAGCTTCGCCGCCATTGAGGAGGGCGATGACCATTTCACCATTACTGGGCACTGGTTTCTCGGTAACTACGACATAATCACCGGTATGGATGCCCTCGTCGATCATTGAATCGCCTTTGACTTGCAGGACGTAGGAATTTTTGCGGCCCACCATAAACGGCGGTACCTCGAGTGTTTCAGGGTGAGTGCCTAAGGTTTCGATAGGTTGACCGGCGGCGACCAAGCCTAAGATAGGTAGAGCAACAGCATCGTTAAACTGACCAGTATCACGAGGTCGAACGAGCTGGATAGAGCGGGCCTCGTTATCACTTTTGCGCAAGGCGCCTTTGGCTACGAGTGATTCGATATGCTCGGCGACGGTGGCCACTGAACCGTAACTGAAATGAGCGCCAATTTCGCGGTAGCTGGGAGCATAGCCGTGTAGCTCAATAAACTGGGTGACATAATCGAGTATTTGTTTCTGGCGCTTCGTCAGTGGTGCCAACATATTCCCTCCTTGGTTGTGTATGGTTTTAGTATGGCGAACAAAGCCCGTAGTGTCAAGAGGATTTTGGCGAGCTTAGTTCAACTCATTAACTATCTTAAAATCGAGGCTTGACTTGTAATTGGTATAGAAGGGATCGGTCTTGATCACTTTGCCATCAAGGTCTAAAACATCCCGGTAAAACACCGTCCGGGAAGGTTTGGTAGCATCACTCGAGCCTGTGATAAACTGGGGGCCCCGAACGACTCCTGATTTGGTCTTGGTCCCATAAAATTCAAACTTCAAACTATATCCGTTCATAATCGTCTGCATCAAAATATAGTGGCCGGTATCATTTACAAATTTGAAGTCAACGTCGGGATAATAAATAGTGGCATCAACTCCAGGAGCAGCATACGGCCAGGTATAGTAACTGATGGCGAATGAGTGGTTCACCCGCTCCGTAATCGGCAGACCAGCTGCCAAAGCTGCCCTAAACGCCGTAGAGGAAACCTGGCATAACCCACCACCATATTGCTTGACTTCTTTGTTACCGATAATCACCAACTCGGGTACGTAGCCGGTGGCCGGGCCGACATCGCCGAGCAATGCCCCGAACGAGAAGGTCTCACCGGGTTTGAGCACGACACCATTGAATCTTTTGGCGCCGGCCCTGACATTGGTCAATCTAGTGCTGGGTGAGCCGGGAAAGTAAGTGTCGCCTGTCGAGATTAATTCTTTAATACCAAGGTCCTCAAGGTTGGTCTCATTCACATCGGCCGGCAGTGTCTCGAGCTTGAGAGCTACCCGCCGGTCGCCGGTGGCCTGAAGTACTTTGGTGATATCAGCCTGAGCTTGAGCTTGATCGAGTTTGATGCCAGCTCGGGAAGCTTGAGTGATCACCAGTTGGCCGTCCTGCATGCTTAAGGCAGCGTTACGGGCCGATTGGTTGAGAGATTCAGCCAATCCTTGCACATAACGTTGGATGGCCGCCGAGCTTAGACCGATGTTAGCTGACGAGGCCACCGGATAGAGGTCTTCGAGGCGGCGGGAAAACCAAAATGAGGCCTGGGGCGCCGTAGCTGTGTTGACCCACGAGATGATGGTTGATTGGTCGATGGTCTTGGTCTGGTTGTTGTATTCAAGCATGATCGGCGTGGCAATGTATTGGTTGATCGAGCCGATAGCGGCAGTGAGGGCTGCTGTGGTCAGTACGGGCGCCAGTGTGTAAACCGGGGCCGAGACCTGGTCGAGCGAGGTGGTGGCTAGGCGATCTCTGATAATGAGCGACAGTTGGCCAATATCAAGCCGCCGTCCGGCTTGGGCGGCTTTGGTCTGGGCCTGGTTGTCCTGGAACATCAGGCTGGCATTTTGGACAGGCGTAGCAACGTCGTCAAATAATGAAACCAGGTAAGGGGCTAGCTGTTTGTCGTTGGTCTTGAGCGTGGTAATGTTCGTTTGGCGCAAAGCCATCAGACGAGCGAGCGCGTAGGCCCTTTGGCTAAGGTTGCCGTTACGGCCATATTGGTAGGCTAGTTTAGCAGCAGCGGCGGCGTCGTACTGAGGATCAAGGTTAATGACCGGGATGCGCAAAAGCGTGTTGTCTTGGGTAACGGTCAGAGCCTGACTCCGGTAGGCTTGTACGTGCTCGGCCAGACGAGTTTCGGCCTGCGCCTGACTGAGGCCGCCCAGGCTTAAACCGTCGGCTACTACCCCGGGGTAGATTGTGGAGCCATGGGTTAGTATGAAGCTGGCCGGGTATACTATTGCTATGAGTGCGACAATACCTAGAACCGGTACCCACCAACGGCGCCACCACGGACTGGCGGTGTCTAATTCAAACGCTACCTCAGCGAGCGGAGCCGGTGGCGCCTCGGGCGGTTCGGGCCGAGAGGCAGGAGCCGCGATGTCGAGGGTTTTGCGCTTAGCCATAGTTAGTCTATTATGCCACAAACTTGAGTGGTACGGCCAAACAAATGGCGAACCGGCCCGCTCGTATCCCAAAAACTTGAGGACAGAGCGGGCCGGCGGGCGATTTACAGCGTAACGGCTATGGCTGTGGCCTCGCAGTAGCGTGGGTTGACGAGCTCGAGATCAGTGAGACTCTCGGGTACTTCCCCATTTGTGGGCCTGAAACCATCAGTATAGATGACCACCCGACTGCCAGGAGGAAGACGTTTGATGGTAGCGGTCAGTACGAGCTCCGATGGAGTATCTGCCAGGGCATCAATGACTCCGTAGGCCATGTCAGTTGTGTATTGCCGGCGGAGGTGGTCAACGATCCTCTCGGTGTGCAGTTTTGAGAGCCCGGTGGTGGCAGGCACTATGGCGGTGATGACCTCCAAAATTTGCTCCCAGGAAGTCCTCGAAGGACCTGGGGGTAAATTTTGGAATTTGTCACGACCTAGCTGCCTGAGAATGGGCATGAGGAGTTCATAGACATCCTGCCGCTCGCATGACATGAGCCTACTGAGTTCATTGAACAGGTAGGCATAGGCTGCCTCCAGAGGGAACTTATAGCCAATGATTTGGCCATCAAGCGCCACGCGGGAGTCACCAACAGCTGTGTAGGTGAGAGTTTGCTCATCTACCCGAATAGCTGCTAGGCAGGTGCTGAGCAGGCTGCTGCGTCGGCTTTCGTCGGGCCTGATGCCCAAACTGCGACCGGCATCAGCCAGGGCTATGCCGGTCGCCTTGATCAAGTCGAGTCCAGCTAGTGTTGGATCATTGGCGATGACTGTTGTGGTCACATGGGCGGCGATGGCGCTGCCGTCAAACCAAGAATCCACGGGCAAGCCACGGGCTTGAGCAGTTTGCGGATGCTGGCAGTATTCGCCGGGGCCGTACAAGATGCGCGCGGCGTCGACCACAGCGTAGGTTGTTACCCCTCCAGCTGTAGCCACAACGACGTCATCCTGGCGATGACCGACAGCAGCTGAACCATGCCTGTGGTGCAATGATGTCGGGCAGTAGTATCGTGACCTTGGGATTAAAACGTGATATTCCATTGCCTACACCTTTACATCCAGATGAGATTCGGCTTGATCACGTTGCCACCAGCAACAGCCAGAGACTACCGATGACACCAGCGACACCTACCGATTTGCGGGCCGTCAGTTTGTCGCCAAGCAACCAAGCTGAAGCCAAGGTGATGGCGCCAATAGAAGCCGTGTTGGTGGCATTGACATAACCGACGTTTGGAGCAGCCACGAGTGCCGCGTAGTTGAAGTAGTTGAACGATACGTTGGCGGCACCGATCAGCACCAGGTACTTGAGATGCGGCCTGAGGTGGCCGAGGCGGATATGCTTGTATGCCAGTTCGATGGCCGTACACACACTTCCTACGCCAAAGTAGTACACCAGGATAGCGATCGTGGGCACCCCTTGGCTCGAGAGATGTTTGGCCATGAGGGTAATGCCGGCCGTTAGAACCATGGCGATGAGTGCGAACACCGCCCAAGACCTGCCTGTGTTCTGGTGTTTGGTGGCTGACGGGTCGATGCTAACCATCATCATAAAGCCGATGATCAACAAGATGCTGATGATTGCCCCTGCAGTGAGTTGGGCGCCAAACAGTGGCACCGCAGCGATGGTCGTGATGACGACGAAGCTTTTGGCGATCGACAGGCTATACCCAGGGTTGGGAGTCCGCTCCAGACTCTTGAGTGTGGCCAGGTTGTTGGCGTAGACGATCACGCCAGTTGGAACGAGCAGACACAGCTGACTCCAGGTCACCCGTAGCGAAACGTCTGCGACAACTGCGACGACCAAGAAGGCCACCAATGGCGATGCAAAGATCGTGAGGTTCTTGAGGGCCAGTGACAGTCCCTGCTTTGTGGCTTTCTGAATGCTGATATAGAGTATCACCGACGACACAAACATGATGGCCGTCAGAACCATCCAGTGCGGCACCATACCATCAACTCCAACTGTCTGAAGAACTAGCTCTGTATGCCGAGCTATCGCAATCTTACTGAATGTAAGATGCCTCTCAGCTTAGCTCATCTTTGAGATATCTGACAACCAGATGCGGTTTACTGTTAGTCTGATAGTTTTTTGACGACGTCTTTGACTTTTTGACTGATGTCTTTGCGGGCTACCAGAATGCCGTGCTCGGTATTTACTACCACTACGTTATCGAGGCCGATAACGGCGACGGGCTTGGCTTCGTCGTTGCGCACAAATGAATTCTCGGTTTCGATGAGATGCAGGTTGTCACCGGATACCACATTACCGGCATCGTCGGTGGGCCCCACTTCATAGAGGTCACTAAACGAACCGATATCGCGCCAATCGAAGGTGGCCGGAATGACCATGAGGTTGTTCATCTTTTCACTGAGGGCGTAGTCGATGGCGTCGTTTTGGCATTCCAGATAGGCGGCATCGTAGGCCTCCTGGTCGTCTTTGAGCTCGGCCAGGCGCCTGAAGTCGGCCAGTCGCTCGGGCGAATGCTTGGTCATGGCGTCCAGGAAGACATCGACTGAGCCCACCATATAGCCACTGTTCCAGAGGTATTTGCCTGATTCATAAAACTGCTTGGCGAGTGGGGCTTCGGGCTTTTCTTTGAATTGCTGGACGGCAAAGGTGAAGGCTTCTTCATCGACGATATCGCCTTTTTCGATGTAGCCAAAGAGGGTCGAGGGGTGAGTGGGTTCGACGCCGACGAGGGTGAGGCGGCTGTGTTTTTGGGATTGCTCACCAGCAACTTGGAAAGCCCGGGCAAACCCCTCGACGTCACGGATGAAATGGTCAGCCCAGGTGAAGGCAACCGGTTCTGAGGTGTCCTGGTCGCGGGAGATGTGCTCCAGCGCTGTCACAAAACAGCTGGCGGTACCGCGGCGGCCGGGCTCGATGATGAAGCGTTCGTCGGGAATCTCGGGCAGTTGTTCTTTCATGTGGTGAGCGTGGGACTTCTCGGTAACCACGTATATCTTGTCTGAAAGCATTTTGGCCCTGTCAAAAGCCACCTGGGCTCCGGAACGCTCGCCTGTGAGCTTGAGAAGATGCTTGGGGTAGTTGCCGACAGAAAGTGGCCACAGGCGTGTACCCGACCCACCGGCGATAATCACGATAATCATGGGAGCAATTATACCTTATTTTTCAGTAGCTGATCAGGACTTGGGTGCTGGCAGCTAATGCCGACACCTCATACACTCCGCTGGCGGCCGGCACAAAGGCTGAATGGCCAGCCGATACCGCCACCGAGCAGCCGCCGGCAGTGACATGAGCGCGGCCGGATTTGACGAAGATGTGCCTGAAGCTGTTAATATCGTCACGGAACGCAGCTCCTTGTTGAGTGAGCGTCAGTTTATCGAGACTATAAAAGCGAGTCGATAGCAGCCTGTCGAACCTAAACTCATTGTTGTGAGTAAGGGTGCGCGGAGATTGAAAATGCGATTTGGGGTCATTGAGCTCAGGCGTACGGTTAATGAATTGGTAGTACTCGTCTATTTGAATCGGCCTGATGGAGCCGTCTGTAGACATCTTGCCTTTATCAAAATTGCGGAAGGTTGAAACGGCATCAAGAGCCTCGGATTGCAGCTCGTACAGTACATTACCCATTGGTGCCTGGATAGGATCTTCCTCCCATGAGTGATGCAGGGCGCCTGATGACAAATCAACCAAGTCATCAGATTGGGTTGGTACCAGATTGACGTACTGCCAAGGATCCTGGTTTTTGAGCAGCTGGGAAATCTGGTCCTGGGCTGCTTCATATGATAGTGTGCCGCCTTTCACTTGAGTGCCTAGCTCAGTCATGCGGGCTGCGATGTTGCGGACGCAGGCCTCATAAGCCTGCCAATCGATGCCCGGTTTGACTCCTAGCGTGATCAATCCAGGCTCAAAATAATACCAGGACTCTGGTTTTGGCAGCCATTTCGGGTGCTTAAGGTCGGCTTTGATGTGGGCTTGGAATGAATTGCCGAGGGCTTGGGTAAATTTGAGCAGTAAATCAAGTTTGCCGGCGTGCTCTTGGCTTCGCTTACTGCCAAGTACTGCTGCGGCGTCGGCCTCGATGAGCCCAGCTAAAGGTCTGGAGTGGGGAGCAGATGTCGGCAAGGCAACAGCTGTGTTGTCGGTGAGTTCGCCCGTGAATAATTTGTCGTCACTGTCCTCGAGAAGCGATACATTGCTACCCGAAAATAACTCATACGACTGGCCGATTTTTAGCTGGCCCAAGTCACCGTGTTCCTGCCAGCCCTTGGCGGCGACGATATATTGGCCACCCCAGGTCGGTTGTTTGATGAGTTTGGGAATAACAAGATATGGTCGCCGGATTTCCACCGGGCTAATTCGGGTCATGATTGAGAATTATCCTATTTTGTAGCGCAACCTTATTATAACTGTTTTTACATGAAACCGGGCAGGCACGGTGGCCAGAGCAGGCCCACGAGCCACGTAATCGGGCTGCGGAGGATTCGCCAAAGCCCAGAGCCCATCAGGGCCAGGCCAGCGAGCGCCATTACCGGTTTTATCAGTCATAGCCAGACCGTCGATGAGGCCATCTAGCCCCTTGGTAACCACTAGCCTAGCAAATCGAGCTCGGCGACGTCGGCAGGGGAGAGGCGCAAGAGGCCTTCGTCTAAGCGGCGCTGGTCGAAATAGTGAGCCATGAAGCCGACGGAGCGGGAGAGCACGAAGAGGGAATTAAAGAACTCGGTGTCCACGAGGTCTTTGAGGTCTTGGGCAGAATAATTTTCGGCCGTGGATAGGAGGTCGAGCAGTACGGCCGCCATGGCGCCGTCGACGTTGAGGATGAGGTTGCCTTTTTTGCCTGAGGTGAGATCTTGCACGGCCAGGGCGTAGTCGGTGTATGGATGGGACGGCAAGGCAAGCGCATGGCTGATAATGGGTTCTACGCGCGGGTCGGGCATATCGATGCGGTATTTACGGTGGCCGATGCCGGCCAGTTTGCGCTTGGCAGCGGCTGACTTTTCCACAAGTTGGGCGGGTGTGGTGTTTTCGACCACGCCGGCGAGCCAGGTGGCCGCCGCCTGGTTGATGGCACCACCGAAACGGGGACCAATGGTGAGGAGGCCGGCGGCCAGGGCAGACACGAGGTCTTTGCCGGCCCGGGCGGCCGTAATGGTGTTGACGGCGCCCGAGACATACGGACCGTTGTCAACGAGCAGTTTGAGGGTGAGGTCGACAAAGGCCTCAAGCTGCGGTGATACAGATGGCCGACCCAAGAGCATGGCGGCCACAATGGCCGCAAATGAGCGGCTTGTGGCCAGGTCAAGCTGGGGAGTGCCCAGGATGTCCACTTGCCCCGCCCGGTCACGGGAGACCGTGGATGCAATGAGCGCGGGGTGGCGGCCGGCCAGCGCTGTGTCCTTGATTTGACTTTTTGGCTGTTCGGTTATGTTTGGTAGTTTTTGGACAAACTCCGCAAACTTGGCATAGGTTTCCCCTACCTTGACCCCAGCTGCCATGAGTGCGGCAGCTTTGGCTTTGGCTGATTCATCATGGGTTTTGGCAATGGCTTTGGCGTGGCCGAATTGGGGCGGCGCGTCAAACAGCTCGGCGACCGAGCCGGCAATGTAAGCTACGACTGGTTTGGTGAGCTGACCGCTGGTGATAAGTTCGGCCAAATCATATTCGTCGCGGCCACCGAGTTCGCCGAAGAAGACGATTGCCTGAGTGGCAGGGTCGGCCTGGGCGGCAAGGAGGGCCGTTTTGGGCGGCAGCATGGGGAACCTTTCGCCGCCGATGGCCGCGGCCCACGACACCGTATGCCCGGTGGTGGCTACCAGCCTGATGAGTTCGTTGATCATGCCACCAGATGTTGACAACACGGCCACCGGCCCGGCTTCAACCAGGCGCGAAGCCACCAGTTGACTCGCCTGGGTGCCACCGATGGCGCCCAACTTGAAGGTACCGGGTATAACCAAGCCAACACTAGCCGCGCCCAGCACCCATATCCCCTTTTTGGCCGCCAGTTCGGTGAGCTTGAGCGCATGACGCTCAGGCACTCCCTCGCCAAAAACCGTCACACCCGAGAGCTGGGGCAAGGCGGCGATGGCCGCCGAGGTTGACTCAATCACCCGCCGGCCTGAGCCTACGTTGAGCACTAAGTTTGCTCGCTGGCGCAGCGCCTTGGGTAGCGCTGTCATGATTGGGTACAAAGGTAGCACAACCTCCTGGTGCCCAAAGAAAAACCGGGCGGTTCGCCGGCCGCCGGCCACAATGGCCTTTATGGTGGGGCTGGTGCGACCGAGCAGATAGTCATAATCGAGCATCGATTGGATGATGCCCTGGTGATTGCCGATGGCTACGATAACCGGCTCGGTTTGGCGTAAGCTTTTGATATCAATGGTGGCGGATGTGTTCATGAATGTTCCCCCGTTTTGAGTGCCGCCAGCGCCTTGGTAACAATGTCCGACAGTAGCATCTCAGGGCCGGCCACTTCGCCCAGTAGCCCCTTGGCCTTAAGGAATTCTTTCATGGTGGCTAAGCCTTCAGCCTGGTATGGGCCGCCCCGGCGGACGTATATGCGGACCCCCTGTTGTTTGAGTTGACTGGCGGCGACGTCTAGGGCCTTGATGACGCCTGCAAATGTGGCTCTGACATCAGTAAAGTTGGCCACGCCACCGGCGATTATGAGCACTTTGGAGCGGGCTTTTGATTTGAGTAGGAGCGAGATTATTTGATTGGTATACACATAGGTTTCGTCGGTAGTTGGGTTGCCCGAGTACTCGCCGTAGTTACCGAGTTGACGGCCGAAACCCTGGTTATTGACTTCGTCGGCTAGCGTGACACTGGCGCCGCCGCCGGAAAGCAGCACGAAGACCTGACCATCCTGGTTGATCACTTCGAGCCTAAATGACGACTGGCTGCGGTGCGCCAGGTCGAGTACGACGGCTTCTTCGGGTGTGATGCGGCGGTTTCCCTCGCGCAGGTCGGCTTGACCCCAGCGGCCCTCCACAATGGAAGCAGCCTCAGCATCCACCTCGGCGGCGGCGTCCAGCAGTTTGGGCTGGCCACCTGGGCTGATGACCAGCGGGTTGATTTCGAGGAAGCCAAAGTAGTTGTCGTCGAAGCATTTGATGAGAGACGTCAGCGCGGCGGGTTTGAGGCCGATTTCCTTAGCGGCTGCTTTGATGGTAGCGGGGCTGGCGATCCTCTCGACCGGACGGTCCTGGGCTGCGTTGAGGTCGACGCCGCCGCGAGTATGGGTGAGCAGTTTAATGCCCTCTCGGACCCTTGTCAGACACAAGTATTTTTCGGTTGAGGCGTCATGAAGCAGGTAGGGTTCGACCAACATAAACTGGTAATTTTGGCTGAGCAATTGCTGGACAGCAGTAGCCACTTTGGCGGGTGCCACGTCGAGCCTGACCAGTCCTTGCTTGAACCGGCCTTTCACTCCTTGGTCGACTTTGACGACAAAACTGTTGGCACTCGACTGTTTGAGGACCGCTGCCAGCGCTGGTTGCCACTTAGACTCTCCGTCGACTGGGACGCCTTCATAGGTTTGGCTAAGGGCAGCCGTCAGCAGGGTTTTGGTCCGGAATTCAGATAGGATGCGGCGTGCCATAACACCTACCATCATAGCAGCCCATGCTAGAATGAGGCTACCTTATGCATTTCATTCGAGCGAGCTGGCTGGTCATGTTTCGGCACGAAGCCCACAGTACGTGGGTCCAACTTTTTCGTTACATCATTGTGGCGGGTGCTGGTTTGGTAGTTGATGTCGGTGGCTTAGTGCTCCTCAAGGAAGTAGCTGGCTGGCATTACCTGGAGGCGGCCACAGTCTCGTTTGCAGCAGCGCTGGTGGTTAATTATGTATTGAGTACCCTGTGGATCTTTAAGACTTCTAGATTTGCCAGCCGCTGGCATGATTTTGGCCTTTACGCCGTGATTGGCGTGGTTGGTTTGGGCTTCAATGATTTGCTGCTATGGCTGTTTACCGGGGGGCTTGGCTGGTACTACCTGGCGTCAAAGGGCGTGGCCACGATACTGGTGTTTGGCTGGAACTTTGCCGGCCGCAAGCTTATGTACCGGCCAGCCAGCGCCGCTCAACCCAGCGCCGGACCCTCAGCACGAGACTGATCTCAAAGCCGTAGTACACGAGGCTGGCGCCCGCCAACGAGGCGCTTAGCGATATGATTAAGCCCTGGACCGGAGGCAGGCCGGTGGCGGCCAGGTAACTAAAAATAAACGAGTGGATCAGGTACAGACTGTATGATATCTGACTGAGCCAGCTGATAACATTTTTGACTAAGTAATAGCGGGCCGCCACCTTCAGATGATGTTTGGCAGCCAGTATGAGCTGCATAACCGTCAGGCCGGTGAGTGTGAAGATGATGGCTTTGGCACTATGGGCCGCCTCAAAAAAATCATATTTGAAAAACATTTGCCCAAACCACGCGCTGATAGTGACTACTATGCCGACATTGAGCCAGGCGACCACGGGCCGACAGATGAAGGACATAACGGACCGGTAACGGGAGTCAATGACGGCCGCCAGTACTCCAAATAGCAGGGCGTCCATCCTGAGGGGCACTGCCCGGTGGATACCAAACTCCCAATCAGGCTGCAGATACCATCCTTGGATCAGCCTGGCGATGAGCATGAGTGCAATTAAAGCTATGAGGCGGCGGACGATAATCCTGCTATGATGGGCGCGCCAAAATATGAGTGGCACCACAGCATAAAACCAAAATTCGATACTTAGCGACCAGGACACCGGGAAAAACGTCGCCAGGTTTGGGTCAAAGTTTTGGATGAGAAACAGATGCGCCGAGACTACCGGCCAGGGGGCAGCGGTGACGAGCGCGATACCTGCCACTACCAGGTAATATGGCGGGAGGATTTTCGTGAGGCGGTGCAAATAGAACCGTCTGAGTGAGACGTGATGTTTGAGCAGGATTTGACCGATAAGGTAGCCGCTCAAGCCGAAGAATAGCTCTACGCCGATCAAGCCGAAGACCGGCAAAATGCCGTATTTGACAGGGTCGGGGCCGGTAGTCGAAAGAGGCCAAAAAACGGCTGTATGGGTAATGAGTACAAAAACGATGGCAATAGCCCGCACTACATCGAGTCCAAATGAGCGGTGCCGCAGCGGCTCAGCTGTCAAAGGTGGTCTGAGCAAAGCGTACCGCCTGTTCGACCCTAGCTAAGTTGCCGCCGCCTTGGGCTTTCATCTCGATGGAATACACTCCTTGGTAGCGGCTATTCTTGAGCACTTTGGCCATTTGGGCATAGGGCACACTGGCGTCTGGCACTGCCTCGAGCATGGGGGCAGAAATGTGGAAATGTTGTGGCTGGTACTGGCCAAGTACGGCAGGGTCATCGTGCACCATGGCCATGCAGGCAGCATCCAGGTGCAGCGCAAAGCCAGGGGTGGCCACGGCCTCCACCAAAGCGGCGCCCTCAGCAGCAGTGGTCACAAAGTCGCAGGCGTACTCGGGGGCATTGGGCTCAATGCAGAACTTGACGCCGGCAGCGTGAGCGAACGCTCCCAGCTCCGAGAAAAACGGTACGGCCAGGTCGAGAGCGGCAGCCGGCGAGAGTTCACCGCGCTGGCGGTTTTTGGGTGAGCCGAAGACGATAGCTTTGGCACCTAAGCCCGCACTGAGGGTAATGGTGGTTTTCAGAAATTCCAGTGTGTGGCGGCGATTTTCAGGGGTGCCAAATACCTGCAGGTCGGGCCGGCCGAACATGATTGATTGGGTGGCAACCACGGTAAAACCCTCGTCTTCCCACCAGCGACGATAGGTGGCAATGTCATTGGTCGGCGCTTTGGTGAGATCGGGCCAGCGCTTGGTAGGTGCCAGTTCAATACGATTCACACCGAGCCTGGTCAGCAGCTGGGCGGCGGCCGCTTCTTCGGCCGGCTCCCACGCGATGTTGGAGACGGCCAGCCTCATGAATGCTGCCTGCTCATGAACGTTCCCGGTCAACAAAGGCTTTGATGCCGGCCAAAACCTGGTCTTTGGTTTCGATGTAATTGCCGTTTTGGCCGTACAGCCCAGCGTACTTGGTATGCATGTCGAAATACGGCAATTTGTCGTCGGGCAAGGTATGTTGGTCGAAGGCGAGGCCAAAGCCATGGCGAGCAACTTCGGCGACACTCGTGGGCTCGACAGCCAAGTTAACGAGCGGCAGCTGATTGTCGAGGGCAACTTTGATGTCAGCCCAAATCCTGTCGAGGTTGTAAAACTGATAGACTGCCCGCGAGTCAATTTTGGCGACGTCGTTATGGTGCAGAAAATCGTAGATGACGTTTTTCTTGAGCCCATTCCCGAACAGTCCAGGTAACCTGACAACGACGAGCTGGTCAAACGTCTGGTGGCAAAAAGCTTCCAACTTGGCCCGGTGGGCGCCGTAAGGCGTGGCTTCGGCGGTCACCAGGTCTGAATCTTCGTTGACGCTCGTGGGATGGGCATAGGTAGCAATGGTGGAAATGAGTACAAACCGGCGGGCTTTGACTGTCGCCAAATGGTCTATGAGTGCCTGGATGCTAGCCATGTCGGCCTCGGGTTCCTGATTGGCCTTCCACATTTCGGCAGGTGTGGCCGATGACACGACCAGATCGAATTGTTGACCGTCGATGTCGGTGATGTTTTTGGTATTAAAGAAATCGGTAAAACTACCCTGGCTTTTGAGGTTGCCACCAACAAACCCGGTATAGCCAATAAGCGCCTGCTTGCCTGCCACGAAATTTCTCCTCCTGTTGCCAAGATTATAGCAGTAAATGTTAGAATCTTAGATTATATGGACACTCACCTCTTGCGCAGCCCACGGTCGTGGGGTTGGACAGTTTTCTTACTCGTCACGACCTATACCCTCTTAGACCGGCTACATCTCTTGGTCGGACGGATCAGGGTGAGGTCAGAATATTTCAATATTTTCCCGATTGATGGTGCCTTCCAGCTGTTTGATCCGCTGCGACGCGTGGCGGCTGGCCAAACTCCAGGCGTGGACTTCCCCTTTTTCCATGGGTTGGGAACGCTACTCGTCCATTACCCTTTGTTTGCGGCTTTTGGCAGCAACTTGCACGCTTCTGAACTGTCACGGGAGATTATTTCGCCGGCCTTGTTTTTGATTACATCGGCGGTTTTGGCGTATGTGGCCAGCCGGTCGATCCGGGTAACTGTCGTCATACTGGGTGTGCTAATGCTGGCGTACTACTACGTGTCACTGCTCGTGACCTCAAACAACTCGCTCTTGGGCGTAAGGTCGGCCTTGCCACTGCTAGCCGGTGCCGGCGTCATGTTGACACACCGTTGGTACGGCCGGCCCCGGTGGCATTTGGTGGTCAAGCTGCTGACACTGGTGGTGCTGGGGCTGGCGTTCTTCACCAGTGTCGAGCACGGTACTGCAGCGGTGATTGCCTACCTCTTGGTTGAGGGCGCCTTCGGGTTTGGGCCCTGGTGGCTGAGCGCCTGGCGGCTGGTGAGAGATGCCGTCATCATTGGGGCAGTGGCGGCTGGAGCGTTTATGCTGGTAGCCGGGACCCATTGGTTGGAACCCATACGTTACGCCTTAAGCGACGTGCCGGGTGACCAGTTCTGGTACTTTGGCGCGCCGCCCAATATTTTCATTGATTCGGTTAAGTCGCTGGTGGAAGACAGATTCTTGAGGCCGACGTGGCTGATCGGCCTGCCGGCACTAGTGGTGCTGTGGCGATACCGTACCTCTGTAGCGGTTGACCAGGTCCAGGGTTACCTGTTTTTGGTGGTTTACGGCCTGATAACCACCGTAGCTATGCTGGGTATTGAGGTGGAAAGCTACCTCCAGCCTTTGTGGCGGGTGTTTATCATCGGGGGCATCACATTAAGCTACACCTGGTGGCGGACCCAAAAGCCTTTGATTGATTCGCAGGCCCAAAACCTGCTGGCGTTGGGGCTGGCCGGACTCGTTCTAATTGCCCACATGCAACTGCCTGGCGGCTTAACGGCCCGGCCGAATATTACCCAGTTTACGCCTGGTACGGTGCAGGGGGTACACCTGGGACTTGGCTGGGATCTCTATGTGAATACGGTGAAACAGACTATTCCCGAGGGCGCAACGCTTTGGTCGACCTATGCCAGCATTCCCGAGGCTGAAGCCAAAGCTTTCCAACCGTCGGGCTACGACTACATCATCCATGCGCTCGGGCCTGAGCGGCGAGCCGCATATCTGACTTCATTCCAACAGACCCGGCCTGATTTCGTCCAAACCGTGAGGTTTGATTTCACCGGCTATGAGCAGTGGCTGCAAATGGAGCACTGGGACTTTTACCAGTTAGTGCTGGCCAATTACGACTACGCTGCCATTACGCCTCATAGCATCCTATGGAAACGCAAAAGTGCTGCCTGGACCAACCCCAACGATCAGCCATGGCTGGCCGAGGCCGCCCCGGCCGGGCCGACCCAGGCGCTCAACCAATTACCGGCCGACCTACCTGACGGGAGTGTGGTGACTGTCGAGATTGATTATGATGCCCACAGCGTACTCGGGCCTTTGCCGCTCGTGGGCAAGCTCCCCCGCTACTTGGTGAGATCAGACAATAGCTTGAGCACCATTCCTGCATCATTACCGACCTACCAACAGCGCTGGCAGTTCCCTGTAGTGGTCAAGGCGGGGCAAACGCCGGTGCTCGAGACCTACATTCGGTCACTGGTACCGGGCGGACGGTTTAAGGTGACCGGGGTGCGGTACCGCGTGATGGATTTGACGCTCGAGCAACGCGAGGCCCTGACGGCTCAGGGCATCGAGAATCTGATTCCAGACAGCATGAAGCGCCTGCCAGTGAGTGGTTTACAGCTGTACAGCCTTTAGCTTTTGGGATCGTAACGATGCAGGGCGGCTTTGAAGAGCACTTTGAGGACGCCGAGGTTGCCTTTGATGGGGCTGATTTTGGTGGGAGTCGGTGAGTTTTTGGGATATTCGCGGGTGACCGGGACTTCTTTACCTTTCAGCCCGATGTTGGCCGACCTGATTGCCAAGTAATAATGCAGCTCGTAGCCCTTGAAGACTTTGCGGAAGACAGCCATTTTGTCGTGGGTAAGCAGCTTCTTGGAGTACGCCCTGAAGCCGTTGGTGGTGTCGGTGTAGCGGCGCCCAGCCGACAAGCTCACCAAGGGTGCGTGCAGCAAGTGCAGGCCGACCAGTCGCTCGATTGGCGTGTTGATAGCTTTGCCGCCCGGTATGAACCTCGAGCCCTGGATGTGGTCGATGCCCTGGTCGAGGGCTTGGATAAACAATGGCAGGGCTGAGGTATCGTCTTTGTTGTTGCCATCGACCACTACCACACCCTCGTAACCTTGCTCCAGGCAGTAGGCAAAGGCCATACGCATCTGGGTGCCCAGTTTGCCCGGCTCTTTTTTGGTGAGCAAGGCTTTGACGTTGGCGGATTTGAGCACGTCTTCTGACAACGACCCGTCGGTGGAGCCGCCGTCAGCAATGATGATGTCGGCCAGGTCTGCCTGGGCGGCCATGCGGGCCAATTGCTTTTTGATCTTGTCGCCTTCGTTGATCAGAAAGACACACACAGCGTACTTGGTGGTTTTGGGCCGGAACTCTTTGACTTCGTATGCCGGAATTTGCCAGCTATCCTGTAATTTCATAGCGACATGGTACCATATTGATATGAAAACGGCAGCAGTGATCGGGGGTGGTTTTTTTGGTGCCAGGGTAGCCATGGAGCTGGCCCGCCAAGGTTACCGAGTGACAATGCTTGAGCGGGAGACGCTCCTGATGCGGCGGGCCTCATACACCAACCAGGCCCGGGTACACGGCGGCTACCACTACCCCCGCAGCCTCCTGACAGCCCTGCGCTCACGGGTGAACCTGCCGACGTTTTATGACGAGTACCAGGATTGCATTGATACGAGTTTCGAGAAGTACTACGCCATTGCCCGGCAGTTTTCCAAGGTGTCGCACCAGCAGTTCGGACTGTTTTGTGCTCGGATTGAAGCACCAATCAAACCGGCGCCAGAGCGAGTGGTTCAGCTGTTTGATGACCGACTGATCGAAGCGGTATTTACTGTCGAAGAATACGCCTTTAACGCCGACGCCATTGCCGCCGAACTGCAAGGCCAACTGGCACGGGCCGGCGTCGGCGTTGAGCTGGGCGCAGAGGTATTGGCGGTCAGCCGGGCGGCGGGCGGTCTGAGCTTGAGATATGAACAGGGTGGCCGGGAGCATGAGTTGGTAGTGGAGCGAGTATTTAACTGTACTTACGCCCGCATCAACGAGATCAACCGCCGCAGTAGCCTGCCTGAGCTGCCACTCAAGCATGAAATCGCCGAGATTGCCCTCATCGAGCCGCCCACTGAGCTGGCGGACAAAGGTGTGACGGTGATGTGCGGGCCGTTCTTTTCGACTATGCCGTTTCCAGCCCGGGGTTTGCACAGCCTGACCCATGTGCGCTATACGCCCCACACCGAGTGGCACGAGGCCAAACCTGATAGCGACAAACGTGATTCGTACGAGTATCTGGCGGGTCTGAAACTAACCTCGGCCTACCCCAAGATGTTGGCTGACTCCCAGCGCTACCTGCCGGTGCTAGCCAAGTCGAAATATGTCGACTCATTGTACGAGGTAAAAACGGTGCTGCCGCAAAGTGAGGGCGATGACAGCCGGCCCATCTTGTACAAGCCAGACCACGGCGGTTTGGTGGGTTATACCTGTATTATGGGCGGGAAATTAGATAATATTTATGATGTCTTGAAGGAACTAGAGGGATGAGCGCAAAGCAGGACATTTTGGTGACGGTGGTGGCGCCGGTGCTGGGGACAGCCGAGGTTATGGCTACATTCGTGGAGGATACCAGCAGTTTCCTTGCTGAGCACTACACCAATTACGAACTACTGCTGGTGGACGCGGCGGCCGACGAGCCGACCCTGGAGCGCTTAGGCAAACTGCTCAAGGACCTACCCTGCATCAGGCTGATCAGGCTTTCGGCCAAGGCTAACCGAGACGTCATGCTGTTTGCGGGTCTCGAAGCCGCCATTGGCGACTACGTGATTGTGATGCTGCCCGGCAGTGATCCGGTGGAAGCGATCGGCGATATGGTGACTATCATGGCCAACGGCTCAGACATCGTGTATGGCCTGAGCGAAGTACCCACCAGACGCTCGCCTATCGCCAAGCTGGGAGCCAGTTTGTTTTACTGGTACGGCCGCAAATACCTGGGCCTCAACATTCCGCCCGACTCCACCTACCTGGTGGGCCTCAACCGCCGCTCCATCAACGCCCTCACGCGCATCAAGGGCCGGTACCGTCACGTGCGGCACCTCACCCGGCAGGTCGGGTTTAAAACGAGCGTGTACAAATACAAACCCGAGCTGGCCGAAGGCACTGAGCGGGGCTTGGTGGAGTCGATGCGGCTGGCCAAAGAGATTGTGGTGAGCTATTCACAGCACCCGTTGCGCATGGTGAGTACCCTGGGCCTGGTGGTGAGCGGCGTGAACCTGCTGTACGCGCTGTACGCCATCGCTAACTACTTGTTTAACCAGCGGGTCAGCGAGGGCTGGACGACACTGTCCCTGGAAATGGCCGTTATGTTTTTCTTCTTGTTTTTGATGCTGAGCGTCATCTGCGAGTACCTGGGCCGCATCCTTGAAGAAACTAGGGCCCAGCCGGCGTACCACATCATGGAAGAGCTCTCGAGTACGGTGCTGGTAGCCGATGCCACCCGGCGGAACGTGCAGAAATGAAACTACCAACTTCCCCACTTCCTAGGCGCCCATAGTTCTTGGCCTTAGGCGCCGCCACTGCACCGGCCAGCAAAATGCCTACCCTTACGGGTCGTTTACCGGCGTATTTGCCCAACTAACCATTACGCCGGGAGGCAACTTCAGTGGCAACCCGGCAGTCACCTACGCCAATACCGGTAGCCAATATTGTGGCAGCCAATCGCTCTCCAAGAGACGGCTACCACCTATGTGTGGAACTGCCAGCTAGCCGACCCGTCGGCCCACCACAGTTTCACCGTGACGTTTACCGCTACCGACAACGGCACCACCAAAACGGTGCCCGTGGCAATTAGTTATTAGGATAACTTTCTGAGTATATTGGCTATATCTACAATTTTTAGTTGAATGGAATTGTCGGTATTTACCGGTACTTAAGTGGTAAATTGAATGCGTTATAGTATAAGCTTAGTATGATATAATTCGCTACTATATGAAATTGGGTATAATAATAAAGAATAAAATTGTTGGCTACCGGATCGACCCTGAGTTAGTCGATGCCTACCGGTCTGCCATACCAGATAGTATTCAATTGAAGATTAAGCAGAACGGTGATTCATTTTTAGCGGTAATAACAGGCATTGAGCACTCTAAGCTGTCTGACTCAGTTTTTCTTGTTACAGAAGCTAAAACTGAAGAAGCGCTTGTTGACATGGTCAATGATCTCATATTTACATATAAGAATATCCCCGAAAACTACCGCCCTTTCTATCGACAGGTGTTAAAGCCAGAGGGCAGCGTATCTTCTGACCAATCGCTTTCACTAGTAAAGTCAGTTTAACAAAAGCAAGTGGGTTTCTTTAAGTCGTCAAGTCAGAAAAAGCTTAGGAAATTCTTTAAAAAACATGACTTTATACTTAGCGAAGGCGGAGAACATGCTTTGGCTAAGCATGAGAGGACCGGACAAGTGTTCTCGTATCCTAGGCATAGCACCATTTCAAATGGTGTAACCAAATCAATCTGCGATAGATTGATTGAATTGGGTTACGACAAAAAAGAGATTGAACGGGATATTCTTAGTTGATCTTCATAAATAGTATTCTGTGATAACGCTCAATCACTGTGATGACAACCAGTGCCGTGGTTATCGTTAGAGGAAGTAACCAAGACCTCGGCATGCCCTGCCCAACGATAGCGTAGGCCTGACTGGGTCGCTGAGGATTATAAACTATTTCAATCTCAGCCCCATTAGTGGCCTTATTATAGGTTTGCCAATCCAGAGACAGTTCAGCTGTTTGTATTGAACCATCTTTCGCTATGTAGCTTACTTTCGCAAGATGAGATAGAAAGTTACCTTTAGCGCCTACATTGCCTGAGTTATACTTTGCATCCACATAAGCAGTCGCTGTCTGACCACCAAAATGTTTTTGCAATTGGTGCAAATGTTTAGCTGCATAGTCTAATGCCGGAATAGCAGCAATCAACAATACAAATGCCACCAATTCCCAAGAGATCCAGCCAAATTTATCTCGTCGCGTATGCACGTCCTTCATTTCTGACTTTTTTGCTAATTGATACACCTCAAGGTATTGGGGGAATCTGTCGAATCTCGTTCAACTGGTTAACGCTTGTATTAGCATTAATATACCAATGATCATTAATATCGCGCCAGTTATGGGGGGCGTACGCTTTTATGACTTCTCGTCGCTGCGTACTAACTTCAACTGTTTTCAATATCTCTGTCGTTAGCCACTTTCTAAATGCTACGCAAGCTACTCCGCCAAGAATTAATACAAACGAATTTATTATATGCATTGATAATGCCTCCTTCTCCGTTACATCACTTAAATTTATCAATGCATAAGACTACTCTGACCGCGCTAGAAAGTCCGTTAATATTTTTAACTGAGTATTGATTTTTAGTTCCGTAATATTTTTGAAAAATCTTGTTGAGCTTAGAGGCACTCAATGTGGTTCTTATCATAATTATTAATACCAGTAGCACTGTTATTAATCTTAAATTTTCGAATGACATCGTAACTCCTACCATAATTCATTTGCTGCTGTACACTGCGCGCCGGCGTGGCCTTCAAATGGCATTCGACCCGTTAAATCTAATCCGACATCACCCGAAACATCAAATTCATTATCAAACATGTCAAGCCCACCGCCAGCGCCTAGAATTGAAGCTGATGCACCCCCAAATGCGCCACAGCCCGCAATAGCACCCCAAACTTAAATCTGAAGTGCGAAAATTGTGCCTACTCCTGCTACTGTGGTGGG
>CAYXSN010000008.1:0-64235 GCA_964467655.1 uncultured Candidatus Saccharimonadales bacterium | reverse complement strand
AAACACCACTTAAAAGACTGCAAAGTGTTCAATAAGTTTCTGTCACAGTAAGGAGGTACCTAGTACGTGGTATTGGTGATGGAGCCGCCTTGCTGCAGGACAACCATAGCTGCCATGGCTACCAGTGCCAGCCAGGCCAGAGGTGCCAGGGCGATAATAAGGCCCATTATGTAGTTCAAAATGTGGGTAGGCACAGCCTGCAACTGACCGGCGGCCAGTTGTTTCAATTGATGATAGCGGACGTATCCTGCTATACCCACCACGAAGGCAAAGACTATGATGGCGATCCAACCAAGGATCGGGATAAGTAGTAGTGGTAACGCCGCCACGAATACACCGGGAACTGAGATAATTTCCCAAAAGTGACCTTTGGTCAGCTGGCCACTGCGGCGAATGGCCGCCATACCGAAGACGCCTTCCTCGACGCACACCGGCAATGCATATTGGTAACGCACGGCCCAGATGATGCCGGGGACAATGAAGAGCAGGAAGCCGCCGGCGACAATGAGCACGTACAGGAAGCTGGTTAGGATAAATTTAACGGCGCTTATCACCGACGGCGGCATTGACTGACCCAAACTAATGGTGCGGCCATTGATGCCGGCCAGCATGATCTTGGCACTCATCCAGCCGGTGTACGAGTTAATAGCCAGGCTTAAAATGATGACGAGCGGCAAATACAGCATGATTGTGCTCGGTGAGGCCCCTTCGCTGCTGGCTTGACGGACACCAGGTAGAAGGTTAGCCAAAGTGCCAATGACAACGCCGATTAAGCCGAGGATGAGCAGCTGGAGCCAAACTAGTTTGAAGGCCTGCCATGACGGGCTGAGTAGGCCAAACGGATTAGAGATGTAGCGGGCAGAGGCAACTGGCGCGGCGGCTACGGGTGCGGCAACCGGTGCTGAGGTAGTTTGAGGCTCCATGTTTGAGAAGTACCTTTATATAATCTTAGCTTTATTCTAGCACGGCGCGACCGTAGCCAGTGATGTAGCAATACCGTATGATAGTGGTTATGAGTGAACCATCCCCCGCAGGTGCGGCCCAGCCGGCCTCTGAAGCCACCAAAATTGCCTTGGAAAATAGCGTCACCTGGTTTTTGTCGGACAAGCTTGGGGACGCCGCTGTGCCGATTGTTACCAAGAAGTTTTTGACGAACGCCAACGAGCTGGTCTACCTGACACTGTGCAATGTGGCCGAAACCAGCGTGCCACGCATCAAAGTGCAGCATTTTGAGCGGGTCAACCGAGGAGTGCGCGAGGTGGGCTACCAATTATTTGGTGATCACCGCTTCACGAAGTACACCAACGATATGATCTTTGGTGCCAACGGGGGCAGTGCCGATGGGAGCCAGACTGTCGATGTATCCGAGGCAGAGGCTGCCCAGGTGGTAGCCATGGTGAATGGCTTAACGGCCGCCCGGCAGACGCTCTAGTGAGCTGGCTGGCTGCCATTATCTTTGGTCTGATCGAGGGCATTACCGAGTTTTTGCCAGTTTCGAGCACCGGTCATTTGACGATTGCCGAGCGGCTCATGGGCTATCCGTTGGACAGCCCCGATATCACAGCATTTACCGCCATTATTCAGTCGGGAGCGGTACTGGCGACGGTGTGGTATTTCCGGCGAGACTTGTGGCAGCTACTGACAGCGTGGCTGAAAGGACTCACATCAGCGGCGGCGCGGCGGGAGCCAGGTTACCGCTACGGTTGGGCCATTATTTTGGGCTCGATGCCGATTGCAGTAGTTGGATTGTTGTTTAAGGACCAAATTGAGACCACCCTGCGTAGTTTATGGTTTGTGGGCTGGGCGCTGATTGGTTGGAGCATTGTGATGTGGGCCGCCGATCGCTGGACCCGCCACAGCCGGACCGAAGGTCAGGTGGGTTGGCGCGACACTCTCATCATTGGCCTGGCGCAGTGCTTGGCGCTGGTGCCGGGAGTATCGCGCTCTGGGGCCACCATGACCGCCGGCTTATGGCGGGGCTTTGACCGGGTGACTGTCACCAAACTGTCGTTTTTCTTGTCGATCCCGGCGCTGTTGGCGGCTGGTTTGCTACAAACTATTACCGAGTACGACGCTATTGCCGGCGGGGTCGGCTGGGGACCGACGATCGTGGCGACAATCGTGAGCTTTGTGACGGCGTATGCGGCCGTGGCCTGGTTGCTGCGTTATGTGGCCCGACACAATTATTCAGTATTTATCGGCTACCGGATCGCTTTGGGTTGTATAGTATTAGTACTCTTGGCCACCGGTACCATCCCGGCCAGATAATTTCAGCGGAGGTAGGTAGATGACGCAACCTGATATTATTCAAACTAACGTTTCACTGGCACCACTTACGACCATGAAAATGGGCGGAGCGGCAGCTTATTTCGGACGAGTACAGACCCGTGACCAGCTCGAAGCAGCGGTGGCTTGGGCCAAGCTCCAGGATTTGCGGGTGATTATTCTGGGTGAGGGCTCCAATCTGATCGTCGGTGACGGCGTGGTAGATGCGCTAGTACTCAAGCTGGAGCTACATGGTTTTGAGACGCAGTCGGCGGCCAATGGTTTGGTGCGAGTAACGGTAGGCGGCGGCGAGCATTGGGACGACGTAGTGCAGCGCACTGTCGCATTGGGACTAACTGGCCTTGAGACGTTGTCGATGATTCCCGGGACGGCCGGTGCGGCTCCTGTGCAGAACGCCGGGGCATACGGTGGCGAAACTGCCGACCATCTTGTGGATCTGGAGGCTTATGACCTAAAAACCAATGAATGGCTGGGATTGCCGGCAGCCGCTTGCCGCTTCGGTTACCGCACCAGCCGGTTCCGGGAGGAAGATGCGGGAAGGTTTGTTATCGCCCAGGTGCGGTTTGAGCTGAGGTCAGGGGCGCCTGATCCGGCGCGGTATGAGAGGTTGAACAAGCGGCTGGCCGATGACGGCATCAGTGAACCGACGGGTCAGCAGCTCCGTGAGACTGTGATGGCACTGAGAGCCAAAGTGCTGCCCGACCCCAGTGTGGTCCCGAGTGCAGGATCATTCTTCAAGAACCCGATTGTGGATGCTGAGGCCTTGAAACGCTTGCAGGCTGAATATGAGGATATTAAAAGCTTTGGCTTTGGTGAGAATTATAAACTAGCCGCCGGTTGGCTACTCGAGAAATGCGGCTTCAAGGGGGCTGAGCATTTTGGTTTGAAGATTTGGCCCGAGCATGCTCTCGTGATAACGAACCCGCATCATAGAGGATACGATGACTTGATGAAACTGGTTGAATTGATGCAGCGCAAGGTGCGTCAGGAGTTTGGCGTTGAGCTGGAGCCTGAGCCGTTGTTTCTGCTTTAACAAGCAATCCAAGGCTGGTCAGCGAGTATATTGGCAATCATGGAACCCGTGAGGCTGTATTGATGGCGGCCGAAGCCGTCAAGTCGGCTATCTTAGACGGCACGTTGCGCAAGCAGCCTACTGCGCGTCACCGACAAGCTGAAGCTGCTCACATCCTACAGGGCGTTGTTCAAGTTGGCGCCAAAACTAACATTGGATGCTCGAATCTGAAATCGGGCCATTTAACTCATAGCGGTGACAGGCTCTGGTTGCGATACTGCCGCACCTATGTGGTGTTCAGCCAAAAAGTGTTGAGCCTCAAGCGCCGCCATGCAGCCTGAACCGGCCGAAGTAATGGCTTGGCGGTAGCGGGCGTCTTGGACATCGCCGGCGGCGTATACGCCGGGGATATTGGTGATGACACCCTGGGTTTTGAGGTAGCCGTTGGGGTGCATGTCTAGTTGGCCTTTGAATAGTTCGGAATTGGGCTTGTGGCCGATGGCGATAAATAATCCTTCAATAGCCAGCTCAGACTTGGCGCCGGTCACGGTATCTGTCAGCTCAACGCCAGTGAGATGATCTTGGCCAAGCAAACTTGTAACTTGAGCGTTCCAATGAAATTTAATCTTGGGGTTGGCTTTGGCGCGGTCCTGCATGACTTGGCTGGCTCTCAGGCTATCGCGGCGGTGAATGACGGTGACACTCTTGGCGAATTTGGTGAGGAAGGTGGCTTCTTCCATAGCCGAGTCTCCTCCGCCGACCACAGCAATGTCTTTGTCCTTGAAGAAAAACCCGTCGCAGGTGGCACAAGCCGAAACGCCGCGGCCCATGAGGTCCCATTCGCGGGGCAGGTCGAGCATGAGGGGAACTGCGCCTGTGGCAATAATCACGCTATGGGAGCGGTATTCGGTATCTCCCACCCAAATGCCAAAAGGCCGTTTCGAGAAATCAACTCTGGTGACGCGCTCGGTTTTGATGGTGGTGCCAAACTTAACGGCTTGTTCCTTCATACGGGCGATCAGCTCGGGACCGGTGAGGTCGGGGGCACCGGGAAAATTTTCGATCTCGGTAGTGGTCATGAGCTGGCCGCCGGGCTGGTCGCCGCTTGAGACTACTTCGCCTTCAAACATCAGTGGCTCAAGACTCGCTCTTGAGGCATAAACGGCGGCAGTCAGTCCGGCTGGACCCGAACCAATAATAATAAGCTGGCGGATTTCAGGCTTAGCTGACGGCATGATCAAGTACACTCTTGAGCTTGTCTTTGGCTGTTACTCCGACGAGTCGCTCAACTGGCTGGCCGTCCTTGAAGACAAACATGGTCGGGATACTCATAACGCCATAGCTTTGGGCGACGTCAGGGTTGTCATCGACATTGAGTTTGGCGACAGTAACCTTACCTTCAAGCTCTTTGGCGACATCATCTATGATGGGGCCCATAGCCAGGCAGGGTCCGCACCAGGGAGCCCAAAAATCGACCAGCACCGGTTGCTTGGATTCGAGTACAGTTTGTTTAAAGTTGGCGCTGGAAACAGTTGTAACCATGTGTGGTCCCCTCTTTTTTTTGACGCGGCATGAACCATCATAGCACGCCGTATTTAGTATTGACGACTACAATATGTAGCGTTCATAATGCTAATGTAGCACAAGTGGTTGTGCTATCGCAACCATCAACAACCCACGGGAGACTACACCAAGGCTTGATTTGTCCTTTTTGCGATCACAGCGACACGAAGGTGCTCGACAAGCGCGAAAGCGATATCACGAGCACTCGCCGGCGGCGAGAATGTTTGGGCTGCCGTCAGCGCTTCACGACCTATGAGCGTGTGGAATTACCCGATCTCATGGTGATCAAGCATGATGGCCGGCGCGAGAGTTTTGATCCGGAGAAACTTAAACGCGGCGTTCAGCTAGCTGTCACCAAGCGGCCCGTAAGCGAAGTGCAGGTGCTTACGATGATCGAGGCCGTAGAGGCTGAGCTACGTAGTGGCAAGCGACGGGAAGTACCGGCTGAGTTGATAGGAGCGCTCGTGATGGAGCAGCTCAAAAGTGTCGACCACATTGCCTATATTCGCTTTGCCAGCGTCTGCCGGGGCTACACCCAGGTAGAAGCATTTGCCGAAGAGGTTGGCGAATTGCTTGATCAGCCCGGCAAGCCGGCTTAGGCGTCGAGAGGGGAACGCCTAAGCCTTGTTTGCCCATTGTCAGAAATGGTCTTGAATTGTGGGCGCCAAACATCATACAGTTAAATTCACGTGTTAATCAGGAGGGGAAGCGGTGGCTACTAGTACACCAGAGGCCATTTTGGCCAACAATATTGTGGCGGAAACGCCCGAGGACCGGGAGCGGCTTGAAGAATTGTACGTCATCGGTAAGCAGATTCCGGCTGCACCCGATGACCTGCCTGAACCTCGTTATTCAGAAAATGCCTGGTACATTGGTAAAACCCGCTACGCCTTCCGCGATAAGGCTGGTAATCCTATCGAATCACCCAAGCAAATGCTATGGCGTATCAGCTATAACATTGCGACGGCTGAGCGTTTGTACAGTGAGAACCCACGCGAAACCCATCTGGAAATGGCCCGCGAATTCTATATGACCATGGCTCGGCAAGAATTTGTGGCCAATACGCCGACGATGCTGAACGCGGGCAAGCCTAATCAACAACTCTCGGCGTGTTTTGTCCTGCCGGTGCCCGATGACCTCGACGGCATCTTGGGATCGGCCATGGATATGGCGCGCATTCACAAGAGTGGCGGTGGTACTGGCTTTTCGTTTAGCCGCCTACGACCCAAAGATGACATCATTGCCTCATCCGGCGGCAAAACTACTGGCCCTGTGGCTTTCATGCAGACGTACAACGATATCACCTCAAGCATCAGGCAGGGCGGGGTACGACGCGGCGCCAACATGGGCATTTTGCACTATACCCATCCAGATATTTTGATGTTTGCTGTCTACAAAGTAGATGAATTTAGCCTCACTAACTTCAATATCTCGGTGACAGTCGACGAAGACTTCTTTGAGGCGGTTAAACGCGATGCGGCCTCGCTGCCCGCAGATTATGAGGCTGGATTTGATTTTGAGGCTGTCATCAACGAGGCCCAGGAAGCCCTCAAGTTGCGTGATCCTGATCTTAAGATTGTGCGCCTGGACGCTGCCGTCAAAAAATTACATGAATGGTGTGATGAATCTGATCCCAACAAAGGATATGAGCTCATCAATCCGCGCACTGGAGCTGTGGCTGGCCGACTCAATGCCAAGAAACTGTACGACATTATCACCCGATTAGCCTGGCGCTACGGTGACCCGGGTATGATCATGGTTGACCGGATTAATAACTCCCGGGCCAACCCGACGCCTCAATTGGGCATGATTGAGGCCACCAACCCATGCGGTGAGCAACCACTCCTGCCCTACGACGCCTGTACCTTGGGCCAGATTAACTTGAGCAAATTCGTCAATGCCGAAAAGACCGATTTTGATTGGTCGCGACTCAAGACTATGGTGCATATTGGCACCCGATTCCTCGATGACGTTCTCGATATGAACGAATACCCGATCGAGCAGGTCCGGGTGACCACGCGTGCTATCCGCCGCATTGGATTGGGTATCATGGGTTTTGCTGATGCATTGCTTGATCTCGGCATTGGTTACAACACCAAGGAAGGCACCGACGCCGCCGAACGCGTCATGAAGTTCATCCAGCAGGAATCAGATAACGCATCGGTTGACATGGCCCGGGTACGCGGCGTCTTCCCGGCCTTTAAAGGTAGCATTTACGACAAGCCCGGCGAGATCCGCCCGCGCAACGGCGCCCGGACCACCATTGCGCCCACTGGCACCACCGCCATGCTGGCCGACTGTTCCAGTGGTTGCGAGCCGCTCTTTGCCCTCACCTATGCCAAGAACACCATCGAGGGCAAACGGATGTTCCAATCGAGCCGCTACTTCGAAGCCGAGCTCAAGAAACGCGGCCTCTATAGTGAAGAGTTGCTGGAGCGGGTGCAGCAGAATAAAGGCTCTATCCAGAGCATGACCGATCTGCCCGAAGACCTGCGCCGCACCTTTGTGGTGGCCGGCGACATCACCCCGAGCCAACACATCAACATGCAAGCTGCTTTCCAAAAGTATGTTGATAACGCTATTTCCAAAACGATCAACTTCAACAATGACGCCACCGTCCAGGACGTGCGCGACGCCTATTGGCAGGTCTTTGAATCTGGTTGCAAAGGTATCACCATCTACCGTGATGGCTCACGGGACAAGCAGATCTTGGAGACCAAGAAAGAGGGTTCGTACTACGACCAGCTGGCAGGTAAAGTCGTCAAAGCTGGTGATAAAGCCCTCATGGGTGTACCAGTAGCTATGAAGCAACGGCCCGAGACTCTCAATGGCAAAACATACAAAGTGGCTACTCCAATCGGTAACGCGTACATCACGATTAACGAAGATGACAGCGGCAATATCTTCGAGGTATTTATCGGATTGGGTCGGGCCGGATCGGACATCATGGCGGATGCCGAAGCTATGGGACGACTTATCTCCCTATCATTCCGCATTCCGAGCACATTTGCCTCGGACCGGATCGCCCAAAATGTGATCGATCAGCTCAGCGGCATTGGTGGATCAAGCTCGGCGGGATTTGGTCAAGCCCGGGTGCGCAGTCTGGCCGACGCCGTCGCCAAGGTGTTGCGCGAGCACGAAACAGCCAAGAATAGCAATGAACCCGTATCTGGTCCTCAGGCGGCTCAGCTCGCCAGCATGGCTGCGGCGGGAGCACTGATGGGCGGCGGCAGCGGGGCGGCAGCAGCTGAAGCGGCGGCGGGCGTTCTCAACGGCACCGCCGGCAGCCCCGCACCTGGAGCTGTTCACGACCGGAGCGAATCGGCGCACCTGGCTGACATGTGCCCAGATTGCGGTAACGCCTCTTTGCGATTCATTGAAGGCTGCCAAAAATGCGAGATCTGCGGTTTTAGTAAGTGCTAGTTTGACCACAAAAGAACCCCCAGGACGAACGTCCTGGGGGTGGTGTGGCAGGTACAAGTCGGCTTTCGTCATCTCGACGAGTCCGATCGGCGGCTTGGTTTCAGCATCAGTGCAAGATACCGTTGGCTGCCGGATAGGAGTACCAAGATAGTACTCATGATGTAGGCGGTAAGGAGGGTGTCGCTGCGCCCATATCCTAGAACAATCCTGATGGCGACACCGGTCACGATGATGGTGAGGATGATGAAGATCGCCCAGAGAAGGTTGATGACGCATGTGTAGAACCACGATCGGCCGACCCAGTAATCCTGGCGGTACTGGTCAAGCAAATAGCGGTTTTCAAGCCGACGCCGATAATCGTGGATCACGATTATCACATAGACTATGAACGGTAGCACCATGCTCACCGCAAGACCACCCATCCAGTAGTAGATGATGATGGCTATTCCCGCCACTGCTAGCCAGCTGACAATAGCCAGGTAGCGAATGGCTAAAATACCAGGGATTTTGGCACGCTGCTTCCGATAACGCCAGAGCGTGCGAACTTTCACCCGCAGCGGGTGTATTCCCATGACGGCTCCACTAGTCGAAAGAGTAGACGTTGAAGGTGCGTTGGCCTAGAATACCATTTACATCACTAGTCTGTAAATAACACAAGGAGACAGGCGTCATGGCTGAACCAGAGCTGCACGAATCAGATCGCGGATTGCTCATCCTATACACCGGCGATGGTAAGGGTAAAACAACGGCCGCCATGGGCTTGGCGCTACGGGCAGCCGGCTATGGCAAACGGGTGCTCGTTATTCAGTTTGTAAAAACATGGTTTACCGGTGAAAAAGGCGGCTTCGAGCACCTGCCAAATGTCGAATTTATACAGGCGGGCAAAGGCTTCTACAAGATACTCGGCGATAAGCTACCGGAAACCGAGCACGTGGAAGCAGCCCGGGCCGCCCTGGAGCTGGCAGCCAGAAAGCTCGCTTCGGGAGCCTATGATGTGGTTGTGCTAGACGAGATCATCGGCTGCGTCACTGGCGGGCTGTTGCCGTTGGCGGCAGTAGTTGAACTAGCCGATTCCCGACCGCCCGAGATCGATCTAGTTTTGACCGGCCACAAAGGCCTTGATCTAACGCCGCTGATTGAACGGGCCGATCTGGTGACCGAGATGCGAAAAGTTAAACACCCGTATGACGCCGGCATTTTGGCCCGCAAAACGATCGACTACTAGACCGAGCCGCCACTGCTCAGATAGGCTTATGCTTGCGTTATCTGGTTGATAACTCTAGAATTTTGGACGTTGATTAGATAAGAGGTATACTCTCGTGACGACTCGCAACGTTTGGTGGTGGGCGACGGCGGCGGTGGGCATAGTATTAACCGTCAGTTCAGCACTGCCTCTTGTGAGCAGTGAGCCGGTTTCAGTCGCCGAAGCCGCAACTGCATTGAGGGATATGAGCCCGGCTGAGTTTACCCTGACCGGCGTCGAGGGTATGACGGCGCTGGAGGTGCTGCAGCAGAAGGCTGTGGTTGATATCCGCCAGGTCGGTGGTGCCAAATACGTCACCGGTATAAATGGCCGGCAAGCTGAGCTGGCCAGGCACGAGCAGTGGTCGTTTTGGGTAGACGGGCGGCTCGTTGATCAGGATCCTTCGGCTTACATTTGCCGCGGCGATGAGAGTATTACCTGGCAACTTAAGAGTTATTAATTTTACGATCGGGGCGTGCTATGCTGATAGAGCACGTTGCGTAATTATTTAATAGGGGGTCTCATGTCGATTGATAAAAAATGGTATGCCGCCATTGTTTTGGTGGTGCTGGCTTTAGGGTGGCGGGTGTTTAATTACCAGCACATGATAGCTCCAGGGTTTGAGCTCGTAACGGCTGCTAGCTTGGTAGCAGCGGCCATGCTGCCGCGGCGGGCGGCATTGGTGGTGCCTCTGAGCGTGATGGTGGCCGGGGATCTTATCATGGGCAATTCCCCTATTTTGACCTTCACTTGGTCGGCGTTTGCACTGATCGGTTTGAGCGGCCTGTATCTGCGGCGTTGGCAGGGCGGCCGTTTGGTGCTGGCGGGTACCGCTGGTGGCATACTATCGGCGCTGTTTTTCTTTGTGTACACAAACTTTGGCGTGTGGCTAACCGGTACTATGTACGAGCATACCTGGGCCGGATTGGTTGACTGCTACATAATGGCATTGCCGTTTTATCGGATGAACTTGATTGGTAATTTGGTGGCGGTTCCGGCGCTGTTTACCTTAGCCGTGTATGGCCCTGGTCTGGTGCGGGGATTGGTCGGGCGTCTGCGGATACGCCGGACTGTCAAAGCCTAACGCGATCATTGGCGGGTTAATCAAAGTAGTATTAGGTGTGACCGGTTCAGGCTCTCTTGTGTTGACGAGAACCTGAACCGGCAGTGCAATGGCGGCTAGGCCAGCTGGAGCTGCCACAGTGCGCCATCGCGGATGGCTACCGCCCGATTACCCCATGAAGCCAGAGCCAAGCTTGTTAGAGCTTGGCTGTCATGTACCAGGCGGCGGTCGCCGGTAGTAGGAACTGTGATGACAATCTCACCATCTTCGATGATGGCGACCATGACTCCTTTCGGCAAAATGGCGCGGTTCAGCTGAGGGGTGTCAACCTCAGTCTGGTTGATCTGGTAGCTGGTATAGGAGCGGTCGAATACCAACTCCACGTGGTGGTACGAACCGTTGGTCTGCATCGCAGACAGCACCACGCAGCGTGGCCCAGAGATGGCCGCTATTACTCGTTGACCATCTAGTTCGGGCACGCGGATGATGGCGCAGGATCCTTCTCCGAACGGTGCGATTACAAACGTCGCGCCCATAGCATCGAGGATACCAACACCGTCGTACCAACGGGTAGCTGTGCTGGTGGCTTGCCAGATACGACCCGTAGTCAGAACCGGCCGAGCGAAATGTTTGACGAGCAGTTCGGTCAAACCCTGAGGCGTAACCACAAACTGCCGGTTCTGATAGGAGACGAGCTCTGAGATGTCGATACCCAGGCTCAGAGGCTGTACCGGTTGAGGTACCTTGGAGACAAAGTTGAACTGTGGCTCTGGTTCCAGCTCGGCTATGAGCCAGCCTGATTCAACTGTTGTTACTTGTACTCGTGCTGCAGTCGTGGTGTAGAGCACTCGCTCGGTTGCCAGATCAACCAGCTTACCTGATGCCAGCTTGACGACGCCGCAGCCATACACCTGAACAACAGGGTCACCGATTGACTCATAGACTCGGGTGTAGGTTAACTTGCCTCCAGCCGTTGCCGCGATGCGCTTCGTCACTATATTCTGGCTTGGCACGGCTGAGGCTGTCCACTTTGATGGTGGATCGCTGCGATCGCCATGATCAAAAACACCCTTATACCAGTCGAGGAGTCGACGGGGAATGCGGCCTGGATCACGTACTGCCTGGTTTAGGCGCACGCCTGGCGTGAACACTGAGGCGTTATCTTGCATGCGCCGTACTAGATCGCCTCGACGATAGCCATCGAGCGTACCCTTGTAGGGGTGAATGCCGGTAAATACCTGGAACGTCACAACTGCCAGGCCGAAACGATCGGCTGCCTGGCCGATGCCAGCTGAATGCCAATCACGGATGGATGGCATAACGGCTACGCTGCTCGGAGTGTAATTTCCCAGCACCCAGGCATCAACATCGAGTGCCCGGGGCCGATACGAACGGTTCTGGCTGGTGATCGCCCAGTTGAGCTCGTTGGGGTCAACCATAATGGCCCCAGCTCCATGAGCGTAGCTCATGACGCCGAACATGGCGCCAACCAGTTTGGACGCTTGGTTGTCATCAAAACTGGTTCGACGACGGAAGTCGTTGGTGCACACTGAGGGCAACGCTTCAGCTTGGTCGACAAAATCCATCCAGTAGCCAACCGGTCTGCCCGTCGTTGTAGTCACGAGGCCGCGCGGTGCCGTTACTCCCGGATGGCGCAGTTCTGTGAGCGATTGGATCCTGCCGATCATGCCGGGCTGGCTGAGGCGCCCAGTATCGGTGTAGAGTTTGATGGCCAGCGTATCGAGCCGGTAGACTGAGGCTTCGCCGCCGGTGGCCAGATGATGCTTGGTACTCAGTTTGACAGGACCATGACCATCGAGATGGAAGCCGGTTAGATGGTTGAGTTTCATTTTGATTCCTCCATTGGACACTCTTTTTTGCCCCGCAGACGACAGCCTTAGCGTCGAATGACAGCCAGCGCCAGATCATCGAGTGGCCGACGACCGATTGCCTGATTGGCTTTGACGAACCTCATGAGGCGCCGGATGGCAAAGGCGCCGGCAGTTGTTTTGAAACTGGTCAGCTGCCTAGCTGCTTCCTGCCAATCCAGACCCTCTATCTGACAGGAACCGTCACTGACGACGGCTACTGTTTGAGTGTCGGCAGGCAAGGTCACGAATGTGCCAGCAAGGCCTTCACTCACAGTTTGAAGCTGCGATGACAGGCACAGTGGTTTGCCCGGGGCCAAACGCCAGTGTTCGACGCGATATGCCAGTACTTCGGGCCCACCATAGTGCTCGACAAAGCCGGCGATATCGCCAATGGCATAAGCTGGGTAGAACGGTGCGGCCCGGTCCGGGTTGTCCGGACTCCATTCGACACGCACTGCCAGCTGCTCTCCGGCAGCAGTGTGCCAGATCACGAGACCGTCACCACGCAGATAGGCCCAGCCGCCTTGATGACTTTGGTAGGCAACAAGACAGGTAGCCAGTAAATCGGCGGGTGTGAGATTGAGCAAATGGCCTGTGGCTACCATGATGGCTAATTGCTGAGCTGTGAGAGTTTGGATCTGAGCTTCTCCTATCTGATGATGGAGCTTACTCTGTATCCTCAGAGCCTCAGCCATGGCTAGTGCCGTGATACGGGCGCCGACATCTGTCTGGCCGCCGCTGGAGCAACCATCAGCCACAATAGCGTAGGCCGCTGATTCCAACTGACCACTGGTGGCATAGTCCTGGCAAGGTTGGCCGCTGGAGCTATGAAGTGAACCGAGGACGAAGTGTGAGTCTGTCTGGAACGTGGTGGTCATGATACCTCCAAATGAGAAGGGGGTGGTGAGACAAGTATGCTTGCCTCACCACCCCATTGGTTGGACGCCTAGCGTCGCGGTTCAGATGGTAGCCGAGATGGCCTGCGACGGCCCGCCGGTACCGAGAGCCTGACTCTGGCTGACGATCGACTGGCTGACGAAGGCCGCCAGCTTGGCCAGGTTGGCCGAAGTAGCATCGGCCACATCGGTGTACTGGGTGAAGCCGGCGTCCTGCTGGAAGCGCTCCAACGCGTTTCGGCAGTCAGTAGCATTGATGCCAATGAGCACTGTTACTACCGACTCGAGCCACTCCTTGGCGACGATATCGCGCAACTGCTGGGCAATATTCGCCGGTCGCATGACTGACACCGGCTTCCCCCAGCCGTCACCTTCCTGGCCGTCGGTGATGACGAAGACTATGGCATTGGTGCCATAGTCGGCTTCCGTCAGTTGGCGGCCGTACTCAGCTACCGCACCAACAGCATCATAGGTGGCGTCCCATAGCGGGGTGGCGCCGCCGGCCACCAACCGCGGGTAACCAGCAGGGTCGATGTCGGCCAACGGCTTGAAACCGTGTAGCTCCTGAATGTGACCCTGAAAGCGAGTTGAAAACAACACCACTCGCACCAGCAAGTGCTCCCGTCGGGGCGAGCGCTGGCACGCCTCGATTGTGGCCTCCAGCATACGCCGCAAGTCGTCGGTGAAGCCCTCGGTCGAGCCTGTGACATCCACCACGATGGTGGCCAGCGTGTACTCGGTGGCGCCAAGGTCGCCGATGCGGGCAGCAGTGAAACCAAAGGTGGAACCGGGAATCGTGTGGGCCTGCAGACCGGCGTCGCCGGGGTCAGGGGTGAGCTTTGGCATGATGAGCACGTCCTTTCGATCGGGTAGGTTTAGGCCAGAAATGCCTCGGAAGTGGTCAACTGCAAGCCCCGAGCTGTCATGTCGTCCAGCCAATCTTGGGTCATGGCCGGGAAGTCGGGCCCGCCGGGGGTGGCAGGAATGCTTGAAGTGCAGTCGGTCACTAGGTGCAGCTTTTGTACAGCCTTGTCGCCGAGATTATCGGCCACTTGCCTGACGGTTTCACGCACGCAGTGAGACAGTGCCTCACCGGCGAATACCACCAGATCGGCTGCCTCCAACACTTCGAGGAAGCGGGTGTTGAGAGCGGTTGACGGGTCTGTGGGCATGGGCACTTCCGCATGCACGGCACCGTAGTGCTCTGTCCATGGATTGGTACCCTTGACGACCCAGTCGATGTTGGCGAATTGTGCGTCGGCCCAGTCGTTGAGTGCCTGAGCCAAGTCGAGCTGGACGCTGTGACCGGGACTCCCAATGAGGCAGTGCGTCGGCCAGACCATCAGGAGATGGCGACCTTGGGCTTCGAGGGTATCAGCGTAGCTCAGCAGATACTGGCCAACTGTTTGACCATCGAGCGCCGGAGGCTTGGCGGTCTCGAAGCGAGGCACCCACAGCCGATGGCGCAGGTCATCCGCCCTGATGACTGTGAACGGCGGTGGCGGCGTACCGTCAGTGCCGTTGCGCCACAGGGCAGGGTGCCCGACGTCCACCAGATGGTGGCTATCGAGGGTGACATGAATGTCGTCAAGTCTGCCGCCGAGCCGGCGTACCATTGCGGCCAACCGCTGCATGTCGGCTGTGGCACCCGGAACTGGCAATGCCGATCCGGGCGTATCCATGAAGTCAACCTGGGGATCGACGATCACCAGATGCACACGTGTGGTCATGGTTAGCTCCTTTGAGATGTGGGTTGTTCAGGATCAGGTTTGTGTTATTCACACACAAACCATACTCTCAACTTAGTGTTTGCATTACACTTTGTCAAGGGGTATTGTGTATTTTTTACACTTTTTGATATAATTTCTTGTATGCAACCACCAATTACGCCCTCTACAGAACGCCCCGGGTTAGCTACCATCAGGCTTACTACTGACGTGGTGTTACTGACGATTATTGATAGTCAATTGCGAGTTATGCTGATCCCGCGTACTGCCGAACCTTTCACTGGCAGCCTCGTTTTACCTGGAGGCTTTGTCTGGGACGGTGAGACGTTTCGCCGGAGTGCCGAACGTTTACTGTCAGCTAAAGCCGGAATATCTGGTATGTTTCTGGAGCAACTGGCTACCTTTGACGCACTTGACCGCGATCCGCGCGGTCGAGTAACTAGTGTTGCGTACCTAGCGCTGGCGGCTCCCAGCCAGCTGCAGCCAGCCGCTGAGGTGGAGTTTGTACCAGTGAGTGAACTACCGGCATTGGGGTTTGACCACACTGAGATTATTGCTGTGGCGGTTGAGCGGCTGCGGTCGAAGCTGACCTACACGAACGCGGCCTATTCATTGCTCCCTGAAGTATTTGTGTTTAGTGATCTGCAGACGGTATATGAAGTGGCGTTTGGGGCGGCCGTGGACAAGCGTAATTTCCGCAAAAAGTATTTGTCACTGGGTTTTGTCGAACCGACAGGCGATCTGGTGCGCGGCGGGAGGCATCGCCCAGCCCAACTGTTCCGGTTTAAGCAGCGGGTGCCACAGGCGCTTGACTCCCCGTGGATGGGGTAATAAATAGTGAAGGGCCCGCGACAAAATGCTGTCGCGGGCCCTTGAGATGAGGTTGTCTGAAGTCAGCGCCTTGAGCCGCTGCTCAGACGCTGCTCAGACGCTGCTCGCCAGCTTCTCCACCAGCCAGTTTTCGGCTTCCTGCATGCTGCTGAAGATGTTGGCGTCAGGGAACCGGCCCTTGAGCGCCCTCAAGGCCTGGTTCATAGCCTTGAGCGGATGCCCGACCATGCCAGTGGTGTCGAACACCACTGCGGTCACCCCAGGACGGTCGTACAACGCCATGGTGACCTCGAGCATGGAGTAGGCCGAGAGGGGGTTGCCCTCCTGCCGCGGGTCGGCGATGCAGAAGAACATCACGGTTGCAGCCTTCTTGGCGTTCTCCTCAGCGATCCGCGCTGCCTCATTCCAGTCGGGCACCACCGGGTTGAACAGACACTCAAGGGGTACTCCGCGCGCAGCCAGTCGCTTGATCAGTCCGTCGCGCCAGGGGTTGTTGGCCGCTGTGCCGCCCAGGAATACGAGACCTGCCATGATTCATCTACCTTTCCGAGACTCTCCATGTCAGCGCATGGCCGCAGGCCACTTGATTGTGACGAATAATACCATACTATAATAAGTATGGCTTTGTCAATAGCCGTCACCCAAGTGACGATGTCTATGCCTAGTTTTGCTGCAAGGTTTGAAACTTAGTCCACAGAAGACGGTACCACACCGCATATTCGCTCTTGCAGTGCCCTGAGTTCGTCGTCACTCATCCTCGGCCCCTCGACCGTTGTGAGGTATCCCGCGTATTCAGGATAAAATTCCTGGTGCTTACTCCAGACACCGGTTTGGGTTGCCAGGTCGCCATGCATCGGGATGAGCTTGGCATGAACATATGGTATGCCCGTGCCCTCGTATACAAGCCCGACTCTTGCTACGCCCAAGGCTTTTTTGAGCTTGGCTGCAACCGTTTTGGCGGCCAACATTAGGCCTTGATAGGCTATGTCATCGAGTTCAAAAACGTCGTCGCCCTGGTTAGTTTTGGGAATCACCACGGTAAAACCTGGCGTATTCGGAAATGGCGTTAAAAAGGCAAGGTGCGTAGCTGATTCCCAAACCTTAAACGACGGTATATCGCCGCGGACAATTTTGTCGAAAACAGTGTCAGTCGTGGATTGAGCCATAGTTCGTCCTCTCACAGGTTAGGCTTTCAGTGTAGCATTCTCGAGCCAGCTGCGACTCAAGTCTGACGTAGTGCCCAATCTTCTGGTCATCCATAGTCCCCTCAAGAATCTTCATGGCACCTACCGTATAATGTCGAAACAGCATGACGGCCGGCAAGCTGGCCAGCTCGACCTGACTCAATGGCCTGACTGCCTGATACGCTTCCAGGTATTGGGCAAACAGGCGCGGGTCTTCCTGCTGGTATAGGCTCCATAAGGTGTAGCCCAGACAGACTACATATGGTGCATGGGCCAAATCATCAAAATCCAGAATGGCAGCGAGCTCGCCGCTACCACCGACTAGCACGTTACCGGCGCTAAAGTCGAGGTGACAATACCCCTTGGGTAAACCATGATCGAGTCGATAATTGAAGCTTTTCACCCGGTCCAAAAAATCTTTCACAGCCGGCTTGAGGTCTTGCCGCCGATCAATGTGTTGATGAAAGTAGGTTTCTTTCAATTTGAATAACGGCAGCTCCCAGAGGGGCGGCCGGCCAAAGCGAGCCGCCAGCTGGTGCATGGTGGCTTGAGTCTGAGCCATTTGACTGACAAGTGCCGCTGTGTAGTGCGAGGGGTGATAGCCTGGCCGGAACGGCATGAGGATGGCGCGCCACTTGCCGTATCTCGTGTAGCTTTGGCCGGCGCGATTGACGATGGCGGGCACTGTCGGAAGACCTGCTGCCGCCAGATATTTGATGAAGGCTAGTTCACGGCGAATCATGGCATCAGACTTGCGACGATGGCGGTACACCCTGAGGACAAACTGCTGCGCCAGCGCGACCACCAAGAGGGTCGTATTTTCGATGCCGCTCATGGCTGGCTCAAATTGACCGAGGGTCAAGTTGTATTCAGTTAGGATAGCCTGGATACTTTCAGGGGTCGGCGCAAACTGGCCAGCTTGATCCATTTTCATGAGTTATATCTTAACTGATTTCGGCTGGAGTACCATGGCCGCTGCGCAATTTGCCTTCGCGGATGCGGGCAACTGCCAGTGTTGCCAGCAACATGAGGACCGCCGCGGCCACAAAGACCGGCCGCAGTGACTGACTGAAGGCTTCAACAACATCATGAGCAAAGCTATCTTGTTGCTGTTTGAGTTTGGCGAGCGCTTGTTCGGCGACAGGCGCTGGAGCATTGGCCAAGGCCTGGGCGGCGCCATTTGTAACGGCTTTTTTGACATCAGCAGTGTTGAGGTTGAGGGCAGTGTCGGCGTTGAGGTCTCCCAATAACTGGGCCGCGGCCGGTTGGCGTTGTAACGATTGAATGTAGGCGTTGTCCTGTAAGTTGCCCAGCTGGGTAGTGATGCCGGTGGCCAAGATACTGCCAAACACTGCGGTGCCGATGGTAGAGCCCAGGCCCCGGAAAAGCTGGCTGGCAGAAGTAGCCGCACCCAGATCGTGCTGTTCGAACTCGTTCTGGACCGCCAGGTTCATAATGGGCATACCCGCCCCCAGGCCCGCGCCGGCCATGAGCATAAGGATGGCCTCGTGCCAGTAGGGTGAGCTAGGGGTGAGGGTGGTCAATAGGCCGACAGCTACCGTAGCCACGCTAAAGCCTGTCACGATCGGCCATTTGTACTTGCCGGATCGAGTGACGTACTGACCGGTAATGGCGGCGCAGGAAGCCAGGCCAACCACCATCGGCAAGATCATCAGACCCGAAGTTGTCGCGTTGGCCCCAAAGACCTGTTGGTTAAATTGAGTGAGGTACAATATGGCACCCAAGAAGGCGGCACCAAACAAGAGGGCGGCCACCATGACCGTGGTGAAATTGTGGTTTTTGAAAAAGCGCAAAGGAATGATTGGTTCGGCAGCCCGCTTTTCGGCCCAGACGAAACCAATAGAAGCGACTACAAACAGGCCGTAAAGTGCGATTTTGATGCCTGTGATGTTCCACCCGGCATCGATGATTGGGGCAAAGATCTTGTCGGTATTATCGACAGCCAGAATCAAGGCGGCCAGAGCTACTGCCAGGAGGCCGGCGCCAAGGTAATCGACTTTGGGCTTCTCGGAGCGGCGGACACTGGGCGCATACATGGAGATAACGGCAAAGCTGGCAATACCAATGGGGACGTTGATCCAAAATGTCCAGCGCCAGTTGGTGATCAGGCCAAGCACCGGATGAGGATCGGTCAGAAAGCCGCCTAATAACGGCCCGACCAGTGAGCTTAGGCCAAAAACAGCTGCAATCATCCCCTGCCACTTAGCTCGTTCACGAGGCATAAACAGGTCGCCAATAATCGTAAAGGCGTTGGCCGTAATGATACCACCGCCGAGGCCCTGGAAGGCGCGGGCCCAAATGAGTTGCTCGATACTACTCGAAGCTCCACTCAGCAGCGATCCTGCGGTAAACACTGCAACACCTGTCATGAGTACAACACGGCGGCCGAACTGGTCTGATAGCTTTCCGGCAATGGGAATGGTGACGGTTGTGGTGAGTAGGTAGGCGGTTACTACCCAGCTGAGCGACGAGAAACTCTTGAACTCCTCAACGATTTTGCCGAGGGCGGTGGCAATGATGGTTTGATCGAGAGCGACCAAAAATAAGCCACTCATGACGGCCAGCATGACGATAATTTTTTCGCGCTGTGACATGTGATGAAGCATAGTTTTCCCTCGTTTAGTTTTTGTCAGTATCAATTAATTTGGATAGGCCGGTTGCCTGCGCGCCTAGGTGCTCCACCAGCTTTTGTGCCTGGTCCTCGGTGATGAAGGCTATAGCGTTCTTGGCCGTGATGTACAGAGCGATGAGCTTGTCCCCTGGCCTGATATTCATGCATTCGCGAACCTCGGCTGGAATGACAACCTGACCCTTGGGTCCGACACTAACGGTGCCGGCCAGACGGTACATGGCGTGAGGTTGATGCATGAAGTTCATAGTATTACAAGTAATACTTGTAGGTCAAACCTAGGCGGTTATTTATTCCATCTATTGCCTGAGTTGTCAGTTTCGATACGCGTCAATTTCATAACGAGACCTTTCCTCACTCGCGGGTAGTGGTCTCATTTAATCACTCACGACTCATGATTACCAACGGTATGCGAGCCGTCTGCTATGATGATGAACATGAAAGCTGTGTATGTAATGCGTCATGGCCACAAAGATTTTGCAGGTAACCTAACGGATGAGGGCCAACAGTCAGCGGCAGCTTTGCGGCCTCAACTCCCCCATTTTGAATTGGTGGTAGCCTCCGGGTATGCCCGGGCGATCCAGACGGCTCAGTTGCTCAGCGGTCAAGATCCCATGATTGACGAACGGGCGGGCTACCCGATGGCGCCTCAAGACGTGAGCGACACCATCAACGCATTAGCGGCCCAAAAAGGCTTATCGTTTCTGGAGGCCGCCCACATCTACAACGACGCCTTGGTGCTGTCTGATATTGGCGAGCAAGCCAAAGACCTCAACAGCCTGATTGATGAGCTTTTGGTAAAACTGACCGACGGCCAATGGGCTCTCGTGGTATCGCACGACATTACGATTGTTCCGGCGATGAGCCAACGAGGTCTGCCGGGTGTACCCATTGAGCCACTGGCCGGGTATGTGGTGAGTCAGGCTGACGGACATGTCACTGTGGACAAGCTAGAAAAAACAACCCCGGATCAGTGACGCTAGGTCAAAGATCCGGGGCATTGGGGCATTTCAGTCGTCGACTGCGGTGCCCCAGCTGGCAGTTGACGCTTTGGTGATGCCGGGTTTGTGCGCCGTCATTATGCAATTTTGTTTGTGTTTGCCGTGGCGGTGTTTACCGGCCTGCTCATGCGGGTGTCGATGCTATACTCTATACCATGAATATTATTGTCGGTGGCACACATGGTTTGGGCCGTGAAATAGCCGATATTTTACAGCGCAACGGCCAGACAATGTGTGTTATTGGTCGTAGCTACAAGCAGCAACAGCACGGCAATGGACTCAAGATCGATCTGGCGTCAGCAGACGATGCCCTGAAGTTGGCACAGTACATCCGCGACCTTGTTGCTCAGGAACTCAATTTTTATTGGATCTCAGGCTATGGTTATACTGGAGATTTCTCTGCTCAAGAGTCTCCTGATACCATGGCGGCCGTCAACTTTGGCCACATGCTGCCGGCAGCTCAGGCCGTTTGGCAACGACTGCTCACCGCTGCGCAAGTCGGCAGGTTCGTTGTGGTCAGCTCCACCACAGGCATAAAGCCCCGAACTCATGAGGCCGTTTATGCCGGCACCAAACATGCTCAGGTCGGGTTTACTCGAAGTCTCGGTCTTGAGAGTGAGCGACTTGGGGCCAAGGTCAAAGTCTCTCTTTTTATGCCTGGAGGTATGCAGACACCTTTTTGGGAGGGCAAGCGACCAGCGGACTTCGATACCTTTCTCGATCCGGCGAAGGTTGCGCAACGCATTGTTGAACGCGTTGAGGGCCAGACCGGCGCCTATTATGAAGAAGTCATTGAGCGCGGCAGCTTGTAGCTGAGCTGACTTTTGGTAGGTTCATACATTGCCCTCAGCTCTCACTTAGAGCAGCGGCTTTGACATGCGAATTAAATCAATCGTTCCCCAATTGGTAATTTCACCAGTTTCAACGTAGCCGTACTTTTCGTAGTATGGCTTGAGCCAGGGCGCTGCCGACATATAATCAAGCTCGACGTTTCTGGCGCCAGTATGTTGAGCAAAGGCTTCGACAGCTTCAATCAAAGCAGGCCCGAGCCCCTTACCTCTAAACTCATCGGCGACGGTTAGCAGCCCGAAATGCACCGAGTGAACTCCTCTTTTGGTATACAGGCAGCCAACAATCTCGTCGCCCTGCTTTGCGATGTAAAACTCGTTATCGGTAGCGTTTTTGCTCAAATGCTCAGGGTTGGTGCGTGGCGCCTGCTTGTACACGTCCTGATAGGCGTAGGCTTTATTGATGAGGGCCACGGTCTCTGAAATGTCGGCAGCTTTGATACGAACAAGCTGAATATTTGGGTAGTGGAAATAGTTGGCTAGGCTGATCATGCCAGGATTATACGTTGTTTTGGTTGGTAGGGAGTAAACTAACTTTTGATTAAGATGGCGGCCAAAACTACCATCACGGCAGCGCCTATCTTCCTTATTACATGCCCCTTCTCGTTCAAGATGAAATAACTTAGAAAGACTGTCAGTACAACTTGAGCATAGCAAAAAGACCCTTTCGGGTCTTTCGGGCATAATTCCTGGGGTCGGATCGTTGAGGGCATAAAAAACTACAGTTGCGCTTACGGCAATGCTAGTATCCGCGGAAATGATAAACTACGGTCGCGAAAATGATTTCAGTAACAATCATGGAGCTGCACAGCGCAATTGATAGCTTTCGGTTTTTAACACCGGGTCCAAGCCAGGCCAAGAGTACCATTAGGACTTGGACCACAGCTAATTTAACCATCAGGTTGAGTACCACAAATATTTCGTCTAGCCCACTCACGGATGTGTTGTAGTAGTACCAATTCTGAACTGCCTCGGGATATAGCTCGATAGCTATTTCAGCTATAAGCACAATGGCACAAACCGCCACTGGCCAATACCCAAGCCTTATGGAGGAAAGCCAATTACGTTTACTCATGTTTTTTAGTATATAGCAAAAAGAGACCATGGAGCCTCTTTAAACATAAGCGTTATGGGGCCGGATCTTGGAGGGCATTAGAACCACACTTCAAGCGCTGAACTCGTGTAATGAGCCAAGAATTGGCTTGAGCTGATGGAGAAGACCTTTGGCTTCGCATGTTATGCCCAGATTTGCCTGATGGTGAATGATATTAGGTCTAAATCAGTTCTGGCGCGGCCAGTCACCGGCAAAGAAGCGCTCGAACCAATTCTGATTGGGCCGTTTTGATGCGAGGAATTCGTCAGTTGGTGTGTTGTGAGCCAGGCGCATGTTGATGAAGTTATGTAGGAAATGAACGAGGACCCCGAGATAGATATCACCACTCCAGAAACGGACGAGCGCGAAAATAGGCCCGACAATAAGACCAGTGTAAAGGCAGTTTAGGGCAACGTGACGCCTGTCGGCCCACCACAGATTGCGCAAGTGGAACAGGCCGAAGAGCAACGATGATATAACAATTGCGGCGAGAGGGCTGTTCGTCATCCAGAGTAAGAGGCCATATATTAGACCACGGAATAATACTTCTTCCCAAAACGAAACACCCAGTGAAGCGTTGTGCCAACGCGTTATATGTCGGTGCTTAGCCCAAGGCAAAGCAAGCCACCACAATACCAACGGCGGGATGACCGCGAGCAAGTGCCAAAGTTGAGTAGGGGTTAATCCGAACGTCATGGTAAGACCAGTTTAACAAAAACAAGATAATGGCTCTATGGAGCTATTATCTTAATAATTCCTGGGGCCGGATAGTGGACGACGTTAGAACCGCAGTATTATTCGGTAGCTTGGCGTCCGCTTCGTAAAAGCAGAACGCCCGCCGACCACAAGGGCCGGAAGGCGTTCTTGTAGTAGGCGGGCTAATTATCCCCGGCTGGCCGGTGTCAGGCGTTGCCGGAGGAGAGCGGATTCCCAGGATTCAGGGCGGTGGCGCCGGAGCAGGCGCTCCAGCCGGTAGCCCTGCCGGCTCTTACGGTGAGTCTTAAGACCGGGGTGGTCCTTCCAGAAGGCGAACCGATTCGGCGGGAACGCCAGCGTTGGCTTTTCTGCCTCGGCACGGGGGCGGCCGTCGAAGCCAATACTGAACAGTTTTGACTGGACGGGACCGTCCTTGTCCTGGACCCACAGCTCGATGTCAATGAGGTCGCCGCCGGCATCCCAATGCGTGAGCGAGATGCGGCAACGAACCTCGACGCGGTGGCCGGTAGCGAAGAAGAAGCCTTCGCCCATGTAGACATCGTGGCGGTATTCGTAGCACGGCATGAAGCACTGGCACTTCTCGTAGTCGTGATCGATGCACTGCTCCGTGTTGTTGTGAAGCGAGCACTGGCTTTTACGACCGCACTCCTCCCACTGAGCTGTGTGTTCGAACGTCCAGGACTCCTCGATAAACACAGGGTAGCCCAACTCATCCCGCAGGATGCGTCCGAGGCCGTTGATGAAGAGGGCGGTGGTGCGAGGCACGCGAATAACCTCACCGGGCATGATGTTCTCCGATCCTATGGGATGGATGGCGCTTGCGTCCTAGTGGAGGCAAGATAAGTGCTATATTAGCATAAAAGTATAATAATTGCAAGTTTCCGGATAGCGGACGACCTTAGAACCGCCAAGCTTAAATATCAATAGCTGGCCGCTTAAGCTGATCACTCCATTACGCTTATGTTATATTGACCATAAGCAATATAGCTTGGAACTTTGTGCGAGTGGGAAGTTTACCTGGTTCCCCCTCTCATCAAGAGCTAAGCCTTAACGGCTGCGCTTCAGGATGTCCTTGATATCGGTGACACCTAGCTCCTTACGGAGGGTGCCGAGCCGCATATCACCACGACGGCCGAGGTCTATGTCGTACTCTTTTTCAAGGGTACGCACGAGCGTGTCCGCTCGCTTTTGTCGCAGCTCGCCATTGTAACCCTGCCCTAATAATGGACATGTTGTCTCTTTCAAGATAACCGTATAAACTACGCAAATCACTCGTAAGGAGCGTGTCCAGATGCCAACCGGCAAAACCACCGACCCCCAAACCAAAACTGAGATTATTGCCAAAATACGCCATGAAGGCGTGAGTGTTACTGAAGTCAGCAACACGTATGGCATTTCAAGTAAAACCATCTACAACTGGCTCCGCGAGGGCGTCGTAGACGGCAATCGCAACCTTATACTCGAAAACAACCGGCTCAAGAAAGAGCTGGAGCAGGCATACCGTTTACTCGGTCGGGCTACCGCCGAAATGCAACGCCCAAAAAGCTAGCCATCCTGGAAGAAGTCGAGCCGGGATGGCGCCGGCATTTTGTAGCCAGGCTGAGGATATCGCTCAGCAGCTACTACGACCAGCCCGTAACCTTGCGGAGTCGGGACGAGCTCGCAATCCAAGAGCTCCTGGCGGCCCATGCCCAACACCCGTTATACGGCGTCGAGCGGCTGGCACTCCACCTGCGTTGGAGTGAGAAGAAAACCCGGCGCATCCGCAACCTGGCAGGTCTGGTTATTCCCCGACCGAGTAAGAAGCGCAAAACCACTCGGACGGTACCGGCCGAGATTACGGCACCCGGCAATGCCCTCAAGTCCTACGCTACCTTTCGCGACCCTAACCGGCCTCAGGATGGCCAAAGCTACGCCGGTATGGTGCGTTCCGGGGCTTGGGTGCAAGACTTCACCTACTTGTGGCTTGGCCGGTATTACTGGTACTTGGCCGTGGTTCTTGACCTGGCAACCCGGCAGATATTGGGCTGGCAGTTGGGACTGAGCCATTCCAGTGAACTGACGTATGCGGCCGTCGTAGACGCGCTGAGTAAACACCCAACACCGGACATCCTGCATTCCGACCAAGGCACCGAATACCTCAGCTACAAGCACCAGGAATTGTGCGACCGACTCGAAATTACGCTATCCTGCTCCGACAAAGCCAGCCCTTGGCAAAATGGGTTCATGGAACGATTCATGTGGACAATTCAGCTTGAACTTGGCCCACTCAACCAATACCAAGACCTGCCGCATTTCCACGAAGCCATTGCCCGAGCCATTTATTATTACAACCACCAGCGCATTCACACCGCGTTGAAAATGCCGCCAGCAGCTTATGCTGCAAAGCTCAGATCTAGCTTAGATGAAAGAGAATTGGTGTCCGGAAAAAGTAGAGGTTGACAAGGATGAGGAATTCACGAAAGAGCGCGAGACGCTTAAGGCACAAATCGCTCGGCTGGAAAAAGAGCAGCGCGAAACGGCCGGCCGCGCCGAAAAGTGGTTTGAGCTTACGGAGCAGACGTTCAAGTTTGCGTGCGGCGCCCGCGAGGCCTTTGCCAGCGGCAGCTATGAGACAAAGCGGAGCATATTGAGCGCATTAGGTTCGAACCCCACGCTTTTAGACGGAAAGCTGCGTATTGAACCCAATAAATGGCTCATTCCGATCGCAGAACGCTATCCCGCCCTGGCCGCCGAATACGAAAGGGTTAGAACCGCCGATTATCCCGATGTGGACACAAAAACAGCGGCATTTGCCGCTGTTTATAATTCCTGGGGCGAGTGATGGGGCTCGAACCCACGGCCTCCAGAGCCACAATCTAGCGCTCTAACCAACTGAGCTACACCCGCCACATGGGTATGAAAAAATACTATCGTACTCTACCCTATTTTGGTTCATAAATCTAGACCTTATCGGAGTATGGCCGTATAATGATACGGATCGTACATCGGGGTGTGGCGCAGTTGGCTAGCGCGCCTGCTTTGGGAGCAGGAGGTCGAAGGTTCGAGTCCTTTCACCCCGACCAGTCATTATTTATGAATTTTATACTCGATTTCGACAGTACAATTGTGCGGGTGGAGAGCCTTGACGAACTGGCACGAATGGTACTGGCCGGAGACCCTGATGGAGAGGCCAAAGCGGCTCAGATTGCCAACATTACTGCAGCCGGCATGGAGGGCAGGATTGGTTTTGCTGATAGTTTACGACAACGCATGGCCTTGGTGTCGCCGCGACGAAATCAGGTGGAGGCGTTGATAGATTCGCTGCACGAGGCGGTAGATAATTCGTTTGTGCGCGAGGCAGACTGGCTGGCCAAGCGATCTAATGCCGTGTGGGTGGTGAGCGGCGGTTTCGATGATTGGATCGTGCCGGTGGTAGAGCGGCTCGGTTTGCGCGCTGATCATGTGCTGGCTAACAGATTGATATGGGATACCGACGGTGTAGCCCGAGGTTATGAGACGGGACGGCCGTTGGCGCAGGATGACGGCAAAGTGCTGGCGGTGCGGTCACTGAGCCTGGATGGCGGCGTGGTGATGGTGGGCGATGGCATGACTGATTATGAGGTACGGCGGGCGGGTCTAGCCGATACCTTTGTGGCATACGTGGCACATGCCGACAGGCCGGCGGTGCGGGCTGTGGCGGATGAGATAGCTGATAATATTGACAAAATTAAGAAATTGTGTTAGTATTTACTGCGTTCAGGCGCACAACGGCCTGACGATCCTGTCCAAACCCAGATGCCCTAATCAGGGCACGTGAAGGGAGGCCAGCAATGGCCAAGAAGCCCCAGACCGAGTCCGGCACGCCGCAGACCTGCCGTCGACACGGCGGCCTTACGGTCAACTGCGACGCCCACAAGGGCGCCCGCAGCCACCACCGCACGGCGGCGGACCGCCGCGAGGCGGTGGCCTCGAAGCAGGAGGAGCGCGACGGGCGCACGGCCCTCGATCAGCTGGACCTGCTCGACGAGCGCCTCGGTTTCGGCCTTGGCGCCACGCGAGAGCGGACGCGCCTGAAGGCCCGCCTCACCAAGGAGGAGAAGGCGGAGCTGGAGCGGCGTCTCGCCGAGCTGGCTCCGAAGAGGCGCAGGCGGCCGGCCACCAACGCCTGACCCCTCGCAACCCCGTCCCCCGGTGACTTCGGTCACCGGGGGACACCTCATTTATACGCAACATGCACCATCATCTGATATAATAACGTTTGCAAATATTGATTCTTGCGGGTATCGCACAACGGCTAGTGTATCTGCCTTCCAAGCAGAGGATGTGGGTTCGATTCCCGCTACCCGCACCAAGGTATCATTTGCCCGCCCCTGTAGCTCAGCTGGATAGAGCAGTGGACTTCTAAGCCAATGGTCGCAGGTTCGAATCCTGCCGGGGGCACCAGGAATTATATTTATTTGACTGTGGTTTTGAGTTGGTGGCCAGGCCGGAACTGGGCCAGGGTCATGGCCGGAATCTCGATAGGGGCGCCGGTGCGGGGGTCGACACCGCGGCGGGCGTTGCGATTGGTGGTGTCAAAGGTACCAAAGCCAGAGATGCTCACACGCTCGCCTGCGGCTAGGGTGCGTTCGATAATGTCCAAGAGCGTATTAAGCGTGCGCTCTGATTGGCGCTTGGTTAAGTTTGATTCGGTCGCGAGGAGTTCGATAAGTTGCTGTTTCGTCATGGTGAGACTAATTGTATGACCTGCTCAATGGCTGTGGCAAGGCTAGTCTGAGTGTCAACCGTGATAATGACGCCGCATAACTGGCGGGTGCCTGCGGTTTCGAGCTCGTTGCGACTGCGGTCGCCGGTGAGCCAGCGGCGAGTGATAATGTCAGTCTGAATGCCCAGGCAGGAGTCGCGCGAACCCACCATACCGACGTCAGTAATATGGGCAGTGCCGCCGGGCAAGACGCGGGCGTCAGCCGTCGGGATGTGCCAGTGGTCGCCCACTACGGCTGTGACGCGGCCGTCCAGGTATTGTCCGATAACGTACTTTTCTGATGAATAGTCGCCGTGCAAATTCACGATGGTAGCCACCCGGGTTTGGTGCTTGGTGTCTTCCAGGATTGTATCGACTGTCGTCAGCGGATTATCGAGGTTTTCCGGCTGGCGGTACCCAACAGTTTGACCGAGCAGACTGATGATAAGTACTTTGCCGAAAGGTGTGTCCACAAATTTGTAGCCACGGCCCGGTGTGCCGGCCGGGTAATTGGCTGGGCGCACGAGGGGCTTGGCAGGGTCTTCCAACCACTGATGGATTTCGGGCCGGTGCAGTGTCCAATCGCCGCCGGTGAGAGCCGTGATTCCGGTATCGAGCATGGCTTGGGCGTGATGCGGCAACAGGCCTTTACCGTGCGACAGGTTTTCACCCTGAGCAACCACAACGTCAATCTGCCGCTCGGCCACCAGACTGGGCAGGAGCTTTTGGACCGTTTCGCGGCCAGGCCGGCCCATGATGTCGCCCAAATAGAGTAATTTCATAATAAATGTAGTTATACCATAAATAGCGCGCCCCGGACAACATGAGTTGTCCGGGGCATGGTGTCAGCTGAGGTTCCAGCGGACAGTGCGGCGGCTCCAGCGGCCGGGCTTGATGTCGAAGACTTCGGCGTCGACCCGGTCGAGCCTCCTGATGGCTGCCTTGGCGCTGCGGCGGTTCTGGCGGTTGAGGCGCTGGGTCTCGTAGTCGTTGGCCTTGGATTTTCCGGAGCGAGACATGTCTCCCCTTTCGTGTGCCACCTTGGCACCTTAATGGGGAGGAACGTAGACCATCATGTTCTTGGCTCCTTTCTGCGGGAATCCCTAGATGGAAACTGGCCGGCGCCAGATGTATATGCCAGTGAACGGCAAGCGCCAGTAATGCCAAAACGAAACCTCGTGGCCGGCCTGAAGGCAGTAACGCTCTAAGACCTTCATGAGCTGCTGCCGACTTAAGCCCTGGGGTAGCTTAACCCTGATGAACGTGTCTTCCACCCAGGCGATATCGCCTTCGACCAAACCCAAGGCCCGCTCGACAGCTCGCAAGTCTCGGAACGGCCGAACTAAGCCGCTCATGGCGAGCAGCATGTTGGGTTTTTCTCCGAGGCAGCCCGATACACTGAATACCACCTTGTTTCGCCTTACACCAAACCTGGGTTTGACGAACACGATTCCGACGGGATAACGATAGTCTTTGATCTGGGACGTTTCCAGGTGAGCTGTATCGTAAGCGGGCGACAGGCTCAGTAACAGGCCTACATCAGTGCACACCACATTGTAGCGGCGGCGCAATGTCAGCTGCTTACCCTCGAGCTTGGCAAGCCACATGACGGCCTGGTAACCGGCTTCATTGACGAGACCTGTCACGATCTGCAATTGGGTTTGCAGTTGCTTCGACCGGGTCTGGTCAAGATGGATCCGGTAGCTATGCTGAACCGCTTCACTAGGCTTGAGAAATTGCCGCAGCGCCTCGGCAAGTCCGGATGGCAGCTGGGCGATGTGGTCGGGTAGGACCAACTTGGCGCCCGCCCGGGGATTTGTACCATTCAGACAGGTCAGTAGATAGTAACCTGGCCGACCCGATACTGGTGCAACAGCGAAATGCAGTTGTTTGCTGCTGGCCACAATTACCACCTTCTCTCATTTTTTTGAACTTTGCACGGAATATTTCCGATAATTTGTTATACCATATTGTCAGCTATTTGGCGAACTCGATGGCGCGGGTTTCGCGAATGACGTTCACCTTGATGACGCCTGGATACTTGAGCGTGGCCTCAACCTTGGTGGCGATGTCACGGGCCATTTGGATGGCCTGGAGGTCGTCAATGCGCTCAGGAGTGACAATCACTCTGATTTCACGACCGGCCGAGATGGCGTAACATTTGTCGACACCCGGGAAGGCATTCGCCAGATTCTCCAATTCGGTCATACGCTTGGCGTAGTTTTCGAGAGTATCACCGCGAGCACCCGGGCGACCGGCCGATAGGGCGTCGCACACCCTCACGATGAGGGCTTCCACGGTAGTAGCCTCGGTGTCGTCATGATGAGCATCGATGGCATGCACAATAGCTTCTTCGAGACCGTATTTTTGGGCAAGCTCGGCGCCAATGTGGTGGTGGCCGCCTTCAATCTCGTGAGTGACTGCCTTGCCCATGTCGTGCAACAAAGTGGCGGTTTTGGCGATGCGGACGTCGGCGCCTAGTTCGGTGGCGATCATCCCGGCCAGATTGGCCATTTCGACTGAGTGTTTGAGCACGTTCTGGGAGTAGCTGGTGCGAAATTTCAGCTGACCCAGTAACCTGATAAGCTCCGGCGGCAGACCGACCACACCGGTTTCCTTGAGAGCCTTCTCGCCGGCTTCTTTGACCATTTTGTCGACTTCGGCCTTGGCCTTGGCGACTACTTCCTCGATACGGCCAGGGTGGATCCGGCCGTCTGAGAGTAGTTTTTCGAGGGCAACACGAGCAACTTGGCGACGCATGGGGTCAAAGCTGGACAAGACGATGGCGCCGGGTGTTTCATCGATAATCACATCAACACCTGTCGCCCGCTCGAGCGCCTGGATGTTGCGGCCTTCTTTGCCGATGACGCGACCCTTGAGTTCCTCGCTCGGCAGCGGCACCGTGGTGATAGTGCGCTCGGCGGTTTGGTCTGATGCCATGCGCTCCATGGCCGACACGATAATCATGCGGGCCCTGTCGTCGGCTTCTTCCTGGGCATCAATTTGCATCTTGGAAACCAGTTTAACGAGATCTTGCTTGATATCACGCTCGGTCATTTTGAGCAGCTTTTGTTTGGCTTCGTCCTTGGTGAGAGCAGCAATTTTCTCGAGGTTTTCTTGTTGTTTGGATCTAATGGAACGCAAATCGTCCTTGAGGACGTCGAGGTCAGCTTCGTGCTTGCGCAGTTTCTCTGAGCGTTTGTCGAGCTCTTCGAGTTTGGCATCGAGGGAGGCTTGGCGGGCTAACAGTTGTTGTTCAGTTTTAGCAAGCTCGCTGCGACGCTCTTTTTCTTCCTGTCGGGCAGTGTCGGCCAGCTTGGCCGCTTCTGATTTAGCATCGCTGACCAATTCTTTGGCTTGGCTTTGGGCCTGTTTAATAATTTTGTCGGCCTGCTCGGTAGCGGCTTGGGAGCGGCGGGCCTTGCTGTACTTATCGTAAGCAAATGTGGCGCCACCACCCAGTAAAAACGCCACAATAACGTAAAGGATCATGGTATGGGTGCCTCGTACTCATGTGTCAATGCCTGGCCGCGCCCGAAAGTGAACAATATACAAACAGCCGCTCTAGACTTGGGCGGCGCGGGAGGTAGAAGTTGAGATCATGAGCATAGTCTTAAAGTAAATTTGGATAGTGTTAGGTCAGCAAGTCATAAGCGAACAATCTCATTAAACTACCTGATGGGCAGTTGGGTCAAGATTTGGGCAAGGTTCGAGGCGTTGTAATGTGGGCCGGGCCGCCGTACTGAGGGATCGCCGGTATGGCAGGAGCAGTTTGTGGTAATACCTGTAAGCCCTGGGCGAGCCAATGCTCCCCCTGGGTGCCCACGATGGGTAGGTTGAGGCTGTCAGCCAAGGCGTTGGCGACCGTGTGGCCAATGCGTAGTGATGTAAACGAACCGGGGCCACTAAAGACAATGAACCCCGTGAGGTCTTTGAACGTGAATTGGCGCTGAGCTAAAAGCTCTTGGAGCCGGCCAAGTAATTCGGTGGACAGATTGCGGCCCGATTGCCAGTCCAGGGTTGGCGGTAATTGGCCTGCGATGGATGTCGGGGCGTCTTCAACTAGCCACACTTGAGTGGTAGGGCCGGCAGCTTTGAGAGCCAGAATCATGAGGTGGCCTCCGATTCGCGTGATGTCTGCCACTGGGAAAGAATTTGGCCTGAGATTGGACCGCCAGCTACCAATGACAGCTCCCGACTGTCTTCGGCTGTCACTGCAAACGTAATGGTCAGCCTGTCGGCCGGTAGTTGGCTGCGAGCAATGTCGGCCCACTCGATCACTGTGATCACTTGAGGGTCGTTGAGATCTTCAGCGAGTTCGTCGCCTACCACTCCTGTGTCGCCGAGGCGATAGAGGTCGTAGTGGTGGACTTCGAGCTCAGGCTTCAAATGGTAAACCCGGTTGATCGTGAAGGTCGGACTGCCGACGTCGCCGCCAAAACCCCAGCCTTTGGCCAAGCCTTGCACGAAGGTGGTTTTGCCACCGCCCAAATCGCTGACCAATTCCAAGACCTGACCGCCCCGTAGGAACGGCGCCAGGCTGGCTGCCAGCTCCTGAGTGGCCACGGAGCCGGTGGTAGAAACGTTGTACGTCATAGCGGAACTCATAGATACAGTAGATTAGTGTAAGCCCGAGCAGCGTAAATATCAACCAGCCCCCGCCCGGCGACTTGGCAGCCTCCCCGGCGGATTTCGCTAATGCGGCGGCTTTACTGGCAGCTGGAGCCAGACCTGTGGAATCGGCAAACGACTTGCTCGAGGTGGTCCCGCCCGTAGTTGAGCCCGCCGCACCGCCCTTGACTGTGAGGTGGTTGGCCGCACCAGGAGTGGGAGTGGTCGTCCAGCTCCAGGCTTCACTGTCGCGGGCCCAGGCTGAGCCGGCCACCGCCTTACCGTAGGTGACGGTGCTGCCAATAGGCTCGCCTTCAGGGGTAAAAAGAGCAATTGAGGAACCGCTGTTTGATAACGAGACTTTGGTGTCGGTGATTTTGAGGGCCAGATATGCTCCCGGTTCGACAGTGCCACCCTTGAGAGTATGTTTGGTTCCGAGGGCTGAGCCGGTTTTAACTATTACGCCAGTGAGATCAATTGGCGCCGATCCGGCATTATAAAATTCAATGTATTCGTCGGCGGCGTCGGTCTGGGGGCTGGCCGGATCGGGCAGTAGCTCGGTGAGCATCAAGGCACCGTAGTTTTGTGGTCCAGTTGGGCCGGCCGTGGCTTGTTCCGAACTGGCGATTTGGTGTGTAGATGTGGTAGTGGCGGCGCTACCTGAGCTTACGGTTTTGACCGGCGCCGGAGTGGGCGCCACGATGGTGTTGGTTGAGCCAGAGGTAGTAACAACCGTCCAGCCCCAGCCGGCCGGCCCGAGCGCCCAGGCAGCCCCAGTGACGGCTTTGGGATATGTCACGCTGGCACCAGACACCGCGCCATCGGTTCCGAGTAATGAGACGGTGGCCCCACTGTTTGACAGCGCAAAACCGGCTTGGCCTGATGTAACCACTAGATACCCACCGGCCGGGACAACGGCGTCTGGCAACGGTTTGAGGGTCGGATTGGCAGCGGTAGCCGATTTGACCTGCAGTTTCATACCCGACAGGCTCATGACATCGGAACTGCTGTTAAAGATTTCGACAAACTCGTTGTCGGCATCGGTCTGGGGGCTGGCCGGATCAGGCAGAAGTTCGGTGATCGACAAGGCCTCGCCAGCTGAATGGGCAGGGGCGGCAAAGGCGACGTTTACCGGCAGACTCAATATCGAGCTCAGGACAATTACATACAGGCGGCGCATAGGCAGTTTCTCCATCTTGACGATCTGATGCATTCGACTATACCGAACGAATACCGTAATGCAAGCATGGGCGGATTGAAGATGAGCGGCCAGCTGGACTTTTCTTGCATTTTGTTGTGTGATTTTGCCCAGGTGTTCGACCCTGAATTCACCCCTTCCTGGGGGAATCGTGAACGGCAATCGACGGAACCCTCAACGTACGCAGATCCTGGCTGAAGGTTTCAGGATATATCAATACTGCGGCTTTAGTCATGGCAGTATTCTTCATCGTCCCTGTGGTATTTCTGACTCTGATGGCCTCTGCTAACCCGGACAATGATTTCGTCAGCGGATGGCTCGCGGCATCGTCGGTTATTTTGATCGTCTGTAGCGTAACTGCCGTAGCGACTTCTGCTATCAGAGAGTTGTGCCAGAGTTCCATCAAAAACTACGGGATGCTCAGGGAACTGCTAGCTCAGGCGGAGTTCAATCAGGCAACTGATACGGCCTGCTTTGAACAGAGCTAGGGGGAGCGATTCACTGTTTCTGCCTCAATACGCCTGTTTACACCGCTTATGCTACAATTAGCGTATTATGCGCATAGCAGACCCAGAGCTCAAACAGCTACTCGTGAAGTCCGGCTTGGTCAAGGCTGAGGCCGTGGAGGAGTTGATGCCCAAAGAGGGCGAGTCGGAGACATTGCTATCGAATGTCCTCAAGAAAAAGCTGGTCTCCGAGAGAGACCTGGCCAAGCTGTACGCCAAGAGCTTGGAAATGCCGTTTGTTGAGCTCGGTGAGGCCAAGATCCCCCGCGAGATCCTCCTCAAAATCCCCGAGAGGATTGCCCGCAAATACCAAGTGGTGCTGTTTGGTGTGGATGAAGACCAGCTCCAGCTGGCGATGGCCGACCCTGAAGACTTCCAAGCTATCGACTTCATCACCAAGCAAGTCGGCGGTAAACTCAAAACCTACATTGCTACCCAGGCCGACATCTTGGGTACCCTTGACCAATACAAGGGTAGTATTTCCAGTGAGATCACTCAGGCCATCAAGGACTCTAGTGCTGATGCCGCCGCTGAGGAAAAAGTGTCGGCCAAAGACTTGGCCGAAGACGCGCCCATCGCCAAAACTGTCAACGTCATCTTGGAGTACGCCGTCAAATCGCGAGCTTCGGACATCCACATCGAGCCCCGCGAGACTATCGTGCAAGTGCGTTACCGGATTGATGGTGTCCTCAAAGAGACCATGACCCTGCCCAAGCCAATTCTGGCGGCCGTAGTGTCGCGTATTAAGATCTTGGCCAATCTCAAGATCGATGAGCACCGCGTGCCCCAGGACGGGCGGTTTAAATTTGCCATTGGCCAAACCCAGGTGGCTTTGCGCGTTTCCACCCTGCCGATCATGGATGGCGAAAAAGTAGTCATGCGTATTTTGGACGAATCGGCCCGTGCCCTGACGCTCGAGGAATTGGGCTTTAACGGTCATGCCCTGGAAACCATCGTGCGTAACCTCCATAAGCCCCACGGCATGACTCTGGTGACCGGCCCGACTGGTTCCGGTAAATCGACAACGTTGTATTCGGTCTTGAGTATGCTCAATACCGCCGGTGTCAATATTTCTACCATTGAGGACCCCGTGGAATACCGGGTAGGCGGCGTTAACCAGACTCAGGTCAATCCCAAGGCGGGCATGACGTTTGCCTCGGGCCTGCGGGCCTTGCTGCGGCAAGACCCCAACATCATCATGGTTGGCGAGATTCGGGATGGCGAGACGGCCGATCTGGCGGTGCAGGCGGCGCTCACCGGCCACGTCGTACTCAGTACCTTGCACACCAACAATGCCGCCACCACCCTCCCCCGTTTGCTCGATATGGGCATCGAGCCGTTTTTGATTGCCAGTACCGTTAATACCGTGATCGGCCAGCGGCTGGTGCGCCGGCTGTGCCAGACCTGCCGGATTCCCTACGTGCCGGTGGGGGTTGAGCTCACCAATATCAAGCGCGACTTTCAGCTGGATGCCGCTTTGAAACGCTTCAACGAGATCAAAGGCATGCCCGAGGCGCCAGCCACACCAGCGGCCACGGCCGAAGTCGAAGCTGTGCCCAAGGTTGAAGAAGAGGCCATCCTACCCACTGAGCACAAAAAAGGCCGGGTAATTAATCCTGAGCACGAAATCATTGAAAATGCCAAGAGTATCCTCGATAAAATTGCAGCTGATCCCAATATTTTGAACCGCAGCGCCGCAGAGGCCAACCAGCCCAAGGCCGTCGCACAAACTGCACCCGCCGCCAAGGAGACCAAGGTGCCCATGGCCGAACCGGCTCCTGATCCCAAAGATCTGAAATCGGGCCAGTTCATCTTGTATAAGCAAGGACCCGGCTGCGAAGCCTGCGGTAGTGCCGGGTTCCAGGGCCGGATGGGTATCTACGAAGTGCTAGAAATTGATACCACTCTATCAAAGCTAATTGTGTCGCGGGCGACCAGTGAGGACATCCAGGTGGCCGCCATTCGTAGTGGTATGTTGACCATGCAGCAAGACGGATTTGTGAAAGCACTACTCGGTAAAACGACGATTGAAGAAATCATGCGGGTGACGCGAGAGTAACCTAATGGATAACGGCTAAACCGGCATGGGTCAATTTAACTATAGCGCTCACGATAAAAGCGGTGCCATCGTCAAGGGTACGGTTTTTGCTCCTGATCGAGCCGGTGCCACCGCCAGCCTGACCTCTAAAGGCCTGACACCGGTGCTTATCAAGGAACAGGCGGCTGTCGGCAAGAATGGCGCCGGGTTTCTTGGCAAATTTCTTGGCCAGCACGTCAGTCTACAAGACAAGGTGGTATTTAGCCGTCAGTTTGCCACCATGATCAATGCCGGCGTGCCAATCGTGCAGACCTTGAGCATTCTGGCCGAGCAGACGACCTCCAAGAAGCTCAAGAACGTGACTGCCGATGTCTCCAAGCAGGTCGAAGGCGGGGCCACGCTGGCTAACGCGTTGTCGGCGCACCCCGATGTTTTCAATGAGATTTACGTCAATATGGTGAGAGCCGGTGAAGTGGGCGGTATTTTAGACCAGGTCTTGGACCGGCTGGCGACCCAACAAGAAAAAGACGCCGAGATCGTCAGCAAGGTGCGCAGCGCCATGATTTATCCGGGCGTCATTACCGTGGCGACTGTGTCTGCATTTATCTTCCTGATGACCGTAATCGTGCCGAAGCTATCGAGCATTTTCGAGAACGCCGGTGCCGAACTGCCGGTTTATACCAAGGCCATGCTGGCGATATCAGGTTTTTTGGTTCATAGCTGGTGGATGGTTATCGGAGGCTTAGTGGCTGCGGGAATCGGTTTTGTGCGCTGGCGGGCCACGGCCGGCGGGCGGCGTATAGTTGATAAATTACTATTAAAGATGCCTATATTTGGTGAGATCCTCGTGAAGGTCAACATTGCCCGATTCGCCCGTACTTTTGGTTCACTTATGGCATCGGGCATTTCGGTGCTTGATGCCATCAACGCCACTAAATCAGCTCTCGGTAATACCGTTTATCAGGAAGAGCTGGCTGTCGTAGCGCAATCGGTCAAAAACGGCCGGCCCATGAGTGAACACATTCGCGCGAGCAAGCACTTTCCGGCGATTGTAGGACAGATGCTGAGCGTGGGTGAGGAAACCGGCCAGATGGATACCATTTTGTTGAAACTGGCCGATTTCTACGAGAAAGAAGTAGATACTGTGGTTGCCGGTATTAGTTCGATCATCGAGCCGATTCTGATCATGGTGTTGGGTGGTATGGTCGGGTTCATTGTGATCAGTGTGTTTGGGCCGATTTCCAATATTGGCAGCTCGGTTTAGAAGCCAGCCACTTCGGCGCTGGCCTCGGTCACTTTGCGCTATTTGACAAAAATAATTATTTGTTTTATAATGTAATGACGTCCACACGAGAAGGGAGGGTTTATGGACCTTCGTTCGCTGATGCTCTATACTGCGGGCGCCATCGTGGCGGCCACGGGAGCACAGATCTCATGGGCGCGGCGAAACAAGGAAGAGATACTGGCCCGGCCGGGCCGAGCCACCTTGTTCGCCTGGATATCAGCAGGGCTGGTGGGCGTGGCGTTTGCGCTGATCATCGCGTTCATCGTCATGTGGCGAGTCGGCTGAACCACAGGCCCGGGGAACACCATGTTCCCCGGGCCTGCATCACGTTTATGCCTAGCGCTCTCAAGTTCCCATTGACATATCAACCTTAAGCACTTTATGATGCAAGGGAAGAATAGCATCAAATAAAAAGCTGTTTTGTCCGCAAAATTTTAAGGAGGTGAGCACTCATGTCTGGTTTGTCAATTAAGAAGCAAGGTGGTTTCACGCTGCTCGAGTTGCTGATCGTGATTGTGATCATTGGTATCTTGGCCCTTTTGATCATTCCTAACATCACATCGGCACCCAAGAAGGCCCGTGACACCCAGCGCAAGACGGACATTACCACCGTCCGCAAAGGTCTCGAAGAATACTTCGTCAATAACAATGTTTACCCGGCAGCTTTGGCTGACTTGCAGTCAGGTTCAGCCCCGATCATGAAGACGGTGCCGACTGATCCCAAGAACGTGTCGCCGTTCGTCTACACCTACACGCCAGCCAACTCGAACACCACGTACACTCTGACGGCTTGCCTGGAGAACGATCAGGATAACTCAACCAATACTCTGGCTGCGGTGTCACCCTGCACCACCCGTTCCTTCCAAGTGGTCAACGGTAACTAGTCGACCAATAAAACAAATAACAGTCCGGCCTTCAAATTTGGAGGCCGGTTTCGTTATTGCAAGCATTAGCGATATAATAACTGTTATGAAACGAGCCTCTCGTGAGCAGGGCTTTACCCTCGTTGAATTAGTCTTTGGGGTTACCATTATGGCAATCATGGTGGCGGCTGTAGGTGGTTTGTTTATGGATAACCTTAAGACCGTGACACTCGGCAAGGCTCGGGCGATTGGTTTGGCGTTGGCCAACGAAAAAATGGAATATCTGCACAGCTTGCCATATGACGCCTTGGCCACTCAAAATGGCACGATTTATCCACCGGGCAGCATTGCCGACAACGAAACTGTCGTGCGTGGCAGTTATACGTTTCTGGTCAATAACCGCATCGAATATGTAGACGACCCGTATGATGGGTATGCATCATGCCCTTGTGCCAGCGGGCCAGCGGCCGGTAAGCCTCGGGACCTTTACCCATATGATTACAAAAAGGCCCACATTATCATCAAGCTCAAAACCAGTAACCAAGTCGTGGCGGAACTGAGCACCGACGTGGCGGCCAAAGCGGCCGAAACGTCCTCCAACACCGGTATTTTGAGCATTAAAGTGCTCGATGCTTCAGGCAACCCCATACCCAACGCCACGGTGACGATTACCAATCCGAGTCCAAATCCGGCTGTGAATATCTCCACTACAACAGATGTCGATGGGCTCGTGGTGGTACCCAGGTTGCCACCTTACAGCAATAACACCTATGTGGTGACAGTCACGAAAAGCGGCTATTCAACTGACGGTACGATAGCCGATCCGCCGGGCTCGCAAACGGCGGTCAAACTTAACCCCAACGTACTAACTCAGCAGATAACGTCTCTGACAATGTCAATCGACCAGTTATCTACTTTGTACGTACACGCCATCGACACCGACGGCGTAGCCAAGGCTAGCTTCCCTATCACAATCACTGGCGCCAAAAAGACTAAGAACAACCCCACCGTTTATAAATATTCTCAAAGCTCCACTACCACTGCCGGCGGTGATATTACGGTAGCCAATATGGAGTGGGATGATTACAGCTTCAGTGTGGGCGCTGGTTACTACGTAGTATCAAGCGCCCCGATGGCGCCGGCATCATTGGCACCCAACAGTTCGACTTCGGTTAACCTGGTGATTAGTGATGACAGCACCTGGCCGACTATCGCAAAGGTTAATCCAACTTCAGGTCAAACCGGCACCGCCAGTTCAAGCGTGACGGTCACAGGTACCAATTTAAGCTCGGCCGCTATGAAGCTGCAACTGACAGGCCAAAGTGACATCAACGGTACCGGCTGTAGCGGCACCAGCACCAGCCTGACATGCAACGTCAACCTGACGGGTGCGGCTACTGGTGATTGGAGTTTAGTGGTTACCAAGAGTGGTAAGACTGCCACCCAGACCGGAGGCTACCATGTGGTACCGTGACAGGTGCTCCCAGGGCATCGCTCAAGGTGGCTATAGCCTGCTGGAGTTGATTATCGTGATGGGTCTGGTGGCCATGGTGGCCGTACCCTTGACGGTATTTACCTATAAGGGCTTGAGCTCGTTTGAGTTTCTGCAAGCCCAGTCGAACACCAGCCAGGAGCTGACGACACTCGCAGCCCGTATGACCAAGGTGATCAGAGGCGCCACCGGGATTGTCTCGGCCACCGATAATAGCCTGATTATCTATGGCTATTTCTCGCCGGCCGATACTCAAGTTAAAAAAATCAGGTACTTTATCAACGGCACCAATCTGAATATTGGCGTGACTCCCCCGACCGGTACAGCGCCTAATTATACCTATAACTCCGCCAATGAGGTTATTACTGTTACCCGGGTCGACCTGCAAATGGAAGGCAATGCGTTGTTTCGATATTATGACGAAAACGGGGTATTGTTACCGAACGGCTTTAGTCTCAGTCAAGTCAAAGGCGTGGGCGTGTATGTGGCGGCTAATCCGCGGACCAAACAGCTCAGTAAACCCGTGTCGCTGAGTACCCAAGTAACCTTACGGAACTTCAAGACCAACCTATGATACAACGCTCTCGCCTCATCCAATCCGAAACCAGCGCCTCAAGCGAGGGCGGGTTTATCATGCTGACGGCTCTGGTAATGGCGTTTATTCTGTCGACTTTGGGCATGATTGCGGCGCAAACCCTCATCTCAAACAGCCGGTTTACTCAATACGAGGTGCGTAGCGCGCAGGCGATGGATGTAGCTGAAGCCGGTATTAATTATTACCTATGGCACCTGGCCCACAACCAAACAGACTACACTGACGGCAATGCCACTACTCCCTCAACCGCTCCTTACGGACCCTATAGCCACAATTATTACGATTCCAACGGCAAGCTCCTGGGCACGTATACGCTTTGGATAACGCCGCCGTCAAACGGAACGACCATTACAACGGTTAAATCGATTGGGACCGTGCCAAAATTTTCGGGTACACGCACCATTTTAGCCCAGTTGGGCCAAACCTCATTTGCTGCCTATGCTTTGTTGACCGAAACCGAAGTCTGGGTCGGTAATACTGAGAGTACTTCTGGACCGGTGCACTCAAATGTGGGCGTCCATATGGACGGAACTAATAATGGCCAAGTGACATCCGCCCGGGCGACATACAAACCAGCACCGGCCTACGGCGGCGACGGTGCGACCCATAACGGGGTTTGGGGCAACGGCGGCCCCACGTACCAGTGGCAGTACCCGGTACCGTCGATTGATTTCTCCAAGGTGACGGCCGACTACAATGCCTGTATCGCCAAGGCCCAGTCCAATGGCCTGTATTTCGCCAAAACCAACAAACTTGGATACTACTTCAAACTCAAGTCGAACGGTACGATTGAGGAATATATCGTCAAGAACGAAACTTCAGGCGGCTTAACATTCACGACGGGCACTCCGGTAGCAACTTTGGCGGCTCCAGCCAACGGTATTTTATATGTTCAGGATAACGTTTGGGTGGAGGGTACCGGCTGGCCGGGACGCATCAACATCATGAGCGGGCGTTTGCCTGAAAGTCCGGCCACCAATACCTCGATAACTGTCGTCGGTAACCTCACATATGCCGCCAAAGACGGTAGCGCCGTGATCGGCCTGATCGCTCAAAAAGACGTGTTGGTGGCCACCTACGCTCCCAACACCATCGAGATCAATGCGGCGGCGCTGGCCCAAAAAGGCAACGTTTGGTATCCCAACAGCGGCGGTGTTAAAACCAACTTGCAGTTCTACGGCAGCATTAGTACCTATGACACCTGGACCTGGTTATGGACCAATGGCGGCGGTAACCCGATTAGCGGCTACCCGACTAACACCACTACCTACGACACCAATTTGCTGTATGGGCCGCCCCCTTGCTACCCCACCACTGGCAACTACAGCGTATTGAACTGGCGCGAGCAGTTGTATAACCCCTAAAGCTTGGCATAATGATACAATGGGTATAATGGCTATGGTTAGGATATCGTAATGCGAGTACCGCTCATTTATCGGGAAAAGCCGACTTTTGGTTTTGATCTGGGCACGCGTACAGCCAAGATTATGCAACTGCGACCCGGCGGTAACCGGCACAAGGTGCTGGCGTATGGGTATGCCGATTTTGATGAAGATGCCATCACCGAAGGTATTATTGTTGATCCTAAGCTGATCGCTCAACAACTCAGACCGCTGATTGACAAGGTTCCCCATGGCCGGCTAACAGCCTCGCGCATAGCTACAGCTTTGCCTGTCGCCAAGCTATTTACTCGGGTCATCCAATTACCCAATATGAAACCAGAAGACCTGGGGGCGGCGGTGCGGCTGGAAGCTGAGCAATACATTCCGGTGCCGCTGGCTGATCTGTATATCGACCATGAAATCGTGGAAGCAGGAGCTGAGCAAAGCGAAGTCTTGATGGTGGCTGCACCCCGAGCCATCGTAGATAGTTACATGAAGCTGTTTGACATCCTCAAGCTTGAGGTCGGTCTCATTGAATCGAGCCTGGCAGCCGCTACCCGGGCAGTGGTAGCCACCGCTCAGATGGACAAGCCGACACTGGTGGCCGACATTGGTTCGAGTTCGATTGACCTGACAGTCTACGATAAAGTGCTACGCCTGACTGATACTGTGGCCATGGGAGGTGACACCTTAACGATGCAGCTCGTAAAAGACCTGGCCATTACCCGTGACCAGGCCAGTGAGATTAAGTACAAATTTGGGGTAGGGCCGTCTGGGCTACAGCCCAAGATTGTGGCCAGCTTAGGTGTTCCCTTGAAGAAAATGTGCGATGAGATGAAGCGGGTTATTAAATTTTACCAAGACCGGGGCGCTGGCAGGCGGAAGATTGAGCTGATCATTGTATCTGGTGGCAGCGCCAGTATGCCTGGGTTTGTGGAATATATGGCTTCCCAGATGAACGTACCCCTGGTGGTCGCTGAACCCTGGAAAGACCTGGACTTAGGTAAGCTCGATCAAATCCCAGAAACCGATGCGCCAATGTACACCACAGCCATTGGCCTAGCCAGGTGGGAGACTCACAAATGATCAATTTGATGCCGCCAGATGTCAAACAGCAGATCCATTTCGCCAAATTGAATCGTCTGGTATTGCGCTACATTAAACTGTGCATTGTGGTGGTGGTGGCTCTGGCGGGCGTCTTTGTATGGGCCTTGCGTGACCTCGGACAGAAAGCGGCTCGAGTGGATCAAGAAGCCGCCGACAAACAGGCGACCATTAGCTCGCTCAATAAATCATTTGCACCCAAAGCTAAGGAGGCCAGCGATCGACTGGCGGCTGTGGCTTACGTTTTTAATAGTCAAACCCGCTTTTCGGCTCTCATCGAGGATTTAGCCAAGGTCGTGCCTCAAGGTGTAGCTATTGATACCATGACCCTCACGGGCGACGAGAAACAACCGGTACGAATTAACTTTTCGGCCACTACCTACCAGGCGGCTCTCGCTTTTCGGGACGCACTCATGACCTCTCCCCGAGTGGCCGCCGCTGACCTTGAGAATATTACGAGTACAACGAGCGGCAGCTACACTGCAGCCGTGATTGTTGGTTTCAACAAAGGCCAGGCCAAGTAATGGATCCTAAGCGCTTCTTTTATGTACTCCTCGTCGTTCTAGCACTTGTGCTGGGTGGTGGCGGCGGTGGGTATTATTACGCCCTCAAACAGTTGAATGCCCAGAAACTAGCCGTGGCCGATAAGCTGGCCGCCGCCGAAGAGGCGTCGCAGGAAATCGAAAAGTTAGCGACCCTCAAGCGACAGTATGACCGCGATGTGGCACCCAATCTCACGCTCATCAACAATGCCCTGCCCAAAGATAAGAAGCAGACTGAGGTCTTGGCCCAATTACAGAACATAGCCGGGGCATCGGGCCTGAACATTTCGACTATTAGCATGCCGAGCCCAGTGGGCGTGCCCACTAGCACCTCCCAAACCGTCAAGAGTGGACAGGTACTGGCGTTGCCGATTAGTTTTCAGCTGGCCGGCACTTATGAGCAATTGCAAACATTTCTCAAAAAAGTTGAGCGCCTCAACCGCTTCACAAATGTCACAAATCTGGGTATTAGCCGACCCGACAAAACCAAACCAATCGTGTATTCAATCAGTTTAAACGCCTATATCAAACCATGAATATGAATCTCAAGCTTAGCCTTAATCCCAAAGCCCTCATGAAGGCACTGCGTCTGGCCCAGCCGTATCTTTTTGGAGCCGCCTTAGTAGCCGTGTTCGCCTATACGGCTTACGTGGTCAACGGTGCCATGAATGTGATGCCGGCACCGCGGGCCGCTGATTCTGGTAGCAGCACAACCAAAATAACTTTCGACAAGAAAACTATTGAAGCCCTCAAGAACCTCGACAACGTCAGTGGTGCCGTTCCTGCCGGGGCGCTCGGTTCGGAAGATCCGTTCCGTTAGGACTTGGGCCTGTGGCGCCAATTGCCAATTGCTCCAGACCCTTTGCTGATACCGGCTTGCTTCTCAAGCTCAGCCAGTAAACTTGATAGCCGGCGCCCCCACTGACTAGCCTGGTACACCTTTGCCTCAAGGTCAGTCATAGGCAGGCTCAGGGTTTGGGCGGGTGGGCCGAACGGTTTTGGCTTCATGGTGTCGGTCCCCTCATTTGAGCACAGGCTGGGTCGGGTGTTGACGCTAACGCCGGGGTGAGGTCGATAAATCTGTACGGTGCGTCATTATCCGAGATAAAACTGCAATCAGGTAAATAGGGCAAGCCGGCGTCAAAATACTGGTTAAAAATTAACCTGAAAGTGTTTACCGGCGTCGTCAAACGGGCTGTGACTTCAGCCGAAGCTTCGGGCAAAAAAGCTGCCTGGAAGATGCCGGCTTTGTGTCTAATAACTGAGGCGTCGGCCTGTTCCCACTTGTAATCACCTCCTGCTTCGGGAGCAACTTCGGCGAACTGGCGCGGGTAAGGGCCTTCATCGGCGGCAATCACAATGATCGGAGGTACTTGGCTAGCCGATTTAATTTGTTCAACCATTTGCAGGATCCGCTGATTGAGATATTGCAGTTGGTTAAGATATTTTTGCTCCCGAGGAATACCCTGATCGTTGTCTTCATCATTATATGACACTGGCTGACCATCGTTGGTGAAGATATACGGGGGATGGGGCGAAATGAGATGGGTGAATACAAATTTTGGCCCCGGCGTGTGATCGGACGCCGCTTGCAGTACGGTATTAATTTGGCGGTTAAACGTATCGACAGGTGAGCGGGTCGGCAGCATTTGTCCGACCGTGATGCTGCCGATCTGGCGGCCGCCGTTGAGTAGCGTGGTATATACCGTCTGGCCGAGTACCGCCTGTTGGTAGTCAGATAAGTCCTGGTGGTCACCGGCCAGGTTAAAATTGAATTGGTCCTGAGTCAGGTTGGTAGCGCCTGCCATAGTTCGAGCCACTCCAAACCAGGAACTAATGTTGTAGGTATGATAGCCAGCGGCCATAAAAGTTTGAGCTACTTGATTGACTTCAAATAGACGCCGGTATGGCAGTTGGCTGTAGGTGGTTTGGTCTTTGAGCTTAGCCGATACGTCAGCCAGGTAGTCCATGTTGAGCGTGGAAGCCAGCGACATGGCAGTAAACGGGTAATTGGCAAAGGCATCAGGCGTGACGGTAAAGCCTTGATCGGTGAGATTTTGATAAAAAGCCGAGTTGTCGAAGCCAAAATCTTGCCGCAGCACTGTTTGGCTGGCGTATCTGTCGAGCACGATGTAGTACACATCACGAGATACTGCGGGCGCCTGGACCTTGACGAGCGGGACTACGGGCGGAGTGTAGGCCATAACCGCAGCTTGGCGGCCGATAAATAGCCCCAGGCCCAGACTATGGTAGGTGAGCATGACCAAGCAAAATGAGGCTAGCAGCGTTCGAGCAAACTGGGCAGCTGGATGCCAACGCCGGCCCAGCCACACTACCGCCCAACCCAGAGCGTAGCTACCGCTCAGCAGGGTAATAATGGTAACCAGCGGTCCTTTGCCAGGTATGAAGGCCAGCAAGGCGTTGCCCGACGAGGCTTTGATCCTGTCGGGGTACTGAACCATTAACCAGTAGAATGCGCTAATGCTTGCAGCCAGGCGGGGGGCGCCCGCAGGCAGACTGAAATGAAATAGCATGCTCAAAACTACCGCCATCAGCGCAAACAAGCCAAGGGGCAACCATACTTCTATGAGGTAATTGTAAGGCTGAAGTTGCTTCGTAAAAGCCATCAAGGGGAGCGAAATTGCAAACGCCAGATTTAGAGGCAGTTCAAACGACCACCAGCTCCGGGTACTGTGGACCTGGCGAACCACGAATCTCTTGATAGCGGAGGTGGCAGATTGGCGCATACGCCTGATTGTAGCCGCTCTCGTCCTCAGATGAAAGAGTTAGCGCGGAGCTGGTATCTGATGTCCGAGATGCTGGTACGCCTTCGCCGTCACCCGCCGCCCTCGGGGTGTGCGTTCAAGCAGACCGATCTGCATGAGATACGGCTCATAAATATCTTCAATGGTGGTGGTTTCTTCTGAGCACAAGGCGGCTAAGGTGGCCAGCCCAACCGGTCCGCCGGCGTAGTGCCTGATGATGGCTTCCAGCAGCGACCTGTCGGCGGCGTCTAACCCCAGTTCGTCAATTTCCAGCAAGTGCAGCGCCTCGCGGGCGTCAGTGCGGGTAATGGTATCAACCTGTTTGACCTGAGCGTAATCGCGTACCCGCTTGAGCAGACGGTTGGCAATCCGAGGCGTCAATCTGGCTCGGGTACTAATCTCGGTGACAGCATCGGGGTCGATGGTAATCCCCAGGATGCCGGCCGCTCTGGTGATAATCTGGTGCATTTCTGAGGGTGAATAGTATTCGAGCCGGTGCACATGCCCAAACCTGTCGCGCAATGGCGCCGACAAAGCGCCAGCCCTGGTGGTGGCCCCAATGATAGTGAACCGCGGCAGGTCAAGCCTGATTGATTTGGCAGATGGCCCTTTACCTAGCATGATATCGAGGCCGAAATCTTCCATGGCGGGATATAGAATTTCTTCGACAGTCTTGGGCAGCCGATGAATCTCATCGATAAACAAGACATCGCCAGGGGCCAGGTTGGTGAGCAAACTAGCTAAATCCCCTGCCCGTTCGACGGCCGGCCCGCTGGTGAGGCGTAAAGCCGCCCCCATTTCGGCAGCAATAATACCGGCCATGGTAGTTTTACCCAAGCCGGGAGGGCCGTAGAGCAATATGTGATCAACGGGTTCGGCCCGATGCTGGGCAGCCGCTATGGCGAGCTGCAGATTCTTCTTGAGCAGCTCCTGGCCCACATAGGCAGCAAAGGTCGTGGGACGCAAATTGGCAAACGTTCGCTCTTCAGCTAGCGCTTCAGGGGATTCACTATCGGCTACTGGAGCTACGATGCGTTCAATCATACCAGGTTATTGTACCGAACGGCAGCCGCACTGGCAACTTGACAGGAAAAATGTTTATAACTACAATTATCATTCGGTTGAGGGGTGGTAGACCTCCAGCTTGCTCCTTTCCTAGATCGGTTGGTGAACAATGGCCCGTATTACTGGAGCTTACTTGATTCAGGCCGTGACTGGCCGTCAGATTCGTACTATCCCGCCTGAGGACCGGTTGTTGCTCGGACAACTCAATAATCCCTCTGCCATGGTGGTGGCTTTGCCGATCGTGCCGGAAGCAACGACCAATGCACCGGCTTCACAGATTGTGTGCGGCCCCATTCCTGAGGGAATCGGTCCCGCTGTGGTCTACAGGCCACAAGTGTGGGCCCAAACAGAGCCCACGACCAGTCGCAGCGAAGTGTTCTGCCGGCCCGATGGCACCGTCATGCCCCCGAGTGGCGGGGCGGCCGACACCAAGCACCGCTGGCGCCGCTGCAGCAGATACGTCTATCTTTGTACCCTCGAAGTCCTGCCCAGTGCCGATGGCAAGCCCAGCTACCGGTTTCGGGCCATTGAGTGGAACATCGGAGACAGTAGTCCCCATGGTATTACCCTCAAAGGCATCTACCACGTAGATATTACAATGAGCCAGCCAGGATTGATTGTACATTGCCCCAAGCGCTGGCAGACTGCCTTGCAAGCTTGCCTAGGACAGCTTGGCTGCCCTAGGCAAGCTTGCAATTCAACCCATGTCCCGCTCGATCCAACTGTTTCCTAGTACCCCTGTACGATCAGTGCGTACGGGGGGAATTTATTACTTGATGTATTTGAGGGCAGCCTTGATTCTGTCTTGATCGCTGGTAAGGCCCTCAGGAATGGCGGCTACTGCCTGGGTTGCCTGGGCCGGGGTATAGCCTAAGCCGACCAATGCCTGGTAGGCGCTGTCTGCCACCGGCGCCAAACCGCCCGGTCCCAATTCAAGCTTACCCCGCAGATCGAGCACGATGCGCTGGGCCGTTTTGGGCCCGACGCCGGTGATGCCCTTGAGTAGGCCCGGATCCCCCGACTCAATGGCTTGTTGCAAACGGCTGGTGCCACCGGCGCTTAATATTTGCATGGCTGATTTGGGCCCCACCCCATTGACGCCGATCAGCTGGATAAACAGCTGCCTGCCGGCCAAGTCAGTAAAGCCATACAGCTGGTGAGCGTCCTCCCTGATATGCTCGTAGATGTAATATTTGCTCTCCTGGCCCGGGCGGGCGGCGCCCCAGGTTTCGACCGTCACCACGACCTCATATCCAATACCGCCGGCCTCCACGACCAAACTGTCGCCCAATTTTTCGGTTATACTACCGGCCAACGTTATAATCATACCTGGTATTGTAGCATCACCTCATGGTGATGAATCCTCTCATGTTTGCTGCTGACCTCGCTTGACGCGTACAATTAAGTTGCTATGAATATCCTCATGATTGCGGGCGAAGTCTCACCGTACGCCAAAACTGGTGGTTTGGGTGAAGTCATGGAGGCCTTGCCCAAGGCTGTCCACCGGCTTGGCCATGACGTGAGGGTGTACATGCCCAAGTATGGCGCCATCGATGAACAGCGTTTGGCCTTCGTGCCCATCGGCCGACCGACGACCCTCACTATGGGCGGTACCAAGTCGGCGGTATCGTTCTCGGCCAGTATCCTGGCCCAAGAGGTGCCAATCTATTTTTTCGAAAGTGAAGACTATTTTCCTAGTGACCGCCAAGCAATGTACGATCACACAGCTGGCAACCTGCCCTTTTACGCCTTCAACGTCAGCGTGTTTAAATTGCTCGACACGCTGGACTGGATCCCGGACATCATCCAAGTGCATGATTGGCACGCCGGCTTGGTACCAAATTTGATCGCCGATTTACCGGCCAGCTCCAAGTATGCTCGCATCGCTACCGTCCAGTCTATCCATAATAGTGCCTATGTATCAATCAATAGCCAGCGTTCCATCCCGAAAGAACAACAGGATGAAGGAGCTGGTAAGCTGCCTTTGGATTTAGAGCAGGTCCCGTACCTAAATTTTCTCAAACGGGGTATTGTGCATGCCGATATTGTGACGACCGTCAGTGAACAATATGCCAAGGAGCTGCTCGAGAAAGCCACGAGTCACGGATTGCATGATGTGTTGACTCCGCGGGCGAAACATTTTTTTGGCATTCGGAACGGTGTTGATTATGCCCATTGGAATCCTATGTTCGACCCTCACCTGCCTGTCAATTACGACCACTACATTTTGCATCGCAAGTACGATAACAAACGCGCTTTGCAACACCGGCTCGGCTTGCCGATTGACGACAGTTTCCCTATTTTGGGTATGAATTCGCGCATCACAGAGCAAAAAGGTTATAGCCTGGTTTTCGAAATTCTCGACGAACTTATGGCCCGGGGCGTACAGCTGGTAGTTATCGGCACTTCACAAAAAGAAGAATACGACGAGATACTCTGCCGCAAAGCTCAACAGTACCCCAAACAGATTGCTTACCGGCCTTACTCCAGTGCCATGGGCAGCCTGCTGTATGCGGGAGCTGATATGTTTTTGATGCCCAGCTTGTTTGAACCGAGCGGGCTTGGCCAACTGTACAGCCTGCGCTACGGTACCATCCCGGTGGTGCGCCGCACTGGCGGACTGGCCGATACCATCTTTGAGTACAGCCCGCGGGCAAAAGGCACGAACGGCTTTGTGTTTGAAGACTACACCGGCGGCGCGCTCCTGGCGGCCATTGATAGGGCATTGGCCGTCTGGAGCCGCAAGACAGAATGGTGGAATCTGATGGGGCGGGCCATGGAGCTCTCATACTCCTGGGAAATTCCAGCCAAAAAATACGTCAAAATCTACCGAGCGGCGATCAAGGCCCGCAGCAGCCGGGACTGATATACTGGAATCTATGAAGACGTTGGTGCTGCGCAGCCTAGGACTGATGATAGTGGCGGCCGCTTGGTGGCTCGCTGGTGGTACGGCCCAAGCTGCCGACGAGATGACGATCGTCGATTTTAATTCCGACCTGACCCTGACCAACAGCGACCCTCAGGGCCACTTGCATATCGTTGAAACAATAAGCGTTGATTTTGCGGTGCCTAGGCATGGTATCTTACGAGCGATCCCCTCAACCTATCAAAAGCAACCTTTGCAGCTAGCGATCACCAGCGTGTCGTCACCTTCAGGCGCTCCTAGCGGTTATACCAAAGAAACCAGCAACGGTAATACCGTATTGAAAATCGGTGACGCCAGCCAAACTGTGACGGGCCGGCAATCGTACGTGATTGACTACACCGTCCGCAACGTCGTGAGGTGGTTTGACGGCCGGCCGCAATTGTACTGGGATATCAACGGTGACCAATGGGACAGCGAGACTCAGCACGTGACAGCCACTATCCATCTGTCGGGCTCGACTTTTGGTGAAAGCCTCTGCTTTACTGGTGCCTATGGCTCAAGCGCCCAGAATTGTACCGTTCATTCTGAAAATGACATGGTGAGTGCGAGTACGACGACAAGCCTAGCGGCTTATCAAACGCTGACGGTAGCCGCCAAGTTACCCGAAGGTGTATTTGTAGCACCCACCTGGCGCGACTGGTTGCGTGAGCACGCCGTCGAACTAGGCCTGGCCATATTAATCCCCTTGTTGGCCGGCGGCTGGAGTGTGCGTAAATGGTGGCGGGACGGCCGTGACCTCAAGGGCAGGGGGGTCATTGTACCCGAATACGGACCGCCAACTGGCGTGACTCCGGCTGAAGCTGGCGTGATCGACGGCTACCGGCTTGAATCTCGTGACCTCACTGCTACTTTGGTAGATTTGGCTATTAGGAAGTATGTGCGCATTATTGAGGTCGAGAAAAAAGGCTTTTTGAGCTCGGGTAACCAGTATCAATTTGAGTTGCTCAAAACCGATTGGAGCACCCTGAATGAGCTTGAACAAGACTTATTGGGGGCGCTCTTTGAGAATAAGACGGCGGGTAGTGTGCTAGAAGATATAAAGGACCGGCGGACAGAGCTAGCCGCCTTGAGATTAAAACTAACAAGCTCCTTGCCCAAGTCTTTGACTGAACGAGGCTTTTTCCCGGCAAACCCGGTGACGAGTGGCGGCTGGCTGTGGGCCGTGGGTATTGCCCTAGGGGTAGGCGCTTTTATGCTAGCCAATCTGTCGGCGCTGGTGGCAACTACCTGTGGCGTCACGGCGGTGGCGGTATTTGCCCTGGCGGTGCTCATGCCGAAACGCACCGGTAGCGGAGTGGCGGCCTGGGAACAGATTCAAGGCTTAAAGCTCTATTTGAACACTGCCGAAAAAGACCGTCTCAACCTGCTCCAAAGCGTGTCACGCAAATACAATCGGCCGCTGGCGGAAGCCCCTCAGAGGACGGTCGAGTTGTTCGAGAAGTTACTGCCTTATGCCATCGTCTTGGGTGTCGAAGATTCCTGGGCCCAGCAATTTACCGATATTTATACCGCTGAACCCGACTGGTACAGTGGCCACTGGACCACCTTTAACGCTCTGAGCTTGAGTCATAGTCTCAATGGGGCTGTGGGGGCTATCAACACCAGCTTTAGCCCACCTAGTAGTTCGAGTGGTAGCGGCTTTGGTGGCGGTGGTTTCTCTGGTGGCGGCGGCGGTGGCGGTGGAGGCGGCAGCTGGTGAAATCCAACGATGCATGGGTCAGGCAGTATCTCGGCGGTCTGGCACATGTGCACACCAGACTGAGCAATTACCATGGCCATCGCGAAAGTGACCAGTCGGTGCAATCATACGTGAGCTGGCTGACGGCCCAGGGCCTTTTGGGACCGGATGCTCCTTGGCAATACTTAGTTATCACTAACCACACTGCTAACCCGGTGCGGCCCTGGCGGCTGGGCCTCCATGGCTGGCGGCTACGGCAACTGAGGCACCAGGCTCTGCAAACTGCCGTCGACGATATACCTGTCTGGCAGGGGTTTGAATGCAGTTTACTGCCTGACGGCCGGACTGATATGCCCGAACCCTTACGCACCCGCGCCGCCGTGGTGGTGGCCTCAGTACACGGGGGCTGGTCGGCCCAGTTCAGTGATGGGCCGAGCCGACTGGCAGCCCTGGAGCAGGTCTGCAACCTGGCCGAAATCGACGTTTTGGGCCACCCTTTGCGCGGGATTGAAGCTGCGGCAGCCGAGGTCGACTGGCAGCCTTTGTGGCGGCGGGCGGCGGCCACTGGTACTGCCATTGAAATCAACGTTAATTCATTCCCGGTTATCACCGAGCCAGCCTGGCGGCGGCGGGCCTGGACTGCGTGGCTCGCCAGTTTAAGCCGGGGGCCGGCCCAGTTGTGGCTGGGGTTTGATTTGCACAACCAGGTACAATTGGAACGGCTATTAGTTAACTGGCGCTCGCTCAACGAACCTACGGTGCCCAATCAACTCAGAGAGTGCCTGTTGGCGTTGAGGGCAGCCGGTATCGGGCCTGAACGACTGGTCAATCGGGCAGCTCATGATTGGCAAGCCTGGCTACATAAACCAAAGGGTGAAAGGGGCAACCGCTTATGAAAGAGTTTCCTAAACACGATATACCAGCCGAAGTTGCCCAAGTATTGAACGAGCAACAATTAGAGGTTTTGGCGATATGGCGCCGGGGTCCGCGGTTTTGGACTGGTAGAGTGAGACTACCCAGCCAAGATGGCCAAGCAGCCCAGGAGGGAGTCCTCAAAGTGGTGCTCGATGACTGGCCCTGGCGGCGACGCACCGACCAAGCCGAGTGGCATTCATCCGACCAGCTGCTCGCTGAAGCCGACGTTTTGATGACATTGGGCGACCATCGGCACCGCATCCGAGGCCATGTGCCGTCAATTTTAAACCATAAACGGCAACGTCCGGCCTGGACGCTCCGGTCGATGGTGCATGGTCGGGCCGTCGACTTGGCTGATAACGGATTTAGCTTTGATCCGGGGACGTGGAGGACAAACGACATTTCGCGCCTGGTCGGGTACATTAGAGACTACCAGGCGGTGTCTTTGGACCTGCCTGATCTGGCTGTAGAAACTTCTCAGAGTGACGCCCGTCACATGTCGACGTGGGTCAAACGTTTAAACTTAGATAATTCTGCCCAGGCCCTGCAACATTACAGCCCTGAGATCGAAGCATATTTGGAGACGGCGGTGCCGTGGGTGGCCAGCTTACCCCAAGTATTGGTCCATGGGGAAGTTTATCCTATGCATATTTTTGTCCACAATGCCGACATTGCCTTGATCGACTGGGAGAATGCCCAGCGGGGCAACGAACTCATGGACCTGGTGACGTTCTGGATACGGGGCGCCACGATGCCCGATTGGCAGGCCTCGTTTAAGGCCGAGGCGGCCGCCACCGAGACGTTGCTTGACCAGGCTGAATTTGAGAAATTGTGGGATTTCATGGTGGTGTCCAGTGCGACTGGCACGGTCAGACATCTGGAACTCGCCCCTGAAGTCACCCCAGCCTACCGGGAAGCCGCCATCAGCGAATTGGTGCGGGCAGTGATGGCTGCGCTCAAACGCGGTTAACGCAGCTGATGCGTCCCGGCGTTGAATCTGCTAATGTTTGAACAGAATGTCGACTCAGCAATCAATTCCTGTGGCTTATTTTTCGGCCGAATACGCCATTGCCGATGACCTGCCGATTTATGCGGGTGGTTTGGGTGTGTTGGCGGCCGATATTGTCCTACAGGCAGCGGCCGAAAACCGGCCTTTTATGGCAATGGGTCTGGTGTACCACCAAGCTTTTAGCGGCGATGACCTTGACCAGAGGCCGATTCACGAACGCCTGAGCGCTCATGGTTTTGAGGTGGCTGTGCACGATGGCCAACGTGTGACGGTACCAGTGCAAGTGGCCGACAGGACGGTGCTCTTGCAGGCTTGGGTGAAGCAATGGGGTCAAACCAGCCTGGTACTACTCGATAGCCGGCTCCCAGAAAATGACCCTCAAGACCAAATGATTTGCGACCATCTGTACGCCAGTGAGCATCAGCTGGCCATGGCGCAGGAGATCTGCCTGGGCTTTGGTGGCGTGGCCATGGTGCGAGCACTGGGTTTTGAGCCGAAAGCCTGGCACCTCAATGAAGGCCATACGGCTTTGGCTGGGCTAGCGGTAGCTCTTGGATACCTGCAGCAGCACCCGGGCACAGGCCTGGACGCAGCCGTGGCAGCCGTCAAGCCAATGCTTGCCGGCACCAAGCACACCATACTGCCAGGCGCCGGACTGTTTTTGGACTGGCAGAGTGTGGAGCTATTACTAGGACCGACCTTACAGGAGGCGGGCGTACACCTGGATGAGCTCAAGGGTTTGGCCGGCCGCCGGCAGCCAGCTGATTATTCGGGCACCAAGCTACTGGTCAGTTTGTGCGGGCGCCAAAGTGGGGTGTCTATCTTGCATGTCGGCGAAGAGAAAAGGGTACATCCCGAAAGCGTACTTATTCCCATTACCAACGGCGTTTTCAGATGGCGCTGGACAACCAAGGCCTGGGACGGCAACCCCCTCGAGTACGATGACGCCAAATTTTGGGCCGTCCACAACGAGAATCGGCGCCAGCTCATCGAGCATGTGCGGCAGCAAACGGGCAAGCAGCTCAACAATGATTGGTTAACCGTCGTCTGGGCTCGCCGAATGGCTGCCTATAAGCGACCTGAGCTCCTGGTAAGTGATACTGCCCGACTCTCCAAGATTCTGAATGCCGCCGATAAGCCAGTGCAGATCATTGTAGCCGGCCAGGCCAACCCGGCGGATATGGGTGGCATGGAGCTCATGCAACGAGTAATTGCGGCCAGCAAGCTGCCGGAGTTATCGGCCCGCTTGGCCTACCTACCAGGCTATAATCCCTTTAGTGCCAAGTTTCTGGTACGTGGTGCTGACGTCTGGCTGAATACACCGATCAGAGGGTACGAAGCCTGTGGGACTTCGGGGATGAAGGCCAGCCTCAATGGTGCTTTGCAGTTATCAACTTCGGACGGCTGGGTGGATGAGGTGAAGCTGCAGGACATCGGTTGGCTTTTACCTGACGTTGGCGGCGAGGAGGCGGGTCGGACATTGTATGACATTTTAGCAGAAGAGGTGGCGCCACTATTCTATTGGCGGACGTACGGGATTCCTCACTATTGGATTGAGCGGATGAGGGCCAATATGAAACTTGTTCTAGAAGGCTTTACGACTGAGCGGATGCTGGCGGAATATTATACGAAGCTGTATGAGCATGGGTAATAGCAATCGCTAATGCGTCGGCCGCATCGTCTGGTCGGGGAATTGCGGGTAGTTTTAATAGATTTTTGACCATCTCCTGAACCTGGGGCTTTTTGGCGCCGCCGTAGCCCGACACCGCCTGCTTGACCTGCATAGGTGTGTATTCGGCGGCAATCAGACCAGCCTGGGCCAGCACCAGCAATATGACTCCCCGAGCCTGGCCGACTGATATGGCGGTGGTAACGTTAGTAGCAAAGAACAATTGTTCGACCGCGGCGGCCTGGGGGCGGTGTTCGGCAACCAGCCCAGTGAGCTCACGATAGATCGTGGTCAAGCGGTCGGGCATGGCGTCGGTGGGTGGGGTGGTAATAACCCCGGCATCAATAAACCTCATGCGGCCGGAGGCGGCCTCAATTACACCAAAGCCGGTGGTAGCAGTGCCAGGGTCAATGCCAATGATCTTCATACCTGACATTAAGTGTATCAGACCGTTTGGTTGCTGTATGATGCACTGTATGGAAGCCATTCAACTCATTACCCCACGTGACAACTATATTTTGGACGGCCTGGTATATGGTCGGGCCGGTGCCAAGCGTGGCTATATATTTATTCATGGTCTTGAGAGTTCGGCGTTTAGCGGACATAAGATATTGGCTCCGCTGGCAGACGGCGATACTCAGGTGCTGTACTTCAATAACCGTGGCCACGATACTCTGACGGGCATTCAACAAGTAGCCGATTCCAAGAAGGGCTATACCTGGGCGGCGGGCGGCGCGGCGCGGGAAGTGTTTACTGACTGCACCGATGACATCGCCGGAGCCGTGGGCTTCCTCAAGGAGCGGGGCGCCACCGACATTGTGCTGGTCGGCCATTCAACCGGTTGCCAGAAAGCCGTGTACGCCTTGGGCCAGCCTGAGGCCGATGCGGCGGTAACGGGTGCAGTTTTACTTTGTCCGATGAGTGATTACGCCGCTATGAAACAGGAAGTTGAGGCCGAGATTTTCCAGCGGGCGGCGGCAGCGGCTCGGCAACTGGTGACAAACGGCAAACCGATGGCATTGCTTGATGAAGCCGATTGGCCTGAGGTTGTATCTGCTCAGCGTTGGATCAGCTTGTACAGCGGCGATGGCCCAGAGGAAACGTTTCCTTATGCTTTTGAGGACCGGCAGCCCTCGGCACTGCAGGCCGTGAGGGTGCCAGTGCTCGTGCTTATCGCCGGTGCCGACGAGTACATCGACCGTCCGGTTGGCGAGCTAGTCGACTGGTTTGAGGGTGCTTTGGCGCGCCGCAACGGACAGGTGGCTGTGATTAAGGACTCGCTGCATAACCTCAAAGGCAGCGAGGCTGAGATTGGTAACCTGATCTTACAATGGCGGAGTAAGCTGATAGATTGATCATTTTGGCAATTAATGCCATAACTAGCCGATCCTGATTGTTCTTTCAGAGAATAAGGAGGCCTGATGGGCCGCTATGAAGGCTTATGTCTTGACGGTCGAGACCATGAAGCCATGGGGGTCGAGGAAGCTCTTTTCAATTTATTGGCAGATTTAACGCGGCGGGAAAGATCTCAACTGAGACTTAATGTCAACTTTTCTCACGGGAACGGGTTTAATGTTAGTTCACTCTACCGGAGGCGTCTTAAGGTGAGCTTGTCTCCTGGCGCCATTGTAATATCGACTACTAATGCTCACTCGATATGGATTCTCAATACTGACGGCACTTACCGAGTCACAGGTATGAGCAGCATTCCTGACAGCGATGAACGTGCATTTTTACGCCGATCAAAAGGCGACGTCGTAGTCATCTTTACTTTTAAGTCTGGTAACACTTTGACAATTCGGTCAGAAAAACGAATAGCCTAGGGTGAAATGAGGTCGGCATGTCCACTTTTGAAGGACTGGTGTGGCGGAGATTTCCAGCCACTTGATGGCCTGACAGAAACCATGGCCAGTTTAATGCGAATTCTGGTTGCCCGTCGGTTTTGTATGTCGACCATTTCAATTGGTCATGAACAGGCAAGTGTATCACTTGAATGTTTTGCAGGAGCCAGTACCGTGATTAGGGCTAATAGAACCGATATCGGTATTGTGGGATACCATGCAACATTCTCAAGTGTAATTCCCAAGGGTTCGTTGTACCGGATTACAGGTAATCCCGGGATCTCGGAAACTGATGTCTCAAGGGCGGGTACCATCAAGATTGAGTTCATCGGTCCCAGCGGCACAAAACTGACTTTCGGGTCAGAGAACCGTTTTTAGCTGACCCTTCCCCGGATACTCACAGTGTTTCAACTGTGAGTATCCGGGGGCGTTTTTGTTTAGATACGGGCCTGACGGCGGCGCCAGAGGCTGATACCAAGGTAGGTGCCGATAGCCAGTAAGGAGGCAATGACGAGCCCGGTGGCGCTACCAAGCATACCAACACCGGGAAGGTTGCCCAGGCCGGCACCGCCGCTACTGGCGCCCAGCACCGAACCGGTTTGTGGCGTTGGGGTCGGCGAGGCACTGGGACTGGGAGTGGTTGAGGCCTGAGGAGTGGCAGACGGTGAGGGCGCAGGCGAGGCTGATGGTACGGGCGTAGGTGTCGCAGTAACGGCGGCCGGCTCAGTTGTGGGCACTTGGCCATCATAGACGGCCACCGGCCAGCCGGCGCCGCTCAAGGCCAACACCACATATGAGGTGTCAAAGGTATCACCGGCACCGGATTGGTATGGGAACGAGCCGTTGGCGGTTTGGCCAGCTTTGAGGTAGTTTTGAGCATTGGTGCCGGCACTTGAGCCGCCTTCACCAATTGAGTTGAGCGCGCTGATCACCCAGGCTGTGGTCGACAGGTTTGAGGCATTACCGCCCCATTCTGGTGGCGTCAGCGGGTCGTAGGGGAAGCCACCATCGGCGTTTTGGGTACCGAGAATGTAAGCGCGGGCCGAGATTTTGGCTGCGGCTAGCCTGGAGTCGGTACTGCCGGCGGTTTGGGCAGCCTGAATGGCCATCAGGGCGGCTGCCGTATCATCCACGTCTGGTGATGCAGCCGTAGCGCTGTAGCTAAATCCACCGCTGGCTAGCTGATGGTCGAGCAAAAAGTCGAGGGCATCAGCAAAGGCCGGGTCGGGGGCCGGCACCTTGGCGGCGTACAGGGCCAGCACGCCAAAGGCATCATCATTGACGGCCGAGGCACTGCCTAACTGGCCGGCGGTGTGCAGGCTTTTGAGCCCAGTGACATAATTAGTACCACCGGCGTTGTACGGGTTTTGACCATCGGCTACCAGGGCTAAGATGCCCTTTTCCCAATCTGTGGCCGTGGCGCCGGCTGTCGGCGGATGCGCTAGCAGATAGGCGCGCAGGTTGGTATTGGCCTGGCCTGAGGCGGTATAGGCCATGAGCGCCCATGGGTTGATGCCGCTAAAGCCCGAGATCTGACCGTCGGCCTGTTGCTGGCTCGTGAGGTAGGCCAGGCCATTGGTGACGGCAGTTTGATTGGCTGCGGGCACCGCTGCTAGTGATCTGGCCGGCAAGGCCAGGAGTATGGCCACCGTCAGACCACGAGTAAGTGGCCGAAATTGATTTATTGATATTCCCATAGGACCGTGTCTCCTGTTTTTACTGATGCTAAGGAACAACCTTTGGGCGAAACGCCGTTAACCTTGAAGGTCCAATTGTTGTAATAGCCGTTAATCTCGCGCACATATGCGCTTTTTAGGACCGCCCGATAAGAATCGTCGATGGTAACCGTTTTGATCAGACCTTGGTCGTGAGCGGCAGTCAAAATATTGCAGGCGTCGGTGACGGTGGTGGCTTTGATGCTGTAGGTAAATTGGCCGGCCGGACTGTTAAGCCGGAGGTTAACGAGCGGCTGGGGCGTGGGGGCAGCTGTGATGGTAGCGGCGGGCGACCGGGCGGCGCCGCCTGAACCGGCGACGGACATCGGTGGCGTAGCGCTAGCCTGTGGCGGTACCGAGACCAAGGGAGTCGGCGCGACCGTCGCGTCTCCGGCGACAACCGGCGTTACGGTTTTAGAACCGACCACAGGGACGGTTTGCGGACGGGCTACCAGTCCGGCGGGCCGGGGCACCACCACCAGGCCGACAATGGCAGTGATAAGGATGAGCCCAGTAATAAGTCCAAAGCGTTTGATAGTAATACCCCCTTAAAAACAAAAACTTCCCTGTTCGGAAAGTATGCCTGAGACGTTTTTTCAAACGCAATGCGGCTGGCCTTATTTCCGAAGGCACGAAACGCGTGAACGCTTGATAGTTTGGTCCGACTTTACGGTAGCGGTACTGCCCTGAACTGCCCAGGTTTCGCCCTATCAGCGTGAAGCTATGGTTTATCAAAATGAACGGTGCCTTCCCAATGTAGCAGTAGCACTGATTGGTTGGCAATAGTAATTATTGGCTCGCGGCCAAGCGGCGGGCGGCGGCGGCGCTCCATAACTGCACCCGGTTCATCACGCCCTCGGGAGCAGGTTGGTCGGTATACAGGCGGGCCAGGCCCTGGTCGTCGTAGTGGACTTCGGGAAACTGGCCCAAGGCTGCAAACGCCGCCAGCATGGTGCCGGCAACGTCAGTGCGGGCGGCAGCTATCAGTTCGAGGGTACTGTCTGCCCAGCTGTTGGCGCGACCATACGCTAGCTGCCTCGTGAAACCTTCAGCTGTAAAGGCGGCTTGCTTGGCCCAAATGACATCGCCATGATACTGGCTGTGATCATAACCGTCGTAGTGCCCCACCAAGGTGGGGCCAGAATTTGTGCGAAAGTAGTGTGGCGACAGTACCCGCCGGGCAAAGCTTTCAACGTCGGCTTCAGAGGGAGTGCCGTAAAACAAATCGTATGATTCATCGAGATGGTTGACTTTTAGGAGCTGGCCATGATGGCGGCCGGTCGCGCCGTTGGTACCGTAGAGCGCCAGGGCGTAGGCCGACAAACCGTCTGGATTCGTAAACCGGTACCAAGCCTTGGTACGGTCCCATTTGCTGACCAGCCGGTCGAGCAGAGCCGCATCGAGGCCGAGTACCTGGTGATGGCGGCGGAGTTGGCGCAGCGCTTGAGGATACAAGACGGCGTTCACATCAAATGGCGCTATAACCGGATCAACCTGCCTAAAGGCCTGCGTGGAATCGCGCCAATTACCGGCATCATAGTATTCATCGCCTCTTTGCCGCCGGAACGGCTGTGCAAGTTGTTTAAATGTAATGAGGTTATGGTTGTCGGCCTGGGCGACCAGATAGCGGGCGACCCGGCGCAGCCGTAGCAGGCTGTCGGTGTCAAAGTCGACCGGGTCAATATGGCGCAAGCCCAAGATGTAGTGGGGTTCGATGTCGATCATCTGGCGCGTGACGAACAATTCATCGAGATCTCTCATGACTGTTTCAAACCGTTGTCGGTGGGGGCTATCTGGGCCGACTAATTCGCCAAGATTATTACGCAAGTTGGCGAGTTCCTGCTCTCTCTCATATCTGAATTCTCCGATGATATCTTCGTGCCAGCCGGCGCCGTCGTCGGCCACGTGCCGCAAGGCTTGGGCGTAGAAGAAGCTGTAGGCAACGGGTGTGAGTTCGGGTTCCAGTAGGTCGGCCGTCTCGATCCAGTCTCTCGGGAAGACCGTACCATAATCGAAGCCGCTGGTTTTGCCGTTACTGACTAAGTGGCTGATTTCAGCGGCAGTTTGGGCGAGCAACGGCGTGGCGTCGGCGGTTTGCTTTGACCGCCACAACGACCGTCGGAAACGAGACGGATGAACGTTGGTCGTCGTCGTCACGATCACCGTCATGACCGACTCGGTGCTCGTGACTTGGAAGCCGTGGTCTGCTTGTCGGCGTTTCAGGTGAACGCCGGCCGGCCACTGCCACACGGTTCCGTAGTATGAGCGCCCGTAGGTCCGCAGGAACGTCACTACAGTCCCCGTGTCACTGGGTACGGCGGTGATTTGCTGAGGACTGAGGTCGGCCAGCTTTCTGGGGGCTAAATCGGCAAATGATGGCTCTTTCCGGCCGTCAAACTGGGTCAATTGACGGACTCGGCGGATATGGCCCATGGCTGGATCTCCGATAAATCCGTCAGTGAGTCTCAGTCTGAGGCTAATCTCAACTTCTTTGGCTTTCGCCTTTACTCCCAGGACTTTGAGGTGGCGGTGCGCCAGACCGGTGGCTCCAAGCAACAAGTGATTGCCCGGCCCCACAATCCGTAGTTCGCCATAATCGTTGGTGTCGATATAGTACGCACCTTCAAGCCAGATATTCCCTGATTTTGGCATTCACCCTCCCTTGAGTATTTGTTAACAGTTTTTAACGTAAATTACATAGTATCCAACTGTGGCGGGGTAGCGCTACGGTAAATTTAGCTAATTTACCAAGGCTTTTGTTCTCTAGATATGGTCAAATGATCAAGTATCTTGAGGAGGGAGCTATGAAGAAGCTGACAATTGCCATGGTGGCACCGCCGTGGCTGACGGTGCCGGCCAAGGGTTATGGCGGCACTGAATCGGTAGTTGACCATTTGTGCCGGGGTTTATACGAAATGGGAGTAAAGGTTGATTTCTTTGGAGTGGAAGGCAGCGTGACGCCGGCCAGACGCCATTATTGGACGTATGCCGAGGAGCAATATGGCCACCTGACAGCCGGCACCGACGACCCAACTCCGATTCCAGTCACCCATCTTTTGAGCGTCATGGAACAAATCCAGCGCCACGGCGGGTACGACATTATTCACGACCATAACAATATTTTGGGACCCGCCCTCCTGGTAAGCCGGCCCGAATTGCCGCCGGTCCTCCATACCCTACATGGTCCCTTTGTAACTACCGAGCGCCGGGACCAGGGCTATATTGATACCGATGTGGCATATACCCTCATGTCCCATAGCGACAGACTGTATTTTAATGCCATTTCGCGGGCCCAAGCCGAGCAGGCACCGGTGCCGTTGCGCAAAAAGATTGTGGCTATCATCCATCACGGCATTGACGTCGCCGGCCACCAGATGGCCGATGGCAAAGATGATTACTTTGTGACAGTCGGCCGGATTGCGGCTGAAAAAAATACTGGCTTGGCGGCCAAGTTGTGCGCCCAGCTAGGGGTACCGTTTAAGATCGGCGGCATTATCGGAAACATCAGCACGCCGGAGCAGCTTGAAGCTCGACTCGGCGGCGCGCAACACCAAGATCTCAAGAAGGACATCTTGTACTTCAGGGATGCAGTCGTCCCCTATTTGCAGCCAGGCAAAATCGAGTACGTTGGAAGTGTTACTGGTGAGGTCAAAGACCGGCTGATCGGCCGGGCCAAAGCTTTCCTGATGCCCATTGCCTGGGACGAGCCGTTTGGCGTAGCCGTCATCGACGCTTTGGTTTGCGGGACGCCGGTAGTAGCTATGCGGCGAGGTTCGATGCCCGAAATCATCGAGCACGGTGTGAACGGCTTTTTGGCAGATACACCTGAAGAATTTGCCGTCTACATGCAGCGCGTTGAAGAGATCGACCCGGCGGCCTGCCGACGCAGCGTCGAAGAGAAGTTCTCATACCAGTTTATGGCCCAGCGTTACGCCGCGACCTACGAGCGAATTGTGAAACGCCACGCCTTAGCCAAGGGACCGGCTAAATTTGTGCCGGCCTGGCGGCCACAACCGGCGTTTTACGAGCAGCTCACCAAAAACAAGCGCAAGCCCCAGGTTTAGCCAAGTTTTTCGAGCAGGTCGGGTGCAATGTCGAAATTGGCGTAGGTGGCCGTAACATCATCGAGTTCATCGAGAGAATCCATGAGCCTCATGAGTTTGCCGGCGGTGGCTTCATCGGTCACCGGCACTGTGGTGTTGGGTTCAAATGACAGCTCGGCTTTGGCAACGGTGTAGCCCGCAGCGACCAACCCCTTGCGGACAGCATCAAGCTCGACGGCGGCCGTATAAACGACTAACTCGCCCTCACCCTCTTCTACATCTTCGGCGCCAGCCTCGATGGCGGCCATGGTGGCGGCTTCAAGGTCGTCGGCGGCAATGACGATAACACCGCGTTGAGTGAACTGGAAGGCCACTGAGCCGGTGGTGCCCAAGGAGCCACCGTGCTTAGTGAAGGCTGAGCGGACTTCGGGACCGGTGCGGTTGCGGTTATCGGTGGCGGTTTCAACGATGACTGCCACGCCGGCGGGACCATAGCCCTCATAGGTGATTTCTTCGAAGGTGCCGCCGTCGTCCTGGCCAGACCCGCGCCTGATAGCCCTGTCGATGTTGGCGTTGGGGACACCGGCCTTTTTGGCAGCGTCCATGGCCAATCTGAGCTTGAAGTTCATGCCCGGATCGGCGCCACCCCGGGCGGCCACCGATATGAGGTTGGCAAACTTCGTAAAACTGGCGCCGCGGCGGGCGTCTTTGATTCCTTTTTGGTGCTTAATGGAAGCCCATTTTGAGTGTCCAGACATGAGGCGATTATACCAGATATAGGTCGGTTTGGCGAGTGGTATAATCAGGGTAATCTAAACCAGTTGGTACACATCCAGACCAGGAGGTCACAATATGGATA
>CAYXSN010000007.1:0-71135 GCA_964467655.1 uncultured Candidatus Saccharimonadales bacterium | reverse complement strand
CGCTTGCTTATGCGGAAAAAACATTAATGCTTGTACCAACTCGTTAAGAGAACCCCGCTGCCGCGGGCCGGTACTGAGCGGCGCCGCCATACCACGATCACCCAGACGGCCAGTTCAACCAAGGCGGCGTGGGCCGGCAGGAGTAAGAGCTGGGGTGACCATTGCCCGACCGAAACCGTTGCCACCACACTTCCCAACCCGCACAGTAGCCAGGCATAGGGGGCCTCGCTGGCGGGGTCAAGATACGACTTTTTAAAGATGGGAATCATGGCGATGGTCGTAACGACAAAATTGCACACAATCGAGGCCAGTGGTGTACGCAGCCAGGCCCACAACACCAAACCCAACACACCGCCCGCCAGCACGATCCAATCGAGCCGCTCAGTGCCACCGGAACCTTTTTTGAGGGCAATCACAAACACGATGGCGGTCGTAATGAAGCTAGCTACAAACAGCCAGAGCGAGTGGGTGGCGCCCGACGCGAACTGGTTGGCTAGGTCGATGGCGTTCATGGCCAAAAATATGCCCATGGAAATGCGGTGCGGCCGGGTTGAGCCTGTGATGGTGTCGTGAATGTAGTGGGCGTCGCCCACCAAAAATAAGATGGCGCCTGTGTAGCCTAGGAGTTCAAATATCATGTGGTGTCCAAGGAGACTAATGTAGCACGTCAAACACAATCGGCGCCAGGTCGTCCCATTGTGGATCGACGTACAGGAGCGGTCGGGCGAGCTTTTTGGGAATGGCGAAGGAGACTTGCCCGGTAGCCGACTGACCTGGTTCCAGCTTGGTGGCGGCAATTGGTTTTGTGAGTTTGCTCGCTGGGTGCATGGTAAAGGTATCGCCCTGGTTGTCGCGCACGTATAGCTGGTTGACGGGTACAAAGTCGAGGGTTCCGGCTGACCGGTTGGTGACTGTGATGTCAAAGATCAAGAACGTATAGCCAGTCTCGAGCGTAAAGGCCGGATCGGGAGTGGCGTCCTCGGTGACGCCGGTAAGACTGACATCATAGGCCGCGGTATGGCCGGTTTGGCTTGAGGTCAGGTAGCGACTCGTCATTGGCAGCGGCGTCGGGCTGGGTGACTTGAGCCAGGTGGGTACTTTTTGGGCACTGGTAAATACCAATATGCCGCCAACCAGGACGGCTACAGCTAATAACCACTGAGCATAACCGTGGTGATGGGTGGAGGTAGTGTGGGGCATTGAGAGTCCTTTCGATTTACGGTTTGGTAGCGTCGTAGTATCCTACCAGATACGAAGCGAGTTGGCTGGCGGTATTACTGAGGGTGGATGACTTGTGGGAATGGGTCGTGGAGCCACCCGAATCGGTATAGCCGGGAATAGCCGCGGAGCCTTGGAGAATGGTCCTGATGTCATGATTGCACGTGGCTGAAGTACTTTCGAGGGAGCCTGAGCGCTGGCCGCCGGGATGGCTCGGACGGAAGCCCGTGATATTGATGACTCTAGTAAGGTTCCAGCCCCAGCAATTGCCCACACTGGCATGCAGCGCCAGATCAGTTGGCCCATAGCAAGGTGTGCTGCCACCGCAGTACACAGGTGCCGGATTCGTAACGGTGAGGGTGGCAGAGTTTGATCCCGTACCACCGCTGTTCGTACAGGCGAGGGTGTAGGTGAAACTGCCGGCTGTGTTCATGGTACCAGTGGTCACGGAGCCCGAGGCAGCCTTGGAACCGCTCCACGAGCCGCTGGCGGTGCAGGCTGTGGGTGAGCCTGTCGCGCTCCAAGTGATGGTGGAGCTAGCGCCGGTATTGATACTGGTGGGGCTGACCGAGATCGACACGACCGGCACGGCAATCACTGTGAGGGTAGCCGATTTCGTGTCGGAGCCGGCCGAGTTGGAGCAGGCCAGCGTGTAGGTAAAACCGCCGGCTGTGTTCATGGTGCCGGTACTACTGCTACCACTGGCTGATTTGGCGCCACTCCATGAGCCGCTGGCGGTGCAGGCTGTGGGTGAGTTGGTGGCACTCCAGCTGATCGTGGAGCTTGATCCGGTGCCAATTGAAGTGGGCGACACGGCAATGGTGACCACGGGCGCCACTACTCCTCCACCGCCAGACGTCACATTCACTGTCGTGGTGGCCGAACCAGTACCGCCGGCGTTGGTACAAGCCAAGGTGTACGAATAGGTTTTAACCGTCGACAGTGTGCCGGTACTTTGGGTGCCACTTGCTGATTTGCTGCCCGTCCAATCGCCACTGGCGGTGCAAGAACTCGGCGAATTGGTGGCACTCCACGTGAGATTGGCACTCGATCCTGAGGTAATACTAATCGGCGAAGCCGAAATTGATACCACCGGCACTGGAGGTACTGTAACGGTGAGCGGCACGTTGTTGGCATAGCCCGTGCCGCCGGCATTGGTGCACGATAACGAAAAGTGATACACCCCTGAGGTGTTGATAGTGCCAGTGCTCAAGGTGCCGCTGGAACCCATGGCTCCTGTCCAATCGCCACTGGCGGTGCAAGCTGTGGGCGAATTGGTGGCACTCCAGATGATATTGGCGCTCGAGCCCACATAAATTGAAGATGGCGCGAGAGACAATGACACTACCGGCGGATCAGGTAAGACCACAACCACAGCTGTATCGACGGTACTGCCGGCTGAGTTGCTGCACGTTAAGGTGTACGAGTAGCTCTTAATACTTTGTAAGGCACCCATTGCTTGGGAGCCGCCGCCAGTGTTTTTGGCGCCGCTCCAGTCACCGCTGGCGGTGCAAGCGGAAGGGGCGTTGGTGACTGACCACGTGAGCGTAATGCTGGCGCCAGGCGTGACCGGACCGACGGGATTGCTGGCCAATGAGGTAATGGGTAGGTCTGGTGGTGGCGTGGTCACCGCAACCGTGGCGGTAGCATACCCCGAGCCAACGCTATTGGTACAGGTCAACTTGTAGGTGTAGGTTTTGGCTACGGCCAGAGCGCCGGTGCTGGCCGCCCCGCTACCTGCCTTACTGCCACTCCAATCGCCACTGGCAGTGCAGGCTGTGGGAGAATTGGTGGCGCTCCAGGTCAGCGTTGAGCTGTCACCGGTATAGAGTGTTGTGGGATTGGCGGCCATGCTAACGACTGGTCGGTCGATGCCGCCGCTACCACCTTGTTCTACGGCACCAACGCCGACAGTGGCAAATCCCGTGCCGGTGGCGTTCTTGCAGGTGATGGTAAACAGATAGGTTTGGACCGCCGTGAGCGCTTTGGTCGTCTCGGAGCCGCTGGCCGGTTTGCTGCCGCTCCAATCATCACTGGCAGTGCAGGAACTCGGGTTGTTGGTGACCGACCAGCTCAGCTTGGAGGTACCACCCACAGGCACCGACGCCGGTTCGGCTTTGAGTGTCACTACAGGGCTGTTATTGCCGGTGGTGCCTCCGGTACCAACTGCCGTGCCGCCTCCTGGCAGATTTTGGTTGCTCTTGGTCTGGCCGGTGGCGGCTTGGGGTGCCGGGGTAGCTAGGCCGTGAGTCAGTTTGAACTCAGAATTGTTCGCTAGATACGTAAACACCCCAAAGGTCAGGATGCTCACTAGTATCACTACTGCGGCCGACGTCATGATGATCTTGGTGGCCTTGGGACCGATGGGTGGTAGACCGGGCAACTTGAAGGGTGCTTTGGGCTGTTCGACAGTGATGACGATTGGATCGGCGGCTACTGGATCGGTGGCAGATGGCAGGTTTGGTGGCATCGGCTACAGTTTGACCTCCAGAGCCGGCGCGGCACCATCGGGCTCAAACCGGAACGTCTGCGGTTTGACACCTGCCTCTAACTCAAAATCGATAGTCTCTACCCGGCTGACTCCCGGATTGAGCGGCCCGCCAACTGTGACCCCAGCCGGCACGTATTGAGCCGTAGCGCTCACTCTGCGCCCGGCGGAGTCGGTCACAAACATTTGCAGACCAGGCGATACCTGTTGGAGACTTTGACTGTGGTTTGTCAGGTTGACAGTGAGACTGAGCCGTTGTTTTGAAGCAGTGGCCGTGAGTTGCTGCTTGTCGATACTCACCCGCCAGTCTGCTGAAATCGTAGTATCACCTAATACAGCCGGCTGACTTGAGCGGCGTGGAGTAACAGCAAATACACCAACTACGCCCAGTATAATCGCTACGAAAGCACCTACGAGAACGCTGTACTTTTCCAGTAACCTGTGCTGATGGGTGGCCAAAAGTTTCCTCACATTTTACAACTTATGATCGAGTGAAATTGAGGATAGCATACCATAAGCTCTATGGATGGCTCAAGCAGTATGGTTAGTGTCTTACCTGAGCCTGAAGGGTAAGACTCCCCCACTCCAGCCGGCATCAATGTATAAATTGTAGGCGGTGTCATTCTTGACCAGATAGCTTAATTGGCCTTTGATGGTTTCGCCAGGTGGTAGTTCGCCGGCGCGAAATGGGTTTTCAAGCATGAAAGGCGTCAGATATACTACCTGGCCGTCAGCGTCTTTGACATACACGTCGCTGGCCGGCAATACCTGAATTGGTGTCTCGGTGCGGTTGGTCGCCGTGATACCAACCACGGCGTACTGGGTGCCATCGGGAGCAATGAACGGCGCACTGCCTGCTCGCCAGTCGACTGCATCAACGCTGATGGCCACTGCGCCTTGAGTGATTTGTTGGCCAACAGCGTATGGGGCTTGAGCTCGGGCAGGCCTGGGCCGGGCGTGAGTCGTCACCAAACTCCGTACGGTAAGCGCGGCTCCTGTGGCAAACATGAAGCTGGCAATGGTCAGAACCACTATCGCCTGTCGGCGCGTTAGGCTCGTGCCAGCGCTATGACTTGCTGGCATCGTAATAGCCTACAAAATACGGGATGAGATTTTTGTCACTGTTTTGCTTCGTTGAGGTGTTGTGGTTGCGGGTTTGACCTTCGGCAGTCACCTGACCGCCCAGTGAGGCTGCCAAGTTTTGACCGCACACTGAACTGAGCTTAATGCTACTAATGCCGCTTTTGACCTGGTGATAGGCGGTATCAAAACCCGAGATATTAATGACGCGGTCGAGGTTATAACCCCAGCAGCTGCCAGCTGAGGTGTGCTTGGCTAGATCTGCCGGGCCATAACACGGCAAACGACCACCACAAAAGGTCTTACCTGAAGTCGTACTCGTGACGGTAACGGGCTTGACGGCTGTGGGCGTGGAGTTAGCCGGTCCGACTGTCAGCTTGGCACTGGCTTGAGAGCTACCGGCGGCGTTGGTGCACTCAATGGCGTAGCTGTATGTACCCTGTTGTTTCATCCGCCCGGTGCTTTCTGAGCCAAATGGTGTCTTGCTACCCGACCAGGCACCAGTAGCAGTGCAGGTTGTGGGATTACCTGTGGTTGTCCAGCTCAGGCCCGCCGATGAGCCGACTGGAATCGTGGCAGCTGTCATGGTGAGGCTGATGGAAGGCAGCTCGCCGACAACCGGCTCAGTCCCCACCGTTTGAGCTTCGGCCGGTGGCTGGCGATCGGGCACAAACAGCCCCAAAACCACCATGCCATTGAGAATCACAAAAGTCGTAATCATCGATAAGCCGACAGCTCGTTTTAGCCACATAGTACTCGCTCCTCGATCATGACATTGCAAACTCCTCGGTGTGGATGCGGGCGTTAGGTACGCCTTTGCCCCTAAACTGACGGCGCATGGCAGCCATCATAGGTGGTGGCCCACAGACGTACACCTCAAACTTTGATAAAGGACCCGTGGTTTTCTCGATGAAGTTGGCGTCCAGGAAAGCACCGTTTTGCTGGTCACTCACAAACTGGATCACCCTGAAACGGCCGCCGGTCTGACTGGCAATTTGCTCGAGGACATCGGCGTCAATCAGCTCGCTGGCAGTTTTGACTGAGTAGTATAGATCGATGCGATAGTCAATCTGAGGCAAACGGCGGGCCATCGACAAAAATGGGGTCACGCCGATACCGCCAGCAACCCATACCTGGAGCGGGTTGCGGTAATGTACAAAACTAAAGCGGCCATAAGCGCCCTCTACCTGAGCTTTGGTGCCTACCGGCAATGCTCCTAGCTTTGATGTGTAATCACCAAGGGCTTTCACACTCAGCTGCAGGTTGGTATCGTCGGGACCAGAGGAGATTGAAAACGGGTGCCATTCCTGGCTAATGCCGGTTTTTTGAGCGCCCAAAAACCTCACAAACACAAATTGGCCGGGGTGGAACGATAGAGCTTTTTGCTGAGGCGTCAGCGTTATTTGATACACGCTGCCCGGCAGTGACTTCACCAGGTTTACGAGGTACGGCTGACGCTTGATGATGATTGGCCCAAATAGTGTTTTGTAGGCAAAGGCATACAGGCCCAGCCCCGTTGCGCCCAGCATGTAGGCCATAAGCTCTGGGTGTGTGGTGGTGTCACTGGTAATAAACAGTACGTGCAGGCCCGCAAAAAAGAAGGCCGCTCCCAAGAATTTGTGGCTCAAGAGCCAAATGCGGTACGGCAGTTTGATGAAGAACGTCACGAGCAACAATACGACCATGGCCCAGAACGCTATTAAGCCAAAGAATATGGCCCATTGTTCGAGCACCAGAGCGTGACTCTCGGCCGACGGATCAAACAAAGCACTCAGCGGCGTTAAGCCATTGGGCAACATCAACAGGGCGGCTTGTTTGAATGAAGTAAAAATGTAGCGCAGGGCCAGGAATACTGGATGAAATGAGAGCAGAATAAGGGCTAATCCACCGAGCAAGTGGTGGGCAATGTACACCCGGTTGAGGCCCCCGAAAAAGCGCTCAAGAAAGCGCCAGCGGGTGGAGTACACCAGATTGAGCGAGTACATCACGAAACCGACCAAGCCCGTCACTCGCCCCAAGCTGAGCATGATACCTGTGTAGCCCTGGATGGTGGCCAGCGGGTGGATTCTCAACCATAACACCACAGGGATGACACAAGCCGCTATCGTCACCCCCCAACCAAGGAGGTGCTCCGGGCGGAAGCTAATGATGACTTGGCGTTTCCCTTGGGGCTGCATAACTCTTGAAGCTGATTATGCCAGATGCCGGGCTGTCTGCCTAGCCGCTTATGCTTAATAACCTAAAGAATTGCTGGAGGCACCTACCGGACTTGAACCGGTGTAAACGGTTTTGCAGACCGCTGCGTAGCCACTCCGCCAAGGTGCCAAACCTGTGACCCTACCACCAGGGCCAACGTGCTTGATTATACCAGAGCCCGTGTTTGAGCGGGAGGCCTAGCCAGCAGATGAGCTTTGGCAATTTGCATTTGTGATCAAATTGCAGTATAGATATATGGTCCGCTTTCCCTAAAACGAGAGTAGGTTGACATCATTATGCTCCCCTCGATTGACAAGTTGATCGCTGATCATCCTGAGTGGCATGGCCTGTCGTCAGCTGTGCAGCAAGCCTACGCCGAGGCGCTCCTACAGGCGCTGGCGGATCGCGCATCGACGATCGCGCAACTGTTGGACGCGACTCTTATGCGCGCCAGGCACGGTTTGCGAAATGCCAAGGCTATCGCACCGGCGGCAGCCATGACCGGACTACTGTTTGTGGAGCCTCCGCGCGGCGCCAACGTGGTCTGCGATAACGGCTCGTGCCCGACGGCTCCAGAAGCCGCTGTCGAGCATGCCATCGCAGTGATGGATCCTTGGGTGGTTGGCAGCTATTTGGGCGCCAACTGCGACGAACCGTTGGCGGTCACAGGTGGCTTGTCAACTCGCGAGATCGCTTATTGCAAGGCTCACGCAGTGCATGTGCTGGGAATGGGCTTGCGCCAGGCGTATACCGGCAACGGACTGCTGCCGGGCATGCCCAACTCCCAGGGTGCCGAACGCCTCGTGATCTACCGCGATGAGCTGCCACCGCTCAACCTGATCGCCGCCTGGAGCGGTGCCGAGAAGGAGGTCGATGGGGCGCTAGCCGACCTCACTCTGGCAGTGGCTGTCTCGGATCTGACTGCCGCTGGATATCTGCAGACTCACGCGCGGCCACCGGGCCACATTTTGATCCCGGCAGCCGGGGTGCCGGCGGCCAGTGTGGCCGCACAGCCGGCCTGAGTTTGCCTTCAGGCACGACACCGGCGCCTCCCGAATGATTCATTCTGGAGGCGCCGGGCTTATACTTTACTACCGCAGTTTTGCGAGTCCAACCGATTTGGGCCGATTATGTTTAAGGGGGTTATAAATGGATTGCCCCCCAGAGGACATGTGTCCTCTGGGGGGCAAATGTGCCGATGATCTATGATGGCAATCGACACATCAAGAACTCGGCGACTCTCGTGACATGCTTGGGAGATACCGAAGTAAATGCCGAGATGACTTCTGGACTCGCAGCATTGACTTCGCCAAGTTCTTCAAGCACCAGTCCGAGGCATTGGACCAGATTGGCAAGCATCCGTGCAGACGCCCTATTGCCTATCGTGGCACCAGTCGGTGCCACGGTTACTGCCGTACCTCCTTCATCAGACGAGACTTTGCCTTTATCATCGACTAGCCGCTGTTGGCAACTTAGCCTTGTGTCTTCAAGCTCAGTCGACCAGCGATCGATGGCGGCCTTGATGTCTGCTTCGTAGAACTTCTCAAGCAGCTCAATCCGATACTGCCGCTCTATTGTCGGCTTCTTCCCCATCAATGCAACTCTCCACAAAGACTTTGAGTCTCTGTAATTGAGCTGACCCTGTAGATACTCAGGCGTGACGATTTCTAATGCCACGAGACGGATTAGTGTCTTGCTGCACTTGGGAAGCCGCCTGTACTCGTGGATCTCATAACCCAAAAGCTCGAGGCCATACATCAGCCGTGCCAGGAAGTTGCCCTGAGGCATATTGCGCCCCCGCACCCATCTTGCTGCCGTCGACCGTGCATTGGCCTTCGTAAAGAGTGCGAGGACCCGAGCTGCCTGGTCTTCACCTACAGCCTGCACCATATGCTGGATACACGCTTGGACTGTGCCAGAGTAAGCCATGATCACTCATCTCCTGCTTCGTCATCGCTTACTTCGGCCATGAAACTATGCCGGGGTTCAAGACGCTTGCGGCGGTTCTTGCCAACAACCGCAACAAGGTGCATCAGTAGACTGTTTGCGCCTTCATTGCCGCCCTTGATCCAACCGGCAATGATTCGGCTGACCGGGTCGATCCGCCTCAGCCTATCGATGGTGGGCTTATCTATGACAAGCTTGCCGTCCTCCCAGAAGTTGTAGTGGTCAGACAGGAAGGCTGCCAGGACATAGATGAAGCCTTGCTTCATCCAGACGATATCGGCCCGATTGAAGCCTTCATCAGCGTTGGGGATCCCCCAAACTTCATCAATGAGTTCGAAGAACCGGATGATGTTAGCTCTCATATTGGGGATGCCGCAGTTCTCGGCAATTTTCTGCAGCCCTTCAACAATCTCAACTGAACCATTACTGCGGCCCGGGCCCATATGGGCATGAAGCCGCGCGACGACCAACAAGAGGTTGCGAGCGGTGATCATGTCCCTGGGTGCCATATTCTGGCTCCACTGGACGCGGCCCTGCAGCAGGAAGTCATCATGCCTACTCAGCTGAAGAATGGCCCGTGCTGCCGTATTGCCTTCGTCGGCAGCAAGATTCCTGAGTGCCACGTTGGCACCCAACTTCGTCTGACAGAGGTTAAGCCTGTCGAAACGGTGGCGCTCCCAAGCGCGCGTTGTGTTGAAATGTACAACGGCACCTAGACGTGGCCGATGCCCTTCTTCTAAAGCCTTGAGTGCACCGGCTCGACGTTGCTGGCCGTCAATGATGTAAGTGCGCCCGGACAATCGCCACGTTCCTGGTTCGCCCTCAACTTCAATGCAGTCATCACCGCGCATCCCAAGGTCGATATCGGGCAAGATCTCACCGACACGGAAAGCGTCGGCCAAAGCATCAATCTTTCTTGGAGTCAGCTCTTCACGCTGATATGTGGTGTCAATGAGCAGCATGTGCAGGCAGTCGGGGTCGACGTTGCCTCGCAACACCATGATCTCGGCACCATCATCGTCGATGATGATCTCAAGGACACCGTTGGTGATGGTGATTTGGGAGAGAGCTGTTCTCCCCTGGTTTGCCGCCATGATGGCAGTCCCTTCGACGTGGGTTAAGCTCCTCTATGGGATAGCAACCCGTATCCAAAGTTGCCCATAGGATTATGGACTTTATTATTCTACCAGATTATTGCTTTGAGTCAATTCTTCTGTCTCTTTCAATTCTGCAAACTGTGCAAGTGGTTGTCGTGTTAGGCATGCGGAAACGTATTGCCTACTTCTGAATGGCTTTGAATACGTCAGTCAATTCGGCTGGCAGAACCACTAAGGTTTTTTGTGAAGGCTCGACGGCGATCTTCTCTAGTGTTTGCAATGTTCTGATGCTTATACCACCCGGCATACTGCTCAGAATCTGGGCCGCTTCGGCTACCTGGGTGGCGGCGGCTTTTTCACCCTCGGCGCTAATGATAACAGCCCGGCGCTCACGCTCAGCCTCGGCCTGTTTGGCCATGGCGCGCTTCATGTCTTGAGGTAGTTCGATGTTTTGGACCTTCACGTTTTCAACGTCGATCCCCCAGCGCTCGGTCTCTGAGTCAACTATCGTCTTAATCTGCTGGCTGATTTCTTCGCGGTTGCCCAAGAGACTATCAAGCTCGACACTGCCAATGACGTCGCGCAGAGCGGCCTGGGCAAACTGGGCTGTGGCGTAGCGATAATCGTTGGTTTCGAGCACGGCCTTGCCAGAATCGACGACGCGGAAATACACCACGGCATCAACGCCAATGGTGACGTTATCTTTGGTGATCACTTCTTGCTTCGGCACATCGACCGGCGTAGAGCGCATGTCGATCTTTTGCATGGTCTGAAAAACCGGTACGACTAGGCGCAAGCCCGGTTCCTTGATGCCCGAGAATTTACCGAGCGTCAACACCACTCCCCGCTCGTATTGGTTGACGATTCGAATACCCGACAACAAAAACAGCGCCACTACGGCCATAAGTCCCGTGCCGCTAAACAGAAATTCCATTCCGATATTCCTTTATTTGTATAGTTGCAGTATACACCGCTACTGGATGAAATAGGCCAGGCCCAAGCAGAGCGCAATGGTGGCCAGCTGGGTGTAGACGCCCGCGAGCTGGCTGGTTTCGCGTTGAATGCGGCAATGCCAATCCCAGAACCGCTGAACTGGCCCGCGCCTGAGACTAGGTAGCAGTACCGTGAGCGTATCTAGGTCTGGAGCGTTGGCGGCGGCAGCCCCCAGCCACACTGCGGCGATACGATCAGGTTGCCAGCTGGCCATCAAGCCTACTAAGAGTCCGGCGAGCATTAAGTCGAAGATGATGCGGACATACGTCCTGCGAGTAGGGTTGTATGGCGCGAGGGTTTCTTGCCAATGCGGAATACTATCGAGTACAAAATGGCTGCCCACTGCTACCGGCACCGCTAGCCAGGGGCTGGGTATGAGTGCTCCGATGGCGGCTCCGACTACAGCGTGGGGTGTGGTAAGCATGTTGGTGCAGCTTTCATGACATATTACCGAGGAGCGATTGGTAGCGTAAAGTAAAATGATGAGCCCTTACCGGCGGCCGTACTCCTGAGGCCGATTTTGCCGCCCATACGCTCCACGATGAGTTTGGAAATGTATAACCCTAGACCGGTACCGCGGGTACTATCGCGGGTGAGAATACTTGATCCGGCTTGCTGAAACTTCCTAAACAATAACTTGCGCGATTCCTTCTCGATGCCTTGGCCCGTGTCGGTTACTACCACCTTCACAAAACCGCCACTGGTTGAAGCCGTCACGGTCACTCCGCCTGAGTCAGTAAACTTGGCGGCGTTGCCTATAAGGTTATAAATGACCTGTTTGGTCCGATTCTCGTCTACCCACACTTTGGGCAGCGCGTCTAATGTGAGAGGATCGAGCTTGAGATAGAGTTGTTTTGAGCGCAGCACCGATTTCATCTCATACGCTACAGATTCCAGGAGTGGCTCGAGGGCGCAGGCTTTGAGATCAAAGACAATTTTCCCTTGCTCGAGTCCCGAAAGGTCCAGGAAGTCGTTGACAATTTCAATCAATCTGACACTTGATTCGTGGATGTCGTCTATCATCGCCTTCAGGTCTGGGCTCTTGAGCTCGGCGCCATAATAATCGGCGATCATTGTAGCATTGCCCCTGATGGCCGTGAGGGGCGTGCGCAACTCGTGCGAGGCAATAGAAAAGAACTCGTCCCGAGACCGCTCCCTAACCTTGATCTCGGTGATATCTTCAATGATCATGACCGTGCCAATGGCCGTCGCTGACGCCTCCTGGCTAGCAACAGCTGTCGCAAAAACCCTAAATATCTTGCCGCCGGCGCTCAGTTCTTTGGTAATGCCTGCTCGGCCGGCCTGGCGAGCACCAAGGAGGATATCCGGCAATCTGGCACCGTCAAGATGTGAGCTTAGATCTTTGACGTCTTTGATAACATCACTGGCGGCCACAACCTGCCTGAGGGCGGAGTTTTGCGTGACAACGTTATCATGCACATCGAAAAGCACAAAACCGACGGTTAGGCTCTCAATAGAAGCCTGGAGCTTGGTTCGCTCATCGTGCAATTGCGCTGTTCGCTGCAGTATCCGCTGCTGAATGTTGGTCTTTTCGCGGGCCAGCTGGAGCGTTTTTTGTTTGAGTTCGGTAATGTTCTGGATGACCAGGATGTGGCCGCCAATGGCTCCGCGATCGTCACGTATATGGCTAATGGTGACAGTTACCGGAATCTTACGAGAATTTGGTCCGAGGGCCACGATATCCTCGAGGACTGTCGACTCAGACTGTAAACTGTCTGATCCCGCAATGCGCCGGCGGTCTTGATCCTTGAAAAGGTCTCTCAACCCGCGGCCTTGGAGCTTTGATTCGTCTTGTCCGAAGATCTGCCTGGCGGCAACGTTTGAAAATTCGATGATGTAGTCTCGGTTTAGCCCGAGGATGCCCTCTGCCAGATTTTGCAGGATAGGCTCCGATAGCGCTGCTGGACTGACATTAAATAAACCATGCCGCAAAATACCGTACCCGATAATCAGACTCAGTGTAGTGGTATAGGCAAACGCCATCGGCGGAGAGAAATTGGGATCAATAGTGTAGATAACCGCATCAAATAGCAGTCCAACGGTAATGTACTGCGACAGTGCTATGATAAATAGCTTCAGCTGTCGCCTGTGAATTGGGTTGACTGTGCGCTGATACGCTTGTATGAGTACCACGATGCTACTTATTGCCAGGATCGCTATCCAAGCATACGTAAGACTGGCATAGGGCCCCGGTTCAGATTGCCAGCCCCAATACTGGAGTGACGGATGAAACGGCTCGTGACGTTCGATCAAACCAGTAAACCCAGCCAGAAAGAGCAGGCTCGATACTGACGCAAGCGTGAACGTCCACGACGCGAGTCCTAGCGGCATATCGCCATCATTGACATAGGTCAGCACAAAAAATAACAATACTGCTGGAATAGGTATCCAGGCCATAGGTAGCAGGCCTTGCCAAAACGCTGCAGCTTCAGCACTAGCACTCAACGACATGGCCAGGGTCAAGAATAGCCAGACAATATTGCACACCAGCAGCACCGCAAACCAGCGCAACGACGCCTGGACCACTTTGAACCGCCGCAGCACCATCGCCAGCACGGTAGTTGTGATGATAATGGCGATCATCAAAGCCAGGCCAAACCAGCGCCACTCAAACTCAAGACGTACTGGTGCCTCAGTCCTTACGCCAGCGAAGGCGACAACTCCGGCCAAAGTGACTGAGACTATGGGCAGCAACCAGCTCACAAATTTGTGCTTCATACTGTTATTGTAGCGCTAGACTATATAAGCACAAGCGCGATCTCAAGCTGCGCCACCCCGATCCTTGCCTGAGGTGGCGCCCAATGAACTGCCCCACCCAGGATATCTGGGTGGGACTTTTGGTGCAGCTCAATCGATTCGTGATTGCATCCTGTTACTTGGTAGCGTAATGATCGTGCCGTCAGTTCGGACCGACACCATATGAGGCAATCTGCTTGGGCTGGTATTCGTAACGTGGAGATTTTCCATCTTAATCATGGGAATTAGCACGATACAAGATCCAAATTACCAATGGCGTAAGAGCTATTGCATACAAGAACGGATTAGCATACGGGCTACCTGGGTGAAACAGTGTGAATGTCGTATTGATCATAGCGTGATAAGCGATGCTTAACCAAAGCAGTCTGCCGTTACACAGATATACCCAGGTCATGATAATGCGGCTTAGTACGGAAAAGATGATCATCCCAGTCATAAACCACCAGCCGTTCTGCTGATACCATGGCAATGTATGCAGAGCAGCCCAGACTACACCGACGGTGACGCCCGTACCAACAACGCTCATTTTCCTGCCCAAGATCGGCGTAGCGTACCAAGTCCAACCTATCTCTTCGAACGCTGCAGCAAAGTAGTAAACGATGAAATATGCCGGTACCAGTACGAATGCGACCGGCCAGCCGTCAAACGCCACAAAGAAATGAGCCGCAGAGAACACAAGCATTGCCACAGCTGGCACCGTCAGAAACGCAATCGCTAGCGCAAGATTACTGGCGCGATGGCCCGGCAGACAATCGATGGCAACCCGTCTGAGTGACGATGTACCATACGTACGGGCAATAAAGTAGAGCGCAACTACCGGCATAACGAGTACCAACAACACATTCAATTGCATGTTGAATGGCAGGCCGTGAATACGTGTAACTGATCCCAATACCCAAAACGGGATCATTATGACAAGTAATGTGCAGAAATAGTAGAGCACACTCGTTATGGCGCCCCGCTGCTTGCTATCGTTTTGTCTCATACAACTAGTTTACCAAGATACTTTGGCTTTCTGTGTGGTGAGTTTTGCGCGCGCAAGGGGCGCTGACCAATGCAACCGGTTGAAGGTTACGAACAATATAATGGTGCGCGAGGTGGATCTTAGGTGGAATCAGTTTGTGGCAAGTCTGATGCGTATGTACGCAAAACTCGACAAACTAGGCTTTACTTACGATTTAAGATCCGGTAAGCACCCTAACCACTGCAACAGATTACAGTACAGAACCAAAAAGCGCCCGTTCTGGTGCGCTTTCTTATCTGTAGATTATTCCTGGTGCTGCAAGTGGGAAAATGTTTACATTCTATTACTGTTGAACTGGCTCGATGGAGAGAAATATTGGATGAGCCCTATCGAGAGCATTTAGCTTCTAAGTAAGTGTAGGGAGTTACATTTATACTATCTAAACTAATACGTAAGTGACTCAAGAATGAGTTTGGCGTCGTTGTATGACGCGTCCTGCTCAAACGCCGACACAGGCTTCACTGGCACGGGGGATGTGCTGTTTGGCGCTGGGTAGCCAATACAAATTAGATTAGCTGCAGATATAGCAGCACCGCTTGCTATGCCTGCCAGTTGGATATTTTTACTGGCTATCGACGGGCCACCCGTAGAGCTTGCAGTCTTATTAATGCAAGCCCCCCGTGCTTCGGTAGTACTCTGAGCCTTATGTGTGTAATAAACGAGGAAATAACTACCACCAAGCGTGTTGATGGGTCGCGAGGTTGATAAGCCTATCAGCGAGCCGTTGGTGTCAACGCCTGCCTGGCCCGACATAATGCTCACGTAAAGACCAGTAGGGCTTGTCAGCGTAACGTCATCAGCGCCTGGCGTTGCAGTACCGCCCGTCCCTACCTCATCTTGAGAGGTGTCGCTGATTTGCCATGTGTTTGGGTATTTAAAACTCATTTTTTCATACTTAAGGCTAGCGGATTTCCAACCCTTATATAGATCAGGCGACGTGGTCTGCGTATAAGCTGATGAACTGTAATCTTTGTTAGTAACCGTTCGAGAATGGTATACAGACCAACCTGTGAAACCTAAGATGCCAACAACCACTAAGATAAGTAATGCTTCAATGATGCTGAAGCCTGCCTGATCGGTCTTTCTCATAGGCATCCCCGCGCGCGATTATGAATAATTCAACTTAATCGTAGCGTACGCAGAGCATTTTAAGCAAATGAGACTTACACTCAGCGGTACAGAGGTAGATGTAGTAGTCTCGAGAAACAAAAGACACATTATTCGATGTGTCATACCTGTTATTTCAGAATGGTGCAGCAAGTGGATTATAGGTGGAACCTCCTTGAGGTTGGATTACGGCTAGTACACTCTAAGCTTGAGCGATTCGGGATCGCCTGTATAAATGGTAGTCACGTGTATGTCGAGTACCCGTTCGGCTGCCTCAAGTAGAGTCTCTATGGTGCAAGCGGATCAAAGAGTAGCAGATCTGAAATCTTTTCGAAATCTTCTGCATTATGAGTATAAAGTGTGAGATCGTTTACTAGAGCTGAAGCTGCAATAATTGCATCGGGCAATTGGATTACATACCTTCTCCTAAGCTCTATCACCATCTTTGTAACCGCCTCATCAAACTGAAAGTTTTTCATGGTTACAAAAAAGCGCTCGAAATGATCAGCGTCAGCTTTTGGTAGCCCCTTAAAGCCCAGGACTTCTGAAATTATTACGTTACAGGTTGCTAGTCTTTCTCCATCAATTTGATTGAAAATCTTCTCCCCCCATTGCGGGTCACGGAGATAGATTACTATATTGCTATCTAGCAAAATCACTTTAGTTCTTCCCAGGGGTCGCTTGATTGCCGCTGCTGGCGTTGCCATTTCACCGGGTCAGCAATTCCGCTAATCGCTCCGTGTGTTTTCCCCTGCCTCACGAGCGCTTCCAGAGCATTCCTCTGCAGCGTAAGTGGCTCCTCAAGAGTTACCACATCGCCTAGCCGTAGTTTATTGTCGTCAATATATCGCTTCGGCACTCGAAGCGCATATGAATTCCCTGATTTCGTGACTATTGCTCGTACCATAACTTTAATTGTACTTACGTGTACTTACTATGTCAAGCTAAAATCGCAGCTCGGCGCACAGAAAGGGCCTAACCAAGGTAGCAGATTATATGTCGAGCTCAACGTGAATAGACGCCTCATCTGGAACATCCACTTATCTGTAAAACTAAACTGGTACAGCAGCTCCAAAAAAGTTTACACCCCATCAGGGATGAAATAGCCCGTTGGAGGAAAATACTGAAAGTCCCTTATCGGAATTATTTACTTAGTAGGTAAGGGACGGGACTCACACTAGATCAAAAATAAAGCCCCATCCAGGTGATCTAAGACTTTCGAATACTCAGTTCAGGGAAAAGTTGTGACTTGTAGGAGGGGTTAGTTAGCATTTTATCTAACTCAACCAGCAAGTCTTTTGATGTTTTCAGAGAGTTATGGCCTGGGAAAATACTTTCGACATCAAGCTTCGCAAGCTTTGTTAAAGAATCCTGGTACGTATTAGTATCAGAATCAGCAAAATGCAAATATATTGGACCAGGGTATGCGCTATCACCTGCGAATAACCACTTCTTCTGTCCTTCATATAGACAAATAGAGTCAGAAGTATGGCCAGGCGTATGTAAAACTTTAAGTTCAAAACCTCCTAAGTCTAGTGTTTGTTCCTGGCTAATCATCTGAAGTGGGAAACCTTTTGTTTGATAATTACCTCTTCCAATACTTTTCCAAAAGGTAGTGCTAACGTTAGCTTTAATGACATCTAAGCTAACGCCGTTCTCACTAGTATTTTTCATCTGTTGTGAATGCCAGCCAATCACCTCATCAAACTCATGTGCCCCTCCTGAATGGTCAAAGTGCCAGTGTGACAGACAAGCTATGAGCGGTAATTCAGTTATTTCTTTAATTAGCGGCAATACGGGGCTTAAGCCAAGCCCCGTATCAAACACTAATGCTTTGTTTTTGCCACACAAAAGATAGCTTATTGAGTCCTCGCTACTTTTTACATCTTCAAAAGCCCACAAATCGGTGTCAAGTTGCGTGACTTTGTAGTAGCTATTGTTTTTCAAGAAGGTACCCCATAGGTTACCCTCATTATACAGGTAACTACCGTCTTGCTGAGAGTAGAAGAAACCTGTTTCAAAAGTGTCTTATAAACTAAATGAACCCTATAACGGGTTCATTAAAAACGGTGATTTCGTTTATGGTGCAGCAAGTGGATTATAGGTGGAACCACCTAGAGTCTGGCCTGCGGTTGATACAGTCAAAGCTTGAACAATTAGGGCTAGTTTTCATGAGTGGAGAGGTCGTTTATCTTTGCGAAGTTGAGGAAGGCGATGCTTAGGTATTCAGTTACGAACTCGTCTTGTTGCAAAATATCCACCCGCTACTATCAGCCAAAGGAGGAGCGGATAGGCTACGGTTCGCTCCATACCGCCAAGTTCCAAGAAGAGGCGATGATGCGATAAAAATAATACGAGTGCTACGAGTGCTACTGTTCCCGATGTAATGCTATACCAACGAAATACGCGCGGTGCCGGCAGTGTAAAACCAAAAACTATCAAAGCAACGTTCCCGAATACGAACGCCAGGTCTTGACCTACGATGTGCACCCAAAAGACCGTGTCCTCGGGGAATATTCCAACCAAGAATGCGCCAATGCCTGCTAATGTCATCAGGCTAAACCCAACCTTACTCTTTTGTAAGCGTGTGTACAGGAGCACCGATCCTACGGCCATCGTGATGCCCAGTAGGATCAACGAGCCATTCATAATTCCATGAAGTGGCGAGCACACGAAACGGTCGTCATCGAATAGACCGCATCCAACTGCGCCCAGATCGCTAATGGCGTTCAATCGATAACTGTAGGGCAACTTGGCCCAACTGTTCGCAGTCACAATCTCCGCAATGAAGAACTGAAACGTCAGCAGCCACATAAGTGGCCCAGCGAATGGATAGCGATTACTCAAATTTCTAAAGCGTCGCGCGAGCTGCATACTGACATTTTATCATAAGAGTTACACAACGAGCTTGGCCATCAAACAGAAAGGACTCTAACCGATGCAACAGATTACGATGCGGTCTCAATATAAAAAAGCGCCCGACCTGGAACGCCTTCCTATCTGTAATTCTGAAAATGGTGCGGCAACTGGATTATAGGTGGAACCACATCGAGATAAGCATCCTGATGTATGAAAAATTGGTCCTATTTGGCTTAATAAATATCGGCGGTCGGATTGTACTCGACTCAGGTCAAGAGTACGACAATGAGTTTTAGGCCGCCTTAGTAAGACTTGCGACAAGTTTGGTCACCGCGTCAATGTCGGGCATATTCCAGCCCTGCTCGGTGGCAATTGCACGTAAGCCGTCAGTGGCATTGAGACATATAGGATATTCCACTGCTCGCAGCATTTCTATATCTCCCTCAGAATCTCCAAACGCAAAAGAATTTTTGACGCTATGACCTTGCATGAGATGCTTGATGGCATCGTGCTTTTCGTGACGCGAGGCAAGGTAGGACTTAATACGGCCCGTGAATACCCCGTCAATAACCTCATATTCAGTAGAATGATACGAGTTCGCACCGAAGAGATCCTTCACCGCCTCGGCGACAAACTGGGGTTCGCCAGTCACGAGGGCGATATCATGTGAGCCTTTTAGCTCTTTAATGGTTGGGCTAACATAGGCGAAGAATTTGTCCGATTTTTCGTAAAACTGCCTCGTTGATTCGAGGACAGTAGTATGTTCGGCGCCTTTTAAGCCTGCGGCATAAATATCGAGCATCTCAACGATTGTCGTTTCATAATCCTGGGTCTTGGCCTTATATTTTTGCATACTCGCCAGTGCAGCGGTAAGTGTCTCCTGCTTTATTAGGCCCTCACTAACCTGCCTTTCTAAAAGTGCAAAGTAAGAAAACCCGTCATACATGGTGTTGTCGATATCAAAAAAGGCGACAGATCTAAACATGAATACAAGTATATCAACCAGTGAGATTTTCAGCCATAAAGGACTCTAACCAATGCAACAGATTACGATGCGGTCTCAATATAAAAAAGCGCCCGATCTGGAACGCTTTTCTATCTGTAACTCTAAAATGGTGCGCCTAATGGATTGTAGGTGGAACCACTTTGAGGCTGAGTTACGGTTGATACACTCAAAACTTGAACGGTTCGGGCTGGCTTTCATCAATGGTGAAGTTGTTTATTTGAATGACATGGAGGCGAGCGATGCTTAGGCCTTTTAACTTTGCCGCCCCGTCCCCTACCGAGCTGCCTACATCCAGCCTGCTTGACCAAGATACCTTCTACCCGAGGTTTATCCGCGATCTGGAGCGCTGCACTAAAGAGGTCATAATCGAAAGTCCGTTCGTCACTTCACGTCGGCTAGCCAGGCTTATGCCAACTTTGCGTAAATTGCGGGCACGCGGTGTCAAAATCGTCGTCAACACCAAGCACCCCGACGAGCACGAAGATGAGTATATGCGCGGCGAAGCGTACGAAACGCTAGGTAATCTGTTTGATCTCGGCGCAACGGTTCTTTATACTGGCGGACATCATCGCAAGCTGGCTATACTGGATAGGAAGATTTTGTTTGAAGGGAGCCTCAATATCCTTTCGCAAAACGATAGCTGCGAGATCATGCGCCGGGTCGAATCGAAGGCACTCGCACAACAGATGATCCAATTTACGAAACTTTACAAGCACATAGTATAAGGAGAGGTCATGAGCGACACGTACGAAATCAGCGAGCAGGATATTGAAAGCGTTATGCATTATCTAAAGACTCACGAACCAGAAAAAGCAACCCGAGAGAACGCCATCGCTATGCTGGAAGATTTACGCGCAGGCGTGCACAGTATGGCGCATAACAACCCCGAGCTTCTTGAGCAATTACAGCAAGAGCTTAGCGAGAATAAGCACTAGCTTTCTAGTAACTTTTCGATCTGGGGAGACACTTTATCGAAGATGTAGCGATGGCCAGCTTGATTAGGATGCAGGCCATCCGCAGAAACACGGTCTTTTACCCATTCCTTTGGGTCAGTCGTGAGGTCAATATGATGTACCTTATACTTTCGACAAAGTTTACCGAGTGCGTGATTGAACAGAAATATCCTATCGTTCGTGAAATACGACTTACGGCCGGTGGTCTTATCAATTTCTGGGTTGGTCTTGCTCTCGTCAACGGGCATTAGGGCATCAAGCATAACAAGTTCATCCACACCTACACGCAGCCGCTCAATGAGCTGCGACATCAGGTTCTCATATTCCTCAAGCGAGACAACAAAGCCGTCAGGCGTACCCTTGGCTTTAATATTGTTCCCACCGACCTGAACTACTGCGACAACTTTTCCGGACTTCCGATAATATTTGAGCTGCTCGGGAGCGGCTACAAGCACAAACTCAATGGTTGCTCCGTGTTGGGCAAAGTTGTAGACCTCGCATTTCTCGCCGGGGCCGTCCTTGCCATACATTTTTGTGAGCATTGACTGCTTCAGCAAATCACCCCACCCCGCTAGTTCTGCACCTGAACCATAAGCCGTACTCGCGCCAAAGATAAATATTTGCGTCACGGCTACAACCCCTTAAACAGTTCTTCGAGAGTTGTATTGAGTGCCGTTGCTAATTTGTGCAAGGTCGTGACCGTTGGCCGCCTGCGCCCCTGTTCGATGAAGCCAATGTGCGCACTGGCGACTTCACTTTCGGCTGCCAACTTTTCCTGCGTCCAACCACGCTTAGCACGAGCGCTTGATATGCGCTTGCCGATTTCCTTGTAAATCGTGTCGATTCGTTTTGTCATTATATTAAGCGTAGGACTAACATAAGTTAGCAACCACTAACAAATGTTAGGGCTTGTCATTATCAAGCCGGTATCATATATTAGGTATAAGCCCACAATTCAAAAGGGCGGACAATTCAAAGACCTAAACCATTGCTTGCAATGGCATGGTCTAAAAGCCAAGCTAGGTACTGATCCCGTCGTTCAGCATCTTAGCTTGGTCATGGCTCGAAAGGGTCATGGGGTGCAAACCCGCTGGCGGCGGGTTCTGTGTGTCCAGATACAAGTATAAATCCAAGCTAGGAAATTATGACAAACCGGCAATATGCAGCCGTGCGGGCTGTATTTATTTTGCTCATTTTTTGGAACCAAAGCATAGCCACTGAGGTAGGCGATGCACGGGCTTAGGGTTGAACAGAGACATGTGGCTCCGGGCCAATCTCTTTCCAAGGATGTTGCTCGTCACTTTGCCAATCGGCGCGGTGGTGCCATTGTCGTAACAGATAACCCACCCGGCATGATGGCCGCCGTTAAAAAACAGTGGCTCAAGCTAGAGCACCAGTACCAAACTGAGTGCACCAGAACTCTAAACCGCGAATACACGGATAAAATGCATGACCAGCTATCGCACATGCAGAGCGTGCGGTTTTCAGCAAAGCCGCCTGAAGATATGCTCTCGGCAGATATAACGTTTGCTACAGCTGACGACTTCGTGGCGACATCCTCAATATGCCAGACCGCTTATATCACCTACGAGTTTAGTCGCATAAAACTACATCTTTTAACTAGTTGGATGCCCAGCGATGGGTTAATCGTAATCTATGGCTGACAACCTAAAGGTTTGCAGGGATGACCAGGTGTGCCCCGTATGCCAGAACCCCTATGTACCACCAGTTAGCAAGCCCGTGCGCACCACTCCTGATATTCTGAAATACCTTGAGCATTTCCGCGACAAAAAGCAGGAGCACGTGATTTCTCTTTCGTTAGACAGTGGTCACAGGCTCATCGCGCGACGAGTAGTGACTATCGGCACACTCGAAAGCGCATTAATTCATCCGAGAGAAGTGTTTGCTGGGCCGCTAACAGACCGAGCGGCAGCGGTCATAGTTGCGCATAACCACCCCTCAGGCTCACCTCAGCCAAGCAAAGCAGATATTGACGTAACGCAGCAGCTCGCAGCGGCAGGCCAGATCTTGGGCGTCACCTTACGAGACCATCTAATCATTACTACCAACGAACATTTTAGTTTCAAGAGCCATTTCTTGCTGCAATAGACGACAAGCTTAATGTTGCCGCGTTTCGAGCACACCCGACACCGCATTCGCCAGTGATCGTCAGGGCGCCTTGGCACTATCTTCCAGAAGACGCCTGACTGTACCAGAAGTCACCAAGAAAGGTACAATAAAGCTATGCAACTAGACAAAGTAAAGCGCCTACTGGCCTTATACGAACAAGGCTTAATACCTACGCTCGCGCAACACGAAGTTAACCCAGGGTTACCAAAAGGCAGCCGCGAAAATTACTTATACTTCACCCTCCCCGTTTGCATTAACTTTCAGCGTAGTTCACCAGCTATGTGGGCTGCCGCGCTGGCAACCTGGAATGACGAAGCAACGCGGTACGTCTTTTCCCCAGAACGTCTAGCCGAAACGTCACCAGAGCAAGCTCGCCGTGATCTTACTGCGCACAAACTTGCACTACAGCCAAATAAGCACACCTTGATATGGACAACCATTGCGCAAACGCTCCATGAGTATTACGAGGATGACCCACGAAATATCATCAAAGAGGCCGAGAGTGACGCAGGTCAACTTATTACGCTTTTACAAAAGACTCATCGAAAGCGGTTTCCTTATCTTTCGGGCCCGAAGCTCTCCAACTACTGGCCTTTTATTTTGTCGCTCTATACTGACGTAATGTTCAAAAATGCTCAGGAAATTTCTATTATCCCCGACACTCATGTGTTGCAGTGCAGTGCATATCTCGGTATTACACCAGTAGGCGCAACCCCACTTGAGGTTGAGTCCGCATGGAAAGAACTTCTGCGCGGTAGTGGTATTAACCCTTCCCGAGTCCATCCGGCATTGTGGAACTGGAGCCGGAATAAATTCCAGCCGGAGGTATAATCCATGGACATCACATTTATTACTAGTCATGCCAAAAAGGCCGAGGAGATATCATGGCATCTCGGTTATCCGGTAAGGCACCATAAACTTGATTTACCTGAAATCCAATCACTTAACCCGCATGATGTCGTTAAGATTAAGGCAGAAGAAGCCTATCGGATACTACAAAGACCCGTCCTAGTTGAAGATTTTTCTCTTCGCTTTGAAGCGCTTGGGAGGTTACCCGGCCCGCTCATTAAGTGGTTTCTGCAGGAACTGCAAGTACAAGGACTATGTCGGTTGCTCAATCATTACTCGTCCCGCGTGGCTTATGCGCAAACGTGTTTTGGTTATTGCGACGAAAATGGCGTGGAGATCTTTGATGGAATCATGAAGGGTACCATTGCCCATGAGCTGCGCGGCGATAACGGCTATGGCACGGATGGCATCTTTGTTCCCGATGGACAAGATAAGACCTGGGGCGAGATGAACGAAGAAGAGCAGATTACCTATTCGCTTCGAAGAATTGGCCTGAAGAAACTCGAAGGCTTTTTAGCCAATAAGGGGTCGTGACGTTCGACAAGGACATTGCGACATGAATGCACACCATTATGGGGTTCGCCGTATCAGATGCCACGTACCGCCACGCCTGGTTGCCTTAACGTCACGACTCCCAGCGGCCGCGGTTCCGGGAATATTCCTAGTTGATATATATCATCTAGCAATAAAAACCGTGCAATATCGGCAAGCATACAAGTAAGCGACTCTACAGCATGATGGTCTGTTTTGTAATTGCCTATTGAACGTTCCAAGTCAAATAGCACCCTGTCTTCATCTTGCGGCAAGCCCTCCCTTGCACTTGGAGTCAATGCGCTATGAACCGTATCATGACGAATCTTCTGCCGAAAAGCCCATATGACAGCTCTATATGCTTCAGCGATTTCGTCGCTGCCAGTAATTTCTATGAGCCTGTTTTTCGTCCACTCGAATGGGGACGTAGGATAGTGGCAGATATTGGCAGTACCGCATTTTTCGCATTGATGTTGCTCGCCACAAAATGTCTGTCTGCCCAGTATGTTCTCAATAATCGAGTAGTAAACCATCATCTGCCAATAGGACGGATCGCTGATTGAACGATTGATAGTACGCGCCCTGGACGCCTTGCCAAAGTCGTTTAGATAGTTGCGAATGACGCCTATTTTCTCGGCTGGCAACACCTTATACTTCTGATAAAGTTCAGCATAGCTGTCGTCCTTTTCGCCTATTACGGCCTCGTTGCCGTGAAAGTACACCCACGGCAAAATATGATCGTAATCCACCTGATTCGCAAGCTTGTCGTCGGTTAAATCGAAATCCCTGCCGCCGCCATATGACCACTCATATTGTTCTGCCGTATGCTTGCTATTTAAGATAAACGTGTGGAATATAACCCAACTCTTAATAGAACCATCGGTCTTCTCATACCCCTCCAACATAATCGCATCTAAATACAACGAGCTATGTTTCTCTTTTAGGGTGCCGCGGCTTAACGGACGGACACACAGCCCATCGGGTAAGGTTATGGTTTTTAGGGGGCTAAACAATGTCGGAAAAATCATAGGCTAGGCTTCTGCCGACATGGGCTCACTGGGCGCTTCTATGCGCAGGGGCAAATCGGTCATAGCATAGTGTACAAATTGCTGGCCCAACTCCGTCAGCTCGTAAGGCTCTTTATCGTCAAAGGCCGACACAGGCGGTTGTGGCCCAGAACCCTTAGGTCTCCTGACCGCAGCACGCCGAATCGGATTACCGTAGTAGTCCCGTTCAACGTGCTGCCTGATAATGCCCCCAGTGCTCAGGTCGCGAATTAGCAATTTGTACAGATCTGCGTCCGCAGAGTCCTCCCTCACAGATTCCCTACCTAGCTTTTTCCATATACCTCCGCGCGTAATTCCATTTTCGTTATAAACGGCACTGATAACCTGAAAATGGAACTCTGAGTAAACCTTCAGCCAGTCGAGGAACAATTTAATAACATCGTCGCTAACCATAGCCGTTGCCGCTGCATTTGCTAATATGTTCCGGACATATTCCCGTTTATTATCACTTTCGGCAGCAGACCACTCTCGAAACGCTTTCTTGAGAATAGATTGGTAGGCTTTGCTCTCCATGCGCTCGACGATTTTTTGATCCTGTAAGTCCAGTCGTTGTGCGATCTCGATAATCGTTCGCTCTTTCTCTAGGATTTCGTCACGGAGCATTTGTATCCAATGAGTGAAAAAATCATTGATGTGCTCTTGGTCTTTACCCGACCAAGCCGATGCAGTTGCCGAGAGAACCCCACCGACGAAAGGCACTAGGCCACCGGCAATCTCAAGCCCATATTGGCCTCCCTTTGCCAATTTCCCCGGTTCAGGCGGAGTAATATCGCCATTAATGCCACCCCTGTCTAGGCCACCGTCATTCATTTGCATCGTGCCTCAGTCCAAGTCTTTAAGTTATCATCCAGTGACGCGCCGTTGAGGGCATTGTTAATTGCGTGCGAGGGGTTATCGTGCATGTCCTGGTAGAGCTTTTGAAGGCTGTTTACCTCTGGCTCAACTTCTTTGGGTGCGACCGGGTCGAGCTTGCCGAACGAGGTAGCGATCTGTGCTGCGTCAGTGACACTTACGTCGAATACACCCGATGGGTAGGGGTTGGAGTTACTGGACATAGCGCTGAGTCGGGTCTTTTCCTGCTTGTAGACCTTGCAGTACGCGGCTACTGAGCGTTCAGGCCGGGCAAGCTGTGCTAGCAACAGGACAATTATAATCACCGCCAGGCCTGCTGCGCCAAGAACTACGCCCCGCTTCTTGCGGTCAGTTCTCCGAAGCTTCTCCAGAAATCGCTTGTACATGTTACAGATTATACATTAAGAATTTTGCTTATGCTTTGAAATAATATTTACCATGTGTAAACTGTCTGTTGTATATGTAGTGAGATAGTGACTTAAAAGAACGGAGCGGGGGTTTGTCGTGAGCCGACTCAAAGATATAAAAATCGTGATACTTGTCGTGGCATTGGGCGCACCGCTCGTTCTGGCGCACCCAGCTTTTGCCGCCGACGCTGGCGTCGCTCAGGTTGAAACATTTATCAAAAGTGTGATTAAGGTCATTTCGGGCCTCGCCGGTCTGGTAGCGACCGGCTTTTTTGTTGTCGGTGGTCTGGGTTATATCACCAGTTCGGGCAACCCCGAGCACTTGGAGCGGTCAAAGCACACCCTGCTCTACTCCGGCATCGGCCTAGCGATAGTTATTGCCGCCTTCGTAATCAGCAACATCGTGACAGATTTGGCGACAAGCGCGTTCGGGAAATAGGCTATGTTCCATGCTGGCCTGCCTATAGCACTGTTCGCAGACGCAACAGCCGCATCTAATGCTATGCGGTCGTTTTTAAACCCGGCGATTGCAACCCTCTGCATTATTGCCACGCTCGTTTCGACGTTTTTCCTGGTTACTGGCGGTATCGAATACATGGCCAGTAAAGGCAAGCCCGAGAACCTGGAACACGCCAAGCGCATCATCAAGAATGCTCTCATTGGGCTGGTGCTGGTAATTGCAGCCGCGACGCTCACAGCAATTTTGAGCCACGCTTATAGCTCATCGGTCGGTACAGTCACCGATAGGCTACCAACGCTCGCACCGATCCAGCAAGACACCTCAACCAGCCTCTTCGATGTTGTTACCAAGGCGATCATCCATGTCATTCAGAACATCATAAAGTCAATCGGCGAGCCTTTTGTGCAAGCGCTTGGCTACTTTACAAACAGCACGCCGCTTATGGGAGAAAACTCGAACGTATTCAACCTATGGCTAGCCGTCGTGGGCATTGCTGATGCGTTGTTTGTCCTAGTGGTTGCCCTGCTCGGCTTCCACGTTATGAGCTTCAGCACCTTTGGCTTTGAAGAACTCGACATCAAGCAAATTCTGCCACAGCTAGTGTTTGTGTTCCTGCTCATGAATACATCACTGTTTGCCATCGATGCGGTCATTGGGCTATCTAATGGCATGGTGCATGCGCTGCAAGCCGGTTTTCCGAGTACCTCAATCTGGGATTTACTCTCGGATATAACCAAGAAATCAACTGACCTTGGCTTGGGTGGGCTGCTGGTCATGCTCGCCTTTTTAGTCCTGACGGTCATGTTGCTCGTTTACTACGTTATGCGTCTGATTACGCTCTACATTGGCGCGATATTATCACCCATCGTCGCGCTGCTGTACTTGCTGCCAGCTTTTAAGGATTTTGCAATCAGCGCACTCAAAACCTACCTGATGACTATTTTCGTACTGTTTGTCCAGGTAGTGATTATGCAGCTGGCTTCATCGATCTTTAGCGGTATGTTACAAAACAGTACTGCCGGTCAGCCAAATACCCTTATGGCACTCATCGTAGGCCTAGCTACCGTGCTGGCCTTGCTCAAAACGCAAGGAGTCATGCAAGAGTTGTCGCACGCCGCCAGCACTCCCCATGCCGCGCGAGAGATGGCCGGGTCGTTCATACGAGGCGTGAGCTACCTTGAGCATCTCCGCAGGCCGCGTCGGCGAAAGCGACGCAGTGGCGGAAGTGAAGAAGACGAAAATAGCAGCGAGGAAACCACACAGAAGAAGCGTTCGAAGAAGCCAGTCTATGGCAATGACGACACGAACCGCTCTGGTAACAACTCTTCAGCCGACCGCAATTCGACCAGGTCGCGCGCAAAATCAACCGGGCTTAGCACCGGCGAAACCTCGCAGGTAACGAGCCGTCCGGGCAAGACGCCCGCCGCCGATGGCCCGAGCCATGCTGGAGATAAACCGTCAACAAAAGGAAGGAAGCGGCAATGAGAACCACCATTGTTCCATCTCAGATCACCACTGTCGAAGATAGGATTGCAGGCAGACTTGGGTTGTCGCAGCTCTTGCTACTGGTATCACCCATATTTGGCGGGAGCGCCATATTTGTGATCTTGCCGCCCTTCTTTAACTACGCGATCTACAAGCTCGTGCTGATTATCTGTGTCGCGTCGCTCAGTGCACTATTAGCAATCCGGATCAAAGGCAAGATTCTGCTGTTTTGGGCTATCACGCTGATCCGCTACAATGCGCGACCAAAATACTATCTGTTCAACAAAAACGATCCCAACACCCGAGAAGCCCTGTCGCAGATGATACCAGATGAAGATGCAGCCGAGGAAGTAGCCGCCCCAATTATGGCACTGACAAGAAAAGCCAATTTGACCACCGCCGAGCGTGTGCGAATAGAAGACCTGCTTGCCAACCCCACTGCAAATATTCACTTCACCACAAACAAGAAAGGAGAGCTGCGTGTCCATCTTACGGAAGTCCCAGACGAAAGCCTCGGCACGGCAACAAATTAATATCAAAGGCGTTAAGAGCAATATGCTCTTGCTGCACCGTGACCAATACCGCGTCGTGCTTGAAGTATCACCGGTTAACTTCGAGCTCAAGAGCGAAGAGGAGCAGGATACCCTCATTGACACGTACGAAAGTTTTCTTGATTCGTTGCCGTGCCCGCTAGAGATCGTCGTTCGCATCCGCGAGCTGGATATGGATAAGTACCTAGCCGACACCCAAGAGCTGCTGCACGACGAGAAGGAAGAAATTTACCGCAACCAAATCGAAAACTACACGGAATTCGTTCAAAGCCTGGTTGCAGACAACCGAATCCTGTCGCGCCATTTCTATGTCGTCCTGCCTTATACCGCCCGTGACTTCGACACCGCCAAAGAACAATTAGCGCTTAATGCCGATATGGTCAGCAAAGGGCTCATGCGCTTGGGAATCCGGACAAGGCAGCTCGCCAATCTTGAGCTGCTTGATCTATTCCATACCTTTTACAACCCTGCCCAGGCAAAGCGCCAGCCTATTAGCGACCAGGTTGCCGAGCTGCTTAACAACTCATACATACGAAAGGGGCAGTCATGATCGAGCCTATGGTAAAAATTGCCGAGTGGAAGAAGCGGCGAGACGAACGCCCGCGCGAGCTAGCTTTTAGCTTTGGTGAGCAAGACCAGGTTGATGCCCTTTCGTATGAGGGCCTGGAGGAACAAGCCGACCATTTAGTGCTTGACGGCCAGTATCTCCGTACACTGTTTATTTCCGGCTACCCGTTTGTGGCGTCGTCCGGCTGGCTCGACAGCCTCATTCACTTTAACCACAGCGCCGACATCGCCTACCACATCCATGAAGTTGATGCGCAGCTAGCTTTGCCAAAGCTGCACCGCAAGATCACCGAGCTAGAGTCTACCCGCCGCTCAATGATGCGCAAAGGTGCGATTGTCGGCTCCGAGATCACTGACCCGCTGGAATCGGCTATGGAGTTGCGCGACAAGATTCAGCGCGGCCAGGAAAAGCTCTTTCAGATGGCGATTTATGTAAACCTGCGGGCCGATTCGCTTGATGAGCTCAACAAAGTTACCAAGATGCTCGAAAACGCTCTAGCGGCGCGGCTATTCAGTATCAAGACCGCACGCTACCAGCAGCTTGAGGGCCTGCAATCTGTTTTGCCGCGTGGCGAAGATGACCTGAACCAAAAGCGCAACTTGGACAGCTCATCGGCTGCACTAGCCTTCCCCTTTATGTCGTCCGAGCTGGTGCAGGAAAAAGGCATCTTATACGGTGTCAATAAGTCCAACAACTCGCTGGTCATTCTTGATCGGTTCAGTCTACATAACGCCAACAGCATCGTATTTGCGCAATCCGGCAGTGGCAAAAGCTACGCCACCAAGGTTGAGATCTTGCGTCAGCTCATGCAAGGCACCAAAGTCATCGTTATCGACCCGGAGCGGGAGTACAAAAACCTGGCAGAATCAGTTAACGGCACCTACGTGAAACTGTCGGCAAAATCGGCCGAAAAGATCAACCCGTTCGATCTAGCCACAACCTCGCACTCGGCAAGCGATCTTTCCGAGCATGCGCAGGATTTGACCGAAGTAATTTCGCTCATGGCCGAGGGCTTGAGCTCGCGCGAAAAGGCGGCCGTAGACAAAGCCATCTTAAAAATTTACGCCAAAGCCAAAAAGGAACCGCCACTACTTGAAGACTTGTATGCCGAGCTGAAGGATTTGGGCCAGCTCCAACTACGGGAACGGCTAGAGAAATATATCAGCGGCACATTGGCGCACGTCTTTAATGCCCAGACGAATATCGAGCTAGACAACCGGCTGGTTATCTTCGACATCAAAGACCTGCCCGAATCACTGCGCCAGATCATGATGATGATTATCGCCAACTTCGTACAGAATCAGGTGAAGGCCAAGCCCGAAAAACGGTTGCTCGTAATTGACGAGGGCTGGATGCTGCTGGAGCATGAAGAAAGCGCCCGCTTTGTATCTGGTTTGGTTCGACGTGCTCGCAAATACTACTTGGGCGTATCCATCATTTCGCAGCAGGCGAACGACTTCCTGCATAGTGAATACGGCCGTGCCATCGCCTCGCAAAGTAGCCTGCGCATCTTGATGAAACAAGACACTACAACCATCAAAGGTGTCGCGTCCGAATTCAATCTCAGCGAATATGAGGAGAGTTTCTTACTGACTTGCGGACGCGGTGATGCCCTGATTATTGCCGACCAGAATCATGTTGCTGTCAGGGTCATTGCGTCGCCCAAGGAACACCCGCTTATCACTACCAATCCGGCCGAGCTATATGCGCCATGATATCGTTGCTGCGCCGCGGTAAAAGGCTCGTTTCGTTCAAGATAGAGGCTGGTGTTATTCTTGGCACGCTTATTGTTGCTATGATACTGCCTGCTGCGGCCGTGGCCTCAATCACGAACATGGACGATTTGTTCAAAAGTGGCGTAACCGCCGGAGATTCCGGTGATGACGTGCTATATACGGGCTCCTCATCCGCAGACAACACCTACGCCTGGGGCAACTGTACATATTGGGTGTTTATTCAGCGGCAAAATGCGGGCGACCCTATTCCTAATACGTGGGGCGATGCAGCCACCTGGGCTTACTATGCCAAGTTGCAAGGCTATGCAGTTGACCAGATACCGGCGGTTGGCGCGATCATGCAGACCGCTAACTCAGCTCATGGATTAGGACATGTAGCTTACGTGACGGCCGTTGATCCAGCTACCAAAGCCTGGACAATCTCGGAGATGAACGTCAAAGGGCTTGATGTAGTAAGTACTCGATCATTCACCGCCGCTGACGCGCTTGACTATAACTTTATCCATGACAAGGAGCCGTGATGGAAACAGACTTTCCTACTCAGGAACAATTCAACAGCTTCATGCATTTCTTGAACACGCTCGTCGATTCGCTACCAAAGATCGGGCTCGGCATAGTTCTGGCGGTTGCGGCATTTTTCCTGGTTAAGTTAATTGTTATCGTAGCCCTACGGTTATTTGATCTCCGCCGTCTGCTTGGCAGAGATACGGTCTTTCTAGAATTAACGCCGCCCGCCTTTGCCGACAAGTCACCGCAAGCAACTCAGCTATTCTTTTCCGATTTGCACGGCTTTGAGACGATACGCACCATCAGCGATAAAGTCTTGCAGCACAAGTCGGCCTTTGCGGCTGAAATAGTTGGTATACGCGAACAGGGAATACGGTTTATTTTCTGCGTCCCCAAGGAGCGCCGCGAAAGCTTTGTGCATGATATTGCGTCATTCGACAGCAATATTCGGGTCAAAGAGGTTGATGATTACCTTACCAAAACGCAGCGGTTGCGTGCCCAGTTACTAGAGCTGCATCTGAAGGAGCGTTACTACCCGCTAAAAGACCAGCAAGCATATGACCAGAGCGACCCCGTCGACTATCTACTGGGTACGATGGCTAACCTTAAGCCCGGCGAAGTTATGGTGCTTCAGCTTATCTTGTCGCCAACTAAAGTACGTAGTGCCGATAAGATCAGCAACCGGCTGTTGCACAATAAGGAACACCTGGATGCGCTTGGCAAAAAACAGCGCCGATCACTGGGTGGCTTGCTTGTCCAGGGTATCAACTCGGCTATGTTCTCGATGATTGACACCGTGGGCGAGATTCACCACGGGCCATCAAACTACAGCAAGCAGACCCATCACACCACGATGCAGCACCATCACCAGGTAGCACAAGGGATTAAGCCCGCCCGCATGATGGGATCGCTGGAAAATACGCTGGCGATGCAGGTTAGCGAAAAGCTCAATAGCAATCTGTACCGCACCAATATTCGTGCGCTAGTGGTGGCCGATAACGACCGTGTCAGCCTCGCCAGGGCAAATGACATACGAAAGTCGTTTAATGTCTACAAGACAAAATACCAGGCCATCGTAAGCAGGCTGAACTTCCCCTATGGCGTCCGTCACAAGTATCGCTTGTTTATGTTTGAGCACCGGCTACCGGGCGTTTTCAACAAATACGCCAGCCTACTGTCTGCCGCCGAGGTTGCGAGTATTTATCACTTCCCCAATAGCGAGACCAACTACAATGCCGATGTGGTTAAGTCACTCAGCCGAACCCTAGCCGCACCGTTAGCCATAAAGAACCACGCCGATGCTCATGATTTTGATGTCATTCTCGGCAAGAACAACCACCAGGGTAGCACCATGCCTATCGGTCTGATTGAGGCTGAGCGCGAACGGCATGCGTTCATCGTTGGCGGAACCGGCGCAGGCAAAACCACCTTGATTAAATACGCCGCCGTGCAAGATATACAGAGCGGCAAAGGCTTTGGCGTCATTGACCCGCACGGCGATTTGGCCCAGGAGTTGTTAATGCGTATCCCGGAGAATCGCATAGATGATGTTATTTACTTTAATCCTGACGACCTAGCTTACAATGTCGGCCTAAACGTGCTGGAGCTGACGCCAGGGCTTGAGGGGGACGAACTTATCCGCGAGAAGGATATCGTTACCGAGTCCGTCGTCTCGATGTTCCGCAAGATATTTTCCGAGGATGACACGGGCGGCCACCGTATTGAGTATGTGCTGCGTAATGCGATCCAGACGGCGCTTACCGTCAAAGACGCAACACTGTTCACCGTTTATAATCTCCTCAACGACCCCGATTACTGCAAAACCGTCGTAGCTACACTCGAAAACGAAGACCTGCAAAATTTCTGGAAGAACGAGCTTGGCAAGGCCGGTGGGTTCCAACAAGTCAAAATGGTCGCCGGTATAACCGCTAAGATTGGACGGTTCCTGTTCTCGGCATCTGCTAAGCGGGTCTTGGAGCAGCCACACTCAACCATCAACTTCGACGACATCCTGGACGGAAGAATCCTAATTTGCAACTTCTCGAAAGGCTTGCTCGGTGAGGATACATCAGAGTTATTCGGCATCGCCGTGTTAGCTAGAATCCAGATGGCCGCTCTACGCCGTGCCCGGATCAAAGAAGCTGAACGCAAACCGTTTTACCTGTACGTGGACGAGTTCCAAAACTTCGCCACGCAGTCATTTGTGCAGATGCTATCCGAATCCCGCAAGTACAAACTATTCCTAACAATGGCCGAACAGTCAACGTCACAGCAAGACGACCAAAAGATGGTCAATATCATCTTGGCAAACGTTGGCACTGTCATTTGCTTCCGCACCGGCAACCCGGCCGATGAGCAACTTTTGCTGCCCCTATTCAGCCCATATCTCCAGGAGGGCCATATTGCTAACCTGTCGCCCTACAACTTCTACATGCGAGCCTCGGCCATTAGATCGCAGGAACCGCTATCAGGCGAGACGTTGCTGCTTGATAATTCTGGCAGCGATGAAATAGCCGAAAGGGTTATTCAGTCTTCGAGGGAAAAGTACACAACTAAGTATGTTGCACCGGAGCCGAAACCTGAGCAGGAAAAGCCTCAGCCACAACAAAAACCCGCCGCCAAGGCCAGCCCTGCAAGCACAGCCGACAGACCACCCAAGCAGGATAGAATGAAACGTAAACGAACGAGAACCATCCACCAAAAGGCCGCTCAGTGGATGATGGACGAGATTAATCAGGCCGGTTCGCTCAAGCAAGAAGCGGCAGCCCACCACCTCAACGACAACTTTGGCGGCGGTTGCATCGAGCAGACTGAATTTGGCAACCCCTCAATCAGCAAGAAGGTTCGTGACGCCTTCAAGAAACTGCATCGTGGGACAGTGGGGTGGGATGAGGAGAATATGGCCTGGCATAAGGTTGATGTCTAGCTGGCTAGGGTGAATATGACCTTGCTGCTCAGTACTTCTTCGCTGGTTTGCTCGCCTATGCGCTGCTCGATGATCTTCAAGCCAGCAGATGTCAACAAGTCATTCAAGCGCCCCGTGCTAAAAAAGTTCATAAATACTTTCTCACCCTCGGCCAGTGGTTCATCAACAACCTGATCGGCTTCGCCTTCCTGCACGATGAACAGCGCATAGCCTCCGGGCTTGAGCACACGCTTCATCTCGGCCAGTACACCCGGCAACTCTGGCGTCGGTATATGGATAATGGAATACGCGGCCAAAATGCCATCGAATGCGTGATCTGCAAATTCTAGCTTTCGCATATCCATCTTCGCAAACCCTACCTCGGGAACTTTCGACCGGGCGATAACTAACATTTCGTCAGAGACGTCAATGCCCTCGACCTTAAAACCTTTTTCTGTGAGGTATTTTGAGAACTGACCGGGGCCGCTGCCAATATCGAGTATTCTCGCACCCTGCGACAGAACACTCACGAGCTTATCTACAAATGGCAGGTCAGCTTTGTCGTCAAAGAATTCATCGGTGTAGGCTTGAGCAATCTTAGCGTAGGTGTCTTCGACGTATGGGGTCATGGTTGCTCCTTCGATAGACCCCGTAATCCATCTGGCTCTATGTAGTGACTATCTACTCCTTTGTCGAGCGGCAGCACTTTGTATACCGCATCAAGATTGACCGGGCCATAAATATGAGGATACAGGCCACCTTTGCCGCTGAGTGAACCTTCTTCCTTGACCGGCGAGGTCAGTTTGTCTCGATCAACCAGTAGTAAAATGAGCCCATCTTGATCAGCGTACTTGCGGTTAACCATTGCTATAGTCTGATCGGGGAAAGTGGCATGAATGAAGCCGACATCCGCCAGTGTAGAATCAATTGTAGACTGGGTGTATTGTCCTGATTTTTGAGCTTGGGCCCATAGTTCTGAGTTAGTGGTAAGTACTATCGTTTTCATCACTCTTCAAATCTAGTTCTTTAGTGTGGCTCTATTGTCCGGCCCGCTTCTTTGAATCGCCAAACGGTCAACAAGCCGGTTAGCGGCTGCAACCCCACTCGTAAACGCGCCCTCGATGTATGGCGCACCGATGTAATCCCCAGCAAATACCAGGGGAACCGTGTTGTTCTCTATGGCGCCATCGTGAAAGGCGCGCAGGCGCGCAAGATGCCCAACGTCGAAGTGCGGGATCACCTCTGGCCAGCGCTGAATACGAGTTGACAGCGGTGTTGCACCCTCGCGCAGAAACTGATCGCGCGCAGGCGCAAGTTTTCGCTCGAAAAAGTGGATGATCTGCTCATCTGACTTTTGCGCGAGATGTTTACCAATTGCGCCTGAGGCATACATCTTGAGGCCACTGACCTTGAACTCCTTACTGGCAATGTCTTGCTCTGGCGACAGAGTGATAGCTGCCAGATCATTGTCTTCCAGGCGTGGGAAGGCGACGGCTTTGGCCTCATGTGTATCTTTCGTTTTGTATGACTGAGCCATGACTACTGTTGCCGAATAATCGATTGCCGCGAAGAACTCCCTTTGTTGCTTGCTCAAATGGGTAATAATCTTGGGGACTACAGTGGCAGTGGTGGCGCAAACAAGCCCATCGGCAGCAAAGGTGATTTCTCGCTTGTTTTGCAGCGCGGTGATCTCAAACTGGCCATTGTTTTGCCGAGTGACGCTCTTGACCTCGCAGTTTAGCTGGACTGCACAATCTTTGGCTGCAAATTCTGGGATTCTGGTCAGCCCACCTCTGAACTTGAATGTCCCACCCTTTTGCAGGGCAGCATTTACCAGAATACTCATTACAGCTTCGCTGGTGTGCTCTGGCATCCAATAGAAGTATGCATTGAGAACCGGTTGTAATACATATTCCATAAATTCCTTGCGCCCTGGGGTTGTGTATTTGCTAGCAACCGAGCGCTTGTCGTAGATATCTGCCAACCACAGTTTGTGCAGATCAAGCCTTGCCTTACGCCGTATAGTTTCGGCTAGGAGCCCTATGAGCGGCCATTTGGCACGCCAGGATAAAACCTTGGTTCCGGCAAGCTCTTTAGGCCCGATCATATGTATTGAACCGCTCCGCATCATGCCAGAACGGCCGGATTGCTGGAAAAGTTTATCGTCAAGTTTGTTTGTGCGCAAAAAATCAAGCACGTTTGTGTAAACCCGAGAGATGAAGCCCGAGCCCATTTCCAGCGACACGCCGTCGACAACTTCGCTATGCATGCGGCCACCCAGCCGGTCACTCCGCTCCAGGATGGTTACCTTATAGCCTGCATTCTTGAGTGTGTAGGCTGCGGCGGTACCGGCCATGCCGCCACCGATTATTACAATGTTGTTTCTTTTTTGCCGTGCAGTTTTGTGTGGGCTCAAGGTAATAGCTCCAGTACCTGGGGTAATTCAGTAATGGCATCAAAGTGCCCCATCTTGTGGAGCAGCTTTGTCTGTGCGTTCAGTCTCTCTTGGAAGATTTGTTCCTCTGAGACGGGTACCCATTCGTCATCGTCAGAGAAGAGGGCGGTGAACTTAGGGCAGCGGGCACGGGCAGCAGTCCAGTCCAAGGGCGTTCCTAACCAGGGCTTGGCGATTTCTTGCGAGGCCGGGCTCAAGCCGGTGAGATGTGTCCATGGTGCAACGAAAATCGCTTGGCCAACAGTTTGACCCGCGGGCAGTTCGGCCAGATAGCGCAGGATAGTCTGGCAGCCAATGCTGTGCCCGATGAGTATCGTATCTTGGTCGGGGTTGGGCAATATCTCCCGGAGCGTTGCTAGCCACGACTCGATCTTAGGTGCGTCTGTTTCGGGCATGGCGGGTACCCGCACCTCTATCCCTCGTTGCTCAAGCTCTTGTTTGAGCCGGGGGTACCAGCACGAGGTTGGGTTCTCGCCCCACGCGTGGATGATGACAGCTCGTTTTGCCATGCTGATCTATCCCCGCTTCTCAAAATGCCAAACGCCACCAGAATTTTCATTGTCGTGCCGTTTGATTGCCTCAAAAAGCAAACCAAGCTCGACAAACCGCCACTTCGGTTGTTTCCAGCTAGCGTCAACGATGCGGACTTTGCCATCAACAACTCGGTCAAACACGACCACATGCCCAGAGTTTGGCTGGTACTCGCCCCGGATAACACCATGATTAAAGCACAGGAGTGCATCGCTATCTTCCGCTTCAATTGCTTTCAGCTCCGTCAAGAGCGCTTCCTTGTCAGCGAACTCACTAGCGAGCTTGATACTGAACTCCAGCGGAATCCCAAGCTTTTCAAACATTTTGTTTGGAGTGTAGTCAGGGTTGGATATTTGCGTGCCATAGCCGGCGGTGGTCGGTGGTTTTTCGGAGGTTCGAACGTTATAAAAGAGGTCGGCCTGATCTGGTGGCACGGTTAGCCCCAGGTGATAGCCAATTTCCTCGGCTGGCACCAAAGGGATGCCGTGACGGTACATGATCATCTGGATACTGGTTGGTACGCAGCACCAATCTTGCTGAGTGAACGGTATATAGCGAGAGTCATTGGGAGCTGCTTGATAAGTAGTCGGCTGTTTCATATGGGCTCCTCTATTTCTCGAAGACAATATACTCGCCCTCTTTGAGCGCATGGATTGACAGGCTGGTATCGCCGTATGCCGCCAGCTCGTCGTACGCTTTTTGCCAGTCAATCGGGCCGCGCGGATCATCGGCGCTATAGGCTGACTGGTAGTGGGCGATAAACTTTATGGGCAGGATGCCAAAACCGTCACGGCAAGCCCGCCAGTCACATGTCCAGTAGCTGCTGGCGAGCATCATGGAACTGGCTGAGTTTGTGGCCAGCACTTTACCATCAAATATGACTGGAACGTCAAACTTGCGCATCCAATACTGCACGAGGTCGTTATCGCCGCCGTGACAGTAAATAACGTCTGCTGCTTTGCACTGCTCAACGAATGTGTCAGGCATTGCCAATTCAAAGGTAGGCGTGACACCTTCTGACATATCTTCGGCTATGGCATTTGAATAACCAGAAAACTTTACCTCCCAGTATTCGCGACCTTGGGCAAAGTTGCACAGTAGGAATTTAGGGTTGTTGCCCAGGCCCTTCACTAGCTCTTGGTGAAACTGCTTTTTTAGGGTTGGCTGGTTGCGGATGCCACCGGATTGTAGGACGTATTTGATCATGCTAGTTCTCCGATAGCGTTACAAAATCCATCCGGGTACTTCACCCGCAGCAACTCAGCAGCTTTATCTGGCGTAAACCAGTCATAGGCAATATGCTCATCGGAGAGCGTTATTGTCGCATCATCCGGTATGGTACAGGCGTACACACTCAGAATAAGCCCCACCGACTCGTTGTTGCCCATTGGGATACGGATATTGGACAATACCATGCTCACGGGTTGAATGTTGGCGATTTCTGCTAGCCCTGTTTCTTCCACCACTTCACGCCTGAGCGTATCTTCAACGGAATCGCCTTTTTGGATACGACCACCCGGTAAATCCCAATATTCCCGACGCTCACCATGCAGCTTAGCTGGGTTGACCTGCATCAGCAGCACTTTACCTTGTTGATTGCGAATGAGTGCTTTTATGCCGAGGTGGAATACGTCTTCGCTGCTCATTTGGTAGCCAGCAGTTCTACGACGTTATCGTCATGTGGAGCGAGCTTGGTACGCATGAAATCAGTAAATAGCCGCTCATCGTATGATTTTGTGTACTGAACGGTAAAGCCAGCCTTTGTAACATGCTCCCTGATAGACTCTTCTGAGTGAAAGTAGCGGACGGAGTTGTGCGTCTTGCCAGTTTGCTGATCGGTGTGCACGCAAGTCGTGAGGCCTGTTTCTGGATCATAGGTAGCGCTGGGGTCTTTGGCATCCGGGCAATTCACCGAGCGTACTACTACAAACAGCTTACCGCCTGGCTTGAGTACGCGGTGCAATTCGGCTAGCGCCTGATCGAGTGCAGCTTTTGGTAAATAATGTAGCACCAGGCGAGCGTATACATAGTCAAAGTGATCATCTTCATACGGCAGCGGCTGAGCTACGTCCTCAATCTTGGCTTCGATCTGTTGCTCTAGGTGTTTCTCGGTTATGAACTTCTGGGCGAAAGCAACACCTTCTTCGTCAACAGTTGTCGCCACAATGTGCCGCGAGGGGCTCGCCTCGGCCATCCGAATTTCGGCTACTCCGCCGGTTGATATGCCTACACTGTAAATTTCAAGGTCATTGTCAGTCAAGAGAGCTATGCCGTTGTCTTCGCTTTGCGATGCTTGTATATTCATGTGTCGATTATACCTTATCGGGTAGCTGCAACTCACTTTTCCTGGCAGAAAAGTGACAACTCGCATTTGCCATTGGCAAAAGCGAGTTCGAATAGTTAGCTCAGCGTAATATGGTCGCTTGTTACAGCCTCGACCGTTATGTCCATAACCCAAGCCTTATCCAGGGCGGCCTCGCAGCGTTTTTGTGCACGTTTACAGAACGTTTCTGACGCACAAACAAAGATAATCTTTGGAAATGGTGCTCTTGCCACCAATGCCCAACTGCCGCTCTTTTTGTAGTCAATGAAACGCTTAATCTTTTTCGAGACATCCACGAGCAAGTGAGCGTCATCATCTAATATCTCTACAAAGTAGTGCTGCGCGCCGCCGTCCGCCTGTAGCGTTAAGTAGGCATCTGGAAGGGGCTTCGGAAAGTTATCAAAGCTGGCCTGATCGGCCTTAGAGAAGAAGTCTAAGTCATCTCCATACTCAGCTACGAGGCGATTGTAAAGATTCAAGGCCGCCACACTATGCATGACGAATTGCTCACTGACATCGCCATCACGATAAATGCCCTTGATATTGATCTCGTCAGTGTCGTCCTCGTCTCGATACTCTTTCAGCTTGCGCGCTCCGGCTGGTAGTAAATAGTACACGACCGGCTTATGCAGCAATCTGTAGTTGTCAAAGTAGCGCTTAGCTATAAAGCCCTGGTCCGCTAACGTCTCCAACCTTCTAAAAACATTCATGCCAGGATTAGTTTCAACAAAATAATCCTTAACAACTGCCATTGTCGCAAACCGAAACTTATACAGCAGTTCTAGTATTTGTACCTGCTCTGTATTTAATGGCCGCCTATATTTCGGTTCTGTCTTTACTGTCACCATATGCTCACTTTCTTCTATATATTTATATATAAGGAAGAGAGAAAGTAAAGAGTAAAAATAAGATAGTAAGTATAAATATAGGTGCAATTCGGATATTGCACCTAACTTGTAGATATAACAACGAGAAAGTGGGCTATTTTACTTGCTTTAATGTACTCATACTACTACAATGAGTACATAAGCAATTGGTACTTTAACAACTCGGCTAAGCAACTAATTGGAGGGTAAATCCATGAAGCTACTAACTAAAACATTAGCACAAAAGCTGCCAAAGCTCTATGCAACGGAAGACGTACCGACAGAGGATAAAATCGCTATCGCCAAGTTCTTTCACCCGTGGTCAAACTGGACATGGTACGCAATCGAGTTTGACGGCAAGGATACGTGCTGGGGGTTGGTGAGCGGCCACGAGGCTGAGTTCGGGTACTTCTCCCTATCGGAATTGAGTAAGGTGCAATATCCGGCAGGAATCTCGATTGAGCGGGATATATTCTTCCGGCCAACGCCTGTATCTGAGCTGGCAGCCTTCGGTCAAGGAGGGGTGGTGTATTAACTGCTCCTCCTAATGGAGGATACGGACATGTGCTACTTGTAGTACAATGAGGTATATGTCAGAATCACGAGTTCGATTCCAGGTAGCGGCAAGTGCAGCGATTCTCAACAGAGCAAAAGCTGTTGCCTACGGCCGCGGACAGACGCTGACCGAGTTTGTATTGCAGGCTATCGCCAAAGAAGGTGGCGACGACGAGTTAAAGAAGCTCGTTGACGGTGAGCTTTCAACCCGCAAGAAAACCGGCGCGCAGCCTGCCAAATCCGAAGATTAGTCATAGCTTAGTCGATTGTTAACGTTTCGCCATTTGTGAGCCGAAGCTTATTTTGCTTTGGCGAAAATCCAAGCTAAACGAGGGCAAACGTAATGGGGAGACTCAAAGGTTCTAAAAACAAAAATACAGGTGAAGTGCCCGTGTACTGCACGATGCCGACCGAGGAGAGGGTCTTTGTGATCGCAAATCTGATTATCGACCGTATCGTCGAGGATCAGACAAACGGACAAAAACTCTTGCGGCAGATTGGAGGTGGGCGTGAATCCCAGTTACCAGCGTCCGCGTAACGGCCTGCTAGCCGTTCGCGTTTCAACTATCGGTCAGGGCATAGATGGCGACTCGCCAGAAGCACAAATTGAGCAGGGCCAGCGCTACGCGCCCAGCCGCAATATCAAGATCATCAAAATTTTGACTTACCTGGAATCGGCATCAAAGGAGTCGTACCAGCCGATGCAGGACGTGGTGAATTACGCCATAGACCCGAAGAACAAGATTGATGTCGTAATCGTGAAGTCAATTGACCGCTTTACTCGGGCAGGCTCGACAGCCTATGACTTGCTGAAAAGCCAACTTGAGCCGCACGGCGTAGCACTTGAAGACGTTTACGGTGTTATTAGCAATGTGAAGGTGAACACGCTTGAACACCTGGGCCTAAAGTACCGCTGGAGCGAGTACTCCCCTTCCCGCAAAACTGAATTGCTGGAAGCAGAACGTGCCAAGGACGAAGTGCGCGATATTTTAAGTCGTATGATCGGTGCGCAGGTTCGCTATACGCGCATGGGCTATTGGATGCGCTCAGCTCCCTATGGCCTTACGAGCCAGCGAGTAGAGACTGGCAATGGTAAGCGCTATATCCTGGTACCAAATGAGAAAGAAGCGCCATTTATCAGGAAGATGTTTGAGCTGCGATGCCAGGGCCATTTGAGCGACACAAAGATCGTCGAGGAGATCAACAACCTCGGCTATGCTTCGCGCTATCAAAACCGGCGGGCCAAAACTGACAAGACCCAAATCACAGGGCGCTCCGGCGGCCATAAGCTGACGCTCAAGCGCTTCTGGCTCTATATTGCGAACCCGATTTACGCCGGAGTCATCCGCGAGAAGTGGACGGAAGACCAACCAGTGAAAGCCCGCTTTGACGGCTTGATAGATTTTGAGACGTTCAATAAGGCCAACCGTGGCAAGCTAATTTTGAGCATGCAAAACGGGGTCGTATCTATCAGCAAGCAGCAGGTGCCCGATCACCAGCTCAGAAAAGGCATACACAATGCCGAGTACCCATACCGAAAGGTTGTGACCTGCTCCGAGTGCAGGCGGCCGTTCTTTGGCAGTGCCGCCAAGGGTCGCTACAAGTACTACCCAGGCTATCACTGCAACAAGCGTGGGCATCATTTCCGCGTGCCTAAAGAGAAGCTAGAGGCCACGGTAGAGGCGTTCGTGCGCAAAATAACCTTCACCCAGGAGTACATCGACACGCTCATGGCGGCGCTAGAGACGGTCTGGCAGCAGCGCCGCGAAGAATTCGGCCAGGACGAAGCTCTAATCGACAAGCGCATTGGCGAGCTGCAAGCTCAGGCGTTTGCCACAGTCGATAAAATCAAGCTTCTGAGCAGTCCTACAGCCATTAAATTCATGGAGGACGAGCTTATGCAAGTCGAACAAGAAATCAACAAGCTGAATGAAGAAAAGGAGCAAAAACAGAAAGAGCAACCGGTCAATTTTGACGTCGTTTTGCAGTACGCCAAATATTTTCTCCAACACATGGATTATTTGCTGCTCCAACAGACTGATCCGCTCAAAAAAGCCGACTTTTTCAGCGTCATTTTTAACGAAACTCCAACCTATGCAGAATTGGCTTCTGTAACCAGCGATTCTGGCACAAATGTATGGGACTTAACAGGTATAAACGAGCTCTTTAAAATCAAAAAAGATACACCAAATCCTGATGTATCCTTTATGGTGCGGGTACAGGGACTCTAACCCTGGGCCTCTTCCTTGGCAAGGAAGCGCTCTAACAACTGAGCTACACCCGCATGGTGGCGAGACTCGGACTCGAACCGAGGACACGAGGCTCTTCAGGCCACTGCTCTACCAACTGAGCTATCTCGCCGGACCGAGTTCATCTGCCGAAAAGGTACTGCAGTATCGTACAGCAAAATCAGGCATTTGGCAACGGATCTGAGGGTGGAGCCGCCAATAATTTGTTGAGGTAATCATTGAGCATGGCGGGCTCAGTCTGCGATTTGATCAGATAACCATCGATCTGCTCGGCCGCCTTCACCTTGGCGACTATCTCGGGATTGTCGACATTGGTGAGTACCGCAATTTTTGCATTGGGCATGAGGGCTTTGAGATTGGCGCTCTTGAGAAAATCGAGGCCGCTCATGCCCGCCAGCATAAGGTCAACCAGAATAACGTCGAAATCGATCCCTGACTGGACGTGCGCCAAGCCTTCCCCGGCGCTCCCAACTACTTCAACATCGTAGCCAGCCTTTGTCAAACCATACGAGTACATCCTTTGCATTTCGGGTGTATCTTCGATCAAAAGTACTTTGGGCACATCCGCCTCCCTGCCTTACTTGTTATGCCCGAGTTATGCCCCGGGAACTTCTCCGCGCGTGTAACCAGCAATGATCTCTTTGACCATATCGGCAACTTGCTTGGGTTCGTACTCGCTCTTGACAATGTATTTGACGGCTCCCTTGGCTAAGGCCGTTTCGGCGTCTTGCTCGCCGGCTAGGTTTGTAAGCATGATGACCGGCGTTGATTTGGTCTCGGGATCGCTTTTGAGTTTCTCAAGTACCTGAAAGCCGTTCATCTTGGGCATCATGACATCGAGCAATATAACAGTTGGTTTATCTGAACGGGCGAGGTCGAGACCTTCCTGTCCGTCTTTGGCCATGACCACATCATACTTTTCGAATGTAAAGATTTTTTGGTACATCCGGGACATCAACGGGTCGTCTTCGATGATCAGAACTTTAGCCATGGTATCCTTCCTTATTGATTAGATTGTACGTTATTTTTTGGCAATTGGCACAGTCACGGCAAAGGTTGAACCTTCATCAAGCTTCGAGTCAACGAGCTCGAGGTCACCGGACATCGAGCGCATGAGGTTTCTCGAGATGTAGAGGCCCAAGCCCGTCGAGCGGGTGGAGTCGCGTGTGAGAATGTCGTCGCTGGCTTGCTGGAACTTCCTGAACAGTAGATGCTTGGCTTCTGGAGCGATGCCGCGACCGGTATCGGTGACTGTAATGATAACGTTTTGGTCGGTTTGACTAAATCTGATAGTGATGCTGCCGCGCTCTGTAAATTTGAGGCTATTGCCAATAAGATTGGTAACTACCTGCAGCAACCTATCGGGATCGGCCATCACCAATGGCAACGCCGGCTTGGGCTGGCTGATCTTGATGGGTACCACTGGTATTGCCGGGGTACTCTGAATTTCGGATGCGGCTTTACGGCAGATATCAACGGCGTTGATTTTTTCAAATTTAAACCTGATGCGACCCTGCTCGAGCCGTGACATATCGAGAAAGTCATTGACTATCGCAATCAGTCTGACACTTGAATCATGAATGTCACTGAGCATCGACGTGACATCTTTGTCTTTGATCTTTTGGCCATAATATTCCTGGATCATGGTGGTATTGCCCCGAATGGCTGTCAGCGGAGTTCGCAACTCATGGCTGGCGATCGAGAAGAACTCATCCCTGGCCCGCTCGAGGTTTGCCAGATCGGTGACATCATCGAGCAAGACGACGGCACCGAGGGTCTCGCCGGTGGGTGCTATGACCGGCTGTAAGCCCACATTCATGATCTTATCCTGATACCTCAGACCGCGGTAGGTTTGCGGGCTGGCCGACTTGAGACAGCGGGAAACTTTTGCCACCAAGCCAAAATGGCGCTCAAGCAAACCCGACAATGCCCGAGGATCGACTTCGAGACGGCCGCCCTTAAACCCGAGCCCCAGCGATACCAGACTTTGGGCGGCGGTATTGGCCAAAATGATAGTTCCGCGGGCATCCGTCATCACATAGCCCATGTGAAGACTGTTGATCGAAGCCAGGAGTCGGGCATGCTCTTGCTGGACACCGGCAGTGGCCTCCAGAACTCGCCGCTCAACACTAGCCTTTTCCTCACGCAATTGGCTTTCGAGAGCTTTGGCTTTTTCGAGCGACTTCGCCAATTCATTGTGCGATTGTTGAAGCTTCGCATTGGCTTGGCTCAGGAGTGTTACATCACTCAAGACGAACACATGTCCACCATCAGACCGGACTGATTGGCTGATGTATACATTAACCACTCGCTTGCCCGTAGTCGATGGCAGTGTGAGCTCAGCGATGTCAGTAGGGTGATGACGCTGAACCTCCTGAGACCAGACATGGGGAGGGGCCACCAGTCGCCCTCCCACCAGTTCCGCGAGCGGCCGCCCGACGATGCCTCGATGGTCACTGGCCAACAATTTATCGGCCGCCACGTTGGCGAACACTACCCGGTGCTGGTCATCGGTTACGAAGACGGCTTCAGCCATGGTAGCCAGTACCGAGTCGGCGATGTCACTAACATTAAATGATAGCGAGCCGTATTTTTGAACACTATAGATGATCATGATGGCCACAATCGTATTTACAGCGACGCCCATCGAGGGTACCAGTCCGCCGGCTCCCAGTCCTGGCAGGATGACTGCCGTCAGCGATTCAACGGCTACCAATAAGACAATGCCGGTTGACATAAACCAGATTTGGTACCTCTCGGTCGCACTGTGGCTGTGGCGATAGCGGCCGGCCAGCCGGGCAACAGCAGCGCCCACCAGAACAACGGCCCAAGTTATCAGTAGATATGACGTCATGGTCTGGGGCGCCTCATAGCCCCAACGCAGCCGTTCCGATATATCTGGGACCGGAAACATACCTGATCCACCCAGCATAGAGGCAATGTACATGGTGCCGGTTAGCAGTACCGCCGGGATCCGCCAGCTGCCGCTCAGCCGCGTCCTGTCGGTATAGCTGCGAATGAACAGGTAATAGAACGTCGGCAGGAAGGCAAGAACCGTGAAAATGATTTGGCTCCAAAACGCGTCACCAGCCGGTGAATTTGTCAGGCGTTCAAGGGTTTCAAAAATAGCCCACAAGCCATTAAACAAAATATAGAGAGCAAACCATAACATAGCCTGGCCCTCGTTCCGACGCCGGGCCAAAACAGCAACTAAAGCCAGATTGGCCACGCTACTAACTGCCGGTAGCCAGGCAAAGGCGTTTGGTGTCCAGGCAAAACTGATGGGCACTGTATGGGCGACCGTTACTGTCAGTACGACCACAAATACCGCGCCAAAGGCTAGTATGCCGACGTCAAACCAGTTGTTCGGTGAGGCTGCCTTATGACCGGGGAAGCGTGAACCCAAAGGTACTCCCCTTTCCTTCGACCGACGTGAATATGAGCTGCCCACCCTGATCTTCAATCACCCGTTTGGCTAGATACAGCCCTAAGCCGGTGCCATCCGGCCGTACTTGCTTGGCGTTGTCGGCCCGGTAGAACTTTACAAACAACTTCGGCTGCTGGGCTGCCGGGACCCCAATACCAGTATCGGTGACAGTTAGCTTGACTTGGTTCGAGGTTTGCTCCAGTTTGACATGAACCCCACCAGACTCGGTGTAATACAGGGCATTATCAATAAAGTTCATGATCACCTGGCGGGTTTTCGATTCATCGAGTTCAATGGTGACCGGTACATCTGGTAAATCGGCTGTGAGGGATAGTCCCTTGCGAGCGGCGGCCGGTTCGAGCTGGTGCATTTCTTGTTGCACCATACTGACCAGTTCGGCTGGTTGGCGCTGGATCATAAAGCGACCTGAATTCAGGCGCGATACATTGAGCATGTCGCCCGACATATAGACCATCTTTTCGGCGGCCTCCAGGGCATAACTGACAAACTCTTTTTGATCTTGGGTCATGTTGTGTTTGTCGTTATCGAGTGCCATAGAGAGGTAGCCGGTAATAGCTGTAAGCGGCGTACCTAGCTGGTGGCTGGCCATCGAAATAAACTCGTCTTTGGTTTTGTCGAGCGCCCGCAAGTTGCTGTTGGCAACCTTGAGCCGTTTGGTGGCATCCCGAATGCGCTGCTGCAATGTGACGTTAAACTGAGAGATTTCGTCATACGCCTTGGCATTGGCCACCGCAACTGCCAGTTCTTTGCGCATGATTTCGATAACCGCCAGATCTTGATTGGAATATACCGTACCAGCCTGCTTGTCACCTAGAGCTAAGTAACCGACGAGTTCGCCATGGGCTCTTAGCTGTGTGACTACCTGGATACCTTGCGCAGACATGACATGTTTGGGATGGCTCGCCGGCATGAGGTCGGCAATCATCAGAGAATGGTTGAAGACTGGTAAGCTATCTGGCCCGAGCGGTTCGACATTGAGCTTGCCTTGGCTGGCCTGACCGTAGACACTCTTGCCGTCCATTACCACCAGTTGGGCGTTGACCAGGCGCATGGTGCCGGTTAGCTCCTTTAGGAATTTTTGCATGAGCGGTTTGAGTTCAAGCTCAGTAGCAAATATACTTGATACCCTATCGAGTAAAGCCTGCACATCGTAGTGGTCGCGAAAGAATATTCGGTCGGTGGCCCGCTCGAAGAAGTGTCGCAGGGCGGGTAGCGAAATGGCTACCGCCAAGGCCATAGTGACCGTAATGGCGATCTCGGCTGGCGAGAAATCAAGATCGGGAAAGATGACCGAGATCATCAAGAGCAATCCCCCAATGTAGATAGCTGCGAGCGCCGTCAGGATCATGATAAATGCAACTGATCGCGCTACGACTAATTTGAAATCAAACAGCTGGTGAGCCACAATTGCATACCCGATAAACAACACCATACCCAGTGTTGTCATAAAGCCAAAGCGCGCCGATAGCGAATTATGCGATATGAGCGGTAATAGAACGTTTGAGGAAAAACCAATGACGAGTGTGATGAGTAGTCCACCAAACACATAGCTGAGTTGATCCTTAATGATCGGATTCGACGTATGGCGATACTTCTGGTACAAGTGGACCAATCCCCAGATGACGCAGGTAAGAAAATAGGCTATGAACATTATATAGAGTCGACCGGGCTCAACGTGATTGCCGTGTGGTCCGCTGGTGATCTCGCCGACAATAGTGTTCGTCGTGAGCGCCAGCAAGCTCACAGCGATCCCCGCTACGGCCAACGTTATTAACGCTATCCTGCGCAACGTAGTATTTACTGGTATGGTTTCGGGAAAATAAAAGGCAAAGCTAATGAAAAAGTAGGCGATGCCAGCCGCGGCTGCAAAAGGAACCAGACCGAGAATTGGCAGCAGTGGATCATTGGCCGCAGCCGTTTGATCGTAATAGCTGACGGCACCCCATACCACCATGCCGGCGGTCATGAGGCCGTACATTTGATTGACCCTATCCCGCGGCGACCTGACCAGTGCGACCAGTGCTAACATGATTTCAGCCGCAGACACCATCACGAGCACTGCGATGATTACGAGCTGTTGCATATGGGTACCGCCATTTAGTTCTTATGCTTAATTGTAGCATTGTTACGAGGATTAGCGGCATGATTCTGCCGCTAATCCTCGTATGGAGGGCTGCTTACGTTCGCAACCGTTGGGCGTTGGCCGCAATTCTGGCCTGCACGAGTTGCAGCAACGTCTCTTTCATCTGGTCGCGAATCAGCACTTGCAGTGGCCATTCGCCAGGAGCCAAGCGATACCCTTGTGCCGCCATTTCAGGAAACATCGCCTGGAAACGCGATAGCCGTGTTCCCTCGATCAAGTCGCCCGGTGCGTCCCCCCAGACCGCGATCGGAACCAGATGGAGCGGCACCTGACAAACATACAGGGGTTCACCTGATGACGGCCGATGTGGAGCCGACTCGTAGATGATCGGCTGGCCGTCGTTGAGCAGATAAACGGGGATTCCGCGCCGCAACAGCCCCATTACCATCGAGTAGCGCATTGTTGCCACCCAGTAACGGATTCCCTGGTCAAGTGCATCCTGGGCCGCCATGCCGAATAATGTGTAGAGCAGCACCCTGTCACTGGAATGCGATGGATGCAGCGCTACTCGGGAGGCTTCGGGGTATTCAGGGATGGCTGGCCAAAATTCACGGGCTTGGTGAGCATCGCCGATGACTCTCATGGTGGCAGCTGGCACCCAGTCCTGATCATAGCTGTCGAAATCTGAACGTACATACACGACATAGTGTCGGGTAGCTGGGTCGACATCAGATGCGTCGTGTGGATCTACCGAGGCTAGACCTGGCGGATGCTGCATGAGGCTCCTGCCAACAGCTGCGTCGTCAGCGCCTCCGCAGTATACGAGGCAGCGCAAGGCAAAAGATTGGCGCAGACCGGCAGCATCACCGTTCACGCATCGTCGTTGATAGTGGCCCACGTTAGCTCCTCTGGTTGTTTGTGTGCGAGTACCAGATAGGCGGTACCGGCATAGGCTGATTGGAGACTCATAATCTGCCAACCAGCCTGGTTGAGCCAGGATGCAAGCTGTTTGGCTGACGCCGGACAGGAATGCACCGTGGTCATGCGTGGTTGCAAATACCATCGGTTAATCAGATAGACCGGCAGATTTTTGATGAGCAACCACCAGATTCGTGGCTTGTGCTGTTGGACAATTCGTTGGCGCCTATGCTCGGCGATGATGGCCTTCATGTCACCGTTTTGCCAAGGACCTGCTAGTACCAGCCGGGCGGCGGGTGCGGCGATTCGATGGAGCCAAGTTAGGTGTCCAACTGGATCTGGATCGCAGTACAGGGCATTGACCGACAGACAAACCGAGTACCCCGGCACGATGTTGTCGCGTTCGCGAGGGTCAGTGAAATCGAGCCTTTGCGTCTGGACTCGCGGATCGTCAACAAACTTCCGGCGAGCCCGCCTGAGCATAGCGGGTATCTGATCGACCAATAGCCAGCTAGCGCCGGCGCCGGCATAAGCGCGGCTATTGCCGGTGCCAGCACCAATATCAATGACGCGATCAAAGGGCTTGATATCGGCAGCCGACAAGACCCCTTGGTAGAGCTGTTGGTATGGTAGGAGTTGGCGGATTCCGTCGTATGACTTGGCATATACCCGCCAGATTAGTCTTGACCAGAGCGACATTGGTAACTCCTTTTGTCAATGATCTCGGGTAACCACTCCAGAAATTTTATACTGTGGTTCTACAAAAAACTAGCTATAACACTTGTTTGACAATTTTGACAACTTCTTCGGGGTGATACTCACTTTTTTGGATGAATTTGGTGGCCCCGGCGGCCAGGGCAGCATCAGCCGTAGCCGTATCTGTCAGGCTAGTAGTGACGACTACTGGAATTTTTTGCCACTTGGCATTGGCCTTGAGTTGTTGTAATACCTCGAGGCCGTCGACCTTGGGCATTACGATATCGAGGAGCATGACATCGGGCATTGCCTGCTCGATAGCATCGAGCGCCGACTGGCCATCTGACGCCATGACCACTTGGAAATGGTGCTGCTCAAACACGACCCGGTACATATTGAGTAGCAATTCATCATCTTCGACTATCAGAACTAGCGGCATAGATTGAGCCTTTCATTGAGTTTGTTAGCGCAGCTGCCGTTCAATCAGTTTAGCCAGCTTGAACAGCGGAACTGCCGCGCACAGCAGCAAGACACTGGCTACCAAAAGCATGAGTTGCAGTGAGTGACCGGCTGCCATAAATAAATCTGTGGCTGGACGGGCAGCTTGGAGCATGCCAACGGGTTGGCCATCAATGTTCACCAGTGGTGTGATGGCCGTGAGGTACTGACGATTATTGATGAGGGTGGTGCCGGTGTAGGAATGGTTGTGTTCGAGCACTTCCGAGTTGATGGTGGCATCGGCCATACTCACCCCGGCCGTCCGGTTGCCCCGAGCGTCCTTGATGGTGGTGGCGGCCCGGGTGTGACCGCCGTAAACCGTGCTCGATAGGCCGGTGGAAGCCTCGATGCCATCAACAAAACCTTCGCTCACGTCGAAGCCAAGTGTGACCGTACCGATCACGAGGCCGTCGCTGCCGGTGATCGGACTGACGGCCGTGAGCGCCACTGCCGGCGCCGATACACCTGAACTCACAGTAACACTCGAAGCCGTCCGGCCCGCCTGCGCCCGCCGGATGAGAGCGTCACTTGAGACCGAATCACCATAGCGTTCGGGGTCCTCGGCCCGCCACAGCACTACTCCGGCCGCATCGGTCACAAGTAAACTGCTCACTTTGTGCTCACTGTAGAACGAAGTGAGGCTGGCGGCCAGACCAACCCGGTTTCGGGCTGCCACAGCTGCGGCTACGTTGCTTGAAGCCGCCGCCGTTTGGGCTTCGGCCTGGTTTTGGGCCTGGCGACTCGCAATAGCATAATCGAGTACCCGGCTGGCTGTTTGCAGGTCACCGAGCTGGGCATTTTTGACATCTCGCAACATGAGATACGTAAAACTGGCTGTTACTACCAGAAATATGACAATTACCTGGGCGATCAAGGCCATGTATAGCTGGCTCACCAACCGCTTTGTAAGATACGACCACACCCAACGGCCCATCATGAGCGAGCCGGTGAGGCTGGCGGCCAAGCCCAACCACCAGACCGGCCCATAGACCGCCAGAGTCCTCTCTACGAATGGGTTATTCCCGGCTGGCAACGTGGTGGCGGCCAGAGCAGCCTCGGCGGCGGCCCATACCAGGAACCCATAAGCCAGCGGTTTGAGATGTCGCTCAAGACCTTGTGTGGCCCGGCGCCAATACAGTCCAGCCACGAGTGCCGTCAATAAGGTGATGGCTAGGCTCGTGGCGGTTAAGCCACTACCGCTCAGGGTTGGCGGCAACCAGATTGGCATGGTTGTGTGGCGTGGTTTTTTGGGCTTAGTTTTGCTGCTAGCTGACGCCGTTAGGTTTATTCTGTCGGTGTCAGTTGAGATATCCGGCACCGATTGTAATGGTTCGAGTAGCTGGCTGGTCGTGATGGCCGCTAAGCCGGCTAGTTTTGCCCACACACTGATGGTTATTAATATATCGGCTACGCCACTGCCGCCAGCCAAGGCTGAGCCCGAGACCAGAAAGCCTGTCGTCAGCAAGGCAAAGCCAACCCAGCTGAGGAGTTCGGCTCGCGACCGTCGCACCGTCCAGGCATCAAACCTCAGCCAACAGACGGCAAATGCCACCAGACTGGCCATTACATTGACTGCAAAATGAGCGTTGATACCTAAAAACTGCGCCGAAATCATGCTAGTTTCCGCCTATCTCCTTTAATAATGTCTCCTTGGTCTGAAAGCCCGGGAGGACCTTTGTGATGCGCCCTGTATTGTCTGTGAGATAATGGAACGGAATGCCAGCCACCCCGACTGCTGCCGACAACGTACCGTCGGCATCGGCGATACCCTGGTAGTTATATCCGGCACCCGTTAAATAAGCTGCCGCCTTAAGGGCTGACTGCTGGCAAAATACTGGCACAATATTGAAGCCTTTACTCTGAGCTAAGGCGGCCAGTTCGGCAATCTGGGCTTGACCATCAGGAGCCCACGTAGCCACAAACGTATACAAGGTGGGACGACCCCGGAAATCGATTGTCTGGCGGCTGCCGCCACCGACGGCCGGCAACTTAAACTCCGGGAAGGCCTGCCCTGTACGGCTTGAGCGAACCTGCCGGGTATCGGTCTGGACGTCGATGGCGTGTGCCGACCAATCTGGCCACCAAGCCTGGCGCAGCGTCACCTCTGGTGCCAGCGTGGTTGGGGTGTCTATACTGAAACTTGAGGTAGTATAGGTCTGATAATGAGGGGCTTTGACTTGCAGGTAGTACCGACCTGGCGGCAGCACAAAACCAAATTTGCCCGAATTAACCGTTCGTTGTGGATTTGATTGACCCCAACTGCCAGCATCCCAGACCTGCCAAGCGGCATCAGCTGGAACATAGGTGTAGACAGTGATTTCGGCTTTGGCTACAGGCTGCCGGTTCACCGCATTCGTAATACTACCGTTATCGCCTACTTGGGCTTTGCCAAAAGGTTGAGTGACCTCATGACCAGCTCCATCCCGGGCTGTCCAGAGCAGGTTGTATACGCCTGAACGACCAGCTGTTGTGACTCCTTGCCAAAGGCCATCACTTGACGGAACCATACTAAATGTCCCAGCCTGGTTGCCGGCTAGATCCACCTGCTGGACGGCCGCGGTGGTGGCACCTCCAACGCTCGTAGCGCTTACGTGATATTTGACACCAAGCACCAGCTGATACGTACCGTTGGCGTCGGGCTGGATGACCTGACCACCGAGCGTTACTATTACCGGACTCAGTCTCGGTGGCAGTCGGTCGATTATGAGCGTGAAGGCCTCAGCTGTGGCGGTGTTTCTCGACGCATCGGTAGCCCGCACCACCAAGCGGTAATTGCCATCCTGCGTGATGGTCGGCCGGAAGCTAAAGCCGACGCTGCGACCAGCGGCCTGACCAGCCGCTGTGGCTGCTTGGTCAGCGGGCTGCCAGTTGGCACCACCGTCAATTGAGTATTCAATTAGCGCCACCGCTTCGTTGTCGGTAGCAGTGCCGGTAATGAGCGGCGCCGTAGCCACAGCACCTGTCGGTATGGTTGCTAGTGTTACCACTGGCGGAACATGCTCAGTTGGGCTAGCCTTCACCTTCACATCGGGAACATTGCCACTCCCGGAGGCGGTTGGCACGGTTGGCGGAGTAGACGGTGGCGGTTGTAATGGCGGAATCACGGCAGTCAAAAACGTACTATCGCCTGATTGGGTACGGCCGCCATCGGGTGTGGTACTGACTGCCTGGTAAACATAGCCGGTGCTCGGACTCAGGCCGGTAATTTTAACATCATGGCTGGTGGTCAGCCGGCCTTCAAAATCGGTTGAGCGGTCATAGTTGGTATCAAGACCATAGAGGATCTGAGTGGTGGCCGGCACGTCGGTGTCCCAGTGGATGGATACACTGGTCGGGCTGACGCTGGTGAGGCTCAAACCACTCATGACAATGGCTGTGGCATTTCTTTCAAGCCAAATATCCCCCGGCCCGTCGCAGGCTATGGCATCGGCACCGTCTTCGGAGTCTGAGGCCAGCACTTGCCAGTAACCGGTTTGACCGGTGGTAGTGCCAGTTTGGGCTGTCACATCAAAGCCCTGGCTGTAATACGGAGCCAAGGTTGCCCCCGTGAATGTGGCGCTTTGAGTCATGGTAGCCACCTGCCAATCACCGGCTGAAGCCGCTTGAATGTTGGCGTAATCACCGCCGGCGGGTTGGTTGATCTGAATCCACCGAATGTCTTGAGCGGCATTATTATAAATACCAAAACTAAAGGTAGTCTGGGTATTGACGGAGGCTGTTGCCGGTGACATCCCAAAGGCACAACTGGTAAGCGCTGCTTGGGCGGTAGGCGCTGTCGGAACTAAAGCCGCCAATAGGACAGCTATTGAGAGTCGCCGGCTCACGTCACCTTTCATGTTTTTAAGCATAACAAGAATTGAGTTTTACCACAAAGTTTTACTGCGTGACGACTGCAAACTGGGCGAAGAACTTGCGCCAGTCATCGCTTGACATATCTTGATTAGCCTGGGCAAATAGCAACGTGCCCTTGGTGTTGGTGACGGCTGTTTGTTTGCCTGAAACTTTGGCAATACTAATCTTACCTAATGATGTCTCAAATGAATCATATGGCTTCATGCCTTCAACTACTTTGTCGTAGGCCTGTGGTACGAGAGTGAAATTCTCGGGTGTCGCCTGCTCACTGACCGTTATCTGGTTTTGGCCGATTTTAACAATGTAGCTGAGTTGCCCCAACGAGCCGTCAAACTTGGCGGTTTGACGGACCTGGCTGATTTCGTGGCTCGGTACCAACAGTGTGAAAGTGATTTGCTTCGAGATTGTCTTGGGCAGGACCGGCCGCATTACGAGCAGTGCGATACCTGTAGCCGTCAAGATGGTAAATACTAACATGGCGCTCACCCAGCCAATGATGCGACGACGGCCTGATAGCATCGACATAGCTACCTTAAGTTGAGATTAAAGAACAGCGAGTTGTTACAGTTGACGGCGTTGGCTGTGGTCGTACAGGCCGTCGCCGGATAGGTGTTGCGCGACACACCGAGCGCACTATAGGTGTTCGTGACGGCGCCACCCGTGGAGACGTACCCGGTGGTAGCAGCAATAGTCACGATGGCAGCGTTGGTACCAGCCGAGGCTTTGGCCACTACCGGGCCAGCCACGGCGATGATGGCGTTGGGCACACCGGCCGCAGCGGCAGCACCATTTGAGGCTACCACGATCCCGCGGGCGGTGGCGTTGGCGGCGGCCGGCAGGCCGACACCAGTCGTACTGGGCACCACAGCCACTCCGATTGAAGTAGCTGCCGCCGTGGTTGCATATTCTTTGGTGGTATTCGTAAAGGTGCGTGTATCAAACACGTTGGCAATGGCCGTACCGGCAGCAGTTAATCTGACGTCGGCCAAGCATAGTATGGGGCTGGTAATACTAAACGTTGGCAGATTGGCGCTTTCGGTGGCGCTAAGCGTGGTCGTACTGGGCTGGCTGGTATTGGCGGCGTTGAGGCAAATATGGGTATAACCGTTAGCTGTACCGGTCGGTATGGTGACGGTCTGAGTGGTCATGGTTTGGCGCGTAGTATCGCCCGTGACGATGATCTTGCGGCCGCCCGAGAAAGCCACACAGGGTTGAACTGTGACGGTAGTCGTAGTAGCCCAGGAAACCTTGCACGGGCCGGTGACGGCTGAGGTTCGCAAGGCGGGCAGGTCACCCGGTGCCAACCCGGAATCAGGAACCACACCAAAAAGGAGGATGCCCATGCCGGCAGTAGTCACTAAGTCTTCCCAAGCCCCACTGATGCAACTGCGGATGGCATTGGTGTTGGTGTTGTAGTAGAGCGATCCCGGGTTAACCGACGATGAGCAGGTGACTGTATCGGTAATGGCTTGGGAGGCGGCGGCGTAGGAATCAAGCTGGAGTAGAATCTGATTGGTATCGGTAACGGTCGAGCCAACACTGATCGTTTTGTTTAAGGAATCAATGGTCAATAGATTGATGTTAGCTGAAGATTGAACCTGGAAGGTGTTCGTGGAATCGTTGGGACTCCTGATCGCTACCGGCGAGGTAAAGACACCATTAAAACTAATGTTGGCAGCACCATAGGCGGTAGCAGTACTGCCGAGCTCCACTCGGACGGCATCAATGTTGAGCGTGACGGCTGTGGTGCCAGATGTAATGTAGACCGAGTTAACTGTAGTATTGACGGGCGTCGAGCAGGTGAATCTGGTCCAGCCGGTGGTGGATGGCACTGTGGCACTGGCAGCGGGACTGACGGTACAGGCTGTGTCGGCGCCGTTGTTGTAGCCCATGCCAAACGTGGCGTCGGCAGCGCTGGTCTGGACATAGGCCGAGATTGTGTAGGCTACGCCAGCGACGGCGGGTAGCGCCGAACTAAAGGTGTAGCGCATACCTGAGTTGGCAGTAACCGCTGTGGTAACCTTACCCGAAGCAATACCGACGTAGGTTTTAGACGTATCCCGGATGAGGCCCGTAGCACCGTTGATGGCCGACCAGCCGGTTGAATTAACCTCAAATCCGGCATTGTCAACCAGGTTGGCGTCTGAGGCTGTATCCACGTTGAAGACTTGGATTCCGCTGGCGTTTTGAATCTGGAAGGCGGTACTTGAGTTGGTATTCGTCTGAAAGACCGCTGGACTGGAGATAGTGGCGTTGCCCAGCGACAAGCGGGCGTCGCGGTAGCTGGCCGAAGCGTTGGCGTCCGTTTCCAGGGTGACGGCGTCAATCCAGATTGTGCGAGCGACCGCGTCGGTTTGTTTGAAGTAAACATATGGTGTACCAGATAGAGTACCTGTAGTAAAGGTACAGCTGAAGCGTTTCCAGTCGCCAATAGTTAAGGTTTGGGCCGTGAGGCAGGCGGTGTCGGTTGAACCGTTGTCAGCCCGGCCGAACTCAAAGGTTGTCATATACAGCGATGCCTTGGCATAGAACGAAATGGTGTAGGTGGTGCTTGAGGCCAGTGCTGGCAAAATGCCTGTGGTATTGGTGATGTTCATGCCGGCGTTGGCAGTGGCGGTATTCACGCATTTGGCCGAAGAATAACCATTGTAGGCAGCCGTGTTGTCTTGGCTAAACGTACAACCGGTGCGGGCGGCCCACCCTGTGGTGTTAGTCTCAAGGCTTGGACTGACGATGAGGTTATTAATATTCGAGTTGACCGTGTCGACATTGAGGATGTTGAGGCCGGTTGAATTGGTGATCTGGAAGGCCGTGGTGGAGTTGGCGGATTGTTGGAAGTTGACTGGCGAGTTGATGTTGGCATTGAGCGAGATCTGACCTGATCCGTAAGGAGACAAGACACTACCAGTGTCGAGCTGGACAGCATCAACGTAGAAGACCTCGCTGGTGGCGTCGTTGTGCTGGATGTAAATGTAGGGCGTGCCCGAGTTGGTTCCCGGGGTGGTGAAGGTACAGTAGTAACGGTTCCAGCCGGTGGTAATCACCGTACTCGAGTTAAGTGTACAGTCGACTTCCCCGCCGACGGCACCGGTGCTGGAGTAGCCGGCTTGGAGTGTCGTGAAAGCGGCCGAGGCGCTATCGAGTTTGGCATAGAACGACAGAGTGTATTGGGTTGAAACCGTGAGCGTGATGGCCTGAGAGATACCGCCACCGGCCGTGGTGCCGGCTGTCACCTTGCCCGATGAGTAGCCAACGTATTTTTGGGTGGTGTCACGAGCAACGCTACCACCAGACAGCGCTGCCCAGTTGGTGAGCACTGTTTGTTCAAACCCGCTCATACTAATGGGATTGGTATCTGTAGTATCGACATTGAAGATGGGGCTGGAGGCGGCGTTCCTGATAGAAAACGCGATCGCACTATCAACTGACGGTTTGACGATCACGCCCGAGGCGGCTTGGCCGACGTTGAGATTGAGGTTGCCGGTACCGGCCTGAATGGTGGTGGCACTAGCACCCAACAGATTGCCGATGGCCACTGTGGCAGTAGAACCTGAGAACGCTGAGTTGGCGATGTTGACGGTATCAGCCACAGCGGCAGTGGTCTGGCCGATCTGGATGGTTTTGGCGCTGGCATTGGTACCCAGGTTGAGCTGGCCGGTGGAGTTGGTGTTGATCGTGAGCGTGTTGGTGCCGGTGTTGGTGATGGTTGGGTTGGTACCGGTGAGTGCTACCACATTTGAGTTGAGCTGGATGCCACCAGTGGCTTGAGTACCACCCTGCAGGATAGTGAGCGAGGTGGCATTGGTACTGCCAATAGTGACAGCGTCGGCAGCAGTGGCGTTGGTGGCTATTCTAATGGTGTCGGTACCCGAGTTGTCGTTGCCACCGATGTCGATGCCCTTGGTGGTGGCGGTGTCGCCGATGTTGGTGGCGCTGGTGCCAGAGTCGATGCTAATGCTGGGGTTTGAGGTGGTGTTACCGATGGCAATAGCGTTGGCGTTGGCGGTACCCAGGTTGAGGCCGTTGGCGCCTGTAGGGTTGATAGTTAAGCCGGCGGCGGCAGTTAAGTTGGTGCTGGTACCAAGCGTGACGGTACCCGAAGCTGATTGTAGCGTGAGGCCAGCTGCCCCGCCTGAAGTTACGCTGACGGCGCCAGTGCCAGTGTAGCTGGGGCTCTGGACACTGGTGCCAAAATACCCGGTTCGCCAGAGGTTGGTGGAGGCAGTACCCAGATCGATGGCGTTACTACTACCTGAGGCCGGCTGCAACGTGGCCGTAATGGCTGTGGTGCCGAGGTTGCTCAGGGTCGTGTTAGCGCCGGTGCCGTTGATAGTGGCGCAGCTGGGAGCAGTAGTGAGCACGCCACCGGTGAAAGTGGCAGCCGTGACTGCCTGGTTGGCGCCACAGGAAACTGTGGAGCTTTGACCGGCACTAGCGCCCACCGTGATGGCGGTGCCGCTGCCGATGGTGAGGCCACCTTCCACCGAGAGACTGGCCACACCGGTGCCATTTGAGTTGGTCACAGCCAGCGAAGTGGCGCCAGCATCAACTAAATCAACGGTATAGGATCCAGAGGCGGTCCGCTGTAGGGTAGTGTCATTGGCGGCAACTACCAATACGTTCGACCCAGAATCTAGCGTTAAAGCACTGGTGGTTGAAGCCAAAGTTACGGCCGCCGCTCCGGTAATATTTCCCACATTCGATAACGCACCATTATTGATTACAAGATTATTAATGGTGTTTGTAGCTGTAGGAGCGCTGATAGCTCCGGCAGATGTAATTGTTCCAGAGCTCGTTGTGGATATATTGCCACTGGTGGTAATGTTCCCGGATGAAGATACTCCCCCTGGAATACTGACTTGCAATCCACTTCGACCAATAGTGATGGCGGTAGTGGTGCCAGCGGTCCCAACTGTGAGGGCTGTGGTCGTGGTGCCAGCGTCAAGATTAGCCGCATACATATTCGCCCAAACGAGACTAGCTGAGCCAATGGAGCGGGTGTTGTTGGTGCCGGGCAACAGGTCGGCACCAATGGCGGTGCTACCGACGTTATTAAGCGTGGTGGTGGCGCCGGTGCCGGCGATTGCACTACAACTCGGCGCGGTGGTGAGCACGCCACCGGTGAAAGTAGCAGCCGTGACTGCCTGGTTGGCGCCACACGATACTGTGGAGCTTTGGCCGGCGCTAGCGCCCACCGTGATGGCGGTGCCGCTGCCGATGGTGAGGCCACCTTCCACCGAGAGACTGGCCACACCGGCACCGCTGTTGGTAACTGTCAGCGTACTAGCTGAGGCGCTGTTGAGGTCAATTGAGAGAGCGGTGCCCGATTTTTGGACTGAAGCTGTGTTTGAGCCCAAGACTAAAGCACCACTCAGTGAGTCCAAAGTCAGGGCACTGGTGCCGCCTGAAGCAACACTAACGGCTCCGCTCCCAGTGAAGGTGCCGGCGGTGACACTCGTGAAGGTAGGCGTGGCCGAGATACTAATGTTGCCGCAGGTACCGCCCGATCCGAGCGTAATACTGGTACCGCCGCCAGACAATTGACCAGTGCCACCGGGGCACGTGAGGGCGGTGTCGCCGCGGACGGCCGAGGTGCTCGTACTACCATAAACCACGTTGAGAGCGGGGCTGGAACCGCCCAAACTGACTGAACCGCCGCCCGATAATCCGGTACCGGCGGTGACTGTCAGGCTCGAGTTGGCCAGTGCGGCGTTAGCTACCGTACCGGTTTGGAGTTGGGCACCATTGATCTGGCCCGAACCATTGACGATTGATTGGCCAGCCACAGTCAGGGCACCAGGAACCGCCACAGTGGTGCCCGAGTTGCCAATTGTCAGGTTGGTCACTGTGGGAACGATACTGAAATCTGAAGCACTTGTATCGATACCGTCCTCGTTGTAATAGGTGGTGCCGTTACCAGTGGCAACGCCAGCGATGAAGTATCCGCGGCCGTAGCGGTTTGTCAGGGTTTGGGTAAGGTCAAGTCCGCCAATTTCCGGGATATGAAACTCAACGACTGCCCTACCCGTAGCCCAGGTGAGAGCCGGTGTAATTGTGAGTACATTTCCGGCGATGGCCGTGATCTTGGCATAACAGGTATTGGGGCCACCGGTAGTACAGGCGGCCGAGTTGGCTACCCTGATGTAGTTGCCAATATTGAAATTAGTGGCGCTCGTAAGCGTCATGCTGGTGGAGTTGGTGCCAGTGCCGTTGGTGGTGGTTGAGCCATCAAGCTGAGTAAACGCAGTCGTAATGTCGCCTGAGCTATTGATCGTCAAGTTCGTCGAAGTCACATAATTGGTGTAGCCGGTACCAATATTGAGGGCATTGATGGTGTTGTTATTGGCAGTCGTAGCGTTGCCAGCTTCAAAAGCATTGAGCGTATTGGCGTTGGCGTTGGCGTTTGTGGTACCCGTCGGGACCGAGCGGACGCCATTAACGGTGGTGGCGCTGGCTGAGGTATTGGCGTTGGTGAAGCTGAAATTGCTCAAGTTGGCGCCGTTGCCGGTTAACGAAGCGTCGGCTACGGCAAACACATTGCCTGTAGCCGTGGTGCTCGTCAGGCTAAAGGTGCCCGAACCTTGAACGTAGCCAGAAATATTTGACAAGGCCCCGTTGTTAACCACCAGGTTATTGATGGTATTAGTGCTGGTGGGGGCGGTGATGGCCTGACTGAGGTTGAGCCCGCCACTGGCATTGAAATAACCTTGGCGGACGCCGCTGGAGTCAAAGATTTCCAGGCTATTGGTGCTGCCAGCAGTGGTGGCCTTCACCGTGAGAGCAACAGTACTGCTGGTAGTGGGGGCAAACAAGTTGGCGCCAGTGAAGGTGTTGGCGGCGGCCAGCTGACCAAAGTCTGAGCTATCGAATCCGTCAAGTGTATCTGACTGCATGGCGTAAGGTGCGCTAGCGACCCGCTGCCGAGGCGTCATGGGACCTTCGGTGAATACTGCGCAGCCATTGGTTGAGCACGTGGCCGTGGCAGGCATTGGCAGCTCGACTTCCAGATACAGATTGGCGTAAGTCTGGGTATTAAAGAGACTTGGGCTGAGGGCCGGGTCGCCCTTGGTGGCGTCGCCAAACTGGATGTTAAATAGACCGTTGGTGACCGTCACCCGGTTATCCGAGGCGCCCCTCACCCGGCTGGCTTGCCAACGGTTGGTGCCGCCAGAGGAGGCGTCATACAGTGTGAACTTGATGTTGTATGAACCATCGGCGACGGTGCTGCCTGCGTTGTTGGTAAGGCGGCCCTGGAAGTTTATCAGATATGGAACTGTCTGGGCGGCTTGGGCTGATTGGCTCGTCTCAAGCACGCCAAAAAGGGTTGCCAGAATACTGCCCGCGGTAGCCAGGTATTGCAATACCCTGACACTTCGCTGTCGGCGATACACCATGCACAACCTTGGTTATGGCTTTGATTATACCATCCCGCTTATGGTGCGATCAAGATGTTAATCAGTGGCTGACTGGTCATTGGCCACTGGCAAGCGGCGACGTTGCCGCCAGTGGTATACCATATAACCCAGGGCCACAATGACGACAGGTACTGCCCAGCGGCACCAGCCGGTACAGGCGAGTACCCAGCTGGTCGTATGAGTGCCAGTATCGGCATCGGCTACGGTCACCGTTAGCAGGCCAAAATACGCGCCGGGTCTCGTGAAACTAAACTGCCTGGTTGTACCCGGAAGCACAAAGCCGGTCTCGGTGTCCTGGCGGTGACCCCATGGCATGACCCTCACATTCAACTGCGGCTTAAACCCGACGGGCTGGGCTGTGTGGTCGGTATTGGTAAACGAGAAGGCGCCCTCAAGACTACTCCCCCATTGCCAGTGTTTAAGCATCAAGCCTTGGACTTGACCCTGGTGGGTACTGCCTTCGCCGTTGGTCAGCAGTAGTAGAGTGCCAATATTGGCGATTTCGGCAATGTAGGAATGGCTGGCCGATTCCCGGGGCGGTGCCGTATTGAAAAAGATAGCCGCATAGACGCCGCCCTGAGGCAGTTTAGTCGCGTCGACGCTAAACACCACCCTGACTGCCTCGCGCGGTCCCAAGGCAAATTCAGTTAGGCCCGGTTTGATGGCAGCGGCTAGAATAGGATCGTCAAAAAATTCCAGGCCGCCATCGGTACCGGTCTGCTTGAAACCGCGGACTGACGATTGAATCGTAATGGTGGTACCTGTGGGGTTGGCTACATCGATGAAGCCGGTTGATACTTTACCGGACTCAAGCTTGGCTTCATACTGGAGCGGTGCCACCTGCAGGCTGGTGCTGCCGGCATTGGCGGCCGCGGGCCAAAGGCACAGCATGGCCAAGCCGCCGGTCAGGCCGGCCATGGTTAAACGCCAGTGCTTCATGGCTTAGCCGTCGCTGAGTAAATGACAGTGGTTGAGTACAAGCCTTGCTTCTGGGTGCTATTGGTGTCGGCCCGGTATTGCACCGTGGTGGCTTCGGCAACGCCAGCGTTTTCGCCGGTCCGTGAGTGGAATAAGGTACTCGATGACGGAATCGCAGCATACATGTAATTGGGGTTGGTGCCCCATGAGCCTTCGAGTTGGGTACCGGCGGTGAGGGTGAAGCCGACGCCTTTGGTGGTACCTTCGGTCCAGGCTGAAGGGCTGGCAATGCTACCAGAAATGTCAGGGATGGTGGTGGTGTTATCAGTGTGGGTAACAGGGGCGGTTTTGTTGACGTACAGATCATAACCAGCTGCCTCGGTGCGCACGATGGCGTCGGCCAAGTACGTTTGCGAGGTACCGGGCACAATATCGGGCAAGGTGAAAGCGTTTTGCAGGCTGGATGCCCCGGCGACGTAATCGTTGGTGATCTCCTGGTCGGTTAGCTGGCGGTTATACACTCGCGCTTCATCAACTGAAGCTGCTAGGTAATTTGAGCTGGGAGCGCTCGTCCAGCCCGCCAAATTGTCGTAACCGATGCGCCAGTACCCACTATAGCTTGAAGCCGACGTGATGCTTTGATTGGTACCCTGACGGACACCGTCGACGTTGAGCAGCAGGCCGCCGCTGCCCAGGCTGGCGGCCACATGATGCCACGACCCGTCGTTATATGTGGCTGTCGTTGTCACCGTCTGGTTGCCACTTGAAGTCACGCCCCAGATGACGTGGCCGGCGTTATCGAGGTACAAATGCCTGTCGAGGGTACCGCTGGCACCTGTCGAAGAACTGCCGAAGCCCATCAGCCGACCTCCACTGGATGTGGTGGTTTTAAACCAGATCTCAATAGTAAACACCTGGGGGGCGGTACTCGATAATCCTGTCGACAGGTATTGCGTGGTACCGTTCAGCTGGATACCTTGGTTGACAATGCCGGTCACCCAAGTGGGTGCATTTTGTAAAATGCCGTCATTGCCCGTGAGTGAATTGTCGTAGGCCGCCGTACCGGTACCAGTATCGAGCGACCAGTCGGCCACGGTACCACTGGGTAAAACCGACAGCTGGATGGAGTGTGGCAGCTGCGCATTGTAACCGCCGCCCAGCTTGAAGCTCTGACTGGCCCCGGCGCCCACAATGGGTTCGCCACCGGTCGACGACATCTGATAATTGGTTGAGCTGCCCGTGCCACCAAAGCTTGAGGCAACATTGGGGTCAAGCCTGAAATTCGAGCTTTGCATCAGATCGGCTGAGGCCTGGTGTGACGCCGAAGCCAGCAGAGCCGACAAGCCGGCACATACCAAGGCACCTCGCCAACTAAATAGGTTGGGCCGACGGACAAGCCTTTGAGTATTTACTTGAGCTCTCCACGGCTTCATGGTGAGTATTATAGCAAAGCTTATTCGCGGCCGGCGAGTATGCGAACGGCGCGAGACAGCCGCTTGCGACCCTTCCAGAAGACCAGGAATATCACAATGAGAACGGTGCCGGCAGCCGCCAAAGGCTTCCAAGGTACCACCACAAAGGTGGTAGTGCCAGTGATCGTCTGGTCACCGGTATAGGTAGCCTTGAGCTCAGCCGTATACTTGCCGATCAACCAAGGCTTTGTATCGCCGTCAGGCCAAACATTGGTGAGGCGTCGGGTTGAACCGGGGATAATGAAGTGCTCGTCTAATGGCACCTCAGCCACTTTCATACCGAGAAAGTTCTTGATGGTAATCGTGCCGGTTGGCTTCTCGTGGACATTACCCTGGTTGGAAATCCTTGTGAAAAATTTAATGGGTGCATACTCGTAAAAACTCTTCTCGGTGGTAAAGCTTTCGAGCTTGAGTTCTTCCTTGGCATCACCATTGATGCGCTGGAAGATCACTCCGGCCAAGTTTTGTTGGACGGTGGCACCCGACTGACCTGAAGGCAGTTTCGGTGGAATCGTTGAAAACACAATTGAGCCATAACGGCCGCCGGGCTCGGCATTGGCTGGAATCGAAATCGTGTATGTCACTTCTTTGGTAGCTCGGGCTCCCACTTCAACCTGACCTGAAGGAATGTTAAACCAAGGAGCAAGTGAATAAAGCGGGTTAGCGTTATCGACCAGCTCTATCTCACCTTCTTCGCCTTTGGCCACAAAATTTTGTTTCGAGACATTGAGAACTAAAGGCGTATCTGTCAGGTTGGTTATTTTCATAGTGCCCTTGGAGACACTGCCGGGGTCTCCGGCATAATTGGCGGTGGGCGGCGAGATTTGGAAACTAGCGCTATTCGCCGCCTGGGCAGTACCACCGAACCACAGCAGGGCCCCCGTGAAGGAGGCCGCTGCCGCTAGAGAGAAGTGACGCGAGGTGGAGCGTTTCAATCTAGTATACCGGAGTGCAAGTGTAGATTACTGTCGTGCTGTAGGTACCCGGGTCGGTCAGTGCTGTGATGCCGACCTGGTGGGCAATCCGGTACGTGGTGGAGCTGACGCCGGCTGACTCATAGGCCACTTCGGCGTTACTTGTCGTCATGGCAGCGTAGGAATAGGTGCTGCCATTGTAGAATCGGTTGGCGGTGCCGGTACCGAGGGTCTGGTCATTGGTGGTGTAGCCGTAGGCCTCTGTGGCGCCGGCAGCCGGGAAGGAGCCTGGTGAAGCGTTTGATCCCGAGACTGGGTCAATGGTCTGGCCGGTACCGTTGGTGGGCGCGGCTGTATAGCGGGCAAAGATGGTGTAGCCGTTGGTGGCATTGGTGGAGGCTGTGAGGTCTTGACAGACCAGGCCGTTTGCGGCCGTTGTGACAGTACCGAAAGGAATGGTGGTGGCAGTCGAACCGCTCGTCGATGTACCCCCACCGCAGCTTTGGGATGTGGCAACTGAGTTCACGGTGAAAGTAAGTGTTTGGTCGACTGTCAGTGAGAGTGTTGAGCCTTGCGTAAAGATGAAGCCCATGGTGGTATTGTCGACGGGGCTCGTAGCGCAATCGGTATTGTTATAAGTATTAAACCTTAACCAATACGACGTATTGTTGACACTTGAGTTGGTCACGCCGGCAATTACGAAGGTGGCGCCAGTGGTGGTACCGGGAGTGATGCCTGTAGTATTGGTGTACGTTATCTGATCTGTAGCCGGCGTGGCCGTCCAGCCGCTCGATGTGCTGTTGACGAGCGTAGACGAAGCAGCCGTAATAGTAGCGCTGGCAGCCGTAAAGCCGTTGCCGATGGCACTCGATGAACTGGGGCTGGACGAGAAGTCGGCCTTAATGCATTTAATGGTACCGCTGGTGACATTTGATACCGTCACTGTGTAGTCGACACTGGTGGCACTTGGTCGAGGGTCACTCAAGGACACTCGGGCATTCGAGAAGGTAGCAGCGTGAGCCAAGCCGGCAGGCAAGAATATCTCAGCAAGTACGTACGCAAGTGATATGGTTTTGACGGCAAACGAACGGTTTGGTTTGACAACCGGTACGCCCAAGGCATGGGCCGCACGCGTGAATCGGTTCACGTTTTTATTTCTCCAGCAAGCTTTTAATGTGTACTTGCTAGAAGTGTAACGAATACAACACGCGCTTGTCAAACCCCTTATGCTTCAGATAGGGAGCAGATGCTTGTGGGAAAATGGACCGGCAATTAACGTTCTGCGAGTTGAGCCTAGAAGACCGGCGTACAGGTGTAAATAACTGTCGTGGTGTAGGTACCCGGCTGAGTCAGAGTAGAGACGCCGACCTGGTGACCGATGCGATAGGTCGTAGAGGTCACACCAGCCGATTCATAGCCAACTTCGGCGTTGCTGGTGGTCATAGCAGCCCAGAGATTTGAGTTGAAGCGGCCGGCAGTGCCCGTACCCAGCGTGAAATCGTTGGTAGTGTACCCATATGCTTCGGTTCCGGCAGCACTGAAAGCGGCTGGTGTAGCGTTTGATCCAGAGACGGGGTCAATGGTCTGCGACAGCGTGTTGGTGGGGGCGGCTGTATAGCGGGCGTAGATGGTGTAGCCGTTGGTGGCGTTGGTAGAGGCTGTGAGGTCTTGGCAGACGATGGCGTTTGAGGCCGGCGATACGGTACCAAACGGAATGGTGGTTGAAGTTGACGCCGCAGTCGAGGTAGCTCCGTTACAGGTCTGACCTGAGGCCACAGCATTTACGGTAAACGTCAAGGTGTTGTCGACGGTCAGTGACAAGGTTGAGCCATTGGTCATGATGAACTGGACAACTGTCGAATCAACTGGACCGGTGGCGCAGTCGGTGTTTGAATAGGTATTGAAGCGCAGGAAGTAGGCAGTATTGGCGGTGCTGCCGTTGGTGATGCCATTGATACTCACGGTTCTGGCGGTACCACTGGCGGGAGTTTCGCCACCGGCTAGTGTCAGTTGCAGGGTGCCGTTCGTGGTCGCATTGAGGGTCCAGCTGGCCGGGGTCGGCACATAGTTGGTACCAGCGGTGTTAACGGTTGCGCCCGTTGTTGTCATGCCGGCGGGCACTGAGCCGGCGCTGGGAGCATCGGCATACACCATCTTGATGCAACGAATCAAACCTGGACCGCCGGTGGATACGCTCGAGGCGGTAAACGTGTAATTCACTGACGGCGTGTTCGGACGAGGGTCGGATAGGGCGATGGATGCGGCGGACAATGTAGCCGCCTGCGCGTTGAGCCAGGGCACGAACAATCCCCCGACCACTAAAACAGCCGCTATCCAAGCGCGAGCGAGCCCGGCACTGCGGATACGGCGAGTACGAGAAGTACGGATCATGAGTCGTATTGCTTTCTTTTTATGTTTGGTTTTAGTGTTTTGGTAAGCCTGTTTTGGGCTTATGCATCAAGCTTAAGTGGTATGACGTTGGCTGTCAAGAGGTAGCGTTTGGCGGGCCTGATCGAGTTTATGTCGCTCCCCCAGCCAGAAGCTCAAAACGATGAGCGCCACTAAGACAAGTAGTGGCCAGACGAATCCCAGGAGGCCGTCATCATGTGTCGTACTGGTAGGCACTCCTGTAGGACCACTCACAATGACAGCCAGCTGGATGAGAGCTGTCCGTCCGGTAGCGTCCCTCACCCTGACCGTTACTTGGTAAGCGCCGGCCGCGGTGTAACTATGGGTGGCCTTGAGCGGCCCGGCTTGAGCAGCAGTTGTCTGTTCTGTATGACCATCGCCGTAATCCCAGGCTACACGGTAAGGAGCCGTTCCGCCGGATACGGCCAGCTCAAAGTCTACTGGAGTGCCCGGCTCGACAGTCTGGTAAAAATGACGGCCGGGGTCAAGCACCAAAGGGCCGGGCGCCGGTACTGAAGTGGGTTTAGGGACTGGGAACACTGGCGAGCTGGTCGGCCGGGTGGTTGGTTGGGGCGTTGGCGTCAGTGGTGCCGGTGACGCACTGGGGGTCGGTGTTGGAGTGGGTGGTGGCGGGCTATACGTGACGGTCACCGACGACGAATCGGGACCGTACTGACCGAGAGCATCAGCCGTGCGAGCGACCAAGTGGTTGGCGCCAGTATTGAGCGTCACAAGCACCGAGAACAAGCCGCTACCATCACAGAAGTCACTCCCGGCGAACAGGCCGTCCCTCCAAATCTCGATGAGCAACCCACTGGGGCACGTGCCATACACGCTGATTGGCGAAGTAGCCGTCACAGCGCCATCGGCTGGACTCGTAATGGTTGAGCCACTGCTTGGTGGTGGTCCGAACACTGTCAGATTAAGGGTGGTGGTGGCCGCCCGGCTACTCCAACTCATTGAGGCCGCCAACACTGTCGTTACGATGATGAGCAGCGCTAACGACGGATATGATGTGTGGTGGTGCGGCAGCATTTGGCCACTATGGTGACGCGGACTCAAGTTGAGTCGGCTGCGAAACGTGCGCGGCACATGGTGGCTCGCGGTGCTCAGGCGGCGGCTCAAGGCTTCGCGATGTCGATGCCAAGTATATCGCCATCTAAATAGCCGCGGTTCGAGCCAGCGCAACCAGATAGGGGCCCACAGTTTGTGCCACACGGGACCCAACCACCGGCCGGCTACTTGGCCAAGACTGGTACGCCTGGCGAGTTTGACGAGGAGCCACAGCACCAGCACCAAGATGAACAGTCTCACCATCCAAACGCCGGCCACTTTTAGGGCGCTCACTAATCCGCTTGCCTGGCCCCCTGGCGCCGTTGTTATGGGTGCAGCCGCGGGAGTCGTAGCAGCAGCGGGCTGTTGTTTGCCCGTCACCGGATCAAGCGTGGTCGCCGCTGGCGGCGGTGTACCAGCGCCAACCGGTACTGGAGTGGCTGTGGGGGCGGGCGTCGGCGTCTGGCCTGGTGGCAGTGGTGCAGTTGGTCCGGCGCCGGGTGCCGGTGTCGCCGTGGGGGCGGGTGTCGGCGTGGAGCCGCCTCCCCCACCATGGGGCGTGGGTGTAGGAGTGTGGGTCGGGGTGGGCGTAGGAGTAGGTGCCGGGGTAGGCGTGGGCGTGGGTGGCGCGCCGTTGGTTTTTGTGACGGTATAGGTAACCACGTGGGTGGCAGCGCCGCCGAAAGGGTCGCCACATGAGGTAAGCAGGATCAAACCGCCACCATCAATGCTCAGTAGCAATGAACCATCGGGTGCCCCATAGAAGGCAAAGCCATGGGTGCCGTTCAGATTGCTTGAGTATGAACTGGGAAACTCATAGCCGGCGGTGCAGTAAATATAGGTATTAAACGTGAATGTTCCGGTAAACACGCTGCCACTCTGCGGCCCGATTGGGGCTTGCACTCCCGGTGTGCCTGCTCGCACCGGCTGCCCCACACTCAAAATCCCGACGATTAATAAACTCATCAGGAGGCCCCATTTGGTGTGGGGATGTGGCTGCCCTCCAGGGGCTAGTCTGTGCGAGATGTGACGCATCTTTTTGCTTTGGTATCACCTACAACAATGCTTACGGTTTATTGTAGCGTATTTTGCGAAGGTTGGCTGCCCACCCCGGCTTATAACACCGGGATGGGCGGTGGGGTCCGTACGTGAAGGTGGGCGGAGATGTGAGATGTTAATCCTTGGGACCAATGCCAACGAAATGTTTGAAGCGCTGGATTGTTACGTCGGCTGGCGTGAGATAATCAATAATGTCGGGGGTAATTTTATCGATGGCCTTAGCGAACTTTGCTGATTTGCTGGTCTGAGATTCCGCGTCATCAATATATGAGTAGAAAGCTGTGGCGACCACTGGCAGAGATTCGGCGTGCTCCATGAGGGTCTCGCGAACTAGTATGTCTTCGGGATTATACTGATAATATGGCACGCTCTGAATAACTTTGCGCAGATAGTACGGCTGCGTTGTGGCGCGCAATTCTTCGGAATATTTTTCGTACAAAAACTCTAATTGACCCAGTAGCTTGGCGGGCGCTGATGCTTTGTATTCCATCTTGGCATTGTACATTACCTAGATGGGACAATGTCGGTAGCTTCGGCCCGACACGAGTTGTTTGTCATACTTTGCCAGCGCACTACCGAAACAGTCGAGCCCAAGATTACGAAATCGCGAAAAGCGAAGAAGAACCA